>NZ_PQSQ01000058.1 GCF_002920575.1 Streptomyces sp. Ru73 | reverse complement strand
ACGGGCACCCCCGGGAGCGTGCACTGGGCCGTCCGGCAGCGTGCATCGGGCCGCCTGGCGGCGCGCACCGGACAGTCCGGCAGCGCGCACGGGGCGGTGCCCGGCGACGCACACGGGCACCCGGGAGCGTGCACTGGGCCGTCCGGCAGCGTGCACCGGGCCGCCTGGCGGCGCGCACCGGACAGTCCGGCAGCGCGCACGGGACGGTGCCCGGCGACCCGCACGGGCACCCGGGAGCGTGCACTGGGCCGTCCGGCAGCGTGCATCGGGCCGCCTGGCGGCGTGCACCGGACAGTCCGGCAGCGCGCATCGGGCCTCCGGTGACGCACACGGCCGCCTGGCGGCGTGCATCGGACAGTCCGGCAGCGCGTCCCCGGCCGCCCGGCCGCGTATGGGAGGCCGCTCCTGCCGCGTACGGGCTCCGTCCTGCCGCCTACGGACCCCGCCCGGTCGCCCCCTCAGTCCTCCGTTCCCTCAGCTCTCCGTCCCGTCGGCGTCCCTGGTCGACGGGGCGTACGTGCCGAAGCTCCAGACGTTGCCCTCGGTGTCGCGGGCCATGTAGTCGCGGGAGCCGTACTCCTGGTCGGTGGGCGGGACGAGGATCTCCGCGCCGGCGGCCCTGGCCCGCGCGTGGTGCGCGTCGACGTCGCCGACGACGACGTAGACACCGGTCGGGCCCGCGTCGCCCATCGTCTCGGCGAAGACTCCGGCGCGGCCCTTCGCGCCGAGCATGACCGTGCCGTTGCCGTAGGACAGCTCGGCGTGCAGCACGGTGCCGGTCTCGTCCTCGTACAGCGCGCCCCTGGTGAAGCCGAAGGCGGTCGTCAGGAGCTCGATCGCGGCCTTGGGGTCGCGGTAGAGGAGCGTCGGGCAGATCGAGGGAGGCGGGGTGGCGGACATGATGCGGTCCCTTCGCGAGCCGGTGTGTCCTGACTCACATCAGTGTGCCAGTGGGGTCCGACAACGCCATGTGACCTGGGAGTACACCCGCTCCACGGGCGCTCCGGGAGCGCCCCCGGAGCCCCCGGCCGGTCCGCGCCGGCGCCGGCGGCAGCGGGCTGACCGGTCCGCTCCGGCGCAGGCGGCAGCGGAAAAAACTGCTTGCACAGCCCCGTTAGACTGGTCCCATGGCAATTCTCCTTGTGCATTAGACGGCGCAGGCCCGTCCGCGCTCCCTCTGCCGAGCGCGCCGCGTTGCGGCTTCTCCCGCCCGTCCGTTCGCCGTCCACCCTGCCCTGGAGTCTTTCCCCGTGATCACCGCCTCCGGTCTCGAGCTGCGCGCCGGCGCCCGAGTCCTCATCGAGTCCGCTTCCTTCCGCATCGCCAAGGGCGACCGCATCGGCCTGGTCGGCCGGAACGGCGCGGGCAAGACCACCCTCACCAAGGTGCTGGCCGGCGAGGGCATCCCCGCCGCGGGCACGGTCACCCGGTCCGGCGAGGTCGGCTACCTCCCGCAGGACCCGCGCACCGGCGACCTGGACGTGCTGGCCCGCGACCGGGTGCTCTCCGCCCGCGGCCTGGACGAGGTCCTGCGCAAGATGCGCGAGAACGAGGACCGGATGTCCAACGGCAAGGGCGCCACCCGCGAGCGCGCGATGAAGAAGTACGAGCGCCTGGAGACGGAGTTCCTGACCAAGGGCGGGTACGCCGCCGAGGCGGAGGCCGCGACCATCTGCGCCAGCCTCGGCCTGCCCGACCGCGTCCTCGGCCAGCCGCTGCACACCCTCTCCGGTGGTCAGCGCCGCCGCGTCGAGCTGGCCCGGATCCTCTTCTCGGACTCCGACACGCTGCTCCTGGACGAGCCGACCAACCACCTGGACGCCGACTCGATCCTCTGGCTGCGCGACTACCTCAAGACCTACCGCGGCGGCTTCATCGTCATCTCCCACGACGTGGACCTCGTCGAGACCGTCGTCAACAAGGTGTTCTACCTGGACGCCAACCGGTCGACGATCGACATCTACAACATGGGCTGGAAGCTGTACCAGCAGCAGCGCGAGGCCGACGAGAAGCGCCGCAAGCGCGAGCGCGCCAACGCCGAGAAGAAGGCGGCGGCGCTGAACTCCCAGGCGGACAAGATGCGCGCCAAGGCGACCAAGACCGTCGCCGCGCAGAACATGGCCAAGCGCGCCGAGAAGCTGCTGGCCGGCCTGGAGGAGGTGCGCCAGTCCGACAAGGTCGCCAAGCTGCGCTTCCCGAAGCCCGCGCCGTGCGGCAAGACCCCGCTCACGGCGGAGGGCCTGTCCAAGTCGTACGGCTCGCTGGAGATCTTCACCGACGTCGACCTGGCCATCGACAAGGGCTCCCGGGTGGTCATCCTCGGCCTGAACGGCGCGGGCAAGACGACCCTGCTGCGGCTGCTCGCCGGGGCCGAGAAGCCGGACACCGGCACGGTCACCCCCGGCCACGGCCTCAAGCTCGGCTACTACGCGCAGGAGCACGAGACGCTCGACCCGGACCGCACGGTCCTGGAGAACATGCGCTCGGCGGCTCCTGACCTGGACCTGGTCGAGGTCCGCAAGACCCTGGGCTCCTTCCTGTTCTCCGGCGACGACGTGGACAAGCCGGCGGGCGTGCTCTCCGGCGGTGAGAAGACCCGGCTCGCGCTCGCGACCCTGGTCGTCTCCTCCGCCAACGTCCTCCTTCTGGACGAGCCCACCAACAACCTCGACCCGGCCAGCCGCGAGGAGATCCTCGGGGCGCTGCGCACGTACGAGGGCGCGGTGGTCCTGGTGACCCACGACGAGGGTGCGGTGGACGCCCTGGAGCCGGAGCGGATCATCCTGCTGCCGGACGGCGTGGAGGACCTGTGGGGCCCGGATTACGCGGATCTGGTGGCGCTGGCCTGAGGCCCGCTCCGGCCCGCCGCGGTGCCCGGCACGGCGCGGCACGGGCCGTGGGACACCGTGATCAACACCGTATGGATCATTCGGCCGACGGGTGATCCATCATCTGAGTGAGAACGGCTCGTACCCGGCGCGCCGCACCGCACGAGAGGCGGTGCGCCGGTACGAGCCCGCCGCCGTTCTGTCGTATACCTCCTGACCTGGCCGTTCTTCCGGGCGCTCGGACGGGGCCGCTCGGTAAGGCCCTTGGAATTCGCGATTCCGGGCACTCGTGCGCCATCCCGCGCGCCAAACGATGTCCTACCGACCTTGTCGAATGGGTGGCCAGGACGGGCGGGAGGGGTGATCATGAGAGTCCAGAGCGCACTTCCCATGAGGAGGCACGGGTGGCCGAGACTCTGAAGAAGGGCAGCCGGGTGACCGGCGCCGCGCGCGAGAAGCTCGCGGCAGACCTGAAGAAGAAGTACGACTCCGGAGCGAGCATCCGGGCGCTGGCCGAGGAAACCGGCCGCTCCTACGGATTCGTGCACCGGATGCTCAGCGAATCCGGTGTGGTCCTGCGCGGTCGTGGCGGGGCCACGAGGGGCAAGAAGGCCGCCTCGGCCTGACTCGAGGCGGCCCGCGACTCCGAAGAGCCGACGGTGCCACCCGGTCGAAGAAGTGATCGACCGGGTGGTTACTGTTCAGTTAACTTAGCGGTTGCTGTGCAGTGACCGTTGAAACTCGGAGGCGCTCCATGACCCTGCTCGACAAGGATGGTGTCCGGCTCACCGTTGACGACGCCGTCGCCACGGTGACGCTCACCAACCCCGCCAAGCGCAACGCCCAGTCGCCCGCCCTGTGGCGGGCCCTGGCCGAGGCGGGGCAGCAGCTGCCGGGGAGCGTACGGGTCGTCGTGCTGCGCGGCGAGGGAAAGTCCTTCTCCGCGGGGCTGGACCGGCAGGCCTTCACTCCCGAGGGCTTCCCGGGCGAGCCGTCGTTCCTGGACATGGGACGAGGTCCGGAGAGCGAGCTGGACGCGCTGATCGCCGAGTACCAGGAGGCGTTCACCTGGTGGCGGCGGAACGACCTCATCTCCATCGCCGCCGTCCAGGGGCATGCCATCGGCGCCGGCTTCCAGCTCGCGCTCGCCTGCGACCTGCGGGTGTGCGCGCAGGACGTGCAGTTCGCCATGCGTGAGACGAGCCTGGGCCTGGTGCCGGACCTGACCGGCACGAAGCCGCTCGTCCACCTGGTGGGCTACGCCCGTGCGCTGGAGATCTGCGCCACCGGCCGGTACGTGCACGCCGAGGAGGCCGAACGCACCGGCCTGGCCAATCTCGTCGTACCCGGCGACCAGCTCGACGCCGCCGTCACCGACCTGGCCGCCGCGCTGCTCGCCGCGCCCCGGGACGCCGTCGTCGAGACCAAGGCCCTGCTCGCCGGTGCTGCTGCGCGCTCGCTCGACGAGCAGCGTGCGGCGGAGCGTGCGGCGCAGGGCCGCCGGCTGCGCGACCTCGCCGGCGCGGGCGAGTAACCGGCCGCCGTGTCCGGGGCGCGCCGCGCGTGCCCCGGGCGCGCAATGGATCACTGCGCGCCGCCTTCCCGCCGCTTTGCCCGCCCGGTCGGCGTATCCCGGCGGTATCCCGGCGGCGCTCCGCCCCGACCACCCCTAATGTGGGTTTCGAGGGCATGCCAGGTGTGCCCGCTCCTCCCCGAGGAAGGGACGACGCGATGAGCGACACCGCACAGGGCGGCCGGCCGCACGGCGAAGGCGGCGCCCGCAAGACCCTCGGCACCGAACGTGGTGGCGGCGACCCGGCGACCCGGGGCCGTACGACCATCGCGGACGGCGTGGTCGAGAAGATCGCCGGCATGGCCGCCCGGGACGTCATGGGCGTCCACGCGATGGGCGGCGGACTGGCCCGCACCTTCGGCGCGGTACGCGACCGGGTGCCCGGCGGCCGCTCCGTCACGCGCGGCGTGAAGGCCGAGGTCGGCGAGGTGCAGACGGCACTGGACCTGGACATCGTCGTCGAGTACGGCGTGGCGATCGCCGAGGTGGCCAAGGCGGTGCGGGAGAACGTCATCGCCGCGGTCGAGCGGATGACGGGACTGGAGGTCGTCGAGGTCAACATCGCGGTCGGCGACGTCAAGCTGCCGGACGAGGTCGAGGAAGAGGAAGCGGAGCCCCGGCTCCAGTAGCGGTCCGATCCGTCCGGGCGGTCCGGCCGGACGGGCGTACGGATGCCGGCGGCCGGGTTCCGGCAGTGGTCCGGCTGGTCCGCCATCCCTGCCGGGGTGGCAGCGAGGGAGTGCACGATGAGCATGGCCGTGGCCGGTCTGTTGGCCGGCATGGCACTGGGCTTCGCCGGGTACTTCGGCGGATTCGGGGCCTTCTTGCTGGTGGCGGCGTTGGGGGCGGTGGGGTTCGTGGCCGGCCGGTTCCTCGACGGCGACCTGGAGCCCGGGGAGTTCTTCCGGCGCCCCGGAGGCCGTGAGCGCGACGTCCGGCGGCGGTGAGGCGTGGCCGGACAGCTTCCGGAACCGGCCGTCGAGGCGGGGCTGCGCGGTGCGACGCGGATCGCCGACCGGGTGGTCGCCAAGATCGCGGCACAGGCCGCACGGGAGGCGCTGCGGCACGGCCCGGACGGCGGCGCGGAAAGCGGCAGCGGGGCGCACGCCGCCGGCCGCCCGCCCGCCGACGCACGCGGCCCTGACGCCGTGCCCGCCGGCGCGGCCCCCGACGACGCGGCGGCGGCCCCTGAAGACGGAACGCCGGACGGCGGGACGGTGACACGCCCTGGCGGCCCGGCGCGTGACGTCCGTCCCGGTGACGCCGACGCCACCGTCGTCGTACGCCGCCACAACAGTCAGGACACCTTCGGCGAGGCCCGGGTGCGGGTCTCCGTCGAGCTGGGCTACCCCGGCGACATCGGCGCCCAGTGCGGCGCGGTGCGTCGCCGGGTGACGGAACGGGTATGGGCGTTGGCGGGCATGACGGTGCCCGAGGTGGCGATCCAGGTGACCCGTCTGCACTCGCCGCAGCTGAGGCGGACCGGGCAGGGGAGAGTGCGATGACACGTACGGTGACCCGGGTGACGGGACGCGGAGCATGAGCGAGCCGGACACGACGCGGCGCCTCCCGACCCTGGAGAAGGCCGGCCGCGGCCCCGAACAGTCCGCTTCCGACGCCGCCTACACCTCCGGCGCGCGCGGCGGCAGGACCGGGCGCTTCTGGTCGGCCCGGCGGCTGCCGGCCGCGCTGGTGGCACTGGTGGTGCTCGCGGTGGCCGGGCTGTTCCTGTACGACGTGGCCGCCGTGCGCGCCGGGCAGCCCGCGATGGCCTGGCGCCGCCGGCTCGCCGACGAGCTGGCGAGCCGCCCGCTGGAGGACACCTGGGTGCTGGCCGCCGCCGCGCTGGCCATGGCCCTGGGCCTCTGGCTGGTCGTGCTCGCGGTGACCCCCGGGCTGCGCGGCGTCCTCCCGATGCGGCCCGCCACGCCCGCGACCCGCGCGGGCCTGGACCGCTCGGCCGCCGCACTGGTACTGCGCGACCGGGTCATGGAGGTGCCGGGCGTGCAGTCCGTACGGATCACGGTGTCCCGGCGCAAGGTGACGGCCCGCGCGTTCGCGCACTTCCGCGAGCTGGACGAGGTACGCGGCGACGTGGACGCGGCGCTGGCCGAGGGCCTGGAGCGGCTCGGCCTCGCCCGGCCGCCGGGCATGTCTGTGCGCGTACGGCGCGCCGGGAAGAGGTGAGCTGTGGCGATGCGTCAGGTACGGCGGACGGTCAACCGGGTGCTGCTCGCGCTGCTCGGGCTGGTGCTGCTGGGCACCGGCGGGCTGGTGCTCTTCGGCGGGCTCGGTCTTGCGGACGCATGGCACGCGGGGCCGCCCGGCGGTTGGCCGTGGACCGCGCCCCGTGACGTCCTGCTGCCGGCGGCCGACCGCACCCGCTGGACGGGGTCGGGCTGGTGGTGGCCGGCCGTGATCGCCGCGCTGGCCGTGCTGGTGCTGCTCGCCCTGTGGTGGCTGCTGGCCCAGTTCCGCAACCGGCGGCTGCGCGAGGTCCTGGTCGACACCGGGGACGGGGAAGGGGCGCTGCTGCGCGGCCGGGCCCTGGAGGACGTCCTCGCGGCCGAGGCGGAGAGCGCGGACGGCGTGCACCGCGCCGTGACGCGCCTGACGGGCCGGCGTCGGGAGCCCCGCGTACGGGTGCGCCTGCTGCTGGAGCCGCACGCCGACCCGGCCGGCGCCGTGCACCTGCTGAGCACCCGGGCGGTGGCGCACGCCCGGGAGGCGACGGGCCTGCCGGAGATCCCGGCCGAGGTCCGGCTGCGCGCCGTACGGCACCGCGCCGAACGGGTCACCTGAGCGCCTGGTACGCCGCGGGGTGCCGCCGGACGGCGGCACCCCGGGCAAGGAGAGGGGTGCTCAGAAGCCGTGCCGCGCGCCGCCGTCCACCGGCACCATCACGCCGGTGACGTAGGACGCCGCGGGGGAGAGCAGGAAGGCGGCGGTGCGGCCGAACTCCTCCGGCGTGCCGTAGCGGCGCAGCGGGATCGAGGCGGAGTTGCGGGCGCGCGCGGCCTCCGGGTCGCCCGACAGGTCGTCCAGCTGCCGCATCCGGTCGGTGGCGATCCGGCCGGGCAGCACGCCGACGACGCGGATGCCCTTGGGGCCCAGCTCGACGGAGAGCGACTTGGCGAAGCCGGCCAGGCCGGGGCGGAGTCCGTTGGAGATGGTCAGGCCCGGGATCGGCTCGTGGACGGAGCCGGAGAGCACGAAGCCGATCACGCCGCCCTCGCCGAGCGCCTCGGCCGCAGTGCGGGCCAGCCGGACCGCGCCCAGGAACACCGACTCGAAGGCGTCCCGCCACTGCTCGTCGGTGTTGGAGGCGCCGGTGCCGGGGGGCGGGCCGCCGACGCTGATGAGGATGCCGTCCAGACCGCCGAAGCGGTCCTCGGCCGCGTCCACCAGGCGCTGCGCGGCGGCCGGGTCGGCGTTGTCCGCGCCGATGCCCAGCGCGCGCGGCCCCAGGCCCTTCGCGGCCTCGGCGGCCGCCTCGTCGGTGCGGCCGGTGATCACGACGTTCGCGCCGTCGGCGACGAGCGCACTGGCGGTGGCGTGGCCCAGCCCTCGGGTGGCGCCGGTGACGATGTACGTCCGGTCGGTGAGTCCAAGATCCATGGGGTCAGTCTGCCTTGGGCATGCCCGCCAGGGTGAAGGCGGTCCCGATCAGACCGATGTGGCTGAACGCCTGCGGGAAGTTGCCGAGCTGGCAGCCGCTCACCGGGTCGTACTCCTCCGCCAGCAGCCCGAGGTCGGTGCGCAGCTCCAGGAGGCGGTCGAAGAGCTCCTGTGCCTCCTTGGGCCGTCCGGTGAGGTACAGCGCGTCGGCGAGCCAGAAGGAGCACACCAGGAAGGCGCCCTCCTCGCCGGGCAGCCCGTCGGTCGCGTGCGAGCCGTCGCCCCGGTCCGCGCTGTAGCGGCGCACCAGCCCGGCGCGCGCGCCGCCCGCGCCGTCGGGGCCGGCGGCGTACGTCAGCTCGCGGCGGACCGCGTCGACCGTGCCGATCACGCGCGGGTCGTCACCCGGCAGGAAGCCGACGCGCGGGATGAGGAGCGTCGCGGCGTCCAGCTCCTCGGAGCCGTAGTACTGGGTGAACGTGCCGCGCTCGGGGTCGTACCCCTTCTCGCACACCTCGCGGTGCACCTCGTCCCGCATCTCGCGCCAGGCGTCCAGGTCCGCCTTCAGACCGGGGTGCGCCTCAGCGGTGCGGATGGCGCGGTCGGCGGCGGCCCAGGCCATGACCTTGGAGTGCACGAAGTGCCGGCGCGGGCCGCGGACCTCCCACAGGCCCTCGTCCGGTTGCCGCCAGTTCTTCTGGAGGAAGGCGAGCAGGGCGCGCTGGATGTTCCAGGCGTGCGGCTTGTCCTCCAGGCCGGCGTTGCGGGCGAGGAACAGGGAGTCCAGGACCTCGCCGTAGACGTCGAGCTGGAGCTGGTCGACGGCGGCGTTGCCGATGCGCACGGGCGCGGAGCCGGAGTAGCCCGTAAGCCAGGGCAGCTCCGCCTCCGGGAGCCGCCGCTCGCCCGCCAGCCCGTACATGATCTGCAGGTCGGCGGGGGAGCCGGCCACCGCGCGCAGCAGCCAGTCGCGCCAGGCCCCGGCCTCCTCGGTGTACCCGGCGGAGAGCAGCGCGTTGAGGGTGAGGGTGGCGTCGCGCAGCCAGCAGTAGCGGTAGTCCCAGTTGCGTACGCCGCCGATCTCCTCGGGCAGCGAGGTGGTGGCCGCCGCGACGATGCCGCCGGTGGGCGCGTACGTCAGCGCCTTCAGCGTGATCAGGGAGCGGATGACGGCGTCGCGGTGCGGTCCCTCGTACGTGCACCGCGCCGACCACTCCTTCCAGTCGTCCAGCGTGCACTGCAGCGCCTCGTGGGGATCGATGCGGCGCGGGCGGGGCCGGTGGGAGGGGTGCCAGGTGAGGACGAAGGCGACCTTCTCGCCGGCCTCGACGGTGAAGTCCGAGCGGGTGCTGTAGCCCTGGCCGTACGTCGTCACCTGCGGGTCGGCGGACAGCCAGACGGAGTCGGGGCCGGCGACGGCCACCCGGCAGCCGTCGACGTGCCGTACCCAGGGGACGACGCGTCCGTAGTCGAAGCGCAGCCGCAGCACGCCGCGCATCTCGACGCTGCCCTCCAGGCCCTCCACGATGCGGACGACGTCGGGTGCGCGGTCCCGCTGGGGCATGAAGTCGGTGACCCGGACGCGTCCGGTGCCGGTCGTCCACTCGGTGTCCAGGACGAGCGAGTCACCCCGGTACGAGCGGTCGGCGCGGGCCTCGTGGTCGGCGGGCGCGAGCCGCCAGTGGCCGTTGTCGCGGTCGCCCAGGAGCGCCGCGAAGCAGGCGGCCGAGTCGAAGCGGGGCAGGCACAGCCAGTCGATGGAGCCGTCGCGGCCGACGAGCCCGGCGGTCTGCAGGTCCCCGATGAGCGCGTAGTCCTCGATAGGTGGATGCACGCTGTGACGACTGCCCGGAGCGGGCGGGGGCTATGCAGTACCGGACCCCGGCCCGTCCTGCGGGGCGGCAGCGGCCGGCTCCTTGGGCCGCTCCGGTTCGGCCGGCGCCGCTGAGTCGTCGGCCGCGGCGGCGGCAGCGGCGCGGTCCTTGCGCTCGCGGCGTACCAGGATCACCCAGCCGACCGGTACGGCGGCGGCGAACAGCCACCACTGGACGGCGTACGCCATGTGCGGGCCGATGCTGCTGTGGTCCGGCTCGGGGACCAGCTCGGGCTTGCCGCCCTTGGGCTCGGGCGCGGTCTGCTCGATGTAGCCGCCGAGCACCGGGCGGTGCAGCCGCTCGGCCGCCTGCTTGCTGTTGATCAGCATGACCTGGCGGTCGGGCAGCCCCTTGGTGTCCTTGATCCCGCTCTCGGCGGTGGTCTCGTCGGGGATCGCCCGGCCGGTGACGGTGACCGTGCCCTTCGGTGCCGGGGGCACGTCGGGGAAGGTGGTGAGCGCGCCGCCGCTGGGCGCGATCCAGCCGCGGTTGACCAGGACGGTGGCGCCGCCGGTCAGCCGCAGCGGGGTGAGGACGTAGTAGCCGATGGTCTGCTCGTCGGCCGCGGTGCGGTTGCGCACCACGACCTCGCCTTTGGTGTCGTACCGGCCCGTGGCCTTCACCGGGTGCCAGCGGTCCGCCTCCGGCAGGTCGCGCCCCGGCTTCGCGAGGTCGGTGACCGGTACCGGCTTGGCGTCGAGCGCCCGGGCGATCTGGGCGTTCTGGGCGACCTTGTGCTCATGGCGGTGCAGCTGCCAGAAGCCCAGCCTGACCATGACGGGGATCAGGACGAGGCCCACGAGGGTGAGGATCACCCACTGCCGGGACAACAGGAAGCGGTACACGGTATTGACGGTACCTGTCCACATTCGGCCCCCGACGGCAGGGTCCCGCCCTGGCCGCCGGGCCCGCCCCGGCCCGCCGCGTCAGACCCGGTCGACGATGCCCACCTTCCCCTCGGCGCGGGCGCAGTGGGCGCAGCAGTACCAGTGGCCGTCGGCCTCGACGCCGTGGCCGATGACCTGGCACCGGCAGTGCTCGCAGATGGGCGCCATGCGGTGGATGGCGCAGGAGAAGCAGTCGAAGACGTGCACCGCGCCCTGCGCGTGCACCTCGAACGTCATGCCGTAGTCGTTTCCGCAGACCTCGCAACGTGCCATGCGCCCCAGGGTGGGGCGCGGTTTTCCGGGGGACCAGCCCCGCGCCGGGTGTGTTGTCGGGCTTCACCCGGACGGTGGCCGGGGCCTCGGCTGCCCGCCGTGAGGGGTTCGGTCGTCGGCCGACCGTGTCGCCGTTGTGGTTGCTCGCGCAGTTCCCCGCGCCCCTCAGGGGGCGGGCTGGACGTCCTGGAGGAGTTGCATGAAGGCGGGCTCGTCGACGACGGGGGTGCCGAAGGAG
This sequence comes from Streptomyces sp. Ru73, assembly GCF_002920575.1. GTDB lineage: Bacteria > Actinomycetota > Actinomycetes > Streptomycetales > Streptomycetaceae > Streptomyces. Next base: position 40,495 of record NZ_PQSQ01000058.1, on the reverse strand, counting down.
CGGGCCTTGGCGGTCTTGGAGGTGGGGGAGTCGGGGTCGTTGGTGACCAGGAGGCTGGTCAGGCGGGAGACGCTGGTCGCGACGTGCAGGCCGGCCTCGATGGCGCGGTCCTCCAGCAGCTCGCGGTCCACGGAGGTGTCGCCGGAGAAGGCGACCCGCATGCCCTGCTGCAGCCGGCCGCCCGGTTCGTACCGGCCCGGATTCGGATACGGGCAGGCCGGGCGCTTGCGGGAGGGGCGCCAGGCGGTCGGGCGGTACGCGCCGTACCCGGAGCGCTGCGCGGGCGGGCGCGGCGCGTCGGACCACTCGGTCAGCGGCTGGCAGGCCAGCAGCGGCAGCCGGAGGTTCTCCCGGGCGGCCAGCCGGAGGCTCGGCCGGAACGCCTCGGCGAGCACCCGGGCGTCGTCCAGCGCGTGGTGCGCGTGCTCCTGCACGACGCCGTAGTGCGCCGCGAGGGACTCCAGCTTGTGATTGGGCAGCGGCAGCCGCAGCTCCTTGGCGAGCGCGATCGTGCACAGCCGCTGGCGCACCGGTGCCTGGGCCTTCGCTCGGGCGTACTCGCGGGCGATCATCGACCAGTCGAACATCGCGTTGTGCGCGACGAGGACGCGGCCCTCCAGCCGCCGGGACAGCTCGGGGACGATCTCCGGGAAGAGCGGGGCGCCCGACAGCACCTCGGTGGTGAGGCCGTGGATCCAGACCGGGCCCGGATCGCGCTCGGGGTTGACGAGGGTGTACCAGCGGTCCTGGACCTCGCCCCTCGCGTCCAGTTGATACACGGCGGCAGAGATGATCCGGTCGTCGCGGGCCAGTCCGGTGGTCTCCACGTCGACCACCGCATACCCCTGTGGGTACGCGGTGGGCCAGGGGGCCTGTTCCTCCTGCGGGGCCGGCTGCCGCGCGATCTCCGGGGAGAGCGGGCGGTCGGCTGCCGTGCGGTCTTCGAGCATGGTCCATGAGGATACGGGCCGGGACTGACAGCGCCGCCCTGCGGGGGCGTGCAGATGCGCGCTTTGGGGCGTATCGGACATCGTGCGCCGCTTGTGGCCTCGATTTCCCGAAGGGGCGTCAGGGGGCAAGTGGTGCTTGTGCGCTGAGGTCCGCTGTCGGCGACCGCTTCCGGACGGATGCCGTGCCGTGCCCTGCGGATGCCGTGGTGATGCCGTGGGGCCTTTGTGCCGACGAGGGTGGGCGGTGGCAACGGCCTTGTCGCCGGGCGCCGTTCACGGGCGGCCCCTGACCGGTGCACGTCTCTTTACCCCTCGTGGGCCGTCGCTGTAACCCTGTTGCAGCACGGGCACGACGGCACGCGCCCCGCGCGTGACGGGACCACCTCGAACGTTTCCTTCCGGACCGACCGAGGAGCCGCGATGACGGACCCGACCGACCCGTACCTGATCATCTCCGCCGCCTGCCACGCCGGGCTGCCCACCGAGCGGTACCGGCCCTATCTGGAGGCCGCGCACCACCGGGCCTTCGACGACTTCCTCGCGCAGCGGGACGCCCGGCGCGCCGAGGCCGGCCGGCGCGGCACCGGGAGCGGCGCGCCGGCCCTCAGGTGGTACGAGGACAACGAGGAGGGGCTGCGCGGCGGCTGGGACGCCGCACAGCGCATCAAGGAGCTGGACGGCGACGGGGTGGCCGCCGAGGTCGTGTTCCCCGACACGCAGACCGCGGACGGCGGCACGGCGCCGCCCTTCGGCGCGGGCCTGGACCCGGCCGCCGGCGCCGGGCCGGAGGCGGCCCTGGCGGGCGCCCGGGCGTACAACCGCTGGCTCGCGGAGTTCTGCGCCACCGCGCCCGAGCGGCACTGCGGCGTCGCGGTGCTCCCGGTCGCCGCCGAGGTCGACGAGGTGGTCGCGGAGATCCACCGGGCCCGCGAGTCCGGCCTCGGCGCGCTGCTGATCCCGGCCGGCCGGGACGGCGCCGCGCCCTACCACGACCGCCGGTACGACCCGGTGTGGGCGGCAGCGGCCGAGACGGCCATGCCGGTCCTCACGCACGCGGGCACCGGGCCGCGCGCCGAGCACGGCGGCCACCTCGGCATCGAGCTCTCCGAGGCGGCGTGGTGGCCGGCCCGCCCGCTGTGGTTCCTGCTGTGGTCGGGGGTCTTCGAGCGCCACCCGGGGCTGCGCTTCGGGGTCGCGGGCGCCGGCTGCTGGTGGCTGCCGGACCTGCTGTGGCACCTGGACCGGTTGTACGCGGACGTGCGCGGCGGCCGGAAGCGCTCGCCGTTCGCCGGGCTGAAGCGGTCCCCGCACGAGTACCTCGACCGGCAGGTCTTCGTCTGCGCCACCGCGCCCACCCGGCACGAGCTGGCGCGGCGGTACGAGATCGGCGTGGACAACGTCCTCTGGGGCTCCGGCTTCCCGCACCCCGAGGGGACCTGGCCGCACACCAGGGAGTGGCTGCGCCGGGCCTTCCACGACATCCCGGTGGGGGAGACCCGCCGGATGCTGGGCGAGTCGGCCGCGGAGGCGTTCGGGTTCGACAAGCGGGCGCTCGCACCGGTCGCGTCCCGCATCGGTCCGGCCCCCGACGAGCTGGGACAGCCGCGCAACCAGGCGCCGGTGGAGGCGTCTTGGCGGCGGGCGCGGGAGACCGGACGGCACTGGCTGACGGGCTTCGACTTCCCGTTCGTGGGGAGGGGTGAGTGATGTGGCGTAACTAAGTCAACGGCGGTAACTTTCTCTTCCCTCATTGCGTTTGTTGGACGGGTGTGCCAACTCAATGAGACGGAGGGGGAGTTCGGTGATCCCAGAGGCTTTCGGCCAGCTCGCGGCGGCCGGCGGCACGGCCCTGATCGGTGCGATGGCGACGGACGCCTGGCAGTCGGTGCGCGGCGGGTTCGCCACGCTGCTCGGCCGGGGCGACCGGAGCCGTGCGGAGGACGTGGCGCGCCGGCTGGAGGGCACCTCGACGGAGGTCGCGCGGGCCGCAGGGGCCGGGGGCGACGCGGTACGGCAGGTGCTGGCCAACCAGTGGACGAGGGAGCTGCAGGCGCTGCTGGAGGAGCGGCCCGACGCCGAGCAGGCGCTGCGCGAGCTGGTGGCCAGGGCGCGGGCCGAGGGCGCGGCGGCGGCCGGCACGACGTACGTCCAGCACAACACCGCCGAGTCGGGCGGGGTGCAGCACATCGTGCAGGGCGGCGGCTCGCTCCACGTCCACCACGGCCCGGGGAGCGCCGGATGACGACTCCCGGGTCCCAGGACAACCGGGCCCAGGACGGCGGGACGCAGAACATCGCACAGCACGGGGACGTGCACGCCACCAGCACCGACAACCGCCAGTACGTCTTCCTGCAGGCCGCACCGGCGAGCCCGCAGCAGCAGCCCGGGAAGCGCCCGGCGCGGCTCCTGCGGCCGGTGCCGCTGGCGGTCTGCGGGGTGCTGGTGGCCGCCGCGGCGGTCGCGCTCGCGCTGGGCGGCCGGCAGTGGTTCGGCACCGCGGGCGACGCGGCCGACGCGACGCCGCCGGGGGCCGCGGCGGGCGCTGCCACCGCGTCCGCCGGTCCGGCCGGCCGGTCCGCGCCGCCGAGCCCGTCGGGGACGGCGGAGCGGACCCGTGAGCCGTCGGCGTCGAAGACCTCCGAAAAGGCCGCGCCGCCGGAGCCGAAGGAGCCCGCCGCCGCATCGCCGGAGGCCACCGGCGCGCGGCTGGAGGCGACGGTCAGCAGCCCGTATCCGGACGCGCACATCAGCTGCGGGCACTGGCGCGGCACGGGGTTCAAGGACCTGGAGATGCGCGGCTGCGTCCAGGCGGTGGACCACTCGGGCAGCGCGCAGTTCGGGGTCATCGTCCGCAACAGCCGTGCGGAGCAGGCGCTGGTGACGGTGGACGTCGCCTGGTACAAGGGGCGCGTCCCGCAGGAGTGCGACGGCGGGAGCGCGCTGCGGCACGTGGTGATCGACCCGGGGAAGACCTGGTACAGCTCGCTCGCCTCGTGCTCGGCCGACGCGGTGGAGGGCAGCGGCGTCCAGTCGGTCGCCTGGGCCTCGCTCGACCCCGGGCGCAGCGACGACCCGCGGAAGTCGGGGCAGCGGACGTACTCGCCCACCGCGCAGATCCAGCAGGACGGGAGCGTGACGCTGCCGCCGGACGCCACCTGACGGGCCGGGCGGGGCAGGCTGGGCGTACCGGCGGTAACTTCGGCTGATACTCATTGGTAACAACCTCTGGCCGAGACGCCGTACGCCGCCTTATGGTGCCCGCATGCCGAACCTGCCCGATGTCGTGTTGTGGTCGATACCGGCCTTCGTCCTGCTCACCGTCCTGGAGATGGTGAGCTACCGGCTGCACCCGGACGAGGACGCCGCCGGGTACGAGGCCAAGGACGCCGCCACCAGCGTCGGCATGGGCCTCGGCAGCCTCGTCTTCGACGCGCTGTGGAAGATCCCGATCGTGGCGATCTACGCGGCCGTCTACGAACTGACGCCGCTGCGCATCCCGGTGCTGTGGTGGACGCTGCCCCTGATGCTGCTGGCGCAGGACTTCTTCTACTACTGGTCGCACCGCGGCCACCACGTGATCCGCATCCTGTGGGCCTGCCACGTGGTGCACCACTCCAGCCGCAAGTTCAACCTCACCACCGCGCTCCGCCAGCCGTGGACCACCTGGACCGTCTGGCCGTTCTACCTCCCGATGATCGCCCTCGGCGTGCACCCGGCGGCCCTCGCCTTCTGCTCCTCGGCGAACCTCGTGTACCAGTTCTGGGTGCACACCGAGCGGATCGACAAGCTGCCCCGCCCGTTCGAGTACGTGCTCAACACGCCCTCCCACCACCGCGTCCACCACGCCTCCCAAGGCGGCTACCTGGACCGCAACTTCGGGGGCATCCTCATCGTCTGGGACCGGCTGTTCGGCTCGTTCGTCCCGGAGACGGAGCGGCCCGTCTTCGGGCTCACCAAGAACATCGACACCTTCAACCCGCTGCGCGTGGCCACCCACGAGTACGCGGCCATCGCCCGCGACGTCCGGGCGGCCCGCAGCTGGCGGGAGCGCGCCGGGCGGGTCTTCCGCGGGCCGGGCTGGCAGCCCGCGCCGGACGGCGATGCCGCGTCACGCGTGCCGGACGCCGGGGCGTCCGCCGCATGAGCCGGGGAACCGCCGCACGCGCCCTGCTCGCCGCCTTCGGAGCGCTGGCCCTCGTGCACCTCGGTGCGCTGCTCTTCGGGGCAGGGACGGTGGAGGTGGTGATCAAGCCGGCGCTGATGCCGGTCCTCGCGGCCTACGTGCGCGTACGCGGCGGGCCCCTCCTGCTCGTCGCCGCGCTGCTCTTCGGATGCGGCGGCGACACCCTCCTCCAGGCGGGCGGCGACACCGCCTTCCTGGTGGGCATGGCGTCCTTCGCGGCCGGACACCTCTGTTACCTCGCGCTCTTCGTGCGGCGCGGGGCGACGCCCCGGTGGGGCCGCCGGTGGCGGCTCGCCGCGGTGGCCGCCGGCTACACCGCGGCCTGGCTCGGCACGGTGGCGCTGCTGTGGCCGGACCTGCCGGCCGCGCTGCGCGGACCGGTCGCCGGGTACAGCCTGCTGCTCACCGCGATGGCGTACGGCGCGCTGCGGGCCGGGCCGCGGGCGCTCCTCGGCGGCCTGTGCTTCCTCGGCTCCGACACCCTGATCGCGACCGGCATCGCGCACTGGCCGCAACCGCCGGCCCCGCAGTTCTGCATCATGCTCGGCTACCTCGCGGCCCAGTGGCTGCTGGCCGACGGGGTGCTGCGGACGACGGGTCCGCCCGCCTCAGGGACGGGCGGACCGCCCGGTCGCCGGGACCCGGCTGCCACGGGCCCCGGCACCGATGGTCAGCGCTGTTCGACGGCGTCCAGCGCGTCCACGATCCCGTAGCCGTAGTGCCCGTTGACGTGCGCCGTACCGGTGCACGTCGCGTCACCCTGGGGGCAGCCCGGGTTGTCGGCGTCCCTCTTCAGCAGCCACTGGATCTCCTGCGGGCTGCTCTTCGGGTGCGCGCTCTTCACCAGCGCCGCGACGCCCGCCACATGCGGGCTGGCCATCGAGGTGCCCTGCAGGTAGGCCCAGTCGCCGCCCGGCATGGTGGAGAGGATGGTGCCGTTCTTCGCCGGCAGTTCGGGCACCTGCCGGGCGTCACCGCCCGGCGCCGCCACGTCGATCACGCCGTTGCCGTAGTTGGAGTAGTACGACTTCAGCTTCTTCACGCCGGTCGCGGCGACCGTGACGGTGCCCGGGAGCTGGGTGGGCACGTCCCAGCACTTGGCCGGGTCGATCTTCCGCTCCACCGGGGTGGTGTCGTTCGGGCTCGACTTGTCGGTGAGTTCCTTCGCCGCGAGGTCCAGGTTGGAGTTGCCGGCCGCGGCGACGTTGATCGCGCCCTTGCGCTCGGCGTACTTGGCGGCCCGGCCCACCGCGTCGACGATGGCGCCCTGGCCGGGGTCGTCCTTGCAGTTGAACATCCACGGGTCGACGTAATAGCTGTTGTTGGTGACCTCGACGCCGTGGTCGGCCGCGAACACGAAGGCACAGACGACGCTCTCGGCGTAGAACAGGCTCGTCTTCGGTTCGCTGACCTTGATGGCGGAGATCTTCACGCCCGGGGCGACGCCGGCCACGCCCACACCGTTGCGCGCGGCGGCGATCGTGCCGGCGACGTGGGTGCCGTGGTAGTCCTCGGCGGGGTCGTACGGGCGCCAGGAGCCGGGGGTGGTGTCGGCCTTGCCGCCCACGCAGTTGGCGGACTGCTGCGCGGAGAAGTTGGGCTTCAGGTCCGGGTGGGTGTCGTCCACGCCGGTGTCGATGACGGCGACGGTGACCTTCTTGCTGCCCGGGTTCACCTTCGCGGCCTGGTCGGCCTTGATGGCGGGCAGGTCCCACTGGAGGGGCTCCAGGGGCTCCTCGCCGGCCGCCTTGGCCTTGGCGCCGGCCAGCTTCGCTGCCTTGCTCAGATCGGCCTTCTGCGGCTTGCCGACATCGGTGGTGCCGGAGGGCTTCAGGGGGGCGGTGCGGGTGGCGCCGGCCGACTGGACGTCCCGCACCGTGCGTATCGTCTCGGCGAACTGCGGGTTCGCGGAGTGGACGACGATCACGCCTATCTTCTCGTGCGCGACGACCACCGTGCCGCCGGCCGCGCGTATCGCCTTGCCCACCCTGGCCACCGAGGCCTTGCCGGGCGTGGCGTTGACGACGTACGAGAGCAGCGGGCCGTCGGCCGCGGCCGCGGAGCGCGGCGCTTCCTGAGGAGCGGCGGTGGCCGCCTGCGGGAGGAAGCCGAGGGAGGCCACAAGGGCCAGTCCGACCGGAACGCCGAGCGCGCGCACCCGTCTGGATCTCAGATGTGCCATGGGTACTCCACATCATCTCTGACCGCTCGCGGGCAGGTCGCGCGCGAGCCGGTTCGTGACGAGTGAAGCTATCCGTGATCACCCGGACAGTTCAACGGTCGGTAAAGAAAACCCGCCCATCGGCGGGGGAAACCCGTCAACTGCCGCAGGAGCGGGGTCCGTCAACCACACCGGTGACGGCGCAGCGCACCGATGCTCAGCGGCGGCAGCGCGATCCGCCGGCCGTCCCAGCGGCAGGCGTCGTGCCTGGTGGGACGGGGCGGTACCGGGGGTGCGAGGGCGACGGGGCAGGGCAACGGCACGGCGCCGTACGGCAGTCGGCCCGGCCCCGGCCGGCGTCGGCGGGCTGGAGGCGTCACACCCGGACAACGACCCCGCCCGCCGCCGGTGGCGGGCCGTACCCCTCGATTTCGCCGGTGATTTGGGGCCCGGCCCCTGTCGGAAGGGATCGCGCACCTCTAGCATGCGTGATCCGCGTCACTGATCTGAATCTTATGCCACCTCCCGGAACCAGCCGGACCCCGCGAGAAACAGGAGACCGCGTGAGCACCGCCGCCCAGCCGCCCGCCGACCCCGGGCCGCACCAGGAACACGAGGCGCAGCACGACGCGCCCCACGAGGCGCCGCCCTTCACCGAAGTGCAGGCCGGCGCGGAGTTCAGCGAACTGCGCCGCTCCTACCGCTCGTTCGCCTTCCCGCTGACCGTCGCCTTCGTGCTCTGGTACCTGCTGTACGTGCTGCTCAGCAACTACGCGGGCGACTTCATGGGCACCAAGGTCGCGGGCAACGTCAACGTCGCCTTCGTCCTCGGCATCGCCCAGTTCGTGACGACCTTCCTCATCGCCTGGTGGTACTCCCGGCACGCCGCCACCAAGCTCGACCCCCAGGCCGAGGCGATCAAGGTCCGGCTGGAGCACGGCACCACCCGCGAGGAGGGCGACGCATGAGCCTCACGTACCAGCTCGCCGCCGGAGCGCCGGCACTGGCCGCCGAGGGCGCGAGCCAGCACCGGGCACTCATCATCACGCTCTTCGCCGTCTTCGTGGCCGCCACCCTCGGCATCACCGTGTGGGCCGGCCGGCAGACCAGGGGCGCCGAGGACTTCTACGCCGGCGGCCGGCAGTTCTCCGGCTTCCAGAACGGCCTGGCGATCTCCGGCGACTACATGTCCGCCGCGTCCTTCCTCGGCATCGCCGGCGCCATCGCCCTCTTCGGGTACGACGGCTTCCTGTACTCCATCGGCTTCCTCGTGGCCTGGCTGGTCGCACTGCTGCTGGTCGCCGAGCCGCTGCGCAACTCCGGCCGCTTCACCATGGGCGACGTGCTCGCCTACCGGATGCGGCAGCGCCCCGTGCGCACCGCCGCCGGCGTCTCCACCATCGTCGTCTCGATCTTCTACCTGCTGGCCCAGATGGCGGGCGCCGGCGCGCTCGTCACCCTGCTGCTCGGCATCACCAGCGAGACCGGCAAGATCCTCGTCGTCGTGCTCGTCGGCATCGTGATGATCCTCTACGTCACCATCGGCGGCATGAAGGGCACCACCTGGGTGCAGATGGTCAAGGCCATCCTGCTGATCGCGGGCACCCTGCTGATCACCTTCCTGGTGATGCTCAAGTTCCACTTCAACATCTCCGAGCTGCTCGGCAGGGCCGCCGAGGAGAGCGGCAAGGGCGCGGCGTTCCTGGAGCCGGGCCTGAAGTACGGCGCCACCGCCACCTCGAAGATCGACTTCCTGTCGCTGGGCATCGCGCTGGTCCTGGGCACCGCGGGCCTGCCGCACATCCTCATCCGCTTCTACACCGTGCCCACGGCCAAGGCCGCCCGGAAGTCCGTGAACTGGGCCATCGGCATCATCGGCGTCTTCTACCTGATGACCATCGCGCTCGGCTTCGGCGCCGCTGCCCTGGTCGGCCCCAAGACGATCACCGAGTCCAACCCCGCCGGCAACACCGCGGCACCGCTGCTCGCCCAGGAGATCGGCGGCGGCGCCGACTCCACCGGCGGCGCGATCCTGCTCGCCGTCATCTCGGCCGTCGCCTTCGCCACCATCCTCGCCGTGGTCGCGGGCCTCACCCTCGCCTCGTCCTCGTCCTTCGCGCACGACCTGTACGTCAACGTGATCAAGAAGGGCAAGGCGTCGGAGAAGGAGGAGGTCAGGGCCGCGCGCTGGGCCACCGTCGGCATCGGCGCCGTCGCGATCGTCCTCGGCGTCTTCGCGCGCGGCCTGAACGTCGCGGGCCTGGTCGCCCTGGCCTTCGCCGTCGCCGCCTCCGCCAACCTGCCCACGATCCTCTACAGCCTCTTCTGGAAGCGCTTCACCACCTCCGGAGCGCTGTGGTCGATCTACGGCGGCCTGATCTCCTCCGTGTTCCTCGTGCTCTTCTCGCCGGTCGTCTCCGGCAAGGAGACCTCGATGTTCCCCGGCGCCGACTTCGCCTTCTTCCCGCTGGAGAACCCGGGCCTGATCTCCATCCCGCTGGGCTTCCTGCTCGGCTGGCTCGGGTCCCTGCTCTCCAAGGAGGAGCCGGACGTGAAGAAGTACGCCGAGCTGGAGGTCCGGTCCCTGACCGGCACCGGAGCGCACTGAACCGGCCCCCGGCACCGGACGGGACCGGCCGCGTCGTAGCTCCCTACGACGCGGCCGGTCCCACGTCGTGAGATCGGATCCGTGCCGGTTGTCACACCCATCGCGTACGCTCGACAACGTACTGAACCGACACCGGGGGAGGGGGCCTCGTGCTCATCGACACTTTCGGGCGAGTAGCCACCGACCTGCGGGTTTCGCTGACCGACCGGTGCAACCTGCGCTGCACGTACTGCATGCCCGAAGAGGGCCTGCAGTGGCTCGCCAAGCCCGACCTGCTCACGGACGACGAAATCGTCCGCCTGATCCGCATCGCCGTCACGCAGCTCGGTGTCGACGAGGTCCGCTTCACCGGCGGCGAGCCGCTGCTGCGGCCCGGCCTCGTCTCGATCGTCGAGCGCGTCGCGGCCCTCGACCCGCGCCCCCAGATGTCGCTGACCACCAACGGCATCGGACTGGAGCGCACCGCCACCGCGCTGCGCGACGCCGGCCTGGACCGGGTCAACGTCTCGCTGGACACCCTGCGCCCGGACGTCTTCCAGGCCCTGACCCGCCGCAAGCGCCACGCCGACGTGCTGCGCGGCCTGGCCGCCGCCCACGCCGCCGGGCTCACCCCGGTCAAGGTCAACTCCGTCCTGATGCCGGGGCTCAACGCCGACGAGGCCCCCGACCTCCTCGCCTGGGCCGTGGAGCACGGTTACGAGCTCCGCTTCATCGAGCAGATGCCGCTCGACGCGCAGCACGGCTGGAAGCGCGAGGGCATGATCACCGCGGGTGACATCCTCGCCTCGCTGCGTACCCGCTTCGAGCTGACCCCCGAGGGGCAGGAGGAGCGCGGCTCCGCGCCCGCCGAGCGCTGGCTCGTCGACGGCGGCCCGGCCCGGGTCGGCGTCATCGCCTCGGTCACCCGCCCGTTCTGCCGGGCCTGCGACCGTACCCGGCTGACCGCCGACGGCCAGGTGCGCACGTGCCTGTTCGCCACCGAGGAGACCGATCTGCGGGCCGCGCTGCGCTCGGACGCGCCGGACGAGGAGATCGCGCGCCTGTGGAAGGGCGCGATGTGGGACAAGAAGGCCGGCTCGGGCCTGGACGACCCGAGCTTCCTGCAGCCGGAGCGGCCGATGTCGGCGATCGGCGGCTGAGCACCGGGCGGGGCCGGCCGCCGCGGCCGCGTGCAGCGCCGCGGGGGCCGGTGCCGATGCGAGTCCACGCGCCGCAGAGGCCGGGGCGTGCGCCGACGGAGCGGCCGCGCGCCCGGAGTTGGGCCTCAGTCCTCCCGGGCCTCCCACTCCTCCAGTTTCACCACGTCCTTCAGGAAGCCGCGGACGCCGAGGAATTGGGAGAGATGCTCGCGGTGCTCGTCGCATGCGAGCCAGGTCTTGCGGCGGTCGGGCGTGTGCAGCTTCGGGTTGTTCCAGGCCAGTACCCACACCGCGTCGGCACGGCAGCCCTTGGCGGAGCAGATCACTGCGTTCTCAGGGGAGTTCACAGCCTCAACCCTACGTCGCCCCGGCCCGGCCTTCCGGATCCGGGCATGGCGACGCCGGGCAGCCACGGGGGGAGCCGCCCGGCGTCGGTCCGTCGCTCCGACGGGGGATGCGGAGCGCGTACGAAGTATGTCATGGGGGACCGTGCCGGGTGCACCGGAACCACATGATTGATCTGAGCTTTTCTTGAGCTTTGCGTACCGTCAGGAGATCAGCCGTGCTCACCGCGGGGTTCGGCGGAGTCGGCCCGTCCCGCTTCCGGCGCGGGTTCCGCCGGAACGTCACCCGATCGAGCGGTCAACATGGGCCGCGACGGAGCGCCGATGAAGGACGACGGGAGTGAAGTCACGTTCTCCCGGCCCGCGTTGGCGATGACCACCGCGATGTAGGGCAGCACCAGACCCGCGATCAGGGTGATAATGGCGACGGGCCGCTCGACGTTCCAGAGCACGGCGGTGAGGATGACCGCCACCGTCCGCACGGACATCGAGATCACATAGCGTCGCTGCCGCCCACGGACGTCCTCGGTCAGCCCCTGGCGGGCTCCCGTGATCCGGAAGGTCTGGGCGCTGCTCTGCTTCCGCATCACGTTCCACCACCTGTCGTCATACCGGGCACACCCCTCATGCCGGACCCGTCCCACGTTACGCCGGGCCTGCGCAGCCTTCGAGACCGGGTCGTGATATCTCCGGGCAGGCACGGGGCGGCGTCATGCGTACAGACGGCTCCGACGTGCGCCGTACGGGTGGCGGTACGAAACTGAACGATGCACGGCCTTGTACACCGCGCCCCACTAGGAGGCGACATGAACTGGTTGTGGGCCATCATTCTGGGTCTGGTCCTGGGCGTGATCGCGAGGGCCCTCATCCCCGGCAAACAAGCGATCCCGCTCTGGCTGACGGTGGTCTTCGGCATGCTCGGCAGTGTGCTGGGCAACTGGGCCGCCACCGGCATCGGAGTCGAGGACACCAAAGGAATCGACTGGACCCGGCATCTGCTCCAGCTGATCGGCGCGGTGATCGTCGTCGGCGTGGGCAGTCGGCTGTGGGCCATGGTGCGCGGGAGGACACACCGGCAACAGCGGGTCTGACCCCGCCGTCACGAACCGTTCCGGCGGACCCGGCTCCCGGGCCCGCCGGAACGGCGCGACGTACCGCACGTACGGCCACGTACCGCGGCCTGCGAAGCGCCCCCGCGGCGTCTCCGCGCGCCCGCTCCGGACGGTGCCGCTTACGCCTCGCCCTCGAGCTGGGCCAGCTTGCGGCCCGCCTTGAGGTACGGCGTACCGGGCGTGGCGGCCAGCTTCTCCGCCAGCACCTCGGCCAGCGGACGGATCGCGTCCGCCTCGGCCAGCACCACCGTCTCCTGGCCCGACTCGGCCTCGATGACCAGCCGCAGCGCGTTCTGCTTGGCCAGCCGGCGGGCCGCCGACGCGCTCGGGGTGAACTCCAGGACCTTGGTCAGCACCGTGGCCACCGTCTCCGCGCCGTGCTCGGCGAGGTCCACCGACGGCAGCGTGGAGACGTCGGCGAAGGACTTCTTGGAGAACTGCGCGACGAACCCGGCGCGGGCCGCCATCGCCGCCTCGATGCCGTACAGCGCGGCCACGACCTCACCCGCGAGGATCTTCTTCAGATCCATCGGGTGCAGCGTCTTCGCCTCGATACGGCCCAGGACCTGGGCGATCTCCTCGTCCGTCCACTCGGTCCACGCCTTGAGGTACGGCTCCATCAGCCGGTCCGGGACCGACATGATCTTGCCGAAGACGTCGTCGGCGGGGGCGGACAGGCCGACGTAGTTGCCCTTGGACTTGGACATCTTCGCGCCCGTGCCGTCGGTGCCCTCGATCAGCGGCATCGTGACCACCAGCTGCGGCTGCTGGCCCTTGAGCTCCATGAGCTTGCGGCCCATCTGGAGGTTCAGCAGCTGGTCGGCGCCGCCCAGCTCCACGTCGCACTCCAGCGCCACCGAGTCCAGGCCCTGCGCGATCGGGTAGAGCATCTCCGTCATGGTCAGCCCGGCACCCGACGCGAGGCGGGTACGGAAGTCCTCGCGCTGCAGCAGCTGGGAGGCCGGCACCTTGGAGAGCAGGCTCAGCAGCTCGGGGAAGGTGTACGGCGCCAGCCACTCGCTGTTCTGCCGGAAGCTGACCTTCTCGAAGTCGAAGAACGGCCGGACCTGGTCGCGGTAGCTCGCAAGATTCCGCGCGATGTCCTCGTCGGTCAGCGGCGGACGCTCGGCCGTGCGGCCCGACGGGTCGCCGATCTTGGCCGTGAAGTCGCCGATGATCAGCGTGACGTCGTGGCCGAGCCGCTGGAAGCGGCTCAGGATGATCAGCGGGACCGCGTGCCCCAGGTGCACATCGGTCGCGGTCGGGTCGATGCCCAGCTTGATGTGCAGGCCCTTGCCGGCCGCCCGGCGCTCCTCGATGCGCTCGGCGAGCTGGTCCACGCCCGGCAGCACCTCGACCGTACGGGAGGCGATCAGCTCGGCCTGCTCCTTGGCCGGCAGGTCCGTCAGGTCGAGATAGCGCCGCGAGCCGGTCTCCTTCAGCAGCTCCGCGACGGTGGTGTCGGCGGAGAGGTCTGCGGAGAGCAGCGAGCTGGCGCGGGCGACGGATTCGCCGAGGCGTGTCATGGCGTTCCTGATCGGTCGTTGATCCCAAACGGGAGGACGGCACCGATTCTATTAGCCGTGCGAAGCGTGGCCGACCGAGTATCCACAGGCAGGCCACACGGTACGACGAATGCCCGCCGCCCCGGGGCGGGCCCCCGCGGACCCGCCCCGGCAGCACGACAGCCCCTCACACCCCCGGGCTCACCGAGCTCATGTTGAAGTCCGGGACGCGCAGCGCGGGCATCGCGGCGCGCGTGAAGTAGTCGCTCCACTCGCGCGGCAGCGTGCGCTCCGTGCGGCCCGCCTCGCTCGCCCGCCCCAGCAGGTCCACCGGCGACTCGTTGAACCGGAAGTTGTTCACCTCACCGACCACCTCACCGCGCTCCACGAGGTACACGCCGTCCCGCGTCAGCCCCGTGAGCAGCAGCGTCGCCGGATCGACCTCGCGGATGTACCACAGGCAGGTCAGCAGCAGCCCGCGCTCGGTGCCGGCCACCAGCTCGTCCAGCGACTTGGTGCCGCCCGCCTCCAGCAGCAGGTTGTCCACGGCCGGGGCCACCGGCAGGCCGGTCAGCTCCGCGCTGTGCCGGGTGGTGACGAGCTGGTTCAGCGCGCCGTCCCGGATCCAGTCGGTGGGCCCCAGCGGCAGCCCGTTGTCGAACACCGAGGCGTCGTCCCCCGAGCTGTGCGCCAGCACGAAGGGCGCGCACTCCAGGCCCGCGGCCCCCGGGTCGCTGCGCAGCGTCAGCGGCAGCCCGGAGAGCTTCTCGCCGACCCGGGTGGCGCCGCCGGGCGCCGAGAAGACCGTACGGCCCTCGGCCGCGTCCCGCGCCCCGGACGACCACAGCTGGTACACGAGCAGATCGGCGACGGCGGTCGGCGGCAGCAGCGTCTCGTACCGCCCGGCCGGCAGCTCGATCCGCCGCCCCGCCCAGGCCAGCCGCCGCGCCAGGTCGGCGTCCATGGCCAGCGGGTCGACGTCCCGGAAGTCGCGGGTGGCCCGGCCCGCCCAGGCCGAGCGGGTGCGGTCGGGCGACTTGGCGTTCAGCTCCAGCGTCCCGGTCGGCTGGTCGTGGCGCAGCCGCAGCCCCGCGGAGGAGCCCACGTACGAGGAGACCACCGCGTGGCTGGCGAACCCGTACAGCTCGCGGCCGCCGTCCCTGGCCCGCCGGAAGGACTCGCCCAGCGCGGGCGCGAAGTCCGCGAAGACGTCCGGGGAGGTCTCGGCGGGCGGCTCGGTGAAGCCGGGCGAGGGCGCGCCGCCCGGGACGAGCGGCCGGGCGTCCTCGGCGGGCCCGGCGGCCCTGGCGGCCGCCTCCGCCGCCCGCACCAGCGCCTCCAGGTCGTCGGCGGTCACCGCGGCGCGCGAGACGACGCCGGACGCGGTGCCCTCCGTGCCGTCCACGGTGGCGATCACCGTGAGGTTGCGGCCGCGGGTGACGCCGTTGGTGGTCAGCGCGTTGCCGGCCCAGCGCAGGTTGGCGGTGGTGGACTCGTCCGCGATCACCACGCAGCCGTCGGCCCGGGAGAGCGCCAGCGCCCGCTCGACGATCTCGTGCGGCGCGTCCGTACGCGGCGTACGTGTGCTCATCGCCCGGCCTCCTGCGTGGTGTTCAGAATGTTGACGCCCGTGAAGAGGGCGGAGGGGCAGCCGTGCGAGACGGACGCGACCTGGCCCGGCTGGGCCTTGCCGCAGTTGAAGGCGCCGCCCAGCACGTAGGTCTGCGGCCCGCCGACCGCGGCCATCGAGCCCCAGAAGTCGGTGGTGGTGGCCTGGTACGCCACGTCCCGCAGCTGGCCCGCCAGCCGCCCGTGCTCGATCCGGAAGAACCGCTGCCCGGTGAACTGGAAGTTGTACCGCTGCTGGTCGATGGACCAGGACCGGTCGCCGACCACGTAGATGCCGTGCTCCACGCCCGCGATCAGCTCCTCGGTGGACGGCCCGTCCGGCGCCGGCTGCAGCGAGACGTTGGCCATCCGCTGCACCGGTACGTGACCGGGCGAGTCCGCGTACGCGCACCCGTTGGACCGCTCGAAGCCGGTGAGCTTCGCGATCCTGCGGTCCAGCTGGTAGCCGACCAGGACGCCGTCCCTGACCAGGTCCCAGGACTGGGCCTCGACCCCTTCGTCGTCGTACCCGATGGTGGCGAGCCCGTGCTCGGCGGTCCGGTCACCCGTCACGTGCATCAGGTCCGAGCCGTACTTCAGGGTGCCCAGCCGGTCGAAGGTGGCGAACGAGGTGCCCGCGTACGCCGCTTCGTACCCCAGCGCCCGGTCCAGCTCGGTCGCGTGGCCGATCGACTCGTGGATCGTCAGCCACAGGTTGGAGGGGTCCACCACCAGGTCGTACCGGCCGGCCCGCACGCTCGGCGCGCGCATCTTCTCCGCCAGCAGCTCCGGCAGCTCCGCCAGCTCGGCGTCCCAGTCGTACCGCCCGTCGGTCAGGTACTCCCAGCCGCGGCCCACCGGCGGCGCGACGGTCCGCATCGAGTCGAACTCGCCGGTGCCGCCGTCCACCGCGACGGCCGTCAGCTCCGGGTGCAGCCGGACCCGCTGCTGGGTGGTCGTGGTGCCCGCGGTGTCGGCGTAGAACTTGTTCTCCCGGACCGTGAGCAGCGAGGCGTCCGCGTGCGTCACGCCCGGCGCGGCCAGCAGCCGCCCGCTCCACTCCGCCAGCAGCCCGCTCTTGTCCGCGTCCGGCACGTCGAAGGGGTCGGTCTCGTAGGACGACACCCACGTGCGGTCCGGGTACGCGGGCTCGTCGGCCAGCTCGACCTTCTCCCGCGAGCCCGCCGCGTCGATCACCTTCGCCGACAGCTTGGCCATCGCGACCGCCTGGGCCGCCACCCGCGCCGCCGCGTCCATGGTCAGGTCCACACCCGACGCGAAGCCCCAGGCTCCGCCGTGCACGACCCGTACCGCGTACCCGAGGTCGGTGGTGTCGGACGACCCGGCGGTCTTCGCGTCCCGCAGCCGCCAGGAGGCGTACCGGACGCGTTCCAGCCGGAAGTCGGCGTGGTCGGCCCCGAGCGCCCGGGCCCGCGCGAGCGCGGCATCGGCCAGCGCGTGCAGGGGCAGCGCGAGGAAGCTCTCGTCTACGGAACGAGGTGTAGCGGGCACGGCATCCCTCCCGTGGTCGGCGCCACGCATCATGCCGTGCCGGACCCGTCCCGCGCAGGACGTCGGGCCGGTCGGCCGGGGCATGCGACGCGGATGCGGCGCACGGGGTTCTGTAGGGACCCGACAGTGACCGGCGAGCGCACCTGTGCGAGGTCGATTCTCCGTATCGGCCCGCTGACCGCTAGTTTCGTAAGGAACACACGTCGGACAGGACACGGAAAGGGTGATCTCTTGAGCCGCTCGGTTCTGGTCACCGGAGGCAATCGCGGCATCGGCCTCGCCATCGCCCGCGCCTTCGCCGAGGCAGGCGACAAGGTCGCCATCACCTACCGCTCCGGCGAACCCCCGGCGGGGTTCTTGGCCGTGAAGTGCGACATCACCGACACGGAGCAGGTCGAGCAGGCGTACAAGGAGATCGAGGAGAAGCACGGCGCGGTCGAGGTGCTGGTGGCCAACGCCGGCGTCACCCGTGACCAGCTGCTCATGCGGATGTCGGAGGACGACTTCGCCTCGGTCCTGGAGACCAACCTCACCGGTACGTTCCGCGTGGTCAAGCGGGCCAACCGCGGCATGCTGCGGGCGCGCAAGGGCCGTATCGTGCTGATCTCGTCCGTGGTGGGCCTGCTGGGCTCGGCGGGCCAGGCGAACTACGCGGCCTCCAAGGCCGGCCTCATCGGCTTCGCCCGCTCGGTCGCCCGCGAGCTGGGCTCCCGGAACATCACCTGCAACGTCGTCGCGCCCGGCTTCGTCGACACCGACATGACCCGCGCGCTCACCGACGAGCAGCGCGAGAACATCGTGAAGCAGGTTCCGCTCGCGCGTTACGCGCAGCCCGAGGAGATCGCCGCCTCGGTCCGCTTCCTGGCCTCCGACGAGGCCGCGTACATCACTGGAGCCGTCATTCCCGTCGACGGCGGATTGGGCATGGGTCACTGACGATATGAGTGGAATCCTCGCCGGCAAGCGCATCCTGGTCACGGGTGTCATCACCGACGGCTCGATCGCCTTCCACGCGGCCAAGGTCGCGCAGAACGAGGGCGCCGAGGTCATCCTGACCGGCTTCGGCCGGCTCTCGCTCGTGGAGCGCATCGCCAAGCGGCTGCCCAAGGAAGCCCCCGTCATCGAGCTGGACGTCACCAACCAGGAGCACCTGGACGGTCTCGCCGACAAGATCCGCGAGCACACCGGTGACGACGGCCGGCTCGACGGTGTCGTGCACTCCATCGCCTTCGGCCCGCAGGGCGCCTTCAACTTCCTGGAGGCGGAGTGGGAGGACGTGGCCACCGCGGTCCAGGTCTCGGCGTACTCCCTGAAGTCGCTGACCATGGCGTGCCTGCCGCTGATGCCGCAGGGCGGCTCGGTCGTCGGCCTGACCTTCGACGCGTCGATCGCCTGGCCGAAGTACGACTGGATGGGCGTGGCCAAGGCGGCCCTGGAGTCCACCAACCGCTACCTGGCCCGTGACCTGGGCGCCAAGAACGTGCGCTGCAACCTGGTCTCGGCCGGCCCGATCAAGTCGATGGCCGCCAAGTCCATCCCCGGCTTCGAGGAGCTGGCGGACGTGTGGAACCACCGCGCCCCGATCGGCTGGGACCTCACCGACCCGGAGCCGGCCGGCCGCGGCGTCGTCGGCCTGCTCTCGGACTTCTTCCCGAAGACCACCGGCGAGATCGTGCACGTCGACGGCGGCGTGCACATGATGGGCGCCTGACCCGCACCGACGCGTGAGGGCCGCGGCCCGCCCCCGTACACGACGGTACGGGGCGGGCCGCGGCCCTTCTGCACGCGCGGGGGGACGGCTTACGGGGCCTGCGGGGCTTGCCTACGGGCTGCCTGCGCCGGGCCTACGGGACCGCCTGCGCCGGGCCTACGGGACCGCCTGCGCTGCGTCTACGGGGCGAATCGAACGAGGTCGTCCCCCCAGCAGGGGGTTACCCAAGAGGGGGCGGGCGGAAGCGCGGCGGCCTCCTCTGGCCCGCCTTCCCGGCCTCCTCGGGACGGGCGCCTCAGACCTGGCCCAGCCGGCAGCCGTACGGGTGGGCGCTCGCCTCGGCCGCCGCGCGGTCGCCGTCGCCGTCCCGGATCGCGTCCACCAGCCGGGAGTGGTCCAGGTGCGATTCCGGGCGGAGCACGTCGCCCACGTCGGCGCGGAGGAACTCCCGCAGCACCCCGCCGAGGTCCGCGTACAGCTCCGCCAGTACGTCGTTGTGCGAGGCGGCCACGATCGCCATGTGCAGCGTGGCGTCCGCCTCCACGAACGCCGCCGCGGCGCCCGACTCCCACGCCTGCTCCCGGCGCTGCAGCGCCGCGTCCAGCTGCTTGAGGTCGCCCTCCGTACGGCGCTCGGCGGCCCGCCGCGCCGCCTCGGCCTCCAACGCGCTCCGCAGCTCGGCCACGTGCCGCGGGTCGGCCTCGGCGAACCTGCGGTTCATCACGCCCGCCAGCTCACTGGTGGCGACGACGTACGTGCCGGAGCCCTGGCGGATGTCCAGCAGGCCGTTGTGGGCCAGCGCCCGGACCGCCTCGCGGACGGTGTTGCGGGCCACGCCGAGCTGCTCGACCAGCTCCGGCTCGGTGGGGATGCGCGCGCCGACCGGCCACTCGCCCGAGGTGATCTGGGCGCGCAGCTGGGCGATCACCTGGTCGGCCAGCGCGGAACGCCGGGGCGAGGTCAGCGGCATAGGGGCGCTCCTGGGTGCATGAGCCTGAACACGGCATCGCTGATGCTAAGCCTTTCCCGGCCCGTCACCGGGAGGCGGGAATCACCTGGACAAGCATTCATCCCATGATTCTATGATGTGCGTATGGCAGACGACGACCTCGCGACCCTCGGTACCGCTCCCGAGGCTCCCCAGACCACCGGGACGCCCGGCGGCGCCCCGCCCGACCGTGCCCCCGCGCCCGTACCGCGCTGGCTCGGCGCGGTCCTGACCGCCGGTCTCGTCCTCGCCGCGCTCAACCTGCGCCCGGCCATCACCAGCCTGGGCGCCCTCATGGAGGAGGTGCGGGACGGACTCGGCATGAGCGGCACCGTCGCCGGCCTGCTCACCTCCGTACCGGCCCTGTGCTTCGCCGTCTTCGGCGTCGCGGCGCCGCGGCTGGCCCGCCGCTTCGGCCCGGGCGCCATCGTGTGCGCCGGCATGGCCGCGATCACCGTCGGCGTCGTCGTACGGCCCTTCGCCGGCGGCACGGCCGGCTTCCTCGCCGCCAGCGCCCTCGCGCTCGCCGGCATCGCGGTCAGCAACATCCTGCTGCCCGTGGTCATCAAGACCTTCTTCCCGGACCGGGTCGGCTCGATGACCGGCCTGTACTCCATGGCGCTGGCCATGGGCACCTCGCTCGCCGCAGCGCTCACCGTGCCGGTCACCGGCGCGCTCGGCGGCGGCTGGCAGGCCGGCCTCGCGATCTGGGCCGTGCTCGGCGCCCTCGCCGTCGTGCCCTGGCTCGCCGTGCTGCGGCACCGCGCGCCCCAGGAGGCACCGCAGGAGGCCGGCGCGCCGCAGCAGGAGGCCCCGGCCGTCCGGATCAGCCGCTCGCCCACCGCCTGGTCGCTCGCCGTCTTCTTCGGCCTCCAGGCGACCGCCGCGTACATCACCATGGGCTGGCTGCCGCAGATCTTCCGCGACGCCGGGGTGCCCGCCGGGACCGCCGGCGTGCTGCTCGCGATCACCATGGCCATGGGCATCCCGCTGTCCTTCCTGCTGCCGCGGCTGGCCGCCCGGATGCGCCACCAGGGGCCGCTGGCCGTGCTCCTCGGGGCCTGCGGCCTCGCCGGGTACGCGGGCCTGTGGCTGGCCCCGGCCGCCGGCGCCTGGGGCTGGGCCCTGCTGCTCGGCATATCGAACTGCGCGTTCCCGCTGGCCCTCACCATGATCGGCATGCGTGCGCGGAGCGCCGCCGGCGTCGTCAAGCTCTCGGCCTTCGCCCAGTGCATCGGCTACCTGCTCTCCATCCCCGGACCGCTGCTGGTGGGCACGCTGTACCAGCACAGCGGCGGCTGGGGCCTGCCGATCGCGCTGATGGCCGGGCTGATGGTGCCGCAGATCGTGATGGGCGTGCTGGCCGGCCGGGACCGCCGCATCGAGGACGAGCGCTGAGCAGTACCTGAGACGGCCCCCGCCGCATCGAGGAAGGGCGCCCGGCAGTCCCTGGGACGGCCCCCGCCGCCCGTATCCGGTACTGCCGGACGGCGGCGCGGGGCCGTTTGCGACACTGGTGCCATGCCAGTGCTCGAACCGAATCCGCAGGGCGGCCAGAAGAAGCTGCTCATCGTCCTCGGCGCGATGCTCGCCGTCACCGTCGTCGTGGGCATCATCGCCAGCATCGCTGCCCCGTGACTCCCGGCGCCGCGGCGCCGGGTGGGGCTGTCCCCACCGTCCCCTAGGGGGCACGGGTCAGGGGCAAGTGGGTGGTGCACCTGATGGGAGGCGTACGCCCGGCCCCGTAGGTTCGAAGGACACCGCACCAGCGCGGTGGGCGCGGCCGCACGGGGCCGTGCCGTCCCCTCGACCGCACGGAGGCGAAATCCCATGTCCGCCGCTGACACCCGGCCCGCCGGGAAGGCCGCCCGGTCCGTGCGGCTGCCGTGGTGGGCCCTGGCCCTGCCGGTGGTCTCGTTCGTGACGCTGCTCTTCGTGTTCACCCCCGCCGCCCGGGCCGAAGCGGCCGGCGCCCCGCCCGCGCTGGCCTCCCTCGTCCACGTCCTCGCGCGGCTGCTCGGCGCCGGAGTGTAGCCTCCGGTACCACGTCCCGCGCTGTGGAACGAGGCTGTCAACACCCCGCGCCCCGCGCCGGGTTTCATGCGAAGCTGGGACACATGAGCGTCGATTCTCCTCGCCGGATTGTCCTTCTCCGACATGCCAAGGCCGAGTGGTCCCAGGAGAGCGACCACGAGCGGCCGCTCGCCGAGCGCGGCCGCCGGGACGCCCCGGCCGCCGGACGATGGCTCGCGGGAGCGGGCATCAACCCCGGCCTGACCCTCTGCTCCACCGCCCTGCGTACCCGCGAGACGTGGAAGCTCTGCGTCCACGAACTGCCCCGGCGCCCGAAGACCGTCTACGAGGACCGGCTGTACGAAGCCTCGCTCGGCGAGCTGATCGCGGTGGTCAACGAGGTCCCGGACGACGTCGACGACCTGCTGCTGGTCGGTCACAACCCCGGCATGCACGCCCTCGCCGACGCGCTCTCCGGCGAGGCGGACGGCGAGCTGCTCACGCGGATGAACCGCAGCGGCTTCCCGACCGCGTCCCTGGCCGTCGTCGCCTTCGAGGGCTCCTGGAAGTCCGTCGAGCACGGCGTCGGCCGCCTGGTCTCGTTCTGGACGCCGCAGGGCTGACCGCCCCCACGCCGCCCGCGTACACCGAAGGGCCCCGGCACACAGCGTGCCGGGGCCCTTCCGTATGCGGCGGGTGACCGCTCAGTCCGCCATCGTGTCCGCTGCCTCGACCTCTTCGCGGGTGATGCCGAGCAGATACAGCACGGTGTCCAGGAACGGCACGTTCACCGCCGTGTGCGCGGCCTCCCGCACGACCGGCTTGGCGTTGAACGCGACGCCCAGGCCCGCGGTGTTCAGCATGTCCAGGTCGTTGGCGCCGTCGCCGATCGCGACCGTCTGCGCCAGCGGCACCCCGGCCTGCTGGGCGAAGGAGCGCAGCAGGCGGGCCTTGCCCGCGCGGTCCACGATGTCGCCGGTGACCTTGCCGGTGAGCTTGCCGTCCACGATCTCCAGGGTGTTGGCCGAGGCGAAGTCCAGCCCCAGCTCGTCCTTGAGCGCGTCGGTGACCTGCGTGAAGCCGCCGGAGACCACGCCGACCTGGTACCCCAGGCGCTTGAGGGTGCGCACCAGCGTCCGCGCGCCGGGCGTCAGCCGCACCTCCTTGCGCACCCGCTCCACGACGGAGGCGTCCAGGCCCGCCAGCAGCGCCACCCGGGCGTGCAGCGACTGCTCGAAGTCCAGCTCGCCGCGCATCGCGGCCGCCGTCACCTCGGCGACCTCCTTCTCGCAGCCCGCGTGCGCCGCGAACAGCTCGATGACCTCGTCCTGGATCAGCGTGGAGTCCACGTCCATCACGACCAGGCGCTGCGCCCGGCGCTGCAGCCCGGAGGCGCTCACGGCGATGTCCACGCCGAGCACGGCGGCCTCGGTGGCGAGCGCGGTGCGCAGGGTGTCGGTGGGCGTGCCGGAGACCGCGAACTCCACCGCGGTGACGGGGTACTTGGCGAGCCGGAAGATACGGTCGATGTTGCCGCCGGTGGCCGTTATGGCGGCAGCGATGGCGGAGGTGGACTCGGCGGTGAGCGGGTGCCCGAGCACGGTGACGTGCGAACGTCCGACGCCGCGCGGGCGGTTGTCACCGGTACCGGAGATGATCTCGGCCTGGAGGTGCAGCGACTCGGCCCAGCTGTGCACGGTCGCGCGCAGGTCGCCCTCGGTGGCACCGTTCGACGCGCTGCCCGTGGGCGTGGTGACCAGCGCGCACAGCACGATGCGGCCCCGGGTCACGACCTGCTCGATGTCGACGACGTCGACGGAGTAGGCGGCGAGGGTGTCGAAGAGACCGGCGGTGATGCCGGGCCGGTCCTTCCCGAAGATCTTGACGAGGAGGGTCGGTACGTCGTCGCCCGGTACGGCGGTGGCAGGCGGTGTCTGCGATGCGCTCATGGTGCTCTTACGGTATCCGGCTCCGCTCAGGAACCGCGCAGGTGTCCCGCCGAGTGGACGCCTGCCACCCCGCTGCCGAGTGGGCCACCTGCCCTCCGGGCGGCCCGGCACCCCGCTCCGGGACGGGCCGCCCGGTGCTCAGCGGCCGGCGCCCGGACGCCCCGGCGGCGGGGGTTCCGGGGGCGGCTGGTCCCACCGGCGCCCGGAGCCGCGGCGCGGCCGGGGGCGCGGCAGCGGGATGCCGCTGATGGTGGGCCGGGACGCGGTGTCACTGCCGTGCGGCGGGGGCCAGGACCGGCCGGGGCCGCCCCCGCCGGGGGCGTCCGGCGGGGGCGGCGCGGGCCCCTCGGTGCCCCGGGGCGGCGGCGTCCGCAGGTACGGATTGGTGTCCGGGTTCGGCCGCCGGTAGGGCGTGGACGGTGTGTACGGCCCCGGACCGTCCCCCGGCCCGTACGCCGCCGGCGAGCGCCCCTGACCGACAGGACCGGCCGCGCCGCGCCCCCCGAGCCCCGTCCGGGCCGCCAGCACCGCGCCCGCCAGCCCCGCCGCCACGCCCCACACGGCGCCCAGCACCGCGGCGGCGCCCAAGCTGCCGTGCAGGGCGAGGCCGGTCTCGTGGACGCCGATGCCGAAGATCCTCAGCCGGACGGCGGCCGAGACCCGCGTCAGCCACCCGAGGAGGGGGAGGGCCAGCGCGGTGACCGCGCCCAGCCGCACCGCGCAGCCGCCCGCGTACGCGAGCAGGCCGGACCCCGTGCGGGCCGTGCGCACCGCCGTGAGCACCCCCGCGAGCAGCATCAGCACCAGCGCCACCAGCACCGTCGGCCACACCCACGTGCTCTGCTCCGCCAGCCGCGGCACGGTGACCGGCCGCTCGCCCCCGCCGCCCAGCAGCTCCCGCAGCGGTGCGGGGAGCACCTGGAGCAGCGCCCCGCCCGCCGAGCCGTACCAGGGCACGAACAGGCCCAGCGGCAGCGCCAGCCACGCCCCGTTGGGCGCGCCCAGGAGTGCGGCGCCCACCGCGCGCCGCGGCTGGTCGCCGCCGGTCACCCCGTAGAGCCCGGCCACCAGGGCGATGACCACCGCGAGCAGCAGGACGTGGGTCAGCGCCGAGGCGGCCGGGCGGACGGCGCGGCCCGCGCCGGACAGCGCGCGGGGGAGCGGGGTGCGCCGGGAGGCCGCGAGCGCGATCAGCAGGACGGCGAGCACCCACAGCGCACCGGCCACGAGCGCGGGCCAGGTCACCACGGCGAAGTCGACCCGGAGCCGGGCGTCCAGGAGACCCAGCGCGCCGCCCGGCAGCACCAGGCCCGGCAGCTCGCGCCCCAGGTCGCCGAGGCCCGGCAGATCACCGAGCCCGGGCAGCCGGTCGAGCGGCCCGCCGCCCCCGCCGGCCGCCCCCGGTATCAGCCGCTGGGCCGGGATCGTTACGGAGTCGTGTCCGGCCCAGGCGAGGCCGGCGGTGAGTGCCGTGAACAGGGCGGTGACGGCGGCAGCGCGTGCCAGCAGCCCGCCGGCCGTGACACCGCCCGGCACGGCCCGCAGCGACCGCAGGAACAGCAGCCCCAGCAGCAGCGCGCCGACCAGGGAGACGCCCAACGGCACGATGTCAATGACGGTTTCGGCCGTCACGCCGGAGACCCCGAAGGCCGAGACCGCACCGTGCGGGACGACCGTGCCGCCCACCGCGAGCACCATGACGGCCGCCGTCATCGGGCCCAGCGAGCCGTACGCGTCGGCGCCCAGCAGGTGCAGTCCGAGGGCCGCGGTGCCGGCCATCGCCAGGAACGCCCAGCAGACCGTGGCGACGGCGGAGAACAGCACAGCCGCCGGTCCGGTGTGCGGAGACTCGGTCACGCTCATGACAGCCCCCGATCGATGCCGAGTTGCCCGCATCGCATGGCATCCGTACGGATCCGTGGGTGTCTCCCACTCTCCGGGCGGCTTTCGGCGGCGTCAACGCTGTCCGCTTCATGCTCTTGTCACGGCCCGGCTTTCGGTCGCGGCCCTCTGCCTGGAATAGTTCCTCACGATGTTCACCATCCCTAGACTTCCCGTACAGGGGGTCACTCGGGGGACAACTAGTGGGGCATGGAGTGCCTGAACTCGTACTCGAAATCAACGGAATGACCTGGACGCTCGATCCGTCCCGTCCGTACAGCCTGGGCCGCGATCCGCAGGGCGACATGGTGCTGGACGACGCGCGGGT
The DNA here is from genome assembly GCF_002920575.1 of Streptomyces sp. Ru73. Classification (GTDB taxonomy): domain Bacteria; phylum Actinomycetota; class Actinomycetes; order Streptomycetales; family Streptomycetaceae; genus Streptomyces. Next base: position 14,503 of record NZ_PQSQ01000058.1, on the reverse strand, counting down.
GTCCTGGCGGCACGCGACCCTGCGCTGGGGAGGGCGCAGTTGGGTCATCGAGGACCTCGGCAGCACCAACGGCACGTACGTGCAAGGGCAGCGGATCCACCAGATGGAGATCGGCCCCGGCTCGACCGTGCACCTGGGCAACGCCACCGACGGTCCGCGGCTGACCCTGACCGGCACGGCAGCGGCGGCCGCCGCCGACGCCTACGCCGCGCAGCCCACGGCCCCGGCCAACGACGCCTACGCCGCCCAGCCCGCCACCGCGGCTCCCGCCCCGCAGCAGGGCGCCCCCGGCTGGGCCGGAGCCCAACAGCCGCCGGCGCAGCAGCAGGGATGGCAGGGCGCGCCGCCGCAGCAGGGCCCGCCCTCGCACGGCGCCGGCATCCCGCCGCAGGGCGGGCCGCAGCAGCCCCCGGCACAGGGCGCCGCGGCTCCGCAGCCGGCCGGCGACCGCAGCCCGACCACCTTCCACCAGCTGGACCTCGGCCGCGTCATGCGCATCGGCCGTGCCCTGGAGAACGAGCTGGTCGTCTCCGACCTGCAGGTCTCGCGGCACCACGCGGAGTTCCGGGCCACGCCCGACGGCCGCTTCGAGATCCACGACCTCGGCAGCCACAACGGTACGTACGTCAACGGCCAGCCGGTCCCCAAGGGCGGCTCGGCCCTCATCGGGCCCAACGACACCGTCGGCGTCGGCCACTCGACGTTCCGGCTGGTCGGCGACCGGCTGGAAGAGTTCGTCGACACCGGTGAGGTCTCCTTCTCCGCGCGCCACCTGACCGTCACGGTCGACGGCGGCAAGCAGATCCTGCGGGACGTCTCCTTCGGCGTGCCCGAGAAGTCGCTGATCGCGGTCATCGGCCCGTCGGGTTCCGGCAAGTCCACGCTGCTCAAGGCGCTCACCGGGTACCGCCCCGCCAACCAGGGCGACGTCCTCTACGACAACCGGAACCTCTACAAGCAGTTCGCCGAGCTGCGGCAGCGCATCGGTCTGGTCCCGCAGGACGACATCCTGCACAAGGAGCTGACCGTCCAGAAGGCGCTGCGGTACGCCGCCAAGCTCCGCTTCCCCGGTGACACCGCCGAGGCCGAGCGCGAGGCGCGGATCGACGAGGTGCTGCACGAGCTCAAGCTGCACGTGCACAAGGAGAAGAAGGTCAGCTCCCTCTCCGGCGGCCAGCGCAAGCGTGTCTCGGTCGCCCTGGAGCTGCTGACCAAGCCGTCGCTGATCTTCCTGGACGAGCCGACCTCCGGCCTCGACCCGGGCATGGACCGCGACGTCATGAAGCTGCTCCGCGACCTCGCCGACGACGGCCGCACGGTCCTCGTCGTCACGCACTCCGTCGCCGAGCTCGCGCTCTGTGACAAGCTGCTGGTCATGGCGCCGGGCGGCGGCGTCGCCTACTTCGGCCCGCCCGAGGAGGCGCTGAACTTCTTCCAGTACGAGTCCTGGGCGGACGTCTTCTCGGCGTTCGAGAACTACCGCGACTACGACTGGATGGGCCGCTGGCGCGGCTCCCCGCACTACCAGATGTACGCGGCCGACATCGACGCCGTCGCGCCGCAGTCGGTGAACGTCCAGCCACCACCGGCCCGCATGCAGAAGTCCCAGAGCTGGGGCTCCCAGCTGTGGACCCTGATGCGGCGGTACGTCTCCGTCATCGCCTCCGACCGCGGCTTCCTGGGCCTGATGCTGATCCTGCCCGCCGTACTCGGCGTGGTCTCCATGCTGATCCCCAGCGACTACGGCCTCGGCTACGGCCCGCTGAACCGGGCCAGGACGAACCGCGACGCCACGACGATCCTGCTGATCCTCACGGTCGGCATGTGCTTCTCCGGCGCGGCCAACTCGGTCCGCGAACTGATCAAGGAGCGCGTCATCTACGAGCGCGAACGGGCCACCGGCCTGTCCCGCTCGGCGTACCTGATGTCGAAGGTGCTGGTCCTGGGCGTGGTCACCGCCGTCCAGGGCGTGATCATCGCGGTGATCGGCTTCTCGACGCGGAACATGCCCGCCGAGGGCCTGATCGTGAAGGACCTGCCGGCCGTCGAGATGACCGTGGCGATCATCGCGCTCGGCTTCACCTCGATGATGTTCGGCCTGATGATCTCCGCACTGGTCAAGACCGCCGAGAAGACCATGCCGCTGCTGGTCATGTTCGCCATCGTGCAGGTCGTCTTCACCGGCGTGCTCTTCCAGCTCTACAACACCCCGGGCGTGGCACAGATCTCCTGGCTGATGCCCTCGCGCTGGGCGGTCGCGGCGCTGGGCGCCACCGCCGACCTGAACACGCTGCTGCCCTGGGACAAGACCGACCCCGACCCGCTGTGGCAGCACCAGACCGGTGTCTATGTGATGGACATGGTCTTCATGCTGGCGCTGGGCGTCGCGCTGGCCTTCGTCGTGGCGCGGCTGCTCCGCCGCCACGAGCCGGAGGTCATGCGCAAGTAACCCGTGCGCCCGCCGCACGACGAGAGCCGCGAGGGGCGGCACCCGGATCGGGTGCCGCCCCTCGCGTCGTCATCGTCCGGCGCCGGCCTTCCGGCGCTCCCCGGTGGCTCAGTACGCCGAGTCGACGTTGTCCATCGAGCCGTACTTGTCGGCGGCGTAGTTGCACGCCGCGACGATGTTGGCGACCGGGTCGTAGATGTCGTTGGACGTGCCGGCCACGTGGTACTGCTTGAAGGTCGGGTCGATGACCTGCAGCAGACCCTTGGACGGGATGCCCATCTGGGCGTTGATGTCCCAGTTGTTGATCGCGCGGGTGTCACCGCCGGACTCGCGGATGATGTTGCGCTTGATGCCCTCGTAGGAGCCGGGGATGCCCTTCTGCTTCATGATCGCGAGGGACTCCCGGATCCAGCCGTCCAGGTTGTTGGCGTACTGCACCGGCTTGCGCTCGGTGGAGCGGCTGGCGGCCTGCGTCGTGGTGCGCTGCTGGGAGGCCTTGTTCTTGGCGGCCTCCTTGGCCTGCGCAGCCGCGTCGGCGGCGGCCTTGGCCTTGGCCTGGGCAGCGGCGCGGGCGTCGCCCTCGGCCTGCTTCTTCGCGGCGAAGGCGTCGGCGCCGGCCAGGTCGGCGGCGCGCGTGCTGTCCTGGGTCAGCTCGGCGTTCTGCGCCTTGGCGGCGGCATTGTCGACCAGGCTGTAGGCCGAGGAGTCGTCGACCACGTGGTAGGCGACGGGCTTGACGTTCTGGACCGACGCTGCGTTCTGGGCGGGCTCGGCGTTGGCCGAACCGGGAACGACGGCGAAGACGACGGCGGCGGCACCGCCCGCGGCAACGGCAGCGGCAGAGAGCTTGTGATTCCGGTTCAGGCGGCTGTAGCCAGGAATGGCGTGCAGGGGCATGCGGAAAGAAACCTCTTCCAGTGGGGGACGTCGCGTGGGCCGGATCGGCGCGGTAACGCCGGGATCCTTTTCCACGGCGCCGGGCGACGTCAGCCATTGTTAGCGGCCGGAATTTAAGCCTGCAATCATGTGACGTACGAAGCTGTTTAGTGGAACCCGGGCCATTCGAATTACGTCCCCCACCGCTCAGTCCAAGGGGCGCTACGGATCAACTCCCGCGACCCCCCGTATTCACTTGCCACTAACCTTCTTCGTAAGTGATGTACGCCCTATGTGCGGGCTCACATGTTTAGAGTCGCCGCATGGCGTTATGTCATTGCCGCGGCACGGACAGTGAGTGCCGGATCCCTGCGGGGAACTGCTCCGGCACGCCACTCCCCGCGAAAGCCCGCCTTGCCTTTCCCCTATATAGAGGCCCTGGAAAGAGGTCCCCTATATAGGGGAGGAGAAAGTCCCGGCCGGGAGGGCCATGGGGGTATGGGGAATGGGCCTCCCCGGGGCCTGGCCGCCCCGCCTCCCCGGGGCCGCGCCTCCGTGGGTCGGCGTTTCCGGGACCGGGTCTCCGGTCCTACGTCTCCGGACCCGGTCCGGTCCCCGCCGCGGGCGGATACGCGCCGTGCGGGCCGCCGGTACCGTGAGTGCATGACCAAGGGACCAGGGGCTGAGCGGGGTGCCGGGCTCTCCGCGGTGAGCAGCGCGATCCTCGCCATGAGCCGGCACCTGGAGGTGCGCGACGTGCTCAAGACGATCGTCGCCTCCGCCCGCGAGCTGCTGGACGCCGAGTACGCCGCGCTCGGGGTGCCGGACGACCACGGGGGCTTCGCGCAGTTCGTCGTGGACGGCGTGAGCGAGGAGCAGTGGAAGGCCATCGGCCCGCTGCCCCGCCAGCACGGCATCCTTGCCGCGATGCTCCAGGACGCCACCCCGCAGCGGCTCGGCGACGTCCGCAAGGACCCCCGCTTCGAGGGCTGGCCCAGCGCCCACCCCGACATGTCCGACTTCCTGGGCATGCCGGTGGCCGACGGCGACGAGATCCTGGGCGCGATCTTCCTCGCCAACAAGCGGTGCCCGAGGCCGACCGGCGGCTGCAACTTCACCGCCGAGGACGAGGAACTGCTCGGCATGCTCGCGCAGCATGCCGCCATCGCCCTGACCAACGCCCGGCTCTACGAGCGCAGCCGCGAGCTGACCATCGCGGGGGAGCGGGCCCGGCTGGCGCACGAGCTGCACGACGCGGTCTCCCAGAAGCTCTTCTCGCTCCGGCTGACCGCGCAGGCCGCCACCGCACTGGTCGACCGCGATCCGGCCCGTGCCAAGGACGAGCTGCAGCAGGTCGCCCGGCTCGCCGCCGAGGCCGCCGACGAGCTGCGGGCCGCCGTGGTGGAGCTGCGGCCCGCTGCCCTGGACGAGGACGGCCTGGTCGCCACGCTCCGTACGCAGGTCCAGGTGCTGGACCGCGCGCACAGCGCCGAGGTCACCTTCGCCGCTCACGGGCTGCGGGCGCTGCCCGCCGCGCAGGAGGAGGCGCTGCTGCGGGTGGCGCAGGAGGCGCTGCACAACGCGCTGCGGCACGCCGACGCGCAGCGTGTCGACGTGACCCTCGCCCGGCACGGGCAGGGCGCGGTGCTGCGGATCGCCGACGACGGGCGCGGCTTCGACCCCGGCGCCGTCCGCCGGGCCGGGCGCCATCTGGGCCTGGTGTCGATGCGGGACCGGGCGAGCGGGGTCGGCGGCACGCTCACGGTGGAATCGGCGCCCGGCAAGGGCACCGCTGTCGAGATGGAGGTCCCCGGTGGCTGACGGAGACAGGGGCCGGACCGGCGGCCCCATCAAGGTGCTGCTCGTCGACGACCACCAGGTCGTACGGCGGGGCTTGCGGACGTTCCTGGAGGTCCAGGACGACATCGAGGTCGTGGGGGAGGCCGCCGACGGCGAGGAGGGCGTGGCCGCCGCGGAGCGGCTGCATCCGGACGTCGTCCTGATGGACGTGAAGATGCCCGGGATGGACGGCGTCGAGGCGCTGCGGCTGCTGCGCGAGCAGCGCAGTCCCGCCCGGGTGCTGATCGTGACCAGCTTCACCGAGCAGCGGACGGTCATCCCGGCGCTGCGTGCCGGCGCGGCGGGTTACGTGTACAAGGACATCGACCCCGACGCGCTGGCCGGTGCCATCCGGTCGGTGCACGCCGGGCACGTACTGCTGCAGCCGGAGGTGGCGGACGCGCTGCTCAGCCAGGAGGACACGGGGAGCCACCAGGGGCGCGGCGGCTCACTCACCGACCGGGAGCACGAGGTCCTGGCCCTGATAGCGGACGGCCGCTCCAACCGCGAGATCGCCCGCGCGCTCGTCCTCTCCGAGAAGACGGTCAAGACCCACGTCTCGAACATCCTCATGAAACTGGACCTCTCGGACCGCACCCAAGCAGCCCTCTGGGCAGTCCGCCACGGAGCGGGCGCGTAAACGCCTGTCAGGGGCGCGGGGAACTGCGCGACAAGCCACGACGGCGCCGCACGTGTCCACGTACGGGAAGAACCGCGCCCCGTCAGGGGCGCGGGGAACTGCGCGAGCAACCAGGACGGCGCGGCACCCGGCGTCGCACCGAGCCGACCACGGCGAGCCGCCGTCAGGGGCGCGGGGAACTGCGCGACCGGCCACGACGGCGCCGCACCGGGGGCACTCGCCGGGCCCCCACGGCGCGGCCTCCGTCGGAATTGCCTCCCGCGGCGCTGAGGGGCGCGGGTAACTGCGCGAGCGCCCAGGACGGCGCGGCACCCGGCGTCGCACCGTGCCGACCACGGCGAGCCGCCGTCAGGGGCGCGGGGAACTGCGCGACCGGCCACAACGGCGCCGCACCGGGGACACTCGCCGGGCCCCCACGGCGCGGCCCCCGTCGGAACTACCCCCGCGGCGCGGCCCCCGTCGGAGCGGACGGCCCCTACGGGGCCCTCCGCTCCCGCTCCTCCACGAAGGAGTCGTACGCCGCCACCTGCGCCCGCCGGGCCGTCCGCTCCACCGGACGCAACGCCTCCATCCGCGCGGCGATCTGCGACGAGCTGACCGCCGCCCCGTGCTCCCGGCCGTCGCCGCCCGCAGGGCCCCGCGCGATGTCGATCAGCGCGCCGACCTTCTGCGCCAGCTCCAGCACCCGCACCGCGCGCGGCGGGTACCCCGGCGCGAGCAGCTGCCGGCCGGCCTCCGCGCGCGCCCGGTACGCCGCCAGCGCCGCGTCCGCGACCGGTCCGGATCCGGCCACATCCAGCTTCGCCAGCAGCTCCGTCGCCTCCCGCAGCGCCTCGGCCAGCTCCCGCTCGGCCTCGCCCAGCGAGGGCACGTCGGCCGGCGGCGCCTCCCGTACGGTCATGCACTGCCACACGACCTCGACGTGCACGTCGCCCTCGGGCCCGGCCTCGTGCACCTCCGGCACCAGCCCCAGCGCCACCCCGCAGCCGGTGACCGCCTCCCCGGCGGCCAGCGCCCGCGCGTTGAACTCCGGCGGGCCGCTCAGCCCCAGCGGATGCCCCGGCACCGGCAGCGCCACCCGCAGCCCGGTCGCGCCCAGCGCCCGCAGCCGGCCCAGCGCGAGCGTCAGCCCCACCGGACCCGGCTCACCGGGCAGCCCGGCGACACGGTGGACCGCGTCACCCTCCGCGATCCGCTGAGCTGCGTCATCTGGTGGGACAAGTCCGGCCAAAAGGGCATTTCCCCATGCGGCCAGCCGTCCTGAACGAGGTTCATCGAGCATGGACCCAGCCTAAGGACAGCCACTGACAATGGGTGGCGTAGGTTTGCAGGGGGGCTGCGCCTACAGGTGCACGCGACGACCGAGATGCAATGGGAGACAACGCGCTCATGAGCGATGTTCTGGAGCTGGTGGACGTATCCGTGGTCCGCGAGGGCCGGGCTCTGGTGGACCAGGTCTCCTGGTCGGTGAAGGAGGGAGAGCGCTGGGTGATCCTCGGCCCGAACGGCGCCGGCAAGACCACCCTTCTGAACGTCGCCTCCAGCTACGTCTTCCCGACCACGGGCACCAGCACGATCCTCGGCGAGACCCTCGGCAAGGTCGACGTCTTCGACCTCCGGCCGCGGATCGGCATGGCCGGCATCGCGCTCGCCGACAAGCTGCCGCGCCGCCAGACGGTGCTGCAGACCGTGCTCACCGCCGCCTACGGCATGACCGCCACCTGGCAGGAGCACTACGACGCGGTCGACGAGGAGCGCGCCCGCGCCTTCCTCGACCGGCTGGGCATGACCCCGTACCTGGACCGCAAGTTCGGCACCCTCTCCGAGGGCGAGCGCAAGCGGACCCTCATCGCCCGCGCGATGATGACCGACCCCGAGCTGCTCCTCCTGGACGAGCCCGCCGCAGGGCTGGACCTCGGCGGCCGCGAGGACCTCGTACGCCGGCTCGGCAGACTCGCCCGCGACCCGTTCGCGCCGTCGATGATCATGGTCACCCACCACGTCGAGGAGATCGCGCCGGGCTTCACCCACGTCCTGATGATCCGTCAGGGCAAGGTGCTCGCCGCCGGCCCCATCGACCTGGAGCTGACCTCCAGCAACCTCTCCCGCTGCTTCGGCCTCCCGCTGATCGTCGAGCGCAACGGCGACCGCTGGACCGCCCAAGGTCTGCCGCTCACCTGACAGTTGGCGCGGCGCAGGCCCTGACCCGCGGTCGGGGCCGAAACACCCCCCATGATCCGGCCGCGATCGATCGGGCCCTGTCCGCCTGACCGTTCGCGGATCTACCATGACCGTGTGGACGCATGGGTGTGGTGGCTCGTCGCCGCCGTAGGACTGGGTATTCCGCTCGTCGTCACCGCGATGCCCGAATTCGGGATGTTCGCGGTCGGCGCCGTCGCCGGTGCCGTGGTGGCCGCCCTCGGGGGCGGCACGGTGATGCAGGTCGTCGTCTTCGCCGCCGTCTCGGTCGCACTCGTGGCCGTCGTGCGTCCGATGGCCAACCGCGCCCGCGCCCGGCGGCCCGGCATGGCCTCCGGCGTCGACGCCCTGAAGGGCCGCCAGGCCACGGTCCTGGAGCGGGTCGACAGCTCCGGCGGCGGCCGGATCAAGCTGGCCGGCGAGGTGTGGTCGGCACGCGCGCTGGACGAGAACCAGGTCTACGAGCCGGGGCAGAAAGTGGACGTCGTGGACATCGAGGGAGCAACCGCCGTCGTGATGTGACGACGCTGGTCAACAGGCCCGTGCCGGACCGGAGAACGGCCTGCACAAGAGGGTGACTCTCTGCAAGACTCGATCAACGACACGCCGGGCGGGACCGGCCGACCGACAGCAATGGAAGGGCACGGGGAGCCACTGTGGAACCGATCGTCATCGTCCTGATCATCCTGGTGGTGCTGGTCTTCATCGCACTCCTCAAGACGATCCAGGTCATCCCCCAGGCCAGCGCCGCCATCGTCGAGCGCTTCGGCCGCTACACCCGCACCCTGAACGCGGGCCTGAACATCGTCGTGCCGTTCATCGACTCGATCCGGAACCGCATCGACCTGCGGGAACAGGTCGTACCGTTCCCGCCGCAGCCGGTCATCACCCAGGACAACCTCGTCGTCAACATCGACACCGTCATCTATTACCAGGTGACGGACGCGCGCGCCGCGACGTACGAGGTCGCCAGCTACATCCAGGCGATCGAGCAGCTCACCGTCACCACGCTCCGCAACATCATCGGCGGCATGGACCTGGAGCGCACCCTGACCTCCCGCGAGGAGATCAACGCGGCGCTGCGCGGCGTCCTCGACGAGGCCACCGGCAAGTGGGGCATCCGCGTCAACCGCGTCGAGCTCAAGGCCATCGAGCCGCCGACCTCCATCCAGGACTCGATGGAGAAGCAGATGCGCGCCGACCGTGACAAGCGCGCCGCGATCCTCCAGGCCGAGGGTGTCCGGCAGTCCGAGATCCTCCGCGCCGAGGGCGAGAAGCAGTCCGCGATCCTGCGCGCCGAGGGTGAGGCCAAGGCCGCGGCCCTGCGCGCCGAGGGCGAGGCCCAGGCGATCCGTACGGTCTTCGAGTCCATCCACGCCGGTGACCCGGACCAGAAGCTGCTCTCCTACCAGTACCTCCAGATGCTCCCGAAGATCGCCGAGGGCGACGCCAACAAGCTCTGGATCGTGCCCAGCGAGATCGGCGACGCGCTCAAGGGCCTGGGCGGCGCCATCAACAGCTTCACCCCGGCCGGCGGCGCCCCGGCGGCGCCCGCCCCGACCCCGCCGCGCCAGCAGCCGCCCATCGACTGACGCCCGTCGGCCGAGGCCCTTGGCCGACGCCCGTACGCGGCCGTCCCGCCACGTGGTCGCATCCTCCGTCCGCCGAACCCCTGGTGCATGATCGATTCATGACGCATCGATCACGAGCCAGGGGTTCGGCATGACGGTCTGGGAAGCGCTCGCCGTCTTCGCCGCGGGGATGGGCGCGGGCGCCATCAACGTCGTCGTCGGGTCCGGGACGCTCATCACCTTCCCCGTCCTGCTCGGCATCGGCCTGCCGCCCGTCACCGCCAACGTCTCCAACAGCCTCGGCCTCGTACCGGGCTCCGTCAGCGGCGCCATCGGCTACCGCCGCGAACTGCGCGGCCAGCGCCGCCGCATCCTCCGCTTCGGCGCCGCGGCCCTCGCCGGCGGCCTGGCCGGCGCCGTCCTGCTGCTCGCCCTGCCCTCCGACGCCTTCGACGCGATCGTCCCCGCACTGGTCGCCATCGCCCTCGTACTCGTCGTCCTGCAGCCCCGGCTGTCGGCGGCCGTCAAGGCGCGCCGCGCCCGCAACGGCACCACACCGCACCGCGACGGCGGCCTCGGCCTCCTGGCCGGCCTGCTGCTCGCCAGCGCGTACGGCGGCTATTTCGGCGCCGCCCAGGGCGTCCTGTACATCTCCCTGATGGGCCTGCTGCTCGACGAGGACCTGCAGCGCATCAACGCCCTCAAGAACGTGCTCGCGCTGCTCGTCAACGGCGTCGCCGCGGTCTTCTTCCTCTTCGTCGCGGAGTTCGACTGGACCGCCGTCCTCCTGATCGCCGTCGGCTCGGCGCTCGGCGGCCAGATCGGCGCCAAGATCGGCCGCCGGCTGCCGCCGCCCGTCCTGCGCGGCGTCATCGTCGTGGTCGGCACGGTCGCCATCATCCAGCTCGTCCTGCGCTGAGCCACACGTACGACGAGGGGGCGCGGGTCTCCCCACGCCCCCTCACGCTCCCGTACGCCGGCCCCGAGCCGACCGCGCCGGTCAGCCACGCGTGCGCCGGCGCTCCGGCGCGCAGAGCCGCATCAGCCGGTGACGCGTACGCCGCTCCTCAGGCCGACTGCGCCAGCCAGTCCGGGAGCTCCTCCCGGACCGACACCCCCAGCGCCGCCAGCATCGCGTCCGCCGGCGTCGGCACGAACGGCCGCCGCAGCAGCTCCATCCCCGCTTGCTCCGGCGTACGGTCCGCCTTGCGGTGATTGTCGGCGGCACACGAGGCGACCGTATTCAGCCATGTGTCACCGCCACCGTGCGCCCGCGGCACGATGTGGTCCACCGTCGTCGCGCGCCGCCCGCAGTACGCGCACCGGTGCTGGTCCCGCACCAGCACACCCCGCCGCGACCACGGCGCCTGTCTTCGGAACGGCACCCGTACGTACCTGCTCAGCCTGATCACCTGCGGCACCGGAAGGTCCAGCGAGGCGGCCCGCAGGCGGAGACCCGGGTGCGCCTGCTCGACCACGGCCTTGTCCTGCATGACCAGCACCACCGCACGCCGCAGCGACACCGTCGACAGCGGCTCGAAGCTCGCGTTGAGGACCAGCGTCTCGCGCATCCCGACCACCTCCCGCAATCCGTCCGCCGCTCGGCGAAGTGGCTCCACTGTGCAGTTCCAGTGATCCCCCGGACAACGCAATTTCCGTATACGGCAAGGGAGATGGCAGGTGAGGCACAAGCGAACGAACGACGAACCGGGGACCGGCGGGCCCGCGCGGAAAAGACGAGCACGCGGGCAAGGATGAGCAGGCGCGGGGAAGCGCGGAGGGAACGCTCCGGGCCCCGTCCCCCGTGACAAGGGACCCGGAGCGCCCACGGCAGCCGGCGCGGCCGTCCGACACGAAGCGGACTCCGGCAGACGGCAGGCGACACACCTGCGCCCCGCCGCCCCCGCCACTGCGGTGCCGACTGCCCGACGGCCGGTTGGCAACCGTCGGCCGAACACCACTGTGCGATCCGGGGCGCCGGGGCGCAACGGAATTACGGACGCACGGACCCGCGCACGGCAAGCGGGCGGGCACGCGCGTACGGAGCCGGGATCAGCCCTCGGCGGGGATCTCGTACTCGCCGATCAGCTGGGCGCGGCCCAGCGTGTGGAACCGCAGGTTGAAGCCCACCACGGCGGGCGTGGCGTCCGCGTCCGGACCCAGCTTCTCCTGGTCCACCGCGTACACCGTGAAGACGTAACGGTGCGGGCCGTCACCGGGCGGCGGCGCGGCACCGCCGAAGTCCCGCGTCCCGTAGTCGTTGCGCACATGGACCGCGCCCTGGGGGAGGCCCTTCATCTCACCGGAGCCCGCACCGGCCGGCAGCTCCGTCACCGACGCCGGGATGTCGAACACCGACCAGTGCCAGAAACCGCTGCCGGTCGGCGCGTCCGGGTCGTAGCAGGTGACGGCGTAGCTCTTGGTGCCCTCGGGGGCACCCTCCCACCGCAGGTGCGGCGAGGTGTTCCCCGCGCTGAACACCTGGGCGTCCGCCAGCGTCCCGCCCTCCTGCAGATCGTCGCTCACCACCGTGAACGAGGGCACCTGCGGATGAAAGTCGTGCGGGAGCGGCCGGCGCTTCTGCTCGGACACTTCGACACCTCCTGATCGCGTTCGGAGACCGTCCGGCCAGGTTAGAACCTGCTCGCGGCAGAACCGGTGCCCGGCCCGGCCGGAACTCATGCCCGCGCGCCGGACACCGGTACGCCGCGTCCGCCGCGGCTCAGAACCAGTTGCGCTTCCCGCCGACCTCGGCCAGCCACTGGTTCAGGTACGCCGCCCAGTCCGTGTTCTGGAAGTCGTGCAGCCCCACCTGGAAGGAGCGGTAGGTGTCGCTGCCCTCGGTGAACAGCCCCGGCTTCTTGTCCATCTCCAGTACGACGTCCATCGCCCGGTCGTCCGCCACGAAGGACAGCTCGACCTGGTTCAGCCCCCGGTACTGCTGCGGCGCGAAGAACTCGATCTCCTGGTAGAAGGGCAGCTTCTGCCGCGTGCCCCGGATGTGCCCGCGCTCCAGGTCCGCGCTCTTGAAGCGGAACCCGAGCTGCCCGAACGCGTCGAGGATCGCCTGCTGCGCCGGCAGCGGGTGCACATTCACGGGATCGAGGTCACCGGAGTCGACCGCGCGGGCGATCGCCAGCTCCGTCGTGACGCCGACGTTCATCCCGTGCAGGTGCTGCCCGAGGAACATCGTGACGGGCGTCTCCCACGGGATCTCCAGCCCGAACGGCACGGTGTGCGCGGCACCGGCCTGCACCTCGAAGGCGCCGCCCAGCTGCTGCCGGGTGAACTCGATGTCCTGCTTGTACTCCTGGTCCTGCCCCTCGACCTCGACCCGCGCCTGCAGACCGACCGACAGGCCCTCGATCTGCTGCGGGACCGAGCCGCCCTGGATACGCACCTCGCCCTGCACGACGCCACCGGGCACGACGTTCTCCTCGAAGAGCACCGTCTCCACGGACGCGCCCCCGGCACCCAGACTCGCCAGCAGCTTCTTGAACCCCATTGATCGTCCTCCCCAGGCACGCGCCTGTACTCCGTCGATGTCCGGCCGCGACGCTCCCGCCCGGTCCGGGTACGCCCCCTACGAACGCGAAACGGCGTACGGCGGTTCCCCCGGCGGCCGGCCGCCGCAAGCCCACACCCTGCCAAGACGCGGTACTCCCAGGCCACTCGGCGGCCCGGGAAGAAACGCGGCGAGGTCCATTACCCTGGGATCGCATGATCTCCGAACCCGCCCGAATGCCGCTCCCGCGGACATTCTTCGACCGCCCCGTCCTTGACGTCGCCCCGGACCTCCTCGGCCGCACCCTCGTGCGGAACACCCCCGAGGGACCCATCGAGCTGCGCCTCACGGAGGTCGAGGCGTACGACGGCGAGAACGACCCCGGGTCGCACGCCTACCGGGGCCGCACGGAGCGCAACGCATCGATGTTCGGCCCGCCCGGACACGCGTACGTCTATTTCATCTACGGCATGTGGTTCAGCCTCAACCTCGTGTGCGGCCCCGACGGCTATGCGAGCGGTGTGCTGCTGCGCGCCGGTGAGGTGCTGTCCGGCACGGACCAGGTGGCCGAGCGCCGCCCGAAGTCCCGCCGGCCCAGCGAACTGGCCCAGGGCCCGGCCCGGCTGGCCACGGGCCTGGCCATCGACCGGCAGCTGAACGGCACGGACGTGTGCGCGGGCCCCGAGGCGCCGCTGTCCGTCCTCACGGGAACGCCGGCCGACCCGGCACGGGTACGCAGCGGCCCGCGCACCGGCGTCGGCGGCGAAGGGGCGACGCACCCCTGGCGCTTCTGGATCGAGGGCGACCCGACGGTCAGCCCGTACCGCGCGCACGTCCCGCGGAAGCGCCGGACCAGGGCAGCTTGACTCTGTCGTGGCAGGGCCGTAATGTAGCCCGAGCCGCTTGAGACGGGCAGCGCTATGGGCGCACGCCGCAAGCGGCACAACCACCACTGAGAACGACTCCCTCAACCGGGTCCTCTTTGGCATTGCCAAAAATCGGACCACGGTCGAATCGACCCGGCCCGGTCGGCGCCGATTATGAGAGATCAAGGGAATCCGTTAAAGTGGCGGCACGCCGAAAGGCACCCCTCCCGACAGGGAATCGGAAACGAATTCGAGCCGCCTGCGACTTTCGAGAAGCAGGGCCCGGACGAGGATCTGATAAAGTCGGAACCGCCGAAAGGGAAAGCCCGCAAGGGTCGAACCGGAAAGCGAACCCCGCTCCAACAGGGGGCCGGATCACGAAAAACGATCTGGTAAGGTTGGAAACACCGAAGGGAAGCGCCCGGAGGAAAGCCCGCGAGGGTGAGTACAAAGGAAGCGTCCGTTCCTTGAGAACTCAACAGCGTGCCAAAAGTCAACGCCAGATATGTTGATACCCCGTCTCCAGCATCCGCTGGGACGAGGTTCCTTTGAAAGTCC
>NZ_PQSQ01000057.1 GCF_002920575.1 Streptomyces sp. Ru73 | reverse complement strand
GAGCGCGCGCGGCGAGTACGTGGGCGGCGTGATCGCGCCGGGCATCGAGATCTCGGTGGACGCGCTGGGCGTCAAGGGCGCGCAGCTGCGCAAGATCGAGCTGGCCCGGCCGCGCAGCATCATCGGCAAGAACACCGTCGAGGCCATGCAGTCCGGCATCCTCTACGGCTTCGCCGGGCAGGTCGACGGCGTCGTGCAGCGGATGGCGCGGGAGCTGGCCGACGACCCCGAGGACGTGACCGTGATCGCCACGGGCGGGCTGGCCCCGATGGTGCTGGGCGAGTCCTCCACGATCGACATGCATGAGCCCTGGCTCACCCTCATCGGGCTGCGCCTGGTGTACGAGCGGAACGTCGGGCGGCAGTGAAGCGCTGCGCCCCGGTGCCCCCTCGGGGGCTTTACCGGGGCGCCTTGCGCGCCGCACCCGGAAATGCCAAATACCGGGGTTTTTGTCCGTTTAGTAATTAAAGTCGGGCCATGCCCACGCCATACGGATTCCGCGGCGGCATGGCGTTCAGCGCGGACGAACTGCGCGTGCTCCGCCGCGCCCTCGCCGCCGCCCTCAAGCCCCTTCCCGCCCCCGCACCCGCCGGCTCCGTACCCGCCTCCCGCGATCCGCGGCGCACCGAAGAGGTCCGGGACTGCCTCCGGCTCGCCGAGGCGCTGGACGAGGCGGAGCGCGAGGGCGGGCGGCTGCGCGCCTTCCTGCTCGCCGACCTCGCCCGGTACCGCGAGGCCCTCCCCGGCTCCGCTCACGGCTACCTGGAGCGCCTCCAGGAGGCCCTGGCGGCCGGGTACGTGCCCGGCTCCGACGACCTCGCGGCGCTGCGCGTGCTGCGCTCGCCGGCCGTCGGCCCGGCCGAGCGGGCCCGCCGTGCCGATCTGCTGCGCCGCTGCGAGCAGATCGCCGAGCGCTCCGCGCGGACCCGGCTGCGCGCGCTCCCCGGCGGCCGGGCGGCCGACGAGCCGGAGCGCCCGGCCCAGCCGCAGCCGGCGCCGAAGCCCGCGCAGCCCGGTCCCGCCGGGCCGCGTCCGGGCCGCCGCGGCGACCGGCCGGTGCCCACGCCCGGCGAGGTCTTCCCGCCGCGCCGCAGACCCACCCCGCCCCCCGCGGCCCGGACCGCCTGAGCGCTGCGCGTACTCTGGAAGTCTCGTCGCACAAGGAGGCCCTCGTCATGGATTACGTGTCCGCTCTGCTTCCCCCTGTCGTGATGGCCGTCGCCTTCACCGCAGTCATCGTGACGATGATCAAGAGCCAGGGCGGCGCGAACAAGGCCAAGGAGGACGCCGCCGTGGACGCGGTCCTCCAGAACGCCGAGGCCGCCCGCCAGGAGCCCCGCGCGCACGGCGCCTGAGGGACGGCGGACCGTACGGGTCCGCTCCGGCCCGCGGGCCACGCGAATGTGACGTACGGCCCGGGATTGCACATCCCGGGCCGTACGTCTTTTCTGTGAGGAATCGGTCGCGCGCCCCCGTCAACACGCGGCATTCTGGACATCTCCCACTATTGTTCTCGTGTGCCGAGACGTTTGGGTGAACTGGAAGATGCCGTCATGACGCGGGTCTGGCAGTGGAACCGGCCGGTAACCGTTCGGGAAGTCCTGGAAGATCTGCAGAAGGAACGGTCCATCGCGTACACCACCGTGATGACCGTATTGGACAACCTTCACCAGAAGGGCTGGGTGCGGCGAGAAGCGGAAGGCCGCGCCTATAGATATGAGGCGGTCTCCACTCGCGCCGCCTACTCGGCCGCACTGATGAACGAAGCGTGGTCGGTCAGCGACAACCCCGCGGCCGCCCTCGTCGCCTTCTTCGGGATGATGTCGCAGGAACAGCGGCAGGCGCTCCGTGATGCCATGCGCGTCGTACAGGCGGGAGCCCCCGAGGAAGTCCAGGAACCCGGCGCCGGACCCCCGGAGTCGGAACGATAGCGTCCCTTGCATGCCACCACTATCGAATGGCGTCACCGTGCGCCGGGCCCGCACCGCCGATGTGCCCGCCGTACGCCGCCTCATCGACTCCTACTCGCGTGACGGGATCCTGCTCGACAAAGCCACCGTCACGCTTTACGAGGACATCCAGGAGTTCTGGGTGGCCGAGCGCGACGAGGACGCCGAGGTCGTGGGCTGCGGCGCCCTGCACGTCATGTGGGAGGACCTCGCGGAGGTCCGCACCCTCGCCGTGGCCCCGCAGCTCAAGGGCGCCGGCGTGGGCCACCAGGTCCTGGACAAGCTGCTGCGTACCGCAAGCTGGCTGGGAGTGCGCCGTATTTTCTGTCTGACCTTCGAAGTCGACTTCTTCGCCAAGCACGGCTTCGTGGAGATCGGTGAGACTCCGGTCGACGGTGATGTCTACAGCGAGCTGCTGCGTTCCTATGACGAGGGCGTCGCCGAGTTCCTCGGTCTCGAACGAGTGAAGCCCAACACCCTAGGCAACAGCCGCATGCTTCTGCACCTGTGATCAGCGTTCTATGTCCGAATCGCGCCCCTATCTCATAGCTGTCGATCGCGCTGTTCCCCGGAGCTGCCGCATCTGAACCCGACCCGGGGGTTTGTGTTTTTCCCGGAAAAGCGGTTTGCTTTCCGTCGTAATCCACATTCGATGAAAGGGAAACCGGTGGCACAGAAGGTTCAGGTTCTTCTTGTCGACGACCTCGACGGTGGCGAGGCGGACGAGACGGTGACGTTCGCGCTCGACGGTAAGTCCTATGAGATCGACCTCAGCGCCGGCAACGCGGAGAAGCTGCGCGAAGCCCTTGAGACGTTCGTGAAGGCCGGCCGCCGTACCGGTCGTGCCGCGAGCGGCCGTGGCAAGGCGCGTGCCGCTTCCTCCGGGAACAAGGACACCGCTGAGATCCGTAAGTGGGCCAAGGAGAACGGCTACGAGGTCAACGACCGCGGCCGTGTCCCCGCGACGGTCCGTGAGGCGTACGAGAAGGCCAACGGCTGATCACCGCGGAAGCGATCCGCTCGACCTTTTCCTGCGCGCAGCAACCGTGCTCGGTGGCATTCCGTTGCCGCCACGCTCACGAGCCGTACGAGGTCGGGGGCGCGCCCCATACGTGACGTACGGGGAACCCCACCACCGCCCCCGAGGCCTGCCCCGCTCCCCGTGGAGGGCAGCGTCGCCTCGACATCGCGGCCCGGCTCCGGAGGCCGTACCCAAGCGGCCCCCCACGGACCGGCCCCCGCAGGCAGCCCGGGCCCCGCTGCCAGGACCGGCGTCGTACCGCCCCGCGCGGCCGACGGCCGGGGCGCCACCGGTGGTGGCGCGGGCATCAGGTCACCGGAGCCGAGAGCGGTCAGCTCCAGGTCCACCGAGCCCCACTCCAGCCACTCCAGCACCCCGGGCAGCTCCTCTGCCGCGCCCGCGGCCACCAGGATGCGCAGAACCGGTTCTCCGGGCTCTGGAAGGCCGTCTCCGGGCCGTTCGCCCCTGCCGAGCGCGACGGGGCCCGTGCGGCCCGCACGGCGCAGCGTGGCGAAGCCCGCGTCCGCGGGCATCTCCAGGACGTCGAAGCGGATTCCCGTCCGCAGCCGGAGCGGCGTGCCGTCGTCCGTCGGCCAGCCCAGCGCCTGCTCGTACCACCGCCGCGCGGCGGAGCCTGCGGCGTGCAGCGGTGCGCGGGGGCGCGGGAGCGCGAGGGCCATGACCGGTGCAACTCCCAGAAGACTCAGAAGTTACGCTGAGTTCGACGTTGTGCACGTAGCGTGTTTGCCGGTGGGTATAGGGCAGGCGTACGGACGCGTAAATCGGCGCAAGGGTGTTCGCCCGTAGCGGAGCTGGGCGGGCCGCGCGGATGGACTGTCAGAGGCAGCGGGTAAGACTTTCCGCGAGGGGAGGGACGATGAATCGCAGCGATGAGCGGGATGTTCGCGGGGATCGCGGCATGAGCGCGCGCGTGTCGGGAGCGGCCGCGTTCGCCATGGGCGTACTGGCATGGGGCGTATATGCCTGGCCTGCGGGAACATCGTCTCGCACCATCGGGTTGGAGCAGATGTCGGCTGTTCGGGGCAGGAGGCCAAGGACGGGTGTCGGCAGTTGGAATGAGCTGTCCCGCCCCGCGGGACTAGCATGCGGAAGGACAGGGAGGGGACCGACCCCTAACTGCCTGACCGCTCTGAGGAGCGATTAACGATGTTCGAGAGGTTCACCGACCGCGCGCGGCGGGTTGTCGTCCTGGCTCAGGAAGAAGCCCGGATGCTCAACCACAACTACATCGGCACCGAGCACATTCTCCTGGGCCTGATCCACGAGGGTGAGGGTGTCGCCGCTAAGGCCCTGGAGAGCCTCGGGATTTCGCTCGAGGCGGTCCGCCAGCAGGTGGAGGAGATCATCGGCCAGGGCCAGCAGGCCCCGTCCGGTCACATTCCCTTCACCCCCCGTGCGAAGAAGGTCCTGGAGCTGTCGCTCCGCGAGGCCCTTCAGCTCGGTCACAACTACATCGGCACCGAGCACATCCTGCTCGGCCTGATCCGCGAGGGCGAGGGCGTCGCCGCCCAGGTCCTCGTGAAGCTGGGCGCCGATCTGAACCGGGTGCGGCAGCAGGTCATCCAGCTGCTCTCCGGTTACCAGGGCAAGGAGACGGCCGCCGCCGGCGGTCCGGCCGAGGGCACCCCCTCGACCTCGCTCGTCCTGGACCAGTTCGGCCGCAACCTCACGCAGGCCGCTCGCGAGTCCAAGCTCGACCCGGTCATCGGGCGCGAGAAGGAAATCGAGCGGGTCATGCAGGTGCTGTCCCGGCGTACGAAGAACAACCCGGTCCTCATCGGCGAGCCCGGCGTCGGCAAGACGGCGGTCGTCGAGGGCCTGGCCCAGGCCATCGTCAAGGGCGAGGTGCCCGAGACCCTCAAGGACAAGCACCTCTACACCCTCGACCTGGGTGCCCTGGTCGCCGGCTCGCGGTATCGCGGTGACTTCGAGGAGCGCCTGAAGAAGGTGCTCAAGGAGATCCGCACCCGCGGCGACATCATCCTGTTCATCGACGAGCTGCACACCCTGGTCGGTGCGGGCGCCGCCGAGGGCGCGATCGACGCCGCCAGCATCCTCAAGCCGATGCTGGCCCGCGGCGAGCTGCAGACCATCGGTGCGACCACGCTCGACGAGTACCGCAAGCACCTGGAGAAGGACGCGGCCCTGGAGCGCCGCTTCCAGCCCATCCAGGTCGCGGAGCCGTCGCTGCCGCACACCATCGAGATCCTCAAGGGCCTGCGCGACCGCTACGAGGCCCACCACCGGGTCTCGATCACGGACGAGGCGCTGGTCCAGGCCGCCCAGCTGGCCGACCGGTACATCTCCGACCGCTTCCTGCCGGACAAGGCGATCGACCTGATCGACGAGGCCGGCTCCCGGA
Source organism: Streptomyces sp. Ru73 (assembly GCF_002920575.1). Lineage (GTDB taxonomy): Bacteria > Actinomycetota > Actinomycetes > Streptomycetales > Streptomycetaceae > Streptomyces. The sequence goes on along the minus strand of NZ_PQSQ01000057.1, from coordinate 46,600 downwards.
TGCGCATCCGCCGGATGACCGCGCCGCCGGACCTCCGCGAGTTCGACGAGAAGATCGCCGACGTGCGCCGGGAGAAGGAGTCCGCGATCGACTCGCAGGACTTCGAGATGGCCGCGGGCCTGCGCGACAAGGAGAAGCAGCTCCTGGCCGCTAAGGCGAAGCGGGAGAAGGAGTGGAAGGCCGGCGACATGGACGTCGTGGCCGAGGTCGACGGCGAGCTGATCGCCGAGGTCCTCGCGACCGCCACCGGCATCCCGGTCTTCAAGCTCACCGAGGAGGAGTCCTCGCGGCTGCTCCGCATGGAGGACGAGCTGCACAAGCGCGTCATCGGCCAGAAGGACGCCATCAAGGCGCTCTCGCAGGCCATCCGGCGTACGCGTGCCGGCCTGAAGGACCCGAAGCGCCCCGGCGGTTCGTTCATCTTCGCGGGCCCGTCCGGTGTCGGTAAGACCGAGCTGTCCAAGACGCTCGCCGAGTTCCTCTTCGGCGACGAGGACGCGCTGATCTCCCTCGACATGTCGGAGTTCAGCGAGAAGCACACGGTCTCCCGGCTCTTCGGTTCGCCCCCCGGCTACGTGGGCTACGAAGAGGGCGGCCAGCTGACCGAGAAGGTCCGCCGCAAGCCGTTCTCCGTGGTCCTCTTCGACGAGGTCGAGAAGGCCCACCCGGACATCTTCAACTCGCTGCTGCAGATCCTGGAGGACGGTCGCCTGACCGACTCCCAGGGCCGGGTCGTGGACTTCAAGAACACCGTCATCATCATGACGACGAACCTCGGCACCCGGGACATCTCCAAGGGCTTCAACCTGGGCTTCGCGGCCCAGGGCGACGTGAAGACCGGCTACGAGCGGATGAAGAACAAGGTCAACGAAGAGCTCAAGCAGCACTTCCGCCCCGAGTTCCTCAACCGTGTCGATGACACCGTGGTCTTCCACCAGCTCACCGAGGACGACATCATCCAGATCGTCGACCTGATGATCGCCAAGGTGGACGAGCGCCTCAAGGACCGGGACATGGGCATCGAGCTCAGCACCGAGGCCAAGAAGCTGCTCGCCAAGCGCGGTTACGACCCGGTGCTGGGCGCCCGCCCGCTGCGCCGGACGATCCAGCGCGAGATCGAGGACGCCCTGTCGGAGAAGATCCTCTTCAACGACCTGCGTCCCGGCCACATCGTGGTCGTCGACATCGAGGGCGAGGGGGAGAACGCCAAGTTCACCTTCCGCGGCGAGGAGAAGTCGGCCCTGCCCGACGCCCCGCCGATCGAGTCCGCCACCGGCGGCTCGGGCCCGAACCTGAACAAGGACGCGTAAGCGCGCGCCTCAGTCCGCTGCCCCGGAACCACCTCGTGGTTCCGGGGCAGCGGCGTTTTCCGGCGGCCGCCGGCCGCTACAGCTCCACCACCTCGATGCCCTCCGGGATGCCGGCCGGGCGGGGGAGGCGGCTCCCGATGAGGAGGGTCTCCAGGCGGGGGAAGGCGGCCAGCCAGTCCATCGGGACGCCCAGGTCGTAGGAGAGCCACAGCCGGGTCAGCGGCTCGGCGACGATGCCCTCGATGAGCTGGTCGGGCGTGAACCGCCCGGCGATCTGGAGGTGCGGCCGGCCGCCCAGCCGGCGCAGCGCGTGCAGCTCCTCCAGGTCGGAGACGGGGAAGTACAGCTCGGCGTCGTCGAGATGGGCGATGATCTCGCGGGCGTACCGCTCGGTGTCGTACTTCCGCCAGGCGCTCGCCAGCTGCGCCCGTACGTCCAGGTGCGGCCGCTCCCGCAGCCCCGTGAGGTAGTCGATCGCCATGTCGTCGCCGATGGAGGTGGCGGTGAGCGCCAGCAGGTACGCCTCGTTGTTGTCGGCCGTGGCCGGGTCCGGCAGCATCTCCAGGACGATCGGCCCGATCCAGCCCAGCGCGCGGGCCGCGGCCGGCGTCGTCGGCCGCATCATGTCGCGAGTGAAGCGCTGGACACGTGCCCGGACCTCCGGATCCAGCTCGGTGGCGTGCTCCAGGCAGGCGGCGGCCAGCAGCTTGCGGTGCCGGGCCTCCGCGGCCTTCACGCCCGGGTGCGGCGCCAGCAGGCCGTTCAGCACCTGGGCGCACTCGTCGGGCCGGGCGAGCGCGACGGCCATCCGGATGACGTCCTCCCACTCGGTGTGGTGTGCGTGGTCCAGCAGCAGGGGGAAGTCGTGCTGCTGCACGGTGGCCCGCGCTGCCAGGTAGTCCTGGAACGTGCGGTGCACGAAGTCCACCGTGCCCGGCGTCGTCTCGCGCAGCAGCCCGGTGCGGTTCAGCAGGTGCCGGTAGACGTCCTCGGCGTCGCCCTGGCGCGCCGCGTCGGGGATGGCGGGCAGATGCCGCGCGAGGGTGCCGACGGCGACGTCCCGGTCCATCTCGGACCGCCCGTTGACCAGCATCCAGTGCGCCAGCCGCTGAAGCAGCTGGATCTTCGGCTGCCGGGGCAGGTCGATGGCGTCGGTGGCCACCATCGCCCGTTCCCGGTCCCGCCGCTCCAGCAGCATCGACAGGCCCGCGTCGTACAGCTCCTTGCGGCCGTGCGGGAGGTAGCCGCGGCGGTCGCGGTGGAGCGCGCACAGCAGCCCGCACATCAGCGGATTGGTGGCCAGCCGCCCGAGGTCGCGGGTGATGCGCACGGCGTTCAGCAGCGTGCGTTCGTAGTGCCCGAGGCGGTCCAGGTCGGCGGGGGACTGCTGGGCAGCGGCGCGGTGCCAGCGCTGGATGAACGCCGCGACGTCCTCGCGGCTCATCGGCGCCAGCCGCAGCTCGGTGAAGCCGTCGGCGGACAGCCAGTCCTCGGGCACGGCGGAGGGCCGTGAGGTCACCACCCAGACGTTGCCGGGGTACCGGTCCGCCCACTCCCGCAGCCGCGTCCGCAGCACCTCGCGGTCGTCCTCCGGCGCCTCGTCCACGCCGTCCACGAGGAGCAGCCCCCGGCCCGCCCGCAGCACCCGCTCCGCCCAGCCGGGCGGCTGCGCGTCCGCCGCCGGGTGGGCCATGGCCGCCAGGAAGCCGTCGGGGGTGGGGATGCCGGAGTGCGAGGCGAAGCGGCGTACGGGCAGCAGGAACGGCACCCGGCCGGACAGCTCCCCGCTCAGCGCCGACGGCAGCTCGTCGCGCGCGGTGGCGACCGCGAGCCACTGCAGCAGGGTCGTCTTGCCCGACCCCGCGACGCCGCGTACGAGCGCCTTGTCCAGCCCGGCCAGTGCCTGTTCGGCCGGGACGGGCGGGGCCTGCCGGCCGGCGTCCGGGCGCTCGCCGGCCGCCGGACCGGACCGCTCGGGCTCACCGCGCTCGCACTGGAGGCCCAGGTAGGCCGCGTCCAGCGGCCAGCTGTCCGGCGAGTGCGCGAGGTCGATGCCGAAGATCGTGAGGTGGTCGTGGAGCACGGTGAGGTCCCGCGCGTACCGCGCCTCGAAGGCGGCCTCGGCCGCGGCGGCGTCGTACGGGGGCGCAGCGCCGGTGGCCGGGCCGTCCGTGGCCGGCTCGTCCGGGACGGCCCCTGCGGTGGCCGGGCCGTCCGCTGCGGTGCCGTCCCCGCCCGCCGCCAGGTCCGCCAGCCGCCGGGTCTCCTCCGGCAGGGTGCGGGCCACGAAGTCCGAGCGCAGCGTGAAGAAGCGCAGGATGTGCACGGCCACCACGTCGAGCACGGCCCGGTGTAGCGCCCGGCCGCCGGCCGTCAGGCCGTGCTCCGCGTCCGGCGCCGCGGCGCGCATGCGCTGCGCGAAGTCGGCGGGCCGCAGCCGTACGGCCTGCCAGTCGTCCAGCTCCGTGGTGGCGAGCGCGCCGAGCGTACGGGCCAGCGCGCCGGCCACCGGCCGGAACGCCCCCTCGTCGGGCGCCGCCGTGGCCACCAGGCGCCCGGCCAGCCGTTCGAGGCCCTCCTCGGTGAGCGCCGGCTTCTCCCCGCGGAAGGCGACGAGCCGGGCCACCGGCACCGGCCGGTCGTCCGCCACGCCCGCCGCAGGGTCCTCCTCCGCGCTCACGAACAGCGTTCTGACGAGCGGCCCGACGAGGCCGGGGACGAGACGGGCGGCGGCGGTCGTGGGATCCATGCGGTGCTGTCCCCCGGTAACTGGTGGGCGCTCGGGACGCTTTCGGGGCTCAGGGTAGGGGAGCGGGACGGGGTTGTGAGGGGCCGTGACGTCACAGCGGCCGGACGACGTCGAGCGTTTCCAGGTGGGGGAAGTGGCGTGCGACGACGGCCTCGTCGGTGCTCTCTCCCGTGGGGTCGAAGAGCCGCAGCGACGCCAGACCGGGCATCGTGAGTCCGGCCGGGCAGGTGTCGAGGCAGTCGGCGTCCACGCTGAGGTGCCTGAGCGACTCCAGCGCCGCGATCGCCGCCCAGCCCGCGGCGTCCCTCGGGCACGCCCGGGAGTCGAGCAGCAGGGTCCGCAGCTCCGGCCACGCCCGCACGGCGAGCGGCCCGGACCAGTCGTGGGCCGCGGTGCCGCCCAGCCGGAGGCTCTGGAGCGGGGCGTCCTTCGGCAGGTCGTCGGGGCTCCAGGGGATCTTCGGCAGATGGACCATGAGGCTGGTGAGCCCGGACAGTGTGGCAACGGGGCGCAGGTCCCGGAGCCGGGTGAGGTGGAACAGGCCGAGCCACTTCAGAGGCAGGCCGGCGAGCGGCGAGAGGTCGGAGACGCGCGGGGTGTCGTAAAGGGTCAGCTGCGTGAGCCGCGGCGTGTCCCGGAGGAAGCCGAGGCCGTGGATGTCGTTGGCCTCGATGCGGAGGAAGGTGGCACCGGCCTCGTGCGCGTACGTCGCGAGTGCGTCCTGGGTCACCCTGCTCCGGACGTCGATCCGCTCGCGTCCGCCCATCCCGCGCAGCAGCCGCAGGTGTTCGTCGGTGTGGACCGAGTACATCAGCTCGTCCGGGTCCAGGTGCCGGACGATCTCGTCCGCGTACCGCTCCGCGTCGAACCGGTGCCAGGCCCAGACCAGTTGGGAGCGGATCCGGATCGCCCGGTGGTCCCGGAAGCGGGCCAGTACCGGCAGGGCGCGCTCCGACTCCACGTTCGAGGCCGCGACCGTGACCGCCACCGCTTCGTCCTCGCTCAACCCCTCGGGCCCCGGGAGCAGTTCCAGGACCAGTGGCCCCGCGGCCGCCAGTTCCCGGGCCTCCTCCGTGGAGCGGGGCGGCAGCAGCTCCGCCGTGCGTTCCTCAACGGCCGTACGGACCGCCGGGTCCAGCTCCGAGGCGTGCTCCAGGCAGGCCAGGGCCAGCAGCCGGATGCGAATGCGTACCGCGCGCTCGTCCGGGCCGCTCGCGGCGTCCGCGCGGGCCAGCAACTCGCGCAGGATCTCGGCGCGTTCGCGCGGCCGCCCGTGCGCCACCGCCATCCGGATCACGTCCTCCCACTGGGAGTCGTGCGCATGGGCGGTCAGCAGCCCGATGTCCCACTCCTCGACGGCGGCCCGCGCGCCCAGGTAGTCCTGGAAGGTGCGGTGCACGAAGGAGACCGCGCCGGGCGCCGGTTCGCGCAGCAGCCCGCTGCGGAGCAGCAGGTGCCGGAAGACGGCGGCGGCGTCGCCCTGGGCCGCCGCCGCGGGCACGGCGGGCAGCGCGTCCGCGATGATGCGCTCCGCGTGGTCCCGGTCCAGCTCCGTCCGGCCGTTGCGGATGAGCCAGTACGCGAGCCGCTGCAGCAGCTGGATCTGCGGCTCGTCGCTCAGCTCGATGCCGTCCGGGCCGCCCATGTCCCGTTCCCGGTCGCGGCGCGACAGCAGCATCGTCAGCGCCGCGTCGTACAGCTCCTTGCGGCCGTGCGGCAGGTAGCCGCGCCGGTCGCGGTGGAGCGCGCAGACCAGCCCGCACATCAGGGGGTTGGTGGCCAGCCGCCCCAGGTCCTGCTTGGTGCGTACGGCGTGCAGCAGCGACTGCTCGTACGCGGCGAGCCGGTCCTCGTCCGCCGGCGCCTCGACGCGGGCCGCCGCGTGCCACCGGCCGATGAACGCGGCCACGTCGTCCCGGCTCATCGGGGCGAGCGTCAGCTCGGTGAAGCCGTCGGCCGCGAGCCAGTCCTCGCGGACGGCGGAGGGGCGCGAGGTCACCATCCACAGGTTGTGGGGGAACGCGTCGAGGAGGTCGCGCAGCCACCGCCGGGTCCGGTCGCGCTCCCGCTCCGGTATCTCGTCCAGGCCGTCCACGAGGACCAGCCCCCGGCCGCTCGCCAGCACCCGGTGCGCCCAGCCGTCCGGCTGTGCGCCGGACACCGGGCAGCCGACGGCCGCGAGGAAGCGGTCCGGCGTGGGGAGGCCGTCCCCGGCGCGCTGGAGCGTCCGCAGCGGCAGTACGAAGGGGATGCGCCCGTAGAGGTGCGGCAGCGCCGCGGCGCCGGCCGCCGAAGCGCAGGAGACGGCGAGCCACTGGACCAGCGTGCTCTTGCCCGAGCCGGCGACGCCGCGCAGCAGGACGCGGTGGTGCCCGGCGAGCGCCTGGTCGGCGCGGACCGGGGAGGCGGGCGGGTCGGGGAGACCGGGCAGGCCGTCGTACGGGCCGTCGGCGTCCGGCGCCGCCGCCTGCTCCCCGTACGTCGCCTGCAGGCTCAGGTACGCCGCGTCCAGCGGCCACCGGTCCGGCGAATGCGCCAGGTCGATGCCGTAGATCGTGAGCCGGCCGTGCTTCCTGCCGAGGTACGCCAGGTAGTCCCGCTCGAAGGCGGTGTCAGCGGCTCGGGGCGACGGATGGCGGGCCAGGACCTCGTCCATCAGCGCGACGAGCCGGTCGAGGCTGCGGCTCTGCTCGACGAGGGTGCGCGCGACGAACGTGGAGCGCTGGGTGAAGAAGTGCACGATGTGCAGGCAGGCGACGCCGAGCAGGGCGTCGTACAGCTGCTCCGCGTCCTGCGAGAGCGCGCCGGGCGGTGCCGCGCCGGCCTGCTGCCGCAGCTGCCGGGCCAGCTCCGGGGCGCCCAGCCGCACGGCCTGCACGTCGTCCATGGTCAGCTCGCCGAGGGCGTGCAGGGTGCGGGCGAGCGCGTCGGCGACGGCGGCCTCCTCGGCGTCGGCGACGGGCCGCTCCCCGGGGCCCGCGGCCCGCACGGCGCGCGCCACCAGCTCCTCGGCGATCTTCCGCAGGTCCCCCTCGGTGAGCGTGCGCTTCCCGCCCGTGAACGACACCAGGGCCGAGACCCGTACCGGCTTGTCCACCAGCCCCGCGCCCGGTCCCTCCTTCACGAAGAGCTTCTTCACGAGCGGTGCCACGGCGGACGACGCCAGCCTGGTCCCGAGCGCCACTGGGTCCATGCCCGGCCCTCCCCCTCCGCGTATGCCGGCCGAATGCGCTTTTCAGGTTACCCGGATCACAGGCCCTTGGTCCCGAAACGGACATACCAAGGGCCTCGCGCAAAGCGGGTGTATCGGGGGGTTCGGTGACATGCCGCACAGCGGATTCCGGGCCTACTAAAGGCGATAGGAAAGGCGCCGGGCAGTGCTGCGGGACGCCTTTCCCGGGTGGTGTGGGACTTTCGGCAGGGGGGTGGGAAGGACCTGCGGCGGAGAAGTCGAGGATCAAGGGAATGCCTGGTGGCGGCGGAATCCGGGCCGGGAAAGCCGTGCCGGAAGGACGGCCCGGGAGATGTTTTGAAGCGCGCGGGGCGGGTAGCGCAAGGGGCCAATTCCCGCGGCTGTCGGTACGGCGTCGGGTAGTAGAAAGGCTTCTTGGCAGGCCCGCGAGCGGCGGTTACCAAGGAATGGCGATCCCGGTTGGTCCCGGCCGGGCGTCTTTTCTTTCGGAGGTAATTCCCGCATGTCGAAGTTCTCCCTCACCCGGTATTCGAAGAAGCCCGCCCTGCGTACCCGCGCCGCCGTTCTGGTGGCCGGCATGGGCGCCTCCCTCGCGCTGGGTGCCGGTGCTGCTTCGGCGATGGACGGCGGCGCGCTCCAGGCCCTTTCCACGGACGTGGCGAGCACGGTGCACGCGCAGGCCGACGCGCAGAAGAAGGCGGTCGACGCGGAGAAGAAGGCCGCGGCCGACCGTGCCAAGGCCGCCGCCGACCGCCATGAGCGGGCCCAGCGGCAGCTGCAGAAGACCAACGGCTGGGAGAAGCCGGTGGACAAGTACGGCATCGGCGAGAAGTTCGGCCTGGCCGGCAGCCACTGGTCGCACCGCCACAGTGGCCAGGACTTCGTGGTGCCCACGGGTACCGAGGTGAAGGCCGCGCACGAGGGCACCGTCGTGAAGGCGGGCCCGAACGGCGGCGGTGACGGCCCGGCGTACGGCAACGCCATTGTGATCAAGCACGGGCCGCATACGTACACGCAGTACGCGCACCTTTCGAAGATCCAGGTCCAGGTGGGCCAGAAGGTCTCCGCCGGGCAGAAGATCGCCCTTTCCGGCAGCACCGGCAATTCGACCGGCCCGCACCTGCACTTCGAGGTCCGTACCGGCCCGGACTACGGCACCGGTATCGAGCCGGTGAAGTACCTCCGCGGCGAGCACGTGGACGTCTGAGCCGCGGCAGGACACAACTCAATCCCGTGGTGACCCGGCATTCGCCGCGGTGACCAATTCGAGGGCGACCTCGAGGATGGCCGTGCGCTTTTCCTCGGGGTCGCCCTCGACGTTCTGCATGGCGAACATGCCGGCGTGCAGCGACACCAGTGCGGTGATGCAGCGCGCCTGATCCTTCAGCTCGGCCTCCGGCTCCTTGAGCAGGCCGATCATCGTCAGCATCCGTTCCTTGAACGATTCGCCGACGCTGAGGTCGCGGACGGTGGCCTGGTTCTCCTGCATGAAGCGGAAGAGCGGGGCCGCGTCGCGCAGCGCCTCGCTGTAGCGGCGGACGACCTCCTGCTTCGTCTCCAGCGTGCGCGGCCTGCCCGCGGCCCACTCGATCAGCTCGTCGCAGGGCCTGGCCAGGTCCTCGAAGAGGCTGATGACGATGTCTTCCTTGGTCTTGAAGTGGTAGTACAGCGCCGCCTTGGTGACGTCCAGCTGCTCGGCGATCTCGCGCAGTGAGGTCTTCTCGTACCCCTGCTGGGCGAAGAGGTCCAGGGCCACGTCCTGAATGCGCTGCCGGGTGTTCCCCCTGCGCGCGCGTGCTGTGCCCATGGTGCTCTCCTACCTCGTCGGTGCTCCGGTGCCCGCAGGCTATCCCTGGTCAGGCGGGGCCGGGCAAAACTTACTTGACGCCCGGCAAGTACATCCCTTACCTTCCCCCTCGTCACCAAACTTGCCGGGCGGCAAGTAAGTAAGTATCTGGAACGGGGGAGTGATGGCCGCAACCCAGGCCGCCGCACCGACGGACTCCGGCGGCAGACAGCCGGCGAGCGTCCGCGTGGTGCTCTTCGCACTGATGATCGCGATGCTGCTCGCGATGCTCGACAACATGATCGTGGGCACCGCGATGCCGACGATCGTCGGCGAGCTCGGCGGCCTCGACCACCTCTCCTGGGTGGTCACCGCCTACACGCTCGCCACCGCAGCCTCCACGCCCATCTGGGGCAAGCTCGGCGACATGTACGGACGCAAGGGCGTCTTCCTCGCGTCCATCGTGCTGTTCCTGATCGGCTCGGCGCTCTCCGGCATGGCCCAGGACATGGGCCAGCTCATCGCCTTCCGCGCCGTCCAGGGCCTGGGCGCCGGCGGTCTGATGGTCGGCGTCATGGCGATCATCGGCGACCTGGTGCCGCCCCGCGAGCGCGGCAAGTACCAGGGCATGATGGCCGGCGTCATGGCCATCGCCATGATCGGCGGCCCGCTCGTCGGCGGCACGATCACCGACCACCTCGGCTGGCGCTGGAGCTTCTACATCAACCTGCCGCTCGGCGCGGTGGCCCTGGCCATGATCGTGGCCGTGCTGCACCTGCCGAAGAAGCGGACCGAGGCACGCATCGACTACGTGGGCGCCGCGCTGCTCACCGTCGGCATCACCGCGCTCGTCCTGATCACCACCTGGGGCGGTACGGAGTACGACTGGCTGTCGGCGCAGATCGTGGGCCTCGGCGCGCTCGGCGTGGTCTCCCTCGCCGCGTTCGTCCTGGTCGAGCGGAAGGTCAGCGAGCCGGTCCTGCCGCTGCACATCTTCCGCAACGGCAACTTCTCGCTCGTCACCCTGATCGGCTTCCTGGTCGGCTTCGTGATGTTCGGGTCGATGACCTTCCTGCCGCTCTTCCAGCAGACCGTCCAGGGCGCCTCGGCCACCAACTCCGGGCTGCTGCTCCTGCCGATGCTGCTGGCGATGATGGCCGTCTCGCTGGTCGCGGGCCGGATCACCACCAGCAGCGGCCGGTACAAGGTCTTCGTGGTGGGCGGCGGCGCGCTGATCACCGCCGGCCTCTTCCTGCTGTCCCTGATGGACACCGGCACCAGCCGCTTCACCTCGGGCGTCTTCATGGCCGTCCTGGGCGCCGGCATGGGCTTCCTGATGCAGACCACCATGCTGATCGCGCAGAACAGCGTCGAGATGAAGGACATGGGCGTCGGCTCGTCCTCCGCCACGCTCTTCCGGACGATCGGTGGCTCCTTCGGCGTGGCGATCTTCGGCGCGCTCTTCACCCACCAGGTGCAGAACACCATGGCCGAGCGGGTCGGCGCGGCCGGCGGCAAGGCCATGGCGGGCGGCGCGCAGCTCGATCCCGGCGGGCTGGCGAAGCTCCCGGCCCCGCTGAAGGACGCGTACCTGCACGCGGTCGCCGACGGCACCCACCTGGTCTTCCTGTGCGGCGCCGCCATCAGCGTGCTCGGCTTCCTCGCGGCCTGGTTCCTCAAGGAGGTGCCGCTGCGCGGCGGCCCGGCGGCCAAGCCGGCCGCCGAGGCGCAGCAGGACGCCGCCCCGGCCGCGAAGGAAGAGCTGCCGCAGGGCGTCTGACCTGCTACAACGCCATGTACGGCCCCGGCACCGGTCCTCGGTGCCGGGGCCGTTGTCAGTGGCGCGTGCCAGCATCGGAGCGTGGACAGTGCACCCGGCTCCGCGCGCCTCGCCCATCTGCGGCAGCTGCGCCTGGCCAAGGACGCGATGGACCGCGACTGGGCCGAGCCGCTCGACCTGGACGCGGTGGCGGCGCACGCCGGCTACTCCCGCTTCCACTTCGTCCGCGCCTTCAAGGCGGTCTACGGCCTCACGCCCGGCCAGTACCTCAGCCGGCGCCGCATCGAGCGCGCCGAGGAGCTGCTGCGCACGGCCGACCTGTCCGTCACGGAGATCTGCACGCTGGTCGGCTTCGCGAGCCTGGGCACCTTCTCGGCGACCTTCAAGAAGCAGACCGGCCTCTCGCCGAGCGCGTACCGCGACCGGCACGTCGGCCGCGGCACCGCGCTCATACCGGGCTGTTACGCCCTCCTGTGGTCCGGCGGCTTCAAGAGCCTGGAGGACCGCGGCCCGCAGGGCCGGGCCGCGCAGGACCCCGGCCCGCAGGACCGCAATTCCGGAGAAGCGCCGTAGCGGGCGGCCTGCCTACGGTGACGGGGACGGACGGAAAAGCCGGCCGGCCCGCGTGGGAGCGGCCGCGGCCCGCCCGTTCCCACCTCTCTCATCCCACCAGGAGCACATCATGATCAAGGGACTCTCCATCACCACCGTCTGGGTTCTCGACCAGGACCGGGCGAAGGAGTTCTACACCGAGAAGCTGGGCCTGGAGGTCCGCACCGACATGCGGATGGGCGGCGAGGACGGCATGCGCTGGCTGACCGTCGGCGCCAAGGACCAGCCCGACCTGGAGCTGACGCTGATGGTGCCGGGCACGCCGGGCCTGGACCCGGAGTCGGCCGAGGCGTTGAAGAAGCTGGTCAGCAAGGGCGCGCTGGGCGCCGGGGTGCTCCGCACGGACGACATCCACGCGGAGTACGCCGCGCTGAAGGCCAAGGGCGTGGAGTTCCTCCAGGAGCCGCAGGAGCGTCCGTACGGCACGGAGGCGATCTTCCGCGACGACTCCGGCAACTGGTTCTCCCTGACCCAGCCCAGCGAGCGGCTCGACATGGACAAGAGCTGGGGCGACTGCGTGGAGGGCTGAGGGGGCCGGTCCGGGGACGGAGCGCGCCGCGGGGGTTGCCCCCTCGCGCGAGGGGAGTGGACTGGTGACGGCGGCCCGCACGGGGCCGCCGGATCCGGGCGCCGCGGGCGCCCACAGGGGGATCGGACACGCCATGAAGAGCAAGAGGGAACGGGTACGGACACCGGACAGGGCGGTGTCGAACGCCGTGGCGGCCGTGCTGCTCACGCTGGTCACCATGGCGATGGCGACCTGGCGGGTCGGAGTGGCGGACGCGGGCGCGACGGGGGCGGCGCACACGGCCGGCGTGACGGAGGAGCAGTTCCGCGCGTGGGCGGGCCTGGCGCTGGCCTACGCCGAGGCGTGCGCGCGCCACCTCGCGGAGCCGGCCGGGACCGAGCCGAACGGGCAGTTCTCGGTCGAGGTCGCCGTGGCGGTGAGCGCGCTGCTGACCGTGGCGGTGGGCACGCTGCTGCTCCTCCGCTTCGGCATCCGGATACGCGTCAGGAAGAAGCGGATCGAGCGGTCGTCGTCGAGGCGGTACTGACCGGCCGCCCGGCCCGGTGCGGCGCCGCCCGGACCGGCGCGGGCGTGCGGCCGGCGCGCCCGGCCCGCCCCGTGCCGGCACCCGGCCCCGTCAGTCCTCAGGGCCCGGGAGGCGGATGACCGGGAAGCTGCCGGTGGCGGTGGGGGCGTTCTCGGGGAGCCAGAGGACGGCGACGGCGCCGGTCGTGCCGTCCACAGCGGCCTCCGCGTTGCGGAAGGTCAGCCGGGCGCCGAGCACCCTGGCCTGGCCGGCGGCGATGGTCAGGCCCAGGCCGTGGCCGCGGCCCGAGCGGTCGCTGCTGCCGGTGCGGAAGCGGCTGGGGCCCTCGCGGAGCAGCGCCTCGGGGAAGCCGGGGCCGTGGTCGCGTACGCGGATCACCCGGCCCTCGACCGTGACCTCCACCGGCGGCTTGCCGTGCCGGGAGGCGTTGGCGATGAGGTTGCCGAGGATGCGCTCAAGGCGGCGCGGGTCCGTACTGACCTCCGCGTCCCGCAGCACCTCGATCCTGATGTCGGGGCCCAGCGCACGGACCCGGCGGCGCACGAATTCGCCCAGGTCGACGTCCTGCAGCTCGGCACGCTCCGCGTAACCGTCCAGCCGGGCCACCTCCAGCACGTCCTCGACCAGCGTCCGCATGGCCTGCGCCCGGTCCCGTACCAGTTCCGTGGGGCGGCCGGGCGGCAGCAGCTCGGCCGCGGTGAGCAGTCCCGTGACGGGCGTACGCAGCTCGTGCGCGATGTCGGCGGTCACCCGCCGCTCGGCCTCGATCCGGGTCTGCAGCGCGTCCGACATGGCGTCCATGGCGTGCGCCAGCTCGTCCGTCTCGTCCCGCACCCGGCCGCCGATCTCGTCCCGCACCCGTACGGAGGTGTCGCCCTCGGCGAGCTTGCGGGCCGCGGCCGCCGCTTTCCGCAGCCGCTTGGAGAGCCGCCCGCCGACCAGCACGCCCAGCGCGCAGCCGGCCGCGACCACCGAGATCGACCCGATGAACAGCGCCTGGTCCAGGTCGTCCAGGACGGTGAAGCGGTCGGGGAAGTCGTTGTGCAGGGAGAGCACCCGGCCGTCGTCCAGCGGGGCCGCGGCCCACACCTCCGGCGCTGCCTCGCCGTTGTCCTCCAGGTAGGTCGCGCGCCGGCCCTCGGCGACCTCGGCGCGCAGCGCCTTGGGCAGCTTGGGGTCGTCCAGCTGGGCGCCGAACTGCAGCCGGTTGGTGGTCTCGTAGATCCGCTGGGTGAAGTTCAGCCGCTCGATCTGCACGTCGCGGCTGTTGTCGAGCATGGAGACCCGGGCGGCGTTGTGCACGACGAGGCTCAGCGCGATGGCGACCAGGGCTCCGACGAGCGCGATCGCCGCGCTGAGCTTCCAGCGCAGTCCCGTACGCAGGGCGAGTCCGACCACGCCGCGGTCAGCCTCTCAGCTTGTAGCCGAAGCCGCGGACCGTCTCGATGCGGTCCTGGCCGATCTTGCCGCGCAGCCGCTGCACGTGGACGTCGACGACCCGGGTGTCCCCGCCCCAGCCGTAGTCCCACACCCGCTCCAGCAGCCGGTCGCGGGAGAGGACCGTGCCCGGCGCGTCGGAGAACTCCAGCAGCAGCCGCATCTCGGTCGGCGTCAGCGCGACCGGCTCGCCGGCCCGCCGTACCTCCATGCCCTCGGTGTCCACCTCCAGGTCGCCGAAGCGCAGCAGTCCGTCGTCGGCCGCCGCGCTCTTCTCGACGGCCCCGCCGCGCGCGTCGGGCCCGCTGGCGTGCCCGAACCGGCGCAGCACCGCCCGTATCCGGGCCACCAGCACCGCGCCGTCGAACGGCTTGGTGACGTAGTCGTCGGCGCCCGCCTCCAGGCCGAGCACCACGTCGATGGAGTCGGCGCGCGCGGACAGCATGATCACCGGGACCGTGGACTCGTCCCGGATGCGCCGGCACAGGCTGACCCCGTCCAGGCCCGGCACCATCACGTCCAGCAGCGCGATGTCCGGCCGGCTGGCGCGGAAGGCGTCCAGGCCCGACAGGCCGTCGGGCATCGCCGTCACCCGGAAGCCGTCGCGCTCCAGCGCGAGCTGGGTGGCCTCCCGGATGACGTCGTCGTCCTCGACGAAGAGCACATGGGTCTCGGCCATGCGTGTTCTCAATCCTCCGATGGTGTGGCGCCCGTGTCGGTGCCGTCCCCGGTCTTGCTGTAGTCCGTGTGGTACCGGGCGTACTCCTTGAAGCGGTCCTTCGCCCAGTGGTACGTCATCACATCCTCGCCCGTGGGGCAGCAGACGGCGTCGCCGGTGCCGTAGGTCTGCTTGGTGATCTCCAGCTCGCCCTTGTTGACCCCGGCGTAGACCGGCGGCTGTTCGTTGCTGAAGACGTTCTCGTAGCCCTTGCCGCCCTTGCGGTACACGTACGAGCCGATGCCGACGGAGTCCGCGCAGGTCATCACGTTGATGATGACGTCGGGGGCCTTGTCGCCGGTCAGCGAGGCGTACGTGACGTCGATCGGGTACTCGTCGGCCGTGCACGGCTTGGCGAGGGTCTTCTTCACCTCGGCGCCGACCGCGGGGTCCTTGCGCAGCAGCGCCCGCGCGTCGACCTTCTTGTACGCCACGGACGACGAGGGGGAGGGGGTCGGCGTCGCACTGCGCGGCCTCGCCGGCACCGGCGAGTCGGCCGCCGAGCCCTCGGACCGCACCCCGTCACCGGTCGTCTCGCACCCGGCCAGCAGCAGCGCGATCGCGGCGATGCCCGCGAGGGCCGTGCCGGCCATGCGCCACAAGGTCGCGGGCAGGCGCGAAGAAGCGGCCGGCCGCTTCTTCCCGGCCGGCCCGCCGTCGGCTCCGCCGCCTCTGGTCACACCGCTCCTGCTCACCATGTGCCTGTCACCCGTCGCCGGCCGGCGGGCCGGCCGTGCCGCGGCCGGTCAGGCCGCGCACCGCTCCCGCTCCTGGTCGTCGCGCTCCAGTACGCGCGCGTCGGCCTCGCGGTTCACTAGCTCCTGGCGCAGCCGGGCCAGCGCCCGGTGCAGCGTGCTCTTGACCGTCCCCGTGGACATGCCCAGTGCCGCCGCGGTCTCCTCCGTACTCATCTGCTCCCAGTGTCGCAGGACGACGACGCTGCGCTGCTTGGGAGCCAGCACCGAGAGGATGTCCATGAGCAGGGCGCGGTCGGCGCGCTGCTCGGTGCCGTCGTCCACGCTGGCGTCCGGGAGCTGCTCGGTGGGCACCTCCTCCAGCTTGCGCGCCCGCCACCACTCGGTCCGCGTGTTGATCATGACGCGGCGCAGGTAGGCGTCGGCGAGGGACTTGTCGGCGATGCCGTCCCAGCGCCCGTACGTCCGCACGAGGGCGGTCTGCAGCAGGTCCTGGGCGTCGACCGGGTCGGGCACCAGACGCCGGGCGCTCCGCAGCAGGGCATCCTGCCGGGTGCGCACGTACTCTTCGAAGTCCAGTACCTTGCCGCCGCTGGTCGCCATACCGACGCCTCCGATCCTCTGCTGCGTTCCCCACGTTGTCCGTGCCGGTGGTCGCGGACCGGCCGAACGGGTCGGTGCACGGTCTCTCTGTCCAGCACGAAGAGGACGCTACGGAGGGGGTGTTGCGGCGCAATGTGCGGCTGCCCCACAGCGAGTTCACGGAAATCCGTCGGTTGTGTAACAGCGCCGCGCGGCTCCTCCTCGCGGGGGACGGCGGCGGCCGGGAGGTCCTTCCACAGGGGGAGACGGGTCCGCCCGGCGGCGGGTTCCACCGGACGCGGCATTCGGCGGTACCGGCATATGCCATTGCCCTGTTCTGTGGTCGTATGACGGAGAATCATCCGCTCTGCCCGAAAGGATGCACTTTGTCATGCGCCGCCTCGCCGCCGCCCACAGCCCGCCGACCGGTGAAGCAACCAGGGGCCGGAGGAGACCCGGCCTGCCGGGCCGCCGCGGACGCCGTGCACGGAGCCGGTGGTGCGCGGTCCTCCTCGTGCTCGCGGCCGTACCGACGGCCACCTGCGGGGTGCGGGACGCCGGGAGGACGGACGACGCGCCGGGACTGACCGGGGCACGCGGCGCGGCCGGGCCGCGGTACCCGGTCCGGGTGCTGGCCTTCGCCGCCAACACCGGCTCGGACACGCTCTCCGCGTACGACGCCCGGCTGGCCCGGCCGCTGGGCGCCTCCCCTGTGGGCAACGGCCCGACGGGGGTGGGCGCGGCCCCGAACGGCGACACCGCGTACGTGGCCGACAGCAGGAGCGACACCGTGTCCTTCGTGGACACCGAGACCCGGCGGGTGCGCGCCGCCGTCCGGGTCGGGGACCGGCCCTTCGCCGCGGTGCCCAGCAGGAACGGCGCCCGCGTGCTGACCGCGGACTCCGGCGCGAACACCGTCACCGCGGTCAGCGTGGCGCGCCGCCGGGTCATCGCGAAGGTGCCCGTGGGCCGCATGCCGCACAGCATCGTCACCGTCCCCGGCGGCCGGGCGTACGTCACCGACAACGGCTCCGACACCGTGACGGTCATCAGCCCCGGCCTGCGCGCCGTCGGCGTCATCCGCGTCGGGGACTTCCCCAGCGGGATCAGCGCCACGCCCAGGGGCGACCGGGTCTTCGTCTCCAACACGGGCTCGGGCACCGTCTCGGTGATCAGTACGGCCTCGAACCGGGTGGTCGACGTGCTGCCCGCCGGCGAGGCGCCCGTGGGCAACGCCGTCAGCCCCGACGGCCGCAGCCTGTACGCCGCCGACTCGACGGCCAACGAACTGGTGATCACCGACGTCGGCCGCGGCCGCGTCCGGGCCAAGGTGCCCGTCGGCGTGAACCCGCAGGGCGTGGCCATCACCCCGGACGGACGCCGGGTGTGGGTCACGAACGAGGCGTCCGACACGGTGACTGTCGTCAATCCGGCGGTCCTGCGGGACCGGGCCACCCTGCCCGCCGGCCACCAGCCGGAGGGCATCGCCGTCACACCCCGCTGATCCCCGCTCCGGCCGGGCCGCGTGCCCGGCCGGAGCGGTCAGAACGGATCAGGCCAGACGGATCAGGCCGGGTCAGGTCAGGTCAGCGGGAGCCGGTACAGGCCGTCCGGGAGGGGTTCCACCAGGCCGTCGGCGACCAGGCCGTCCAGGGCGCGGGCCCGCTGGACCGGCTCGTGCCACACCGCGTCCAGCCGCGCCTGCGGGACCGGGGTGACCGCCTCGCGCAGCACGGCCAGCAGCTTGCCCCGCACCTGGCGGTCGGTGCCCGCGTACGTCTGGACGCGGCGCGGCGGGCCCTCGTGCTCGGGGGAGCCGGCCAGCCGCCAGGCGCACTGCGCGGCGATCGGGCAGCGCACGCACTCCGGGCTGCGCGCCGTGCACACCAGCGCGCCCAGCTCCATCGTGGCCGCCGCCCACTTCGCGGCCGTGGCCTCGTCCTCGGGCAGCAGCGCGCGGGCCAGCTTGCGCTCGGCGGCGGTGGTGGCGTTCGGCGGGTACTGGCGGCCGGTGACCGCGCGGGCGAACACGCGCCGGACGTTGGTGTCCAGCACCGCGTGCCGCTGCCCGTACGCGAAGGAGGCCACGGCGGCCGCGGTGTACTCGCCGACGCCGGGCAGCGCCAGCAGCTGGGCGTGCTCGCGCGGCACGTCACCGCCGTGCCGCTCCTTTATCGCCGAGGCGGCGGCGTGCAGCCGCAGCGCGCGCCGGGGGTAGCCGAGCCGGCCCCAGGCGCGTACCGCCTCGCCGGACGGCTCGGCGGCCAGGTCGGCCGGGCGGGGCCAGCGGGCCAGCCACTGTTCGTAGACCGGCAGGACACGGTTGACGGGCGTCTGCTGCAGCATGAACTCGCTGACCATCACGCCCCAGGCACCCGCCTCGGGGCGGCGCCACGGCAGATCGCGGGCGTGCTCGTCGAACCAGTCGTTGACCGGCTCGTGCAGCCGCCGGCCGGCCTTGTCGACGGCGTCGGCGGCCGTGACGGTGCCGGTGGCGGAGGCTGCGGCAGGGGCGGAGGCGGCGGCGGAGTCGGCAGGGCGTGGCGCCGGGGTCCCGGCGGTACGCCCGGTGGGCGTGACGGCCGGGTCGCCGGCGGACTGGGCGGTGGCAGGAGAGGAAGTCATGGCACCGTCGATCCTGACACGGGGCGTCTCGGCGGTGAAACGTGCCGGGCCCGTGCCGCCCGTTGTGCACCTGCACGTGGTACCCGCACTGCTGCAACGGGGCGTGCGCGGCCGCTCTGCCGGAGAGGCGGAAACAGGCGGCGGGCGGGCTCCTGCGCGGCGCGCGGCCGTACGCGGAGCGGCTGCCCGGCCGCGGGTGGCGGCCGGCGCGTCGGTCCGGCGCGCGAGGATGGCCGCATGACCGACAGCACGCCCTCCGGCCTCCCCTGCCCGCCCGGCATCCTGCGGGCCCTCGCCGACCACACGACCATGACCCTCGCCTACACGGACGACGAGGGGCCCCAGGCCTGCGCCGTCCTGTACGCGCTGACCGAGGACACCGAGCCCGCCCTCGTCTTCGTCACCGCCGAGTCCACCCGGCACGGCCGGGCGCTGTCCGCCGCCGGGCCGGCCGCACCGGTCGCGTTCACCGCCCAGCAGGACGGCCAGGACTGGACGGGCCTGACCGGCGTCCAGGGCCGCGGCCGGTGCCGCCGGCTGGAGGGTGCGGAGCGCCGCCGGGCCTGGCGCGCGTACGCCGACCGCTTCCCCTACGTGGCCGTCAGCCCCAAGCTCCGCAGCGCCATGGACCACACCGGCTTCTGGCTGCTCAGCCCCACCTGGCTCCGGCTGATCGACAACGGCCGCGGCTTCGGCCACAAGGAGGAGTGGACCGCCCCCGGCGCGCCGCCCGCGGCCCGGTGAGCAGCCGGCGCGCCCGGAGGAGGGTCACCCCGGGACGAACGGGTACCCAGGGTGCGGCAGCGGAGGAACCGCACGTACGGCTGGAGGCGGCATGGCGAGCGGCCACGCGACGAACGGCAGCCTCGCGCACCGGCTCCTCGCCGACCACCTGGTGGACGGCGAGCTGGTGCCGGGCAGCGAGATCGGCCTGCGCATCGACCAGACCCTGACGCAGGACGCCACGGGCACGCTGGTCATGCAGGAACTGGAGGCCATCGGCCTGGACCGGGTGCGCACCGAGGTGAGCGTGCAGTACGTCGACCACAACATCCTGCAGGCCGACGGACGCAACGCCGAGGACCACGCGTTCCTGCGCTCGGCGGCCCGCCGGTTCGGGCTCTGGTACTCCAAGCCCGGCAACGGCGTGTCGCACCCCGTCCACATGCAGCGGTTCGGCATCCCGGGCCGGTCGCTGGCCGGGTCCGACTCGCACACCTGTGCCGCGGGCGCGCTCGGCATGCTCGCCATCGGGACCGGCGGGCTGGAGGTCGCCCTCGCCATGGCCGGCCGCCCGCTGCGCCTCACCATGCCGGAGATCTGGGGCGTCCGGCTGACCGGCTCCCTGCCGGAGTGGGTGAGCGCCAAGGACGTGGTGCTGGAGATGCTGCGGCGGCACGGCGTGAAGGGCGGCGTGCACCGGATCATCGAGTACCACGGCCCCGGCCTCGACCGCCTGTCCGCGATGGACCGCCATGTGATCGCCAACATGGGCGCCGAACTGGGCGCCACCACCACCGTGTTCCCCGCCGACGAGGCGGTCCGCGACTTCCTGCGCAGCGAGGGCCGCGAGGACGCGTACCGGCCGCTCGCCGCCGACCCGGACGCCCGGTACGACCACGAGGACGAGATCGACCTGAGCGGCCTCGAACCACTGATCGCCCGCCCCACCTCGCCCGGCAACGTCGTCCCGGTCCGCGAGGTCGCCGGAGAACGCGCCGACCAGGCCGTCATCGGCTCCTCCGCCAACCCGGGGCTGCGCGACTACGCCGTCGCCGCGGCGATGGTCAAGGGCCGGCAGACCGCGCCCGGCGTGAGCTTCGACGTGAACCCGACCTCGCGCGAGACCCTGCTCGACCTCACCCGGTCGGGCGCCGTGGCGGAGCTGGTCGCCGCCGGGGCCCGCATCCACCAGGCGGGCTGCCTCGGCTGCATCGGCATGGGCCAGGCGCCCGCCGCGGGCCGCAACTCCCTGCGCACCTTCCCGCGCAACTTCCCCGGCCGCTCCGGCACCGAGGACGACCGGGTCTGGCTCTGCTCCCCGGAGACCGCCACCGCCTCCGCGCTGACCGGCGCCCTCACCGATCCCCGCGCCTGGGCCGCGGAGGCAGGCGCC
The DNA here is from genome assembly GCF_002920575.1 of Streptomyces sp. Ru73. Lineage (GTDB taxonomy): Bacteria > Actinomycetota > Actinomycetes > Streptomycetales > Streptomycetaceae > Streptomyces. Next base: position 25,942 of record NZ_PQSQ01000057.1, on the reverse strand, counting down.
GCGTACCCCACCGACCTTCCGGCGCTGCGGCGCGAGCCGGTCAACACGGCCATGCTGGAGCCGCCGCTGCCCCCGGAGGAAGCCGCACGCGTCGAACTGGAGCGCGGCCCCGGCATCTCGGCGCTGCCCGCACTCGACCCGCTGCCCGGCACGCTGGCCGGCCCGGTCCTGCTCAAGGCCGGCGACGACGTGTCCACGGACGAGATCTCCCCAGCGGGTGCCCGGGCGCTGCCGTACCGGTCCGACATCCCGCGGCTCGCCGACTTCACGTTCACGCGCCTCGACCCGGAGTACCCGCGGCGCGCCGCGGAGCACCGGGACAGCGCCGGACGGGACGGGCAGGGCGGCGGACACCTCGTCGTGGCCGGTGACAACTACGGCCAGGGCTCCTCCCGTGAGCACGCCGCGCTGACCCCGCGCTACCTGGGCCTGCGCGCCGTCCTCGCCAAGTCCTACGCCCGCATCCACTGGCAGAACCTGGCCAACTTCGGCGTACTGCCACTGGAGTTCGAGGACCCGGCCGACTACGACAGGATCCGGCAGGGCGACGAACTCCGCCTGGAGAACCTGCACGCGGCGCTCGCACCGGACGCCGAACCGGCCCTCACGGCGGTCAACGTCACCCGCGACGAGCGGTACCGGCTGCGCCACCGGCTGCCCGCCGGCCGCCGCGACGCTGTACGGGCGGGCGGGGTCATCCCCGCGCTCGCGGCAGAGGAGGCCGGCCGCTGAAGACCCGCCCCGGCGCCCGAACTTCCCGGGTTGACCAGGAAGAACCAGGCAGATGATGGGAAAAGTAGGGGCCCCGTCGGCGGGTACTGGCTGGCATCGGCCCTGATCTCTCGTACAGTTTCCGCGTGGGATCTCTGCGCAATCCGATCGGGCCGCTTCCCTCGTCCATCTACTGGCGACGGAGGGCGGTCGCGCTCGCGATCCTGGCGCTCCTCGTCCTGCTGGTGGTGTGGGCCGTGAACCTGGGCAACACCAGCGGTGACGGCAGCGCCAACGGCAAGGGCTCGGCCGGCGGTCCCGCCACGTCGATCACCCCGGGGCCCAACGCCACCGACTCCGGCATCAGCCAGAAGCCGGGCGGCCGCGACGAGTCGGGCGACGGCGGCGGCGCCGGCGGCTCCGGCACGGGCTCCGGCGGTGCCGGGAGCGGCGGTTCGGGCGGTGCAGGCGGTGCCGGTGGCGGCACGGGCGGCGGCACGCCCATCGGCGAGGGCGGCTCGGGCTCCGGCGCGGGCGCCGGCAGCGGCGGCGGCGTCCTCGTCCCCGGCGGCTCCGCGCTCGCCAACTGCCAGGGCTCCGGTGTGGAGTTGAAGCTGCGCAGCGTGAAGAACTCCTACGGCCCCGACGACCGGCCGAAGTTCGAGGTGACCGTCAGGAACACCTCGGACCAGGACTGCAAGGTCGACCTGGGCCGGAAGGCCGCCGTGCTGACGATCAGTCACACCGACAGCGACGACCACCTCTACGCCTCTGACGACTGCCCGCCGGACACCGGCGCCGCGCTCCTGAAGGTCCCCGCCGGGTCGGCCATCACCCGGACCGTCGAGTGGGACCGCAAGCCCAGCGGGCCGCACTGCGCGACCCCCGCCGGGAAGTCCGCGAAGGCCGGCACCTACCTCGCCGAGATCACCGTCGACGGCCTCGCCTCGGACAGCACGTCGTTCGTCCTGGCCAAGGACTGAGAACCGCCGTACCGAGACCGAGACCCGCCGTACGGGCCCCGGTCGTACGGCCGCGGGGCCGCTCGACGAGGTACGAACGGCTCGCACGCCGCACGCCGCACGCCGCACGCCGCACGCCGCACGCCGCACGCCGCACGTCGCACGCCGCACCTCGGCGTGCGAACGGCTCAGACGTAGCGTTCGAGGATCGAGGACTCGGCGAGGCGGCTGAGGCCCTCGCGGACCGAACGGGCGCGGGCCTCGCCGACGCCGTCCACCGTCTGCAGGTCGTCGACGCTGGCGGCCAGCAGCTTCTGCAGACCGCCGAAGTGGTCCACGAGCCGGTCGATGACCGCGCCGGGCAGCCGCGGGACCTTGGCGAGCAGCCGGAAGCCGCGCGGCGAGACCGCGGAGTCCAGGGTCTCGGGGGAGCCGCTGTACCCGAGGGCGCGCGCCACGATGGGGAGTTCGAGCAGCTCGGTGTGGGACAGCGCGTCCAGTTCGGCGAGCGCCTCGGAAACCGTACGGGACCGCTTGGCCGTCGGCTCGGGGACGTAGTCGCGCACCACCAGCTCGCGCTCCGGCTCGACGCCCGCGATCAGCTCGTCCAGCTGCAGGGAGAGCAGCCGGCCGTCCGTGCCCAGCTCGACGACGTACTCGGCGATCTCGGTGGCGATCCGGCGGACCATCTCCAGGCGCTGCGCCACGGCGGTCACGTCCCGGACCGTCACCAGGTCCTCGATCTCCAGCGCGGAGAGCGTGCCGGCCACCTCGTCCAGCCGGAGCTTGTACCGCTCCAGGGTCGCGAGCGCCTGGTTGGCGCGGGAGAGGATCGCGGCCGACTCCTCCAGCACCCGGCGCTCGCCGTCCACGTAGAGCGCGATCAGCCGCATGGACTGGCTGACCGAGACGACCGGGAAACCGGCCTGGATCGACACCCGCTGTGCCGTGCGGTGCCGGGTGCCGGTCTCCTCGGTCGCGATGGAGGCGTCCGGGACCAGCTGGACGCCGGCCCGCAGGATCTTGGTGATGTCCTTGTCGAGCACCAGCGCGCCGTCGAGCTTGCACAGCTCACGCAGCCGGGTGGCGGTGAACTCCACGTCGAGGACGAAACCGCCGGTGCACATCGACTCGACCGTCTTGTCGAAGCCGAGGACGATGAGACCGCCGGTGTTGCCGCGGAGGATGCGCTCCAGTCCGTCCCGCAGTGCCGTGCCCGGCGCGACCGCGCTGAGCGACGCGCGCATCAGACTGTCACCGCCGGAGCTACCGCCGGACCTTCCGGGGGACGACGCCCGGTCGTTGGCTGCCACTGCACTCCTCCGTCGCAAGGTCTGTCGGTGCCGCAGCCCGCCCGGAGCCGCCGTGGCCGCGTACGTACGTCGCGGACGCGATCTGCGGCAGGACTGCGTTGACGGGCGAGACCAGGGCAAAGTCTACCGGCGACGCGCCGTTTACCTAGGGGAGTCCTGCCCGGACGGCGCCGGGCGGCACCCGCCCGGCGCACCGGAGGCGGCCTCCGCGGCAGCGCGGGCGGCCGCCCCGCGGCTCGCAGGGCGCCCGGTCCCCGCGGCTCAGCGGCCGCTCAGCGGCGACGCCCCGGCCTCCTCCGGCGAGCCCTCCTGCCGGGGCGGCTCGCGGCGCGGACGGCGCGGCAGCACGCGCAGCGCCTCGCCGACGTCCGCGACCTCCCGGACCCGCATGCCCGCCGGGATCTTGCCGGGATCGGCCGGCACCAGCGCGTGGGTGAAGCCGAGGCGCGCCGCCTCGGCGAGCCGCCGCTGCACGCCCGTGACCCGGCGGACCTCGCCCGCGAGGCCGACCTCGCCGATCGCCACGAGGTTCTTCGGCAGCGGCGTGTCGGAAGCGGCGCTGGCCAGCGCGAGCGCCACGGCCAGGTCGGCGGCCGGCTCGGACAGCTTCACGCCGCCGACCGTGGCGCTGTAGATGTCCCGCTTGCCGAGCGCGGAGATCCGGCCGCGCTGCTCCAGCACGGCCAGCATCATCGAGACGCGCGAGGTCTCCAGCCCCGAGGTGGTCCGGCGCGGGGAGGGGATCTGGGAGTCGACCGTGAGCGCCTGGACCTCGGCGACCAGCGGGCGGCGGCCCTCCAGGGTGACGGTCAGGCAGGTGCCCGGCACGGGCTCGTCACGGCGGGTCAGGAAGAGGCCCGACGGATCGGCGAGGCCGGTGATCCCCTCGTCGTGCAGCTCGAAGCAGCCGACCTCGTCGGTCGCGCCGTACCGGTTCTTGACGCCGCGTACGAGACGGAGGCGGGCGTGCCGGTCGCCCTCGAAGCTCAGCACGACGTCGACCAGGTGCTCCAGCAGGCGGGGACCCGCGATGTTCCCGTCCTTGGTGACGTGGCCGACCAGGAGCGTGGACATGCCGCGCTCCTTGGACGCGCGGATCAGCGCGCCGGCCACCTCCCGGACCTGGGCCATGCCGCCGGGCGCGCCGTCGATCTCGGGCGAGGCGACGGTCTGCACGGAGTCCAGGACCAGCAGCGAGGGCTTGACCGAGTCGAGGTGGCCGAGGACGGCGGAGAGGTCGGTCTCGGCCGCGAGGTAGAGGTGGTCGTCGAGGGCGCCGATGCGGTCGGCGCGCAGCCGCACCTGGCTCGCGGACTCCTCGCCGGTGACGTACAGCGTGCGGTGGTCGTCGCTCGCGGCCTTGGCGGCGACGTCCAGCAGCAGCGTGGACTTGCCGACGCCGGGCTCGCCGGCGAGCAGCACCACGGCTCCGGGCACCAGGCCGCCGCCGAGCACGCGGTCCAGCTCGGCGACTCCGGTGGAGCGCGCGGTGGCCTGCCGGCCGTCGACCTGGCCGATGGGCAGTGCGGCCGTGGTGACCCGGCCAGGGGCCGTGGTCCGGACGGCCGCGCTGCCGCCGGCCTCCTCGACCGTGCCCCACGCCTGGCACTCGGGGCAGCGGCCGAGCCACTTCGCGGTGGTCCAGCCGCACTCGGTGCAGCGGTACGACGGGCGGTCCTTGGCCGGCGATTTACGGGTTGCCATGGGAGCCACCGTAGCCGTGGGGTCCGACAACGCGGCCGGGCGGCGGGACGGACGGTGCGTTCCGGGCAGCGGCCCGACGACGCGTTCGGGCGGCCGGGACGGAAGGTACGCGTGTGAGGGACGGGGCGGATCGGACGCCTGTCCCCTTTTGAGGGAGAACGCCACCCGAAAGGATTAAAAGCGCCCGAGTGGCCCTGACCGGTCTCCGTCATCTGTCTACGGTCGCCGGGTGATGAGCAGCAGGCCCGGACATCCCACGCAGACCGCCGCCGAAGCGCCCCACGCCGTGCGTACGGAGCGCAGCCGGCGGCCGGGCCGGGCCGGCCGTGCCGCCCGGTCCGACCGTCACGACCGCCACGACCTCTCGCTGGAGCGTTACGAGCCGCACGTGGACGGCCTGTTCACGTACTGCCTCTCCGTCCTGTGCGAGCACGGCGCGGCCACCGAGGTGCTCGGCGAGGTGCTCGCGCTCGCCGAGCGGCAGCACGGCCGCCGCCCCTCCGACCCCGCCCTGTACCGCCCCTGGCTGTACGCGCTGGCCCGCTGGGCCTGTCTGCGCCGGCTCGCCGACCCGGACGCGCGCCCCGAGCCCGCGGCCGCCGACGAGACCGACCAGCGGCGCGAACTGGCCGCGCTGGCCTGGCCCGAGGCGGCCGGCACCACGCCCGAGCAGCGCGAGGCCCTGGAGCTGTCCGTACGGCACGGGCTGGGCTCCCGCGAGCTGGCCGCCGTGCTGGGCATGGAGCCGGTCGCGGCGCGCGCCCTGCTGTCGACCGCCGCCTGCGAGGTGGAGCGCACCCGGGCGGCGCTGGCCGTGGTCGAGTTCGGCCGCTGCCCCGACGTGGCCCGGCTGGCCGGGGACACCCGGATGCTGCTGGGGACGGCGCTGCGGCGGGAGCTGGTGCGGCACGTGGACGCGTGCGAGGAGTGCCGGCGCACGGCCGAGCGGGCGACCGCGGGCGGGCCGTGGCCGGGTGCCGAGCCGGTGGCCCAGGGGCCGCTGCCGATGGTCAGCGCGCCGCGCGCGGCGGCCCGCGTGGCGATGCGGGCCGCCCTGCGGTCGCGGACCGGGCGGGCGGTGGAGCCGCTGGACAAGGGGGCGCAGGGGCGTACGAAACGGGCGGGGGGCGTAAACGGTTCTGCACCCCGGTACGACCGCAGCGGCTTCCCGCTCGGGCCCAAGGACCGGGCGGCACGCAACGCCCGGCTCCGCAGCCGCGCGCTCACCACGACCGTGGTCGCCACCGTGGTCGCCGCGCCCGTGCTCGCGCTCTGGGCGGCCTACCGCGGCGCCCCGCTGACCGGCGAGACCGAGGGGCCCGCCGTCACCGCGGGCGACAGCGACGCCGACCGGCTGGGCTCGAGCGAGTACGAGAAGGCGGGCAGCGCGCAGACCACGCCCGACCCCGGCTTCAGTGCCGGCAAGCGCTCACCGGACGTCTCGGTGGAGGTCATCGGGACGCACGGCGAACGGCTGCGGGAGGCCGCGCCGAGCCCTTCGCGGTCCCGCTCGGGGCCGGGGCGGCTGACCGTCGCGGCGCAGCCGAGCGGGGACCTCACCCTGGTCACGCTGTCCGCCTCCGGCGGCTCAGCGGTGCGCTGGGCGGCGCATGCGGACGCACCGTGGCTGCAGTTCAGTACGACGGCGGGGGTGCTGCGGCCGGGCGAGAGCACGACGATCAAGGTGTACGTCGACCACGACCGGGAGCCGGCCGGCTACTGGCGGGCCCGGGTCACGGTCGATCCGGCGGGCGCTGTGGTGACGATCGAGGGGCGCGGTGCGACGCGGCCGGACCCGGGCGGGCCGCGGCCGACGCCCACGGATCCGCCGGGGCACCCGACGACTCCGCCGCCGGATCCCACGCCGTCGGATCCGTCACCGAGCGATCCGCCGCCGTCGTCCACGCCCACTCCGACGCCCACGGAGCCGTCGCCCAGCGACCCGCCGCCCAGCTCGGCACCGCCTCCGTCGGACAGCGGCAGCCCGACGGGCTGAGCATCCGGGGAGAAGCTGCCCCGGCCCCGCCCCTTCCCGGAACCGGGGGCGCTGCCCCCGGGCCCCCGGTCCTCACACGCCGGACGGGCCGTTCTTTGCGGGCATCGTCGGCATCGGGAGCAGGACCGGGTCCGCCGGGTGCGGGGCCACCGGGCGTTCCGTCGCCAGGCGTTCCTCGCAGAGTTCGGCGAGGCGGTCGTAGCCCTCCTTGCCCATCAGCTCGATGAGTTCGGGCGCGTACGACTCGTACACCGCCTTCGACGCGCCGTGCGCCGACGTCGCCGAGGTGCACCACCAGTTCAGGTCGTGGCCGCCGGGGCCCCAGCCGCGGCGGTCGTACTCACCGATGGTGATCTGCAGCACGCGGGTGTCGTCGGGCCGGTCGATCCACTCGTACGTACGGCGGACCGGCAGCTGCCAGCAGACGTCCGGCTTGGTCTCCAGCGGCTCGCGGCCCTCCTGGAGCGCCAGGATGTGCAGCGAGCAGCCGGCGCCGCCGGGGAAGCCGGGGCGGTTCTGGAAGATGCAGGAGCCCTTCCAGCGCCGGGTCTGGCGCTCGCCGTCGTCCTCGTCCTCCTCGACCCAGCCGGTCGTGGTGCCCACGTCGTGGAACTGCCAGATGTCCGGTGTGAGCCGCGCCACGTGCTCCGCGACCCGCTCCTCGTCCTCCTCGTCGGAGAAGTGCGCGCCGAGCGTGCAGCAGCCGTCGTCGGCGCGGCCGGCCTCGATGCCCTGGCAGCCGCCGCCGAAGACGCAGTTCCAGCGCGAGGTGAGCCAGGTCAGGTCGCACTTGAAGACCTGCTCGTCGTCGGCCGGGTCGGGAAAGGTGACCCAGGCGCGGGCGAAGTCGAGGCCGACCTCGTCGGTCACCTCGTCGGACGCCGCCCCGCGCGCCTGTTGCTTTTCGAGCTTCTTGAGGGCTTTTTCCTGCTTCGCCTTTTTCGTCTTCGCCACATCCCCAGCCTAAGGGCGACACCGGGCCGCAGTAGCTTTCTGTCCATGAGACTCGGTGTCCTCGACGTGGGTTCGAATACGGTGCATCTGCTGGTCGTGGACGCGCACCCCGGTGCGCGCCCGCTGCCCGCCTGGTCCCACAAGGCGGAGCTGCGGCTGGCCGAACTCCTCGACGAGGACGGGAACGTCGCGGAGGCGGGGGTCGACCGGCTGGTCGCCACGGTCCGCGAGGCGATGCAGGTCGCGGAGGACAAGGGCGTCGAGGACGTGCTGCCGTTCGCCACCTCCGCCGTGCGTGACGCACCCAACGGCGAGGCGGTGCTGGCCCGGGTCGCCGAGGAGACCGGCGTCACGCTGCGGGTGCTCTCCGGTGAGGACGAGGCGCGGCTCACCTTCCTCGCGGCCCGCCGCTGGTTCGGCTGGTCGGCCGGGCGGCTGCTGCTCCTGGACATCGGCGGCGGCTCGCTGGAGATCGCGTACGGCCTGGACGAGGACCCGGACGCGGCGGTCTCGCTGCCGCTCGGCGCGGGCCGGCTGACCAACAGCGACCTGCCCGGCGACCCGCCGGACGCGGAGGACGTACGGGCCCTGCGGCGCCGGGTCCGGGCCGAAATCGCGCGGGTGGTGAGCGACTTCACACGCTTCGGGCCGCCGGACCACGTCGTGGCCACGTCCAAGACCTTCAAGCAGCTGGCCAGGATCGCCGGCGCGCCGGGTTCGGCGGAGGGACTGTACGCGCAGCGCGGGCTGACCCGGCGGGCGCTGGAGGAGTGGGTGCCGCAGCTGGCCACGATGACCGCGGAGAAGCGCGCCGAGCTGCCCGGGGTCTCCGAGGGGCGGGCCCGCCAGCTGCTGGCCGGGGCGCTGGTCGCGGAGGCGGCGATGGACCTCTTCAAGGTGGACGAGCTGGAGATCTGCCCGTGGGCGCTGCGCGAGGGCGTCATCCTGCGGCGGCTGGACCACCTGCCGAACGGCGAGGCGGCCTAGGGCGACCGGGGCCCGCCCGCGGACTTCCGGGCCGGCAGGATCGCGTCATGGGGGCGTCATAGTGGCGTCTGACATACCGGACCGCCTGCCCCCGGTAGCGCACGGGCCCGTACCCTGTCCCTCGTGACGGAGCCAGTGGTGCGCATCCCGGATGCGAAGGTCGCCCTGTCCACGGCGTCGGTGTATCCGGAGTCGACCGCGACGGCCTTCGAGATCGCCGCACGCCTGGGGTACGACGGCATCGAGGTCATGGTCTGGACCGATCCGGTCAGCCAGGACATCGAGGCACTGCGCCGGCTGTCCGACTACCACGGCGTGCCGATCCTGGCCGTCCACGCGCCGTGTCTGCTGATCACCCAGCGGGTGTGGTCCACCGACCCGTGGACCAAGCTCCAGCGCGCGCGGAACGCCGCCGAGAAGCTGGGCGCCTCCACGGTCGTGGTGCACCCGCCCTTCCGGTGGCAGCGGAACTACGCCCGGGACTTCGTGCGCGGCATCTGGCGCATGGAGGGCGAGACGGACGTGCGGTTCGCCGTCGAGAACATGTACCCCTGGCGGTACCGGGACCGCGAGATGCTGGCGTACGCGCCGGACTGGGACCCCACCAAGGACGACTACCGGCACTTCACCGTCGACCTGTCGCACACCGCGACGGCCCGCAGTGACGCGCTGCACATGGTGGACCGGATGGGCGACCGGCTCGCGCACATCCACCTCGCCGACGGCAACGGCTCCAACAAGGACGAGCACCTGGTGCCGGGGCGCGGCAAGCAGCCGTGCGCCGAGCTGCTGGAGCGGCTGGCCGCCACCGGGTACGACGGCCACATCGTGATCGAGGTCAACACCCGCCGCGCGCTCTCCGCCGCCGAACGCGAGGCCGACCTCGCCGAGGCCCTCGCCTTCACCCGCCTCCACCTGGCCTCGCCGAACTCGGTGTACGGCTCGTGAGCGGCCCCGGCGAGGGCACCGCCGGGGCAGCGCCGCGGCGGCGCGGCCGGCCCGCGCGCTCGGCGGGCGCGGAAGGCCCCGGCGCGCGGGAGCGCATCCTCGCGGCGGCCCGTACGGAATTCGCCGAACGCGGCTACGACAAGACCTCCATCCGCGGCATCGCCAAGTCCGCGCAGGTGGACCCGGCGCTGGTGCACCACTACTTCGGCACGAAGGAGCAGGTCTTCGGCGCGGCCATCGAGGTCACCATGGAGCCGGCGCTGCACCTTCCCGACCTGCTGGCGCAGGGTGCCGACGGCATCGGGGAGCGGTTCGCGCGGTACTTCATCGGCATCTGGGAGAACCCGGTGAGCCGGGCCTCGCTCCTCGCCGTCGTCCGGTCCGCCGTGACCCACGACACCGCGGCGAAGGTGCTGCGCGGCGTCGTGCTGCGGCGGATGCTGGAGCGGGTGGCGGCGGAGCTGGCCGTGCCCGAGCCGCGCTTCCGGGCCGAGCTGGCCGCCTCCCAGCTGGTCGGCATCGCGATGCTGCGGTACGTGATCCAGGTCGAGCCGCTGGCCTCGGCGGACACCGAGGAGATCGTGCGGATGGTCGCGCCGACGCTGCAGCGGTACCTCACGGAGGCGTGAGCGGCCGCCGTCCGCCGGTGGCCGGATGCGTCCGGTCCCGTCCGCATGGCGATCGGGCGTCTCACATTCCGGAGGGACTGTCCAGATCTTGGATCAGGGGCGTAGTCTCGGATCAGCTGATATGTGACTGCCGTGACGTGACTGCGCCGCAGGCCGGAGGCCCGGCGCAGGGTCCCGCGAGGCGCCGGCGTGGCGGCGAGTCCGACGAACCCCAAGGGAGTGACCATCGTGCCTGAGCTGAGGTCCCGCACCGTTACCCACGGCCGCAACATGGCGGGCGCCCGTGCCCTTATGCAGGCCTCGGGCGTAGCGGGCGCGGACATCGGCCGGAAGCCGATCATCGCGGTGGCCAACAGCTTCACCGAGTTCGTGCCGGGCCACACCCACCTCGCGCCGATCGGCCGGATCGTCTCCGAGGCGATCCAGGAGGCGGGCGGCATCGCCCGGGAGTTCAACACCATCGCCGTGGACGACGGCATCGCGATGGGCCACGGCGGCATGCTCTACTCGCTGCCCTCCCGCGACCTGATCGCCGACTCCGTGGAGTACATGGTCGAGGCGCACTGCGCCGACGCCCTGATCTGCATCTCCAACTGCGACAAGATCACCCCGGGCATGCTGATGGCCGCGATGCGGCTGAACATCCCGACGGTCTTCGTCTCCGGCGGCCCGATGGAGGCCGGCCGGGCCACGCTGGTCAACGGCACGGTCCGCAAGCTGGACCTGATCGACGCGATCTCCGACGCGGTCAACGAGAACGTCTCCGACGAGGACATCCTCCGGATCGAGAACAACGCCTGCCCGACCTGCGGCTCCTGCTCCGGCATGTTCACCGCCAACTCGATGAACTGCCTGACCGAGGCCATCGGCCTGGCCCTGCCGGGCAACGGCTCGGTGCTCGCCACGCACACCGCGCGCAAGGCGCTGTACGAGCGCGCGGGCCGGACCGTCGTGGAGATCACCAAGCGCTACTACGAGCAGGACGACGAGACGGTCCTGCCGCGCAACGTCGGCTCCCGCGCGGCCTTCGAGAACGCCATGGCGCTCGACATCGCCATGGGCGGCTCGACCAACACGATCCTGCACCTGCTGGCCGCGGCCCAGGAGGCGGGCCAGGACTTCGGCCTGACCGACATCGACGCGGTCTCCCGCCGGGTCCCCTGCCTGTCCAAGGTCGCGCCGAACGTCGCGCCGCAGGGCACGTACTACATGGAGGACGTGCACCGCGCGGGCGGCATCCCGGCCATCCTGGGCGAGCTGTTCCGCGGCGGCCTGCTGAACGAGGACGTCTCCTCCGTGCACGCCGACTCGCTGGCCGACTGGCTCAAGGAGTGGGACATCCGCGGCGGTTCGCCGTCCCCGGAGGCGGTCGAGCTGTTCCACGCCGCGCCCGGCTGCAAGCGCTCGGCGACGGCGTTCTCCCAGTCCGAGCGCTGGGACTCGCTCGACACCGACGCCGAGAACGGCTGCATCCGCTCCCTGGAGCACGCCTACTCCAAGGACGGCGGCCTGGCCGTGCTGCGCGGCAACCTCGCCGAGGACGGCTGCGTCGTGAAGACCGCCGGCGTCGACGAGTCGATCCTGGTCTTCGAGGGCCCCGCCGTGGTCTGCGAGTCCCAGGAGGAGGCCGTCGAGCGCATCCTGAACAAGCAGGTCAAGGAGGGCGACGTGGTCGTCATCCGGTACGAGGGCCCCAAGGGCGGCCCGGGCATGCAGGAGATGCTGTACCCGACCTCCTTCCTCAAGGGCCGCGGCCTGGGCAAGGCGTGCGCGCTGGTCACCGACGGCCGCTTCTCCGGCGGCACCTCGGGCCTGTCCATCGGCCACGCCTCCCCGGAGGCGGCGGCCGGTGGCACCATCGCGCTGGTCGAGGACGGCGACCTGATCAAGATCAACATCCCGGAGCGGTCGATCGAGCTGGCCGTGGACGAGGCCACGCTGGCCGCCCGCCGCGAGGCCCTGAACGGCGTGTACGCGCCGAAGAACCGCGAGCGCAAGGTCTCCGCCGCGCTGCGCGCCTACGCCGCGATGGCCACCAGTGCCGACCGCGGCGCGGTCCGGGACGTCAGCAAGCTCGGCTGACCGGCTGACCGGCTGGTCACGCGCACCACTCGCCCCCGGCGTACGGACCTCCGTACGCCGGGGGCGCTCGCGTACCGGCTACCAGCGCCCCGGGTCCTCGGCGTCCACCCCGAAGACCGTGCCGTCCGGGGCCGAGGCGAAGACCCGGCGCCCGGCCGCGTCCACCACCGGCGACGGCACCGTCTCCAGGAAGCCGCCGCGCCCCGTGGCCAGCCGCGGCTCCGTCTGCCCGAGCAGCGCCCCGCGCCGGGTGTCCACCGCCAGCAGCCGCCCGTCGGCCGAGCTGAAGTACAGCCGGTCGCCGGCCACCACCGGCCGTGAGCCGCGGCTCACCGATGTCTCCACCGACCAGGTCCGCGCGCCGACCGCCTGCAGCGTCCCGCCGTAGGCGAGCAGGTAGACCGTCCCGCCGCGCACCACGGCCAGCGCGTCGTCCAGCGGCGCCGCGAGCCGGTACCGGCGGACCGCGCCACTGGCCGGGTCGTACCGCACCACCGCCTCCGTACGGGAGTCCGGCGCCGCCGCGGTCAGGAAGAGCGCCCCGCCGGCGCCGGGGCCCGCCGGGGTGAGCGTGCCGGGCAGCACCTTCTCCCACCGGACCGTGCCGTGCGCGAGGCCGATCGCGGTGACGAGGGTGCGGCCGTCGTCCCGCACGGTGGCCGCGTACGCCGTGGAGCCGTCCGTGCCGTACGAGCGGAAGCCCGGCAGCGCGTGCCCCGGGAACGCGCGGTGCCAGCGCTCCTCGTGCGTCCGGGCGTCCAGCGCGGTGACGGTGCCGTCGGCCGCCGTGAGCAGCACGGCGTCACCGGCTACGGCCACCTGCCCGTGGTAGGCCGAGACGTTCTTGGTCCAGCGCCGGGCGCCCTTGCCGTCCGCCGAGGGATCGAAGGCGTCCAGCCGCTTGCCGTCGGCGGACAGCACGTACACCAGCCCGCCGGCGGGCACGGGCGCGGCCGGCGGCAGGTCGGTGGCGGCGGCGGGCCCCGCGGGCAGCCGCCATGTCACGGCGCCGTGCTCCGGCTCCACGCGCGCGGCCCGCACGCCCCGCTGCGCGCAGAAGAGCGCGGGCGAGGCGGCCGCTCCGGACTGCGCGGCACGCGGCGCGAAGGAGCAGAACGGCATCTCGGCGGCATGCCCCGCGGACCGTTCCAGCAGGGCGGTGCGCCACGGGTGGAACGGCTCCGCCGCGCCCGCCCCGGCCCTGACCTCGGGGGCGTCCGGCGGGAGCAGCGCCCGTACGCCCAGGAAGCCGCCCCCGCCGACGACGACGGCGGCGACCGCGGCCCAGGCCGCCCAGCGGCGCGCGCGGCGCGGTGCGGCCGGCTCCTCGGGCGGTGCGCCCGTGAGAGCGGGCGACGGCACCGGCGGCCTGGCCCGCACATGGGTGGGGTCGGCCTCGGCGGGCTCCCGCGGGGCCGGTATCCGCGGCGCCGGCGGAGCTGCGGAGGCCGCGGGCTCGGGCGCGTCGAGCGTCGAGTCCGGCTCCAGCAGCGAGTCCGGGACGGGGCCGGACTCCGGGCCGAGGAGGGATTCCGGGCCGTAGAGGGAGCCGGTGGCGTGCGCGGCGACCGCGGCCGGCGGCTCGTGGAACGGCGCGAGGTCCAGCTCCGTCGGCAGGTCCACGCGGAGCCTGGCCATCAGCTGGCTCGGCGTCGGCCGGTCCGCCGGGTCCTTCGCCAGACAGCTGCGCAGCAGCGGCGCCAGCTCCTCCGGCACGCCCGCGAGGTCGGCCTCGTCATGGACGACCTGGTACGCGACGAGGTACGGGCTCTCCGAATCGAAAGGGCCGCTCCCGGTCGCCGCGTGCACCAGCACCGAGCCCAGCGCGAACACATCGGCGGCCGGTCCCACTTCGCGCGGCCGCTGGAACTGTTCGGGTGCCATGAAAGGCGGCGTCCCGATCAATTTGCCGGTTTCCGTCCGCATTTCGCTGTCGGACGGTCGGGAAATGCCGAAATCGATGACTTTCGGGCCGTCGGGGGCCAGCAGGACATTGCTCGGTTTCAGATCGCGGTGCACCACGCCCGCACGGTGGATGTCGCGCAGCGCCTCCGCCAGACCGGCGCCCAGTTTCCGTACCTCGTCCGGAGCCAGCGGGCCGTTCCGTTTCACATGGGCGGAAAGCGTGGGGCCCGGAATGTAGAGCGTCGCCATCCACGGGCGCTCCCCGTCGGGATCGGCGTCCACGACCGGCGCGGTGAATGCGCCGCTCACCCGGCGCGCGGCCGCCACCTCCTGCCGGAACCGGCCGCGGAACTCCGGGTCCTGCGCGAATTCCGCGTGCACCACCTTCACCGCGAGCCGCAGCCCGGACGCGGAACGCGCCAGGTGCACCACGCCCATGCCGCCCGCCCCGAGCAGCTTTTCCAGCCGGTAGTTCCCCGCGTATTCCGGATGTTCCGCTTCCGGTCCGGCGCCGGAACTCCGCAGCGGCGGCATCTCCCCACCCCCGTGTATTCGGCCGCGCAAACGGCCGCAGATGCGACGCTCGGAGCCTAGTGGATGACCGTTGCGGCCCGGACACCGCTTGCTAGCCTGACCCCCGTTCGCGTCGCCGAGAGGTGCGGCGGGAACGGCCGGAAATCGCCCCGCCGGGCGACGGCATTCACACCACATTCCACGGGGGAACGCACGATGAGCACGCAGGAGAACACCGTCGACGGCGCGGCCGGACAGGCCGCCGCGGTATCGGCCTACCGCAGCTACCCGATCGCGCCGGGCTACCGCCTCAACGTCCGCAGCGGCCCGAGCACCGGCGCCGCTGTCGTCCGCACGCTGCCGGCCGGCTCCTCGGTCCCGATCCGCTGCCAGCGCACCGGCCAGCGGGTGATCGGCCCGTACGGCACCAGCGACATCTGGGACTGCATCGGCAGCGGCCAGTACGTCTCCGACACGTACGTGCACACCGGGAGCGACGGCTTCGTCGCGCCGCGCTGCGCGAGCTGACCGGACGACGGCGCGCGGGGACGGCCGGGGATAATCGACGGCATGAGCGAGGAGCACAAGCGCCCGGCCGCCGAGCCGGCCGGCCCCGAGCCGGTCGCCCTCCGGTTCTTCGGCACCACCTGGGTTCACCACGACGGCGGCTACGCGCTGCGCCGCGTCGGCGTGGCCCTCGGCGCGCTCGTGCTGGCCGCGCTCGGCGCGCTGGTGCTGCGCTTCGCCTTCGAGGGCCTGGCGGTCGCCGAGGTCGGCTCGCTGGTGAACGTCCTGATCGTGGTCTGCTTCGCGGTCTGCAGCGCGCTCGCCTTCCGCCGTACGTGGGAGGGGTTCGTCCGCCGCCGCGAACCGGCCGCCGACCGGGCCGCCGAGAAGGCCGAGAAGTCCGCGCAGAGCCTGATGATGATCGGTTTCATCGGCTCGCTGCTGGCCTACTTCTGCCGCGCGCTCATCGAGGCGCCCGGCGAGAAGCTGCACCGCGCGGAGTACGAGGAGGCGCGCGCCCGGTACGAGCGCCGCCGCACCGCCCGCACGGGCAACCCCGCGGCGCGCAAGGCGGCCGCGAAGGCCGGCGGCAAGGGCAGGAAGCGCCGCTGACCCACGCCGGCGTCACACCTCCCGCCGCCGTCAGTACGTCCGGTCCGGCTTCCCCTTTCCGTACAGCCAGGTGTCGAACAGCCCCGACAGGTCCTTGTGCGCCCGCCGCTCGCAGAAGGCGATGAAGTCCCGGCTGCTTGCGGTGCGGTGCCGGTACTCGGCCGGCCACTCCTTCAGGATGCGGAAGAAGGTCCGGTCGCCCACCGCGTTCCGCAGCTGCTGGAGGACCATCGCGCCGCGCTCGTACACCGGGGTGTCCATCACGTTCGCGGCCTTCCCCGGGCGGCCCGGCGGGAAGTCCCACAGCGGGTCGCCGGCCGGCAGCCGGTAGTGCGCGTCGAACTGCTTCTGCGGCGACTTACCGCCGTGCTCATCGGCCCACAGCCACTCCGCGTACGTCGCGAAGCCCTCGTTGAGCCAGATGTCCTGCCAGGTCTTCGGCGTCACCGAGTCGCCGAACCACTGGTGCGCCATCTCGTGCACCACGGTCAGCTCGTCGGGCGCCCCCGAGTAGATCGGCCGGGTCTGCGTCTCCAGGGAGTAGTCGACGCTCTTGGGCGGATGATCGACGATGGCGCCGGCGGAGGAGAACGGGTACGGCCCGAACACCCTGCTCTCCCAGTCGACGATCTCCGGCAGGCGGCCGAGCGGCCGGGCGCTCTTCCGCTCCTCCTTCGGGTCGACGGCCGTGATCAGCGGCACGCCCTGCTGCGTACGGCCGGTCCGCAGCCGGAACTTCCCGACGGTGGCGGTGGCCAGGTACGAGGCCATCGGCTCGGCACTGTGCCAGCGGAAGGTGCGCGTGCCGTCCGCCGCCTTCTTCCGGCTCCGCAGCTCGCCGTTGGAGACGGCGGTCCAGCCGTCGGGAACGGTGACCGCGATGTCGTACGTGGCCTTGTCGCTCGGGTGGTGGTTGCCGGGGAACCAGGTCTGCGACCCGGCCGGCTCGCCCACGACGAACGCCCCGTCCGCCGTGCGCACCCACCCCTCCGTCGAGCCGTCCGGGTCGGTGAAGTCCGAGGGGCGGCCCCCGTAGGCGAGGGTCGTGCGGAAGGTGTGTCCCTTGGCGAGCGCGCTCGCCGGGCGCACTCGCAGTTTGTCACCGCGCCGGGAGAAGTCGGCCGGCTCACCGTCCACCTGAACGCGCGTCACCTTCAGGCCGTGCAGGTCCAGCGAGAAGGACGCCAGGCGCTGCCGGGCCCGCGCGGTGAGCCGGGCGGTGGCGTCGAGCGTGCCGTGCGGCACGTCGTAGTCCAGGTCGAGGTCGTAGTGGCGCACGTCGTAGCCGCCGTTGCCGAGGGCGGGGAAGAGAGGGTCGCCGAGGGTGTCCCGGCCGTCCACGGCGGCGGTGCCGGCGCCGGGCGTGATGCCGGAGGTGCAGGAGGACAGCAAGAGTGCCACGGACAGGGCGGCGGTCGCGCCGCAGGCGCGCAGGGGCCGGCGTTTCACGAAGAGTCCTGGGGGTGTGGGGGCGGAAGAGGACGCGCTGACCTTATGGGGTCATACGGTTTCCTGTATCCCCCCGGAAGCGGAAACGTGTTCCGCCGCCGGGGGGATGTCCCAGGACAGGGCCCCCGTTTCAGGGGCGGCGGGTCAGGAGGCCGCGCCGCGCACCGGCATGTGGTCGATGCTCACGCCGGCCGGCTCGGCCAGCCGGCGGCGGCGCTGCTCGGCCCAGGAGAGCAGGGCCGCCTCGCACGCGTGGTCGAGGTGGCGCAGCCCCGAGAGGTCCAGCTGGATCTCCCGGTCGGCGGGCAGCTCCTCCAACTGATCCAGGAGGCGCGGCAGCCGCAGGAAGGTGGCGTTGCCGACGGCGCGCACCCGGACCGGCCCCGCGGTCCTGTCGGCCGCGGGCTCCGCGGCCTCGAGCGGGGGAGCGTCGAGCGCGGTGGCCTCGGGCGCGGTGGCCGTGGCGGCCCCGCCGCCGTGCACCGACTTGGCGACCACGAGGCTGTGCACCTCGCGGGCCTGAGCGCCGTCGATGCCGTCGCCCGTCACCTCCAGGTGTACGTGCGAGGTCTCCCAGGCGGTCTTCGCGACGGCCATGAGCAGACCGATCAGCACGCCCTCGAACATGTTGGTGACCACGATGGCGATCGCGGTCGTCGCGAGCACGATGGCCTCGCCGCGGTGCGAGCGCCACAGCGGGCCGATCTCCTTCAGCGGCATCAGCTTCCAGCCCGCGTGCACCAGCACACCGGCCAGCGCGGCCACCGGGATGACGCCCAGCGCGGCCGGGAAGGCAGCGGCGAACACCAGCAGCCACACGCCGTGCAGCACGCGCGAGGCCTTGGTCTTCGCGCCGGCCGACACATTGGCGGAGCTCCGTACGATCACCGCGGTCATCGGCAGCGCGCCGAGCACGCCGCACACGGTGTTGCCCGCGCCCTGGGCCATCAGCTCCTTGTCGTAGTCGGTCTTCGGCCCGTCGTGCAGCCGGTCCACGGCGGCCGCGCTGAACAGGGACTCGGCGGAGGCGATGAGCGTGAAGGCGAGCACCGTGCCGATGACGCCGAACTCGGCGACGCGCGAGAAGTCGTCGGCGCCGGGCGGCTGGATGGCACCCAGCAGGCCCTGCACCTCGACGCGGGCGACCGGCAGGTCGAGCACGAAGACGGCGAGCGTGGCGAGGGCCACCGCGGCGAGCGGCGCGGGCAGCACGCGGGCCGCCTTCTTCCAGCGCGGCCACAGGACCAGGACGGCTATGGTGCCGGCGCCGATCGCCAGGGCCGCCAGCGCGGAGTTGGAGCCCACGGTGTCGATGAAGAGGTCGGGCAGTCCGCCCAGGTTGGCGAGGCCGCTGCCGGGCGCCTTCGCGTCGGCGAGCGCGTACAGCTGGCCCGCGATCAGTACCAGACCGATGCCGGCCAGCATGCCCTGGACCACCGCGACCGAGATGGCACGGAACCACCGCCCGAGCTTGAGCGCGCCCATGAGCAGCTGGAGCAGGCCCGCGACGAGCACGAGGATGCCGAGCGCGCCGACGCCGTACTCCTTCACCGCTTCGTAGACCAGCACGGTCAGGCCGGCGGCCGGGCCGCTGACCTGGAGGCTGGAGCCGGGCAGGAGGCCGGTGAGCAGACCGCCCACGATGCCGGTGACGAGACCCAGTTCGGCGGGTACGCCGGAGGCCACGGCCACGCCGACGCAGAGCGGGACGGCGACGAGGAAGACGACGAGTGAGGCGGTGAAGTCGGCGCGGAAGGTGCCGCGCCGGCCGGCGGAGCCCGGCGGCGCGTCGGTGCCAGGGGGGCCGAGACGGGAGTTGAAGATCCGTTCGACGACATTGCGCATGAGGATGCCTCCAGCTGGTGCCCGCCGGCAGCGCGTACTGCGGCAGGAGCTTGCGGATGGATTGCTGGATCCGTACGAAGCGGACGGGCACGCCGGGGCGGCCGGAAGCGCCGGGCCGCGCGGCCGGTCACCGTCGGCCACCGGCCGCCCGGAGGCGGTCGTGCGGCGGTCGGTTCCGGTCAGCGGTCCGTTCCGGTCAGGTGTTCATGGCGTGCGGACGCCCGTGTGGTGCGGTTGCGCGGGCAGGGGGAAGCCCGTTCCGACATCCCTCAGCAGCGGAAAACACAGAGGGTGAGAGGAATTTGACCGATTCTCTGCGGTGATGTGGCGTGCGCGTGCCCGAGCGGAACGGCCGAGTCGTGCTGGTCCACCGGCGCGGTGCGGCAGCACACGCAGTAGGCGCGCGGGTCGGGCGGTGTGGGCGGCCCGGCGGAAGTGCGGACGGCCCGTCGGAGGTGACAGGTCTCGGGCCCGACCTCGCCCTTGGCGCCGCCTTCGAGGGCGGCCTTGGCGGTGGTCTCGGCGGCCGGTGCGGAGGCGCCGTTCTTGGGCGCCGACAGATGACTGCCGTGGGCCTCGGCCGGCTCGGCGAAGGCGAAACCGGCCGTGGTCAGCAGGGCCAGCAAGGAGGCAATGAAGATGGCCAGGGCAGGGCGTATCGCGGTACCCGGCTTCCCCATCGTCGCCTCCTCCGGCGCCCGTGGACAGTCGATTCCATTGTGTCCAAAGTCGGCCCCCGTACGGCAAGTCCGCGTGTAACCGTCAAGTTAACGCGGAGTTATCGGAGAGGAACGATCTCCTCCGTTCGCTCCGGCGGCCGCCGGGAGTACGTACCGAACCCCCGCACGCCGGGCGCTCGGCCGCCGGCCCGCGCCGGGCCGGTGACACCACGCACGTGCGCCTCTACTGAACGTCGCCTCCCCCCGCCAGGTTCCCTCCCGCGCGCTCCTTGACGCCCCACCATCGCCAGGCGCACTATTCAACACGTGATGAATTACGAGCCCGGCAGCACGCACGAGCCGCACGCGCCCCACAGCACACACGAGGTCCCTGCGCCCGGGGATCCCGGCGCTGCCGACGCGGACACCGGCACCGACGCCGGCCCGGCTCCCGCCGTACACGCCCGCGGCCTCTCCGTCGTACGCGGCGGCCGCACCGTCCTGGACTCCCTGGACTTCGACGTCCCGCGCGGGCAGGTCACCGGCCTCCTCGGCCCCTCCGGCTGCGGCAAGACCACGCTCATGCGCGCCCTCGCCGGCACCCAGGCACACGTCACCGGAGCGCTCGACGTCCTCGGCCGGCCCGCGGGCGACGCCGCACTGCGCCCCCGCACCGGCTACGTCACCCAGGCCCCCTCCGTGTACGACGACCTCACCGTCCGGCAGAACCTCGCGTACTTCGCCGAGGTCCTGCACCCGGGACGGGCCGCCCGCACCACCCGCCGCGAGGCCGTCGACCGCGCCCTCGACGACGTCGACCTGACCTCGCACGCCGACGTGCTCGCCGGAAACCTCTCCGGCGGCCAGCGCAGCCGCGTCTCCCTCGCGGTCGCCCTCCTCGGCGACCCCGAACTGCTGGTCCTGGACGAACCGACCGTCGGCCTCGACCCCGTGCTCCGCCGCGACCTGTGGCGCCTCTTCCACACCCTCGCCGCCGACCGCGGCGTGACGCTGCTGGTCTCGTCCCACGTCATGGACGAGGCCGAACGCTGCGACCGCCTCCTCCTCATGCGCGAGGGCCGCCTCCTCGCCACCGGCTCGCCGTCCGACCTCACGGCCCGCACGGACATGCGGACCGTGGAGGAGGCGTTCCTGACCCTGGTGGACCGGGCCGAGGATGCGGGCACGGCGGCACCCCCGCGGCAGGACGCCGGCCCCGCCCGCCCGCACCCCGAGGCCGCGCCCCACGCCCCCCGCCGCTCCGCGGCGCCCCGCACCGCCGCCACCACCGCGCGCGTCCTCCACCAGCTCCGCCACGACCCCCGCACCATCGCGCTGCTCCTCCTCGTGCCCTGCGCGATGATCGCCCTGCTCCGCTACGTCTTCGACGCCGATCCCCGCACCTTCGACACCATCGGCGCCTCCCTCCTCGGCATCTTCCCGATGATCACGATGTTCCTGGTGACCTCCATCGCCACCCTCCGCGAACGCACCTCGGGAACCCTCGAACGCCTCCTCGCCATGCCCCTCGGCAAGGCCGACCTGATCGCCGGCTACGCCCTCGCCTTCGGCCTGCTCGCCGTCGTCCAGTCGGCCCTCGCCACCGGCCTGTCCGTCTGGCTGCTCGGCCTGGACGTCACCGGCTCCCCCTGGCTCCTCCTCCTGGTGGCCGTCCTGGACGCCCTCCTCGGCACGGCCCTCGGCCTTTTCGTCTCCGCCTTCGCGGCCTCCGAATTCCAGGCCGTCCAATTCATGCCGGCGGTCCTCATGCCGCAACTCCTGCTCTGCGGCCTCTTCGCCCCGCGCGACGCCATGCAGCCGGCGCTCTCCGCCCTGTCCGACGTCCTCCCGATGTCGTACGCGGTCGACGCCATGAACGAAGTACTCCGCAACGCCGACATCACCGCCACGTTCCTCCGCGACGCCGGCATCGTCACCGGCTGCGCCCTCCTCGTCCTCGCCCTGGGCGCGGCAACCCTCCGCCGCCGCACGCCCTAGCCCCGGCCCACCGAAGGGTGAGCCGGGGGCCGGTGGCCGGGAGCCGGGGCGACAGCCCGGGGGCCGGCTCAGCAGCGCTCCGTCGCCCCGCCGTCGTCGAGGTACTTGCCGTAGATCCAGCCGAGGCTGCTGCCGGCCGTGTCACGGATCCAGGTCCACCTGTTGCCGGCGGTGTTGGTGACGTAGCAGTCGTAGGTCACCTTGACGCCCTTGTTGACGTACCCGACCGTGGTGCAGTCGCCGTACGGACCGGTGTGCACGGCCGCCGAACCGACAGAGATCTTCCCCGAACCGCTGTCCTTGTTGCTGTGCGGCCAGTGGGCATTGCCGCACGTCACGGCGGAGGGCGCGGCGCCCGCCGAGGTGGCGGGCAGGAGCACGGCACCGGACGTGAGTGCTGCGCCCAGGGTGGTGATGGCCAACGCCTTACGGATACGCATGGAGTCTCCTCACAGGCTGTGCGCCACGGACGGCAGCGCCGTGGCGGATGACGGACGTCGGACGTACCGGACGGCCCCGCTTCCGCCGCTCCCCGTGACAGCGGCGGGCGGCGGGGCGACCGGGACGTTTCGAGACTCCGGAGGCGGGCGGTGCCAGGTCAACGGCGTACCGCTGTCCCGGACAGCGCACGTCTGTCCCAGCAGGTCAGCGCCCTGTTCGGGGTGCGGCCCGGACGCCGCCCGCCCGGTGCGGGGGCGGCGCGAAGTAGCCGTTGGCCGGATGGCATGTCCCGGGCAATATGACAGCCATGGGAGACGGGGACGGCTCAGCGCCGTACGCGGCACGCGATACGGGCGAATTCATCGAGGCGATGCGGCGCCTGAAGGAACAGTCGGGCCTGACCTACCGCCAACTGGAGGAGAAGGCCGCCGCACACGGGGACACACTGCCGCGCAGCACCCTGGCCAACGCGCTCGGCGGCCGCTCCCTGCCGCGCCCCGACCTGCTGGCCGCTTTCGTACGCGCCTGCGGAGCCGGCGACCAGGCGGCGGAGTGGACCCGAGCCCGCAGCCTCCTCGCCACGAAAGCCGCAGCGGGAGCAAAGGCAGGAGCGGGCGTGGGAACGAGCGACGGAGCCGCCGCTCCCACCGCCCCGCCGTCCCCGCGGCCGGGCCGCCCCTCGGCGTGGCGCACAGCACTGCGCCCCACCGCTCTGTCGGCCCTCGCGGCCGTCTTCGTACTGACCGCGCTGCTCCTGTGGGCACTGACGTCCCTCGGGGGTGGCGACGACCACTCCCCGAATGCCGGGCGGAACCACCCCTCCACAGGCGCAGCGGGAGGCCAACCCTCAGAGACGGCGGAGGACACCACCTCGGACTCCGCCACCGCGCTCCCCGAAGGCCCGGTCCGCATCCACCCTCTCAGCGCGCCGAAGCTCTGCCTGACCGAGGGATACGTTCCGGACGGCCGGTACGACTCCGTGGTGGCCGTCCAGCGCCCCTGCGCGGACGTGGCACCTCAGCGCACCACCCTCGTCCCGGCGGGCTCCGGCACGTACCGCATCCAGTGGTACCGCCCCGACCAGGGGAAAGGCTGCCTCGCCGTACGCACCGCCGGTCCTGCCACCGGCCTCCTCGAACCGCAGGACGACTGCCCCGGCGCCACCCGCCTCCGCATCGAGCCCGCCGCGGCCCGCAGTGACGATTCCGCCGTCCACCTCTTCCGTACCGAGGACGGCCGGCGCTGCGTGACCATCGCCGCCCCCGCCACCACCGAAGGCGCCGAGGCCGTCCTCACCCCCTGCACGGCCTCCAAGGCCCAGCGCTTCCGCATCGCCCCCGCACCGTCCGGCCCCGCGCCCGCGGACTCCGCCGGGCCCACCGCGTCGGACCCGCGCGGCGCCTGAACACCCGGCCGCACCCGCCCCGCACCCCCGCCCACAACGTGAAACGCCCCGGCACCCGCGCGTCCCCGAATGCGAGGATGACGCGGTACCGCGCGCCCGGCGCGCACCGCGAAGTCCCACCGGCGAGGTGAACCGCATGTCCCACAAGGTCGCCGTCCTAGGCACAGGAAAGATCGGCGAGGCCCTGCTCAGCGGCATGATCCGCGGCGGCTGGTCGCCCACCGACCTGCTGGTCACCGCCCGCCGTCCCGAGCGCGCGGCGCAGCTCCGCGAGCGCTACGGCGTCGAGGCGGTCAGCAATGCCGACGCCGCCAAGGGCGCCGACACCCTCATCCTCACCGTCAAGCCGCAGGACATGGGCGCGCTCCTGGACGAGCTGGCCCCGCACGTGCCCGCCGACCGCCTCGTCATCAGCGGCGCCGCCGGCATCCCCACCTCCTTCTTCGAGGAGCGCCTCGCCCCGGAGACCCCGGTCGTACGGGTCATGACGAACACCCCGGCCCTCGTCGACGAGGCCATGTCCGTCATCTCCGCCGGCACCCACGCCACGGACGCGCATCTCGCGCACGCCGAGGAGATCTTCGGCGGCGTCGGCAAGACGCTCCGCGTCCCCGAGAGCCAGCAGGACGCCGCCACCGCGCTCTCCGGCTCCGGCCCGGCCTACTTCTACTTCCTCGTCGAGGCCATGACCGACGCCGGCATCCTGCTCGGCCTGCCCCGCGACAAGGCACACGACCTGATCGTCCAGGCCGCCATCGGCGCTGCCGTGATGCTCCGCGACAGCGGCGAGCACCCGGTCAAGCTGCGCGAGAACGTCACCTCGCCGGCCGGCACCACCATCAACGCCATCCGCGAGCTGGAGAACCACGGCGTACGCGCCGCACTCATCGCCGCCCTCGAAGCGGCCCGCGACCGCAGCCGCGCCCTGGCCTCCGGCAACGGCTGACGCCCGCGACCGGCGGCTGCCCCGCCGGGCAGCCGCCGCGGCGAGCCCTCGCCCTTCCCGGCCGCGCGACCGGGCCACCGGCCCGGCCACACGCGACCGCACGGCTACGCCACCAGCCCCATCGCCCGGTACGCCGCGTCGACCCGGGGCCGGGCCAGCCGCCGGGCCCGCTCGGCACCGGCCCGCAGCACCCCGTCCACGTACGACGGATCGGCGGCCAGCTCCGCGTGCCGCTCCCGCACCGGCCGCAGCGTTTCCACCACGGCCTCCGCCGTGTCCTTCTTCAAGGCGCCGTAGGAGTCGTACTCCCCGGCCAGCGCCCGCGGGTCCCCACCGGTACAGGCCGCCAGCACGTCCAGCAGGTTGGCGACCCCGGGCCGCTCCGCCCGGTCGTACACGACGTCGCTCCCCGCGTCCGTCACGGCCCGCATCACCTTCTTGCGCACCACGTCCGGCTCGTCCAGCAGGTAGACGATCCCCGCCGTACGGGTGCGCGACTTCCCCATCTTGGCCGTCGGCTCCTGCAGGTCCATGACCCGTGCGGCCACCGCGGGCAGCGTCGCCTTCGGCACCACGAACGTCTGCCCGTACCGCTGGTTGAACCGCACCGCCAGATCCCGGGTGAGCTCCACGTGCTGCGCCTGGTCCTCACCCACCGGCACCTCGTCCGTCCCGTACGCCAGGATGTCCGCCGCCATCAGCGCCGGATACGTCAGCAGCGACAGCCGCACGCTCCCGCCGCGCTCCCGCTCCCGCGCCGCCTTCTCCTTGTACTGGATCATGCGGCGCATCTCGCCGTCCGTGGCCGTGCACTCCATCAGGTAGGCGAGCCGCACGTGCTCGTCGACCTGGCTCTGCACGAAGACCGTGCACCGCTCCGGGTCCAGCCCACTGGCCAGCAGCAGGGTCGCCGCCTGCCGGCTGAGCCGCCGCACCCGCGCCGGATCGTGCTCGACGGTCAGCGCGTGCAGGTCGACCACGCAGAAGAGCGCGTCAGCGCGGTACTGGTCCTCCGCAGCCCAGCGCCGCATCGCCCCGAGGTAATTGCCCAGCGTCAGATGCCCCGTCGGCTGCACCCCACTGAAGATCCGCGTCATCTCTCGATCCCCTTGCCTGCTCATTCGCTCGGTCACTGGAGACCGCCGCACCGGCCCGGCCGGCCGGTCACAGGAGGGAGATACGCGAACGGCCGCCGGAGGCGGCGGCCGTGAACATGCATGCGCTGTGGTCGGCCGCCGTCAGGCGGGCCACCACTGCTGTACGAGCGCACGCGTATGCATGGCCTCAAGGTACCGCCGGGAGGCCGTCCAGGCACGGGTTTGAACGAAGTCGGGGCGTCGTGTAGTGTCCTCCGAGTTGCCACGGAGTCAGCGACT
>NZ_PQSQ01000056.1 GCF_002920575.1 Streptomyces sp. Ru73 | reverse complement strand
GCGGCAGGTCCGGCTCGGCGTCGATGCCCACGGCGCGCACCCGGCCCGAGCGTGCCACCGCGGCCGCGCGGTACCCGGCGCAGTGCGTGATGCTGCCGACGATGCCGGCCGGCCATCCGGGGGCGCCCCGGACGCCACGCGGTACGGGGGCGGCGGGGGCGCCCAGCCGCTCCATGGCCCGGTGCGCGCAGTGCCGTCCCGTGACGAACTCCGCGCGGCGGAGCGGCCGCGCGGTGCGGATGCCGGCCGCCTCCTCGGGGTGCAGCGAGCCGTCCGGCGCGTCCCCCGCCGTCTCCCAGCACGCCACGTGCGGGGGCAGCAGGTCCTGGAGGGCCGGGCGCGCGGTCACCGGGTGCCCGCCGCCGCCACCTCCGGCGGCGGCACCACGGCCCGCTTGAGGATCTTCCCGGTCGCCCCCTTGGGCAGCTCGCCGGGGAACCAGATGACGCGGGGGTACTTGTACGGGGCCACGGCCGCGCGCACGTACTCCCGCAGCTCCTCCCCCGTCACCTCGGCGCCCGCCTTGAGCACCACGGCGGCGCCCACCTCCTCGCCGTACACCGGGTCGGGCACGCCGATCACGGCGGCCTCGGCGACGGCGGGGTGGGCGTAGAGCACCTCCTCCACCTCGCGCGGGTAGACGTTCATCCCGCCGCGCAGGATGACCTCCTTGGACCGGCCGACGATGCGGAAGCAGCCGTCCGCGTCCCGCGTCCCGAGGTCGCCGGTGCGCAGCCAGCCGTCGCCGATCGCACGGTCGGTCTCGGCCGGCTGCTTCCAGTACCCCTTCATGACGTTGTGGCCGCTGATCCGGATCTCGCCGACGGTGCCGTCGGGAACCTCGCGGCCGGCGCGGTCGGTGACCTTCATGCGCACGCCGTCGATGGGGTAGCCGATGGTGCCCGGCCTGCGTACCCGGTCGATGCGGTTGATGCAGGCCAGCGGCGAGGATTCGGAGAGTCCGTAGCCCTCCAGCACGGGGCAGTCGTAGGCCGACTCGAAGCCGTGCAGCACCTCGGCGGGCAGCGGCGCGCCGCCGCAGATGGCCACCCGCAGCGCGTCGGTGCCGCCCGTCCGTTCCGCGCCGAGCGCGAGCAGCAGGTTGTACATGGTGGGGACGGCGGCGAGCACGGTGACCCGGTCGCGTGCCATCACCTCGACCGCGCGGGCCGCGTCGAAGCGGGTCAGCAGGGTCAGCGAAGCGCCGCTCGCCACCGCGCAGTTGAGCCCGATGACCTGGCCGAAGGAGTGGAAGAGCGGCAGTCCGCCGAAGATGACGTCCGTGGGCCCGAGACCCAGCACACTGCCCGCTGCGGTCTCGGTGTTGCGGACGATGTTGGCGTGCGTCAGCTCCGCGCCCTTGGGGCTGCCCGTGGTGCCGGAGGTGTAGAGGATCACCGCGGTGTCGGAGTCGTCGCACGGCTCGGGGCGTTCCAGCGGTGCGGTGTCCGCCAGGAGCGCGCGGAAGGCGTCCGGTGCCACCTCGTGGAGGTCCGTGCCGTGGCGCCGCGCGGCCTCGGCCGCCGCTGCCGACCCGGCGTGCCAGGCCAGCAGCAGGGCCGCCTCGGCGTCCCGCAGGCAGTGGCCGATCTCGCCCGCCTTCAGGAGCGGGTTCACCGGGACGACGACGGCGCCCGCGCTGAGGATGCCGTAGTAGAGCACCGCGAACTCCGGCACGTTGGGCAGCATCAGCGCGACCCGGTCGCCGGGCCGTACGCCCCGCTCGCGCAGGAACCGCGCGGCACGCAGCGCCAGCGCGTACAGCTCGCCGTGGGTGAGCACCTGGTCGTCGAGCCGTACGGC
Source organism: Streptomyces sp. Ru73 (assembly GCF_002920575.1). Classification (GTDB taxonomy): domain Bacteria; phylum Actinomycetota; class Actinomycetes; order Streptomycetales; family Streptomycetaceae; genus Streptomyces. The sequence continues at coordinate 50,367 of NZ_PQSQ01000056.1, read as the reverse complement.
CGGCCGGTCGTGGTGTGCGGCCGCGGCGCGGGCGAGCAGGCCGGCGATGCCGGGGACGGATTCGGTCACGAGACGGTCTCCTGTGCGGGGTCCGGAGCGGCGGGACGGTCAGCGGCGGCCACCGGGCGGGACACTTCGGCGGTCCATGCGGCGATCCGCTCGACCAGCCCGTCGTGGTGGCGCACCCAGCGGAAGTGGCCCGCCGGGTCGCCCTGCGCGGTGCGGGCCGCGAAGTGCCAGCGGGTGACGGCGGCGCCGCGCAGCTTGCCGCAGAGGTGGTCGACGGCGCGCGGCGGCGCGAGCAGGTCCCCCGCCACGTCCACGGCGAGCACCGGGAGCGTGACCCGGGCCAGCGCCGCTTCGTAGTCGAGGCGGGAGCCCTCCGCGCGGTAGCGGCCGGTGCGCACCTGCCGGGCCCAGTCGCGCATCAGCCGGGCGCCCTCCCGGGCGCCGAGGCCCAGCCGCGCGCCGGGCCAGTAGCCGAGCAGCCGCGCGGCGAGACCGCCGGCGAGGCCGGTGACCAGCCAGCGGGCCCGCTCGCGGGGCGCGAAGCAGCGGTACCAGGCGGAGCCCGAGGCGACCAGGACCACCCCGTCGGCCTCGGGCCCGTAGAGCCCGCAGTGCACCAGGGACAGCTGGCCGCCCAGGCTGTGCCCGAGGACGAACAGCGGTGCGGGCGCGGGGAATTCCTCGCGCACCGCACCCAGCACGGCCCCGATGTCGTGCTCGACGATCTCCCGGTAGCCGCAGGGCACCGAACGGGCCGCGACCGGGGTGCTCTCGCCGTGGCCTCGCAGGTCGCAGAGGGCCACCGTCATGCCCTGCCGGTGCAGGGCGCGGACGAGCGGCGCGTAGCTGCGGGCCGGGGTGCCCATCGCGGGGAACAGCACGATCACCGGCGCCCCGGCCCGGTCGGCACGCAGGCAGCGCACCGTCAGCCGCGTGCCGTCCGGTGCGGTGATCTCCCGCAGCAGCGGGAACCGTGGCCGCTTCACCGGGCCCCCAGGGGGTACGCACCGGACGGCACGCGGGCGGGCATCAGCGGCCGCCGTCCTGCTCGGGCGCGGAGCCCAGGACCAGCGCGGCGTTGTGCCCGCCGAAGCCGAACGAGGTGGACAGGCCGACCAGCCGGGACTTGTCCCCGGGCAGCTTCCTGGCCGTGACCACGTGGTCCAGCTCCCCCAGCTCCGGGTCGGGCGCGCGCAGCCCGGTCGTGGGCGGCGCGACGGCGTGCCGCAGCGCCTGGAGCACCACGATCGCCTCCACCGCGCCGGCCGCGCCGAGGAGGTGGCCGAGCGCGGACTTGCTGGAGGAGACGGGGATGCGCGGCAGCCGCTCCCCCAGCGCGTGGCGCAGCGCGGTCGCCTCGGCCTGGTCGTTCAGGCGGGTGCCGGTGCCGTGCGCGTTGATGTAGTCCACGTCGTCGGCGGTGACGCCCGCCGAGGCCAGCGCGCGGGTGATGGCCTGCGCGGCCGTGCGGCCCTCCGGGTCGGGCGCGGTGACGTGGTGGGCGTCGGAGGAGGCGCCGTAGCCCAGTACGGAACCGAGTGCCCGGGCGCCGCGCCGGGCCGCGTCGCCCGCGCGCTCCAGGACCAGCACGCCCGCGCCCTCGCCGAGCAGGAACCCGTCCCGGTCCCGGTCGAAGGGGACCGAGTCGCCGGTCGGGGACAGTGCCCTGGCGTTGCGGAAGGTGGCCTGGATGACGGGCGACGTGGACGCCTCGGTGCCGCCGGTCACCACCGCGTCCACCTCGCCCGTTGCCAGCATCCGCAGCGCCTGGCCGATGGACTGCGCGCCCGTGGTGCACGCCGAGGTCACGCAGAGCGATTCGCCGTGCAGGCCGTACCGGGTGGCGAGCTGCGCGGCCGCTGCGTTGGCCATCATGCGGGGCATCAGCAGCGGGGAGACCCCGTCCTCGGACTTGGCCTCGTACGCGGCGAGTTCGTTGGCGTAGCTGCCGGTGCCGCCCAGGCCGCAGCCGATGACGACGGCGATGCGGTCGGCCGGGTAGGGCAGTTCGCCCGGGGCCCAGCCGGCCTGCGCCAGGGCCTCGTCACCGGCCGCGAGCGCGAGCTGCGCCGCCCGGTCGGTGCGCCGTACGAGCTGGTGCGGGAGGGCCGCCGCCGGCCGGAACGCGGTGCAGTAGCCGATGCCGTCCAGCACGCCGGACTCGCCGGCGACGGCCCGCTCGTGCAGCACGTCGGCCCCGACGCCGAGGGGGGTGACCGCGCCGAGGCCGGTCACCACGCATTCCTCCCTCACGCGGTGCCGTCCTTGCGGGCGCACAGCTCCAGCACCTCGGCGATGCTCTCCAGCCCGTCGAAGTCCTTCGGGCGGACCGGGATGCCCAGTTCGAGCTTGATGGACTGGCACAGTTCGAGCAGGTCGAGCGAGTCGACCTCCAGGTCGTCCAGCATCGCGCCGGGGGTGATCGCCTCGCGGTCCACGCCGAGTCCGGCCAGCGCGTCGGTGACAAACTTCTCGATGGCCTCGCGGCCGACAGTCGTGGTCATGTACCCCGTCCGTTCTTCCGTCTCGTCCCGCCCGGTCAGCGCGCGGCGCCGGCCGCCGGCTCCTTGCGCAGCGGCGACCAGTACCACTGGCTCCAGTAGCGCTCGGCGATGTCGAGCCACATGCTCAGCTGGTCCTCGTCGTCCAGGAAGCGGTACGAGCTGACGAGCAGCCAGCTGTACACCGCCTGGCTGTCCCGGCAGCCGGTGCAGTCACCGGAGGTGCAGCAGAACTGCGGCGTCTTGTAGTCGGCGCCCCAGGCGTTGAAGCCGGGGATCACCGGGTTGCCGTTCCGCAGCCGCTCCGCGTGGTCGGGGTGGTCGACGCTGATCGCGGGGCACACGTCGTAGCCGAAGGTGCCGCCCCAGTGCGTCTTCCCGGTGATCAGCGTGCGGATGAAGTACGGGTGGCTGCGGACCGTCTCGGGGTAGAGCGCCTGCACCCGCAGCGCCTCGTCGAGGATGCGCTGCTCGTTCTGGATGCGCAGCGGCGTGTCCGTGCCGTGCTCGCTGTAGAAGTTGAAGGTGACGATGTTGCCGTTCTCGGCGATCTTCCGGACGGTGGGCTCGATGTGCTCCACGCCGGCCTCGGACAGCGCGAAGATGAACATCACCCGCGGGTCGTCCTTGTAGTGGCCGAGCGCGGTGTCGAACAGGCCGGTGAAGCGGCTGCCGTTGACGCGGATGGCCCGCAGGTCGTCGTCGAGCGGCCCGCCGCCGAAGATGCTCACGGCGACGGCGATGTTCTCGAAGCCCTGGCGCGGCATGGGCCGCAGGCCGTTGGTGGAGATCGTCACGTAGGGCAGGGCCTCGACGAAGGGCTCGATGCGCTTGGGCACCAGCGTCGGCTCGCCGCCGATGAGGGTGGCCTGGGTGACGCCCTCCTCCTTCAGCCGGCCGGCGAAGTCCCGGATCCGCCCGAGGTCGGTCTCCTCACGCACCGCGGTGTCGAAGCCGCCTTCGAAGTACCAGCAGCCCTGGCAGCGGATGTTGCAGTTGTTGGTCAGGTGCACCTCGCACGAGCGCACCAGGCGGTTCGCGCGGCGGATCCGCTGCAGGCGCTCGGCCAGGTCGGGCCGGCCGGCGAGGAGTTCGGCGATGCGGGCCTTGGCCTCGCGGCGGTCCAGGGGGCGGGGGGTGAGGGTGAGGGGAACAGTCATCGGGACGTCGCTCTCCTAGTGGCGGACGCGGGCGGACTACTGCGGTACGCGCAGGCCGAGACGGGTGACCCGCGGGATCACGCGCTCCCGCCACAGGTCCCGGGCCTCACCGTTGGTGGTCTTGCGCAGGCCGAAGCGGACGGCGAGCTTGGCGCGCTCGGAACGCGAGCTGCCGAAGATCTTCTCGAAGGTGGGCCAGAGCCGGTCCAGCGCCGTCTGCAGCTCCTCGCGGCCCTCCTCGGTCTCGGCGAGGTTGCGGCAGACCCGCGCACCGTGGGCGATGTGCACCTTCTCGTCGATGATGATGGTGCGGACGGCCTCGGCCCACGGCTTGTAGCTGCTCTCCGCGAACTCCTTGATCATCACCATCGCGGTCTCCTCGCCGATGTACGAGAAGATGCCGCGCTCCGCCCAGCTGGTGCAGGCGTGCAGCGTCTGGTCGGCGAAGAGGTTCCGCTCGGAGAGCGGCTGGGTCTCCATGTAGGTGGTGTCGACGCCCAGCGGGGCCAGGATCTTCTTGCCGAGCTTGTAGTGGTCGTACTCCTCGACCGCGCGCTCGGCGCAGACCTGGCGCTCCTCGGCGTTCGGCGCGAGCGGCAGGAAGACCTGGATGTAGTCGTCACCGCCGGACAGTTCGCCCTCGGTGTTGACGGTGATCTGCCGCAGCGCCACCTCCTGGTACTCCTGGGGCATCTTCAGGAACTCGTCCGGTGTGCGGACCACTACGGCTTCGTCGTCGAACGGGGCGAAACCCACGTCGGGCTCCTTCGGGAGTGGTGTTCGGGCAGTGCCGGGGCCGGGCCGCGAGGCCGCTCCCAGCGCGCTCACCACTCTCTTTGCACCGTCCGGCGGAGGCAATTGGCCTTTGGTACAGGCGCATTCACCGCGTTCATGACACGTCGCGGACGCGGCCGGCGGCGTGCGGTGCGGCGGTACCGTTGCCGGCATGACCGAGACCTGGGAGCCCGCCGGGGCGGGCGTGCTGCGGCTGCCGTCCGGGCGGCTGGTGCGCGGACGGGGACTGCGGCGGCCGCTGCCGGCCGGCCCGTCCCCCGCGTACGGCGTCTATCTGCTCGGCGAGCGGCCGCCGGAGACGGCGTGGGAGTCGCGGTGGCTGCGCTGGCCCGACTTCCGGCTGCCCGCCGACCGCGCCGAGGCCCGGGCGGTGTTCGGCGAGGCGTGGGAGCGGGCCGCCGCCGAGCGGGTCGAGTTCGCCTGTGCCGGGGGCCGCGGCCGGACGGGCACGGCACTGGCCTGCCTCGCCGTGCTGGACGGCATCCCGGCCGACCGGGCGGTGGAGTTCGTCCGGCACCACTACGACCGGCGGGCCGTGGAGACGCCGTGGCAGCGGCGGTACGTACGCCGCTTCGCCGGCTGAGGGCGCGCCCGCCGGTCATGGGGGGCGGCGCGCCGGTACGCCGGGCTCAGGCCGAGGGCGCGCCCTCCCGCAGCCGGCGGCGCGCCCGGCTCAGGGCGCCAGCCGCTCCACGAGGAGCAGTGCGCCGATCAGGATCATGGCGGCGCCCGAGACGCGGGTGACCGCGCGGGCGACGGTGGGCCGGGCGCGCAGCACGGTGCGGGCCAGCACCCCGACGCCCGTGTAGACCGCACCGCAGTTGGCCATGTGGACCAGGCCCAGCACGGCGATCTGGGCCGCGAGCGGCCAGCCGCTGCCGCTGTCGTGCGCGGCGGCGAACTGCGGCAGCAGCGCGATGTAGAGCAGCAACGCCTTGGGGTTGAGGCCGCTGATGCCGGCGCCCTTCAGGATCCGCGCGCCGGGCGCGGCACCGGCGGGCGCGGCGGCCGGATCCGCCGCCGGGTCGGCAGCGGCGGGTGCCGCGGGGCGGGCCAGGGTCGTGATCCCGAGCCAGATCAGGTACAGCGAGCCGAGCACGGTCAGCGCGGTGAGCACCGCGGGGTTGGCGGCGACCACGGCCGCGACGCCGGCGACGACCACGAGCGTGAGCCCCACGTAGCCGAGCATCAGGCCGCCGACCGCCGGGAGGACGGACCGGTCGCGCAGGCCCGCGGTGATGGCGTACGCCCAGTCCGCGCCCGGGACGAGGACGAGCAGGACGGACACGGCCCAGAAGGCGGCTATGGAGCTGGCAGCCATGAAGTGGTACTCGCTGGTTCTCTCTGTTCCGGGGGACAGAGAGGGAGATTAGTCACAAGATCGCGGGAAGTGTTTCCCTCCAGTGTCGCTGCGAGCAGCGAGAGTGGAAGAATCTTTCCCATGGACGACTTGGACCGGACGATTCTTGCCGAGCTGCAGGAGGACGGCCGTCTCACGGTCACGGAGCTGGCGGCGCGGGTCGGGCTCAGCCTCTCGCCGTGCCACCGCCGGCTGCGCGAGCTGGAGCGCAGCGGCGCGATCCGCGGCTACCGCGCGGTCGTGGACGCGGAGGCCGTCGGGCTGAGTTTCGAGGCGCTGGTCTTCGTCACCATGCGCCAGGAGGACCGCGGCACCGTCTCCGCCTTCGAGGAGGCCGTCGCGGACATCCCCCAGGTGCTCCAGGCGCAGCGGCTCTTCGGCGACCCCGACTACCTGCTGCGCATCGTCAGCGCCGACCTGCCCGCCTTCCAGCGGCTCTACGACGAGAAGCTGGCCACCCTGCCGGGCGTGCAGCGGCTCAGCTCCACCCTGGTGATGAAGCACGTGGTGCACGAGCGGCCGCTCCCGGCATGAGGCGGCCGCACGGCCCGGGGACCGGGGGCCGTGCGGCCGTACGGGAGACGGGGGCTCAGCCGGCCGTTTCGTCCCCCGTCGGGAGCGGCGGCTCGGCGTCGATCCTGGCCAGCTCCTCGTCGGTGAGCAGCCGGGACCGGATGAGGAAGCGGACCCCCTCGGGTGCCTCCAGCGAGAAGCCGCTGCCCCGGCCCGGCACCACGTCGACGGTGAGGTGGGTGTGGCGCCAGTAGGTGAACTGGTCGGCGCTCATCCAGAACGGCACGTCGTCGGCGACGTGGCCGAGGAGGACGTCGGCAGCGCCGACCCTGAACTCACCCCGCGGGTAGCACATCGGTGCGCTCCCGTCGCAGCAGCCGCCGGACTGGTGGAACATCACCGGGCCGTGCGTCTCCGTCAGCCGGGCCACCAGTTCCGCGGCGGCCGGCGTCAGTTCGACGCGCCGGGTGCGGGTACCCATCAGAAGAACCCGAGCTTCTTCGCGGAGTAGCTGACCAGCAGGTTCTTGGTCTGCTGGTAGTGGTCGAGCATCATCTTGTGGTTCTCCCGGCCGATGCCGGAGTTCTTGTAGCCGCCGAACGCCGCGTGTGCGGGGTAGGCGTGGTAGCAGTTGGTCCACACCCGGCCCGCCTTGATCTCGCGGCCCATGCGGTACGCGGTGTTGCCGTCCCGGGTCCACACGCCGGCGCCCAGGCCGTAGAGCGTGTCGTTGGCGATCTTCAGGGCCTCGTCGACCGAGTCGTACGTGGTCACCGAGACGACCGGGCCGAAGATCTCCTCCTGGAAGATCCGCATGTCGTTGGTGCCGCGGAAGATCGTCGGCTCGATGTAGTAGCCGCCCTCGTAGCCCTCGACGGTCCGGGCGGCACCGCCGGTGACCAGCTCGGCGCCCTCCTTCTTGCCGATGTCGATGTAGGAGAGGATCTTCTCGAACTGGTCGTTGCTGGCCTGCGCGCCGATCATGGTCGCCGGGTCCAGCGGGCTCCCGCTGGTGATGGCCTTGGTGCGCTCGACGCAGCGGGCCATGAACTCGTCGTAGATCGAGGAGTGGATCAGCGCGCGGGACGGGCAGGTGCACACCTCGCCCTGGTTCAGCGCGAACATCACGAAGCCCTCGACGGCCTTGTCCAGGAAGTCGTCGTCGGCGGCCATGACGTCCGGCAGGAAGATGTTCGGGCTCTTGCCGCCCAGCTCCAGCGTGACGGGGATGATGTTCTCGCTGGCGTACTGCATGATCAGACGGCCCGTGGTGGTCTCGCCGGTGAAGGCGACCTTGGCGATCCGCGGGCTGGAGGCGAGCGGCTTGCCGGCCTCCACGCCGAAGCCGTTGACGACGTTGACCACGCCCGGCGGCAGCAGGTCGGCGATCAGGTCCATGAGGACCAGGATGCTGGCCGGAGTCTGCTCGGCGGGCTTGATGACCACGCAGTTGCCGGCCGCGAGCGCGGGCGCCAGCTTCCAGGTGGCCATCAGCAGCGGGAAGTTCCACGGGATGATCTGGCCGACCACGCCCAGCGGCTCGTGGAAGTGGTACGCGACGGTGTCGGCGTCGATCTCGGAGATCGAGCCCCCCTGGCCGCGTACGGCGCCCGCGAAGTAGCGGAAGTGGTCCACGGCCAGCGGCAGGTCGGCGGCGAGCGTCTCGCGGACCGGCTTGCCGTTCTCCCAGGTCTCGGCGACCGCGAGCTTCTCCAGGTTCTCCTCGATGCGATCGGCGATCTTGTTGAGGAGGTTGGCGCGCTCGGTCGTGGAGGTGCGGCTCCACTTCGGCGCGGCCGCGTGCGCGGCGTCCAGCGCGAGGTCGACGTCGGCCGCGGTGGACCGGGCGACCTGGGTGAACGTGCGGCCGTCCACCGGGGAGGGGTTGTCGAAGTACTGGCCCTTCACGGGGGCGACCCAGTCGCCGCCGATGAAGTTGTCGTAGCGCTGCTTGAAACTGACGACGCTGCCATCGCTGCCGGGCTGCGCGTACACCATTGTGCGCTCCTCAGGAGTACCGGTTCGTACGGGGTGCGGCACACCCTCACCCCGTGAGGTTGGCGAAAGGTTGGCGTCACCTCCCGTGGCCGGCCGGGCCCGCGTACGGCGGTCCTTCAGTCGCGCAGCGCGGTGCTCAGCCGGCCCGCCGCGAGGGCGCGGCGGGGGTCGCCGGGCGGCAGGACGCGCAGCGCGTGTTCATGGACCTCGGCGTCGTGCGGGGCGCGCGCCCCGTAGCCGAGCGCGTGTTCCGGGACGCGGCTGGCGAGGACGGCCTCGCGGACCGCGACCTCCAGGTGCTCCCGCCAGGCCACGATGCCCGGCGCCTCGGAGTGCGGCAGCAGCGGGCCCTTGTAGCGGGCGAGCGCGCCGTCCGTGTCCCCCGCCGCCAGCGCCCGCAGCACCGCGACGGCGTCGCAGTCGACCGGGGTGGTCAGCGCGTACCTGCGGGTCGCGACCCCGCCGCCGAGGGCGCGCCGCAGGTGGGAGACCTCCGCCTTGAAGGTGGAGGCGGTCACCGGGCGTTCGCCGTACAGCGCGTCCCGCAGCCGCTCGGGCGCGTACCCCTCCGGCTCCAGCGCCAGCAGCGTCAGGATCTCCAGCTGGCGGGGGCGCAGCCGCAGCCGGGCGCCGCCCCGGACGGCCTCCTCGGCCCCCAGGCAGGTCAGCCGGACGCCGGGCGTGCCGGTCGCCGTCCCGGTACCGCTGCCGCCCGCCGTTCCTGTACCGGTAGCGGACGCCGTACCGTTCCGCCGCCGGTCGCCGAGGTCGGCGCGGAGCCGGGTCTCGATGGTGGAGACCAGGGTGCGGACGGTGGACATGGCGAGCGGGTGCGAGCGGTCCCAGGTGGTGGAGAGGTCCAGTACGCCGAGGATGCGGCCGTCGGGCGCGTGGATCGGGGCGCAGTAGCAGGCCCAGCCGTGCAGGGCCGCGACCAGGTGCTCGGCGGAGAAGACGGCGTTGGGCCGGCCGGTGCGCAGCGCGAGGGAGAGCGCGTTGGTGCCCATGGCCTGCTCGTCCCAGCGGCCGCCGGGCGCGAAGTTGACCCGCTCGGCGCGCCGCCGCATGACGCGGCCGCCGCAGGTCCACAGGAGGGTGCCGGACTCGTCGGTGACGCCGGCGACGAACCCGGCGTCGTCGGCGATGCTGTTCAGCTCGTCGGCGAGGTCGATGACCGGGCGCCGCAGCGGCGAGTCGGCCCACCGGGGGCGCACCTCGCCGCCGTCCGTCACCGGGGCGCTGACGGCACCGGGGTCCACGCTCCCCAGCGAGCGGACCCAGGAGTCGGCCACCTCCCGGCGCAACGGCGCCGCACCGGCCGGCACCCGCCGGGCCGCGCGCAGCTCCGGCACCCAGCGGGCCCATTCGCTCTCCAGCGCGGCTCTGCGCTGCCGGAGGTCACTCCGCACTGATGACATGGACGTCCCGAACCTTGTCGTCTCCAGCAGGGTCAACCAATAATCGTCCCCCGGAAACCCGCGGATCGCACCTGTCCGGACGGACAGGTCGTCCCCGTCCCGGAGGACGGTATTGCGCCCACCCCCGCCGCCCGTAGCGTTGTGCGCATGTGACAGGGGTGTTATTGATCGGTGAACCGTAAAAATACTGCGCTCCGCGCACGGAGCACAGACCCCCATTTCAGGAGGGTGCATGCCGCTGTCGGACGGCGCCGTGCGGGCCGGCGGTACGCAAGCGGCCCCCGCGCAACTGGCCAAGTTCCACGCACCCGAAGTGGTGTTCGGGCCGGGCTCGCTGGCGGAGCTGGGCCACTGCGCGCTGCGCGTCGGCGGCCGCCGCCCGTTCCTCGTCACCGATCCGGGCCTGATCGAAGCGGGCTGGGTGGACGAGGCGGTCGGCCATCTGCGGCAGGTGGGGCTGCGCCCCGTGGTCTGGCACGAGCTGACGCCGAACCCGAAGGACCACGAGGTGGAGGCCGGTTTCCAGCGGTACGCGGAGAGCGGCAGCGACGTGATCATCGCGCTCGGCGGCGGGTCGTGCATCGACGCGGCGAAGGGCGTGGCGATCCTGGCCAGCAACGGCGGCCGCATCCTGGACTTCGAGGGCGTCGACCTGGTGGGGCTGCCGATCCCGCCGACCGTGATGGTGCCGTCCACGTCCGGTACGGGCGCGGACGTCTCGCAGTTCGCGGTGATCACCGACACCGCGGAGCAGGTCAAGATCACGATCATCAGCCGGACGCTGGTACCGGAGATCTCGCTGATCGACCCGCGGCTGCTGACCACCATGCCGGACTGGCTGAACGCCGCGACCGGGCTGGACGCCCTCACGCACGCCATCGAGTCGTTCGTCTCGCGGGCCCACAACCCGCTCACCGACAACCTCGCGCTGCACGCGGTGGAGCTGATCACCGGCCATCTGCGCGGCACGCAGACGCGGCCCAAGGAGGTCAGCCCGCGGCTGGCGATGGCACAGGGCTCGCTGGAGGCGGGCATGGCCTTCACCAACGCCATCCTGGGCGCGACGCACGCCATGAGCCACCAGGTCGGCGGCCTGCTGGACGCGCCGCACGGCGTGGTCAACGGGGTACTGCTGCCGCACGTGATCCGCTTCAACGCGGCGGTCCGGCCGGACCGTTTCGTCGCGCTCGCTGCGGCCGCCGGGCTGCCCACCGACGGCGTACCGCCGGAGGAGGCCGCGCTGGCGCTGGCCGAACGGGTCAGGACGCTCGCGGACGACGTGGGCGTGCCGAAGGGCCTGGCCAGCCTCGGCGTCGCGGAGACCGACCTGCCCCGGCTGGCCCGCACCACGCTCAAGGACGCGTGCCTGGCCACCAACCCGCGGGACGCCGGGGCGCAGGACATCGAAGCGCTGTTCCGGGCGGCGCTGTGAGGCGGGCCCGATGAACGCCGCGGGGCAGGGACCGGTGGCCGGCACGGATCTGGGCGCGCTCACCGGGCTGCGCTCGGGCAAGCGGTCCTTCTACCCGGCGTACGTGCGCTCCACCGAGCGCCTGGAGCGGGCCGTGGAGGCGCTGGACGGGATCTCGCGCGCGCTGGTCCGCTCGGCCGAGGGACCGCGCGCGCTGGTCGAGGCGGTGGTGCGGGCGGCGGCCGAGCACCTGCGGGCGCGCCGGCTGCTGCTGGCGGTGGCGGACGGCGCGCTGCGCGCGGCCCGCCCCCGCTTCCTGCTGCTCGCCGACGACGTGCTGATCGACGACGAGACGCGGCTCCCGGCCGATGTGCGCGCCCACTTGACGGTACTGCGGACCCGGCCGTGGGAGGCGGAGTCGGCGGACGGCGGCGACGGCTGGGTGCGGGCGCCGATGACGCTGGACGACGAGCCGGTGGGCGGGATCGCGGCGCAGCCCGGCAGCGGCCTGGAGGTCGCCGACACCGACCTGGCGATCCTGCGCGTGCTGGCGAACCAGGCGGCCGTCGCGCTGCACAACTCCTACCTCTTCCACTCGGCGACCCGGCTGCGCGGCCGTACCGAACAGCTCTCCGAGGCGGCGGCGCGGCAGGCCAGGGACCTCGCGGCACGCAGCGCCGAGCTGGCCGAGACGCAGGCCCGGCTGGTCGAGGCGATGCAGCGGCAGGCGCTGGACGACGAGCGGCACCGCATCGCGCGCGAACTGCACGACAGCGTCACGCAGTACGTGCTCAGCGCGGGCATGACGATGGAGGTGTGCCGGGCCGAACTGGCGGCCATGGGCGACCCCGTCGCGGAGATCGCCGGCCGGCTCGCGGCCGCCAAGGACCTCAACCGGCAGGCCGTTGAGCGGCTGCGGGCCGCCATCTACGCGCTGCACCACACCGCCGACGAACCGCCCGGCCCGCTCCCGGTCATGCTGGAACGCCTGTCCTCGGTGCACCTCCAGTCCGACCTGGAGGTACGAGTACGGGTCGCGGGCAGTCCCGTGCCGCTGCCGCCGCGTGCCGAGCAGTCGCTGCTGCGGCTGGCGGGCGAGGCGCTGTTCAACGCGGGGGCGCACGGCGGCGCCGGCCGGGCCGTCGTCCGCCTGGCGTACCGCCCGGACACGGTCGTGCTGAGCGTGTCCGACGACGGTACGGGCGAGCCGGCGCAGCTGCGGCGGGCGCTGCGGCTGTGCCGCGCCGCCGATCTGTCGGGCCGCCACCGCGGGCTGGCCAACATGCTGGCCAGGGCCGAGGAGCTGGGCGGCTCCCTGTCCATCCGGCGGGCGCGGCTGGGCGGCATCCAGCTGCGGGTGGAGATCCCGCTGCCGGTCCCCACCGATCCGGAGGCTTCCGATGACCACTGAGGCTTCGACCACCACGGGACAGGGCGCGTCCGGCGCGCCGGAGACCACCGCCCGGGTGCGGGTCGTCCTCGTCGACGACCACGCGATCGTCCGGCAGGGGCTGCGGTCCATCCTGGAGCGGGAACCGGACCTGGAGATCGTCGGGGAGGCCAGTACGGCGGCGGAGGCCACCGCGGTCGTCGGGCGCGCCCGGCCCGACATCGTGCTGCTGGACCTGAAGCTGTCCACCGGCGCCGACGCGGAGGGCCTGGAGCTGTGCGCGCGGCTCACCGAACGCCATCCAGGGCTCGCGGTCCTCGTGCTGACCACCTTCCTCGACGACGCGCTGGTCGTGGGCGCCATCCAGCACGGCGCACGCGGCTACGTGGTCAAGGACGTGGACACCACCGAACTGCTGCGCTCCATCCGGGCCGTGGCACGCAACGAGAGCGCCTTCGACTCCCGTTCGGCGGCCGCGATGGTGCGCTCGCTGCGGCCGCCGGCCGACCGGCCGGTCTTCACCGAGCGCGAACTGCGCGTGCTGGAACTGCTCGCCAAGGGCCTGAGCAACCGTGACATCGGCGGCCGGCTCTACATCTCCGAGACCACGGTGAAGTTCCACGTCCGCAACATCATGCGGAAGCTGGACGCGGCCAGCCGGGCCGAGGCGGTGTACGAGGCGAGCAAGATGGGCGTGATCTGACGGGCCGTCCGGACCGGGCGGGGCACGCCCGGTCCGGTGCCTCACTCCGCGTCGAGCACCAGCCAGCCGCCGTGGAAGTCGGTGACCGTGAAGGGGCGCCCGGCGGCGCGGCCGAGCGCGGTCAGCCGGCCCCGGTCGAAGCAGCGGACGTGCCCGTACGCCGCGGTCGGCTCGTCCTCGTACGGCACCGCGACCACCACCCGGCGCCGGGCCAGCCGGAGGGCCTCGGTGACCACCGCGGCACCGTGCCGTGCGTCGAGGTGTTCCAGCAGGTGGATGGCGGTGACGGTGTCCACGGAGCGGTCCGGGAGCGGTACCCGGGCCGCGTCGCAGGTGAGCGTCTTCAGGGACGTGCCGCGGGCGTCGGCGACCGCTTCGAGCAGCCGCATCGTGCCGGGTGACACGTCGGAGGCGAGGACGGTGCGGTCCGGCTCGCGGGCCAGCAGCAGCGCGAGGAAGCCGAAGCAGGCGCCGAGGTCCAGGACGGTGCCGCGCCGCACCAGGTCCAGGGTACGGCGGTAGACCGGCGCGAACCCGGCGATCGAGGAGTGGCCGGCGGGCGACGGGCCCCGCCAGCAGGCGCGGATGCGGGTCAGCGTGTTGTCGTAGAAGCGGACCCAGGCGGGGACCGGGCCGTCCACGCAGGAGCGCACCACGCCGGTGAACACCCGCTCGAAGACGTCCGGGCCGGACAGCCAGCCGGGCGCGAACAGCTCCTCCGCGAGCAGCCCGGCCAGGTCGTTGTCGAGCACCGCCGGGGTGATGCGGTGGGCCACCTCGATCCGGTGGGCACGGCGGCGCAGGCAGAAGTGCGCGGTCCGCACGACCGGCGGGTCCGGGGCACTGCTGTCCGCGTACGTGCCCTCGCGGACCACGCTGACCAGGTGGTCGGCGTAGTGCCCCGGCCGGTGCGGGGCGAGCGGGTCGATGGCGGTGGCGGCGAGCCGCAGCCGGTCGGACGCGGTCACCGGCCGGTCACCTCCGCCGAGATCCGGTCCGCCGTGCGCCGCAGCCCGGCGAGGTCGCCGACGACGTGGACGCGGTCGCAGTACTCGGCGTACCGCGGCAGGTCGCACGCGCCCAGGCCCCAGGAGTAGCGGGGCTCGGGGGTGAGCCAGAGGGTGCGGCGGACGCGGCGGGCCAGCTCGGCGAAGGCGCCGGTGCCGGGGTCGTTGCCGTTGCCGCGGCCGTCGCCGAGGACGAGGAAGGTGGTACGGCGGTTGAAGGCGCCGCCGTGGTCGTGCAGCAGCGCGTCGAAGGCGCGGCCGTAGTCGGAGTTGGCGTCGGTGTCGAGCAGGCCGCCGGCCGGCAGGCCGTCGAAGACCAGGCCGAGCGCGCGCTCCAGCGGGTGCTCGGCGAACAGCTCGGTGATCTCGGTCGGTTCGTCGACGAAGGCGAACGTGCGCACCTGCGCGAAGAGCGACTGCAGGCCGTGCACCAGGTGCAGGGTGAAGCGCGCGGTGGACCGCACGGAGAGCGATACGTCGGTGAGGACGACGAGCCGGGGCTTGTCCTCGGCGCGGGTGACGGTGACCGGGCGGAACGGCACGCCGTCGTACCGCATGTTGCGGCGCATCGTGCGGCCCGGGTGCACCCGGCCGCGCGGGGTGTTGCGCTTGCGGCTGGTGAGCGCGCCGGTCAGGGAGCGCGCCACCCGGTGCAGCGCCTCCTCCAGACCGGCCCGTTCGTCCTCGTCGACGCGCTCGGCACGGGCCCGTTCGGCGATCCGCTTCTCCACCGCGGCCGTCTCCAGTTCGGCGAGCCGGTCCAGGTGGCGTTTGAGGAGTTCGGGGAGGTTGTCGAGGGTGCCGGCGAGGCGGCGGCGCAGCGCGTCCAGCGCCTCCCGGTCCAGCTCGTCGGCGTCCTCGCCGCCGGCGAGCCACCCGAGGAGGGCGTCCTGCTGGGCCACGGACAGTTCGGTGTCGATGCGGTGGCCGGTCGCGGCGGCCAGCTCGCCGGGGACGCCGGCGCCGTGCAGCCGCTCGGTCTCCAGCTGCACGGAGGGCACGTCGTCCCCGCCGGCGCCCGCGCCGTCCTGGGACAGCACGATCTCGTCGGTCATCGACGCCAGGTCGATCTTGTTGGCCTCCTGGTGGAGGTTGTACTGCTCGGCCAGGTCCCGCTGGTCGAAGTAGTCCCGGATGTCGGCCGGCTTGCCGTGGCTGTGGCCCTGCTCGGGGGTGGGCGAGGGCTCCTCGGAGACGGTGAAGGATTCCAGCGCGCCGGTGTCGGTGAGGTCGTCGTGCTCATGGGTGTGGCCGTGCCCGTCGTCCCGGCCGGCCACCGGGCGCAGCGAGAAGAACGCGGTGAACAGCTCGTCGAACACCGGGTCGTCCCGCCGGTCCTTCACCAGCGACAGCCGCAGCGCCTCGCGCAGCGTCTCCCGGTCGGCCAGCACGCCGGGCTGGGCCGCGCAGCGCATCGCGTCCACCGCCTCCGACACCGACACCCGCAGGCCGAACAGGCGGAGGATGCGTACGAACCGGTGCAGGGCGCTCTCCACGTCACCGCCCCCTCATGCCTTGCGGCGGGTGAGCGCGGAGAACGCGCGGGCGCCCTGGCCGGACCCGGTGGCGGGCGCGGGCGCGGGGCCCGCGGGGGCCGGGCCGCGGCTGCCGCTGTCATTGCCGCTGCCGGGCGCATCGTGGTGGTGCCCGTGGTCGTGGCCGTGCTGGTGCCCGTGCCCGTGGTGGTGGCCGTGCGGTGCGGGCAGCTCCGCGTTCGGGTCGACGAGGCGGGGCAGCACCTCCAGCGCCCGGTCCATGTCGCGCTCGTACTTCAGGACCACGTTCGCGGTCTCGGCGAGCACCTCGGCGTCCAGCTCCTCGACGCCCAGCACGGCGAGGGTGCGGGCCCAGTCGACGGTCTCGGAGATGCTGGGGCTCTTGCGCAGGTCCAGCTCGCGCAGCCCGCGCACCACGTCCACCAGCCGGCGCACCGCGGCCTCCGGCAGCCCGGTCTCCTTGGACCGCAGGATGGCCAGCTCCCGGTCCGCTTCCGGGTAGTCCAGGAAGAGGTGCAGGCAGCGGCGCTTGAGCGCGGCGGACAGGTCGCGGGTGTTGTTGGAGGTGAGCACGACGTACGGCGGGACCTTCGCGGTGTACGTACCGATCTCCGGGACCGAGACCTGGAACTCCGCCAGGCACTCCAGCAGCACCGCCTCCAGCGCCTCGTCCGCGCGGTCCACCTCGTCGATCAGCAGCACGGCGGGCTGTTCGCCGCGGATGGCGTCCAGCAGCGGGCGCGGGGCGAGGAAGCGGTCGGAGAAGAAGACGCTGTCCTGGCCGCCGATGCGCCGCACCGCGCTCGCCAGGTCGGGCGCGTCGGCGGTGATGTCGCCGATCTTGTCGCGCAGCATCTGGGTGTAGAGCAGCTGCTTGCCGTAGTCCCACTCGTACAGCGCCTTGCTCTCGTCCTGGCCCTCGTAGCACTGCAGGCGGAGCAGGCGGCGGCCGGTGGCCGCGGCGAGGGTCTTGGCCAGCTCGGTCTTGCCGACGCCGGCCGGGCCCTCCAGCAGCACCGGCTTGTCCAGCCGGGCGAGCAGGAAGACCGTCGTGGCCAGCCGGCGGTCGGCGAGGTAGCCGTGCGCGGCGAACCGCTCGGTCACCTCCTCGACCGAGGCGAAGGCGGGGGCGGTGGCGTCGGTGGTGTCGTCGTTGGCGGTGCGTTCAGTGGCGTCGGTGGTGGCGGGTGTTGCGGGCACGGCTCCTCCGTCCGTCCGGGGGCGGGCGGGACCGGCGTGCGGCCGGCCCCGCCCGACGCGGCTGTGGTCAGCTGAGCAGGTCGTCCAGGTCGCCGGTCATGCAGTGCTCGACGACCGGGCGGACGGTGTCGAAGGTGCACTCCTTGGCGTTGCCCGGGGTGCAGGCGTCGCCGAGGACGTGCCGGGTGATGCGGTCCACGTCGGCGGCGTCCCCGCTGATCACGGACGCCTTCTCGTAGTACGCGGTGGGCCCCTGGCCCAGCCGGTTCTTGGAGTACGTGTCCTGCTTGACGTCCACGAACCGCTCGGGGATGCCGACGTCGCGCAGCAGCCGGATCCCGGCCGCCAGCGCCGCCTCGGCGGCCTGCACCTTGGTCATGCCGTGCGTGTCCACGCCCATCGCCTCGGCGATGTCGGCGAACCGCTCGTAGTGCGCCGGCATGTTGAACGCCCACACCCGGGGCAGCGCGATGGCGTTGTTGAGCCCGTGGTGGGTGTCGTAGAAGGCGCTGACGGCGTGCGAGATGGAGTGGATGATGCCCAGGCCGCCGGAGTTGAAGGCCTGCGCCGCGATGTACTGCGCGTACATCATCCCCTCGCGCCCGGCCAGGTCCTGGCCGTTCCAGACCGCCTGCCGCAGGCTCTTCGCGGTCAGCTTGATGGCGTGCAGCGCGTTGCCCAGCGAGGGCTGGAAGTCCAGCCGGGAGACGTACGGCTCGGAGGCGTGCGCGAGGACGTCGAAGCCGCACTGGGCGGTGTAGTCCAGCGGGCAGTCGTAGTACAGCGTCGGGTCGTCGATCGCGAGGGTGGCGACGGAGGCGTCGTCGAACGCCACGTACTTGTGCGGGTTCTCCGGGTCGGTCGTGGTGTCGGTGATGACGTACGCCCAGGAGGTCTCCGAGCCGGTGCCGGCGGTGGTGGAGACCGCGATGTGCGGCGGGTTCTTGGGGTTCTCGGACTTGTTGAAGCCCTCGAACTCGTTGACGCTGCGGCCGTCGTGGGCCACCGAGATCCGCGCGCCCTTGCAGGCGTCGTGCGAGGAGCCGCCGCCGATCGAGACGAAGGAGTCGCACGTGTTCTGCTGGTACAGCGCCACGGCGTCCATGACGTTGTAGTCCTTGGGGTTGGACTCGACCTGGTCGTACACCACGACCTCCAGGCCGTGGTACTTCATCGACTCCACGATCTTGTGCACGGTGTCGCTGCCGCGCAGCCCCGTGGTCATCACCAGCACGCGCCGGAAGCCCAGCTTCTTCGCCTCGGGACCGATCAGCTCATGGGCGCCGGGGCCCAGCAGCGCCCGGGGGAACGGGTGGAACTCCTTGATCGGGAACGGCTTGAGAAGTTCGTCGACCTGCATGGGGACACGTTTCCTCTCCGCGGTGGGGAGCTCGGACGGGCCGAACGTAGGCGGCCCGCTTCCCGCCGTGGAAGCGGTGCGGGGGCGATCCCGGCCGACCGGTGAGCCGTACGGCACGGACGCAGGGCGCGGGCCCCGTCCGAACGGAGGGGGCGACGGCGGCCGAAGGCACGGCGAGCCGGGACGGGCCGCGGACCTAGCGTCGTTCCAGGAGCCCGCCGGCCCGGCTACCGGGCCCCCGCCGGCCCTCCGGCTCCCCTGTTCCGAACCCTTCCGAACCTTCCGAACCGTTCCGAGAGGACCTGTCATGCACGAGGACGCCCGTACCACCGAGCCCGTCACCGCCGCCGAGTCCGCCGCGCCGGAGGACGGCATCGTCGAAGAAGTGCTCGTCGAGGAGGTCTCCATCGACGGCATGTGCGGCGTCTACTAGGCCCCGCCGTGCACTCCCCGTTCGACGCCGGACGGCCCTACCGGCTGAACCCGAGTGTCGCGCTGCGCCCCGAGCCGTTCGGGGCGCTGGCGTACCACTTCGGCAACCGGCGGCTGTCCTTCCTGAAGGCACCCGAACTCGTCGAGCTCGTCACCGGGCTCGACCGGCACCCCAGCGTGACCGAGGCGCTGTCCCGCGTGCCCCGGGCGCGGCGCACCGCCTTCCTGCGTGCCCTCGCCTCGCTGGCCGCCGCCGACATGATCATCCCGCTGTGATGCGGACGAGAAGCGGAAGAGGAGTCCGGTGATGACCACCCTCTGCGAAGCCCCGCACGACACCCCGCACGACGGGCCGGTCCCGGCCCTGGTCGAGCAGTTCAAGGGCGGCCTGCACGCCCCGATCTGCCTGACCTGGGAGTGGACCTACGCGTGCAACCTGTCCTGCGCCCACTGCCTGTCCTCCTCGGGCCGGCGGGACCCGATGGAGCTGACCACCGACGAGATCAAGTCGGTGATCCGGGAGCTGCAGCGGATGCAGGTGTTCTACGTCAACGTCGGCGGCGGCGAGCCGACCGTACGCCCGGACTTCTGGGAACTGCTGGACTACGCGATCGCGCACCAGGTGGGCGTGAAGTTCTCCACCAACGGGCTGCGGCTGACGAAGGAGCGCGCCGAGCGGCTGGCCGCCACCGACTACGTCGACGTGCAGATCTCCCTGGACGGTGCGACGCGCGAGGTCAACGACGCGGTGCGCGGGCCCGGTTCGTACGACATGGCGGTGCGCGCGATGGAGAACCTGGCGGCCGCCGGCTTCGCCGATTTCAAGATCTCCGTGGTGATGACGCGTCAGAACACCGCGCAGCTCGACGACTTCGCCGCGCTCGCCGACCGGTACGGCGCCCAGCTGCGGCTCACCCGGCTGCGCCCCTCGGGCCGCGGCGCCGACGTGTGGGACGAGCTGCACCCCACGGACGCGCAGCAGCGCGAGCTGTACCACTGGCTGGTCGCCAACGGCGAGAAGGTGCTGACCGGCGACTCCTTCTTCCACCTCAACGCGCTCGGATCGACGCCGATCCCAGGCCTGAACCTGTGCGGCGCGGGCCGGGTGGTCTGCCTGATCGATCCGGTGGGTGACGTGTACGCCTGCCCGTTCGCCATCCATGACGCCTTCAAGGCGGGGAACGTCCGCGCGCCCGGCGGCTTCGACGCGGTGTGGCGCGACTCGGAGCTGTTCGCGCGGCTGCGCGGCGAGCAGGCGGCCGGCGCGTGCACGTCCTGCTCGGCGTTCGACGTCTGCCAGGGCGGCTGCATGGCCGCGAAGTTCTTCACCGGGCTGCCGCTGGACGGCCCGGACCCGGAGTGCGTCAAAGGCCACGGCGCCGCCGCGCTGGCCGCCGTCGACCGGCAGGCCCTGCCGCCGCAGGGCAAGGACCACTCGCACCGTACGAGCCCGGCGCCGCGCCCCGTGTCCCTGGGCATGCCCGCGCTGCGGGTCGCCCGGCCGGACCGCTTCTGCGACGAGAGCCCGCTGGCCGGCCTGGACCCGCGGTGAGCCGTCACCACGCCCCGCGACCGGACAGAGACGACGAGAGAGGAAGATCATGAGCGGTTGGTTCGAGACCGTGACGGAGGCGCAGCGCAGGGCCCGGAAGCGGCTGCCGAAGTCCGTCTACAGCGCCCTGCTGGCCGGTTCCGAGAAGGGCGTCTCCTACGACGACAACACCGCGGCCTTCGCGCAGCTCGGGTTCGCGCCGCACGTCGCCGGGCTGTCGGCCAAGCGGGAGATGACGACCACGGTCCTGGGCCAGCAGATAGCCCTGCCGGTGGTCATCTCCCCTACCGGGGTGCAGGCGGTGCACCCCGACGGCGAGGTGGCCGTGGCCCGCGCGGCCGCGGCCCGCGGCACGGCGATGGGACTCAGCTCCTTCGCCGGCAAGCCGCTGCGGGACGTCGTCGCGGCCAACCCGCAGACGTTCTTCCAGATGTACTGGATGGGCACCCGGGACGCCATGCTCCGGCGGATGGACCACGCCCGCGAGGCCGGGGCCAAGGCGCTGATCGTCACGCTCGACTGGTCCTTCTCGCACGGCCGGGACTGGGGCAGCCCGAAGATCCCCGAGCGGCTGGACCTCAAGGCCATGGCGCGGTTCGCGCCGGAGGCGCTGGCACGCCCGCGCTGGCTGCGCGACTTCGTCAAATCCCGCAGCCTGCCCGACCTGACGACGCCCAACCTCACCGAGCCGGGGCAGGAAGCACCCACGTTCTTCGGCGCGTACGGCGAGTGGATGCAGACCCCGCCGCCCTCCTGGGAGGACGTGCGCTGGCTGCGCGCGCAGTGGGACGGGCCGTTCCTCCTCAAGGGCATCTGCCGGGTGGACGACGCGCGGCGCGCGGTGGACGCCGGGGTCAGCGCGATCTCCGTGACCAACCACGGCGGCAACAACCTCGACGGCACCCCGGCCCCCATCCGCGTGCTGCCGGCCATCGCGGACGCGGTGGGCGACCAGGTCGAGGTACTGCTGGACAGCGGTGTCCGGCGGGGCGGCGACGTGGTCAAGGCGCTGGCGCTCGGCGCGAGGGCCGTGATGATCGGCCGCGCCTACCTGTGGGGCCTGGCCGCGAACGGCCAGGCGGGGGTGGAGAACGTGCTCGACATCCTGCGCGGCGGCATCGACTCGGCGCTGCTGGGCCTCGGCCGCGCCTCCGTCCACGAGCTGACCCGCGACGACGTGGTGGTCCCGCCCGGCTTCACCCGCACCCTGGGCGCGGTCTGAGATGCCGGCCGAGCACGCGCCGACGCACCTCGCCGACCTGGCCTGGCCGGACCTCACGGACCGCGGGCCGCTGGTCCTCCTCCCCCTGGGCTCCTGCGAGCAGCACGGCCCGCACCTGCCGCTGGACACCGACGCCGCGGTGGCGGGCGCCGTCGCCGCACGGGCCGCCGCGCGGCTCGCGGCGGCGGACGGCCCGCCGGACCCGGCCGGCGTCGTGCTCGCGCCGGTGCAGCCGTACGGCGCGAGCGGCGAGCACGAAGGCTTCCCCGGCACGGTCTCCCTCGGGCAGGCCGCGCTGGAACTGCTCGTCGTGGAGCTGGGGCGCTCGCTGCTGCGCTGGGCGAGGCGGCTGCTGGTGGTGAACGGCCACGGCGGCAACGTCGAGGCGCTGTCCCGCGCGGTGGCGCTGCTGCGGTACGAGGGCCGGGACGCCGCCTGGTGGCCGTGCGTGCCGCCGGGCTCCGACGCGCACGCCGGGCGCGCCGAGACGTCGATGATGCTGCGGCTGCGCCCGGAGGCGGTGCGTACGGGCCGTGCGGCCGCCGGCTGCACCGACCCGATCGAGCGGCTGCTGCCGCGGCTGAGGGCGAGTTCCGTCCGTACGGTCAGCCCGTCGGGCGTCCTCGGCGACCCGGCCGGCGCGCACGCGGCGGAGGGCGAACGGCTGCTCGCCGGGATGGCCGGGCGGCTGGCCGCCGACGCCGCCGGCTGGCGGGTGGGCGAGGACGGCCGGCTGGGCGCGGCGGTGCCGGAGGCGGCGCGATGAGCGGGCCAGAGCAGCGGGTGGCCGTGGTCACCGGAGCGGCGCGGGGCATCGGCGCCGCGGTCGTCCGCCGGCTGGCGGGCGAGGGCTGGGCGGTGGTCGCCGTCGACGCCTGCGCGGACGACCCCGGCGTCCCCTACGCCCTGGCAGCGCCGGATCAACTGGCCGCGTTGGAAGCCGAGTTCACGGACGTCCGCACCGTACGGGCCGATGTGCGCGACACCGGAGCGCTGCACCGCGCCGTGGCCCTGGCCGAGCGGGAGTTCGGCGGGCTGGACGCCGCGGTGGCGGCCGCCGCGGTGATCCTGGGAGGCGGCCCGGTCTGGGAACAGCCCGAAGCGGACTGGCGCACGCTCTTCGACGTGGACGTCACCGGCGTACTGAACCTGGCGCGCGCCGCCGTGCCCGCGCTGCTCCGCAGGCCGGAGCCGCGGCACGGCAGGTTCGTCGCGCTCGCCTCGGCGGCCGCGCACCGCGGACTGTGGGGACTGGGCGGCTACTGCGCTGCCAAGCACGCCGTACTGGGCCTGGTCCGCGGCCTCGCCTGCGACCTGCGGGACACCGGGGTCAACGCGGTCGCGGTCTCCCCCGGCTCCACCGACACCGCCATGCTGCGCGCCACCGCCGCCCTCTACGGCCTCGGTGACACCGCCGAACTCGCCAGGAGCCAGCTGGTCGGGCGGGTGCTGGCGCCGGAGGAAGTGGCCATCGTCGTCGCGTGGGCCTGCGCCCGCGAGGCCGGCGCGGTCACCGGGTCCGTGCTGCACGCGGACGGCGGGTTCACCGGATGAGCGGCACGCCCATGCCCCTGCCCGGCCCGTGGGACACCCGGCTGCCCGTCGGCTTCACCGTCGAACTCGCCGCCGACGCGCACCGGTCGCGCGACGGGCGGCTGCTGCTCGGCGGCGCGCTGCCCCGGCTGCTCCGGCTCGGGCCGACGGCCGCGCGGCTGCTCGACGGCGGCCGGTTCACGGTGACCGGCCGGACCTCGGCGGCGCTCGCCCGGCGGCTGCTGGACATCGGCGCGGTGCATCCGCGGCCCCCCGTGGCTCCGGGAGACGGTGGCGTCCGTACCACCGTCGTCGTGCCCGCCCGGGACCGGGCAGACCTGGTGGAGGGCTTGCTCGCCCGGCTGCGGGACGACCCGAAGACCGCGGAGCTGCCGGTGCTGGTCGTCGACGACGGCTCGCGCGATCCGGCTGCGCTGGCGCGGGCGGCGGCCCGGCACGGCGCCACCCTGCTCCGGCATCCCCGCAACCTCGGCCCCGCCGCCGCGCGCAACACCGGGCTGCGGCACGCGGCCACCCCGTACGTCGCGTTCCTCGACTCCGACGTGGCGCCCCGGCCGGGCTGGCTGGCGCCCCTGCTGGCCCAGTTCGCCGACCCCGCGGTGGCGCTCGCCGCGCCCCGGATCGTCGCCGCGCCCGCCCCTGCGGGCCGGCGCGGCGTGCTGGACCGCTACGAGGCGGTCCGCTCGCCGCTGGACATGGGCCCGCGGGAAGGGCCCGTCGTGCCACTGTCGGCGCTCGCGTACGTGCCGAGCGCGACGCTCGTCGTCCGGCGGGCCGCGCTCGGCGCCGGCTTCGATCCCCGGCTCCGCGTGGCCGAGGACGTGGACCTGTGCATGCGGCTGTACGAGGCGGGCTGGCGGCTGCGGTACGTGCCCGGAGCCACCGTGGGCCACCACCACCGCACCGGACTGCGCGACTGGCTCGGCCAGCGTGCCGGATACGGCACCGGCGCCGCCGAACTGGCCCTGCGGCACCCCGGACAGGTGCCGCCCCTGCACGCCGCGCCCTGGTCGGTGGCGGCCTGCGCGCTGCTGCTGCGCGGGCGCCCGCTGCCGGCCGCCGCCGCCGTCACGCTGGCCGGGGTGACCGCGGTACGGCTGGCCCGCCGGATGCCGGACGCGGACACCCCGGTACGGGCTGCCGCGCTGCTCACGCTCGCCGGACTGCGCGGCACCGCCGAGCAGTTGCTGCGCTGCGCGACCCGGCACCACTGGCCGCTGGCGCTGGCGGCCGGCGCCGCGAGCCGCCGGGCCCGCCGGCTGCTGCTCGCCGCCGCGCTCGCCGAGGGCCTGCTCGACCACCGGCGCGCCGCCTCCGGCCTCGGCCCGCTGACGCACACGGCCGTCCGCCGCCTGGACGACCTCGCGTACGGCTGGGGCGTGTGGCACGGTGCGCTGCGCCGCCGGACGGCGGGCCCGCTGCTGCCGCGGATCGTACGGACCGCAACGCCGGTCCGGCCTGCCGCCGCGACCCCGCGCCCGCGGACCCCGCGCCCCGCTCACCAACCTTCCGCCAACCTCCCCGCGCCACATTGAGCACACCCCCCGCTCGCCTGAGCGCCCCCTCTCTGTCCGACGCCCGCCCGGAGGCTCCCCGATGTCCGTTCCGCCGTCCGCCGAACTGCCCGCCACCACCGCGGGGTCCGGTCCCGCCGGTGCTCCGCTCGCCCAGCCCGACCCGGCCCTGACCGCCTTCTGGGCCGGCCAGGCCCGGCTGCTGCACTGGGAACGGCCCTGGGCCGAGGTGCTGGACTGGTCCGACGCACCGTTCGCGCAGTGGTTCTCCGGCGGCCGGCTGAACGTCGCGTACAACTGCGTCGACCGCCATGTCGCGGACGGCCACGGCGACCAGGTCGCCTTCCACTGGGAGGGCGAGCCCGGCGACACCCGCACGATCACCTACGCCGACCTCAAGCGCGAGGTGTGCCGCACCGCCAACGCCCTGCTGTCGCTGGGCCTGACGGCCGGCGACCGGGTGGCGATCCAGCTGCCGATGATCCCCGAGGCGGTCTTCGCGATGCTGGCCTGCGCCCGGCTCGGGCTGCCGCACAGCGTGGTGTTCGGCGGGTTCTCGCCGTCAGCGCTGCGCTCACGCATCACGGACGCCGGGGCGAAGCTGCTGATCACGGCCGACGGGCAGTACCGCAGGGGCACCGCCGTACCGATGAAGGACGGGACGGACGAGGCCACCGCGCACACCCCGACCGTCGAGCACGTCCTCGTCGTCCGGCGCACCGGCAGCGAGGTGGCGTGGACCGAGGGGCGCGACCTGTGGTGGCACGAGCTGGTGGACGCGCAGTCCGAGGAGCACGAAGCGGAGGCGTTCGACGCCGAACACCCGCTGTTCATCCTCTACACCTCGGGCACGACCGGCAGCCCCAAGGGCATCCTGCACACCTCCGGCGGCTATCTCACCCAGGCCGCGTACACCCACCGCACCGTCTTCGACCACCGCCCCGGCGACGACGTCTACTGGTGCACCGCCGACATCGGCTGGATCACCGGGCACACCTACATCGTGTACGGGCCGCTGGCCAACCGCGCGACCTCCGTGCTGTACGAGGGCACACCCAACACCCCGCACGAGGGACGGCACTTCGAGATCATCCAGAAGTACGGCGTCTCGCTCTACTACACCGCGCCCACCCTGATCCGCTCCTTCATGAAGTGGGGCGAGGACCTGCCGGCCCGGTACGACCTGTCCACGCTGCGCGTCCTCGGCAGCGTCGGCGAGCCGATCAACCCGGAGGCGTGGCGGTGGTACCGCGAGCACCTCGGCGCCGGCCGGACGCCCGTCGTGGACACCTGGTGGCAGACCGAGACCGGCGCCGTCATGCTCTCCCCGCTGCCGACGGAGGCCGGCACGAAGCCGCCCAAGCCCGGCTCGGCCCAGGCCCCGCTGCCCGGCGTCTCGGCGAAGGTCGTCGACGATCAGGGCGTGCCGGTCGGCCGCGGCGAGAGCGGCTACCTCGTACTGGACCAGCCGTGGCCCGCGATGCTGCGCGGCATCTGGGGCGACGAGAAGCGGTTCCGGGAGACGTACTGGTCGCGATTTGCGCGCCAGGGCCACTACTTCGCCGGTGACGGCGCGCGCTACGACGAGGACGGCGACATCTGGCTGCTGGGCCGGGTGGACGACGTCATGAACGTCTCCGGGCACCGGATCTCCACCGCCGAGGTCGAATCGGCGCTGGTCGCGCATCCGAGCGTGGCCGAGGCCGCGGTGGTCGGCGCGACGGACGCCACGACCGGGCAGGCCATCGTCGCGTTCGTCGTCCTGCGCGGCAGCGCTCGGGACGCCGGTACGGACGTGGTGGGCCCGCTGCGCGCGCACGTGGCCGCGGAGATCGGGCCGATCGCCAAGCCCCGGCAGATCATGGTCGTCCCCGAGCTGCCGAAGACCCGCTCGGGCAAGATCATGCGGCGGCTGCTGCGGGACGTCGCGGACAAGCGCGAGATCGGGGACGTCACCACGCTGGCCGACGCCTCCGTCATGGCCGCGATCCAGCAGGGCCTCGCCGACGGCTGACGTGCCCCCTCCCCCGACACTCCCGGAAGGCACCCTCACCCATGCGTTTCGTGCTCATCGGCCCGCCCGGCGCGGGCAAAGGCACCCAGGCGGCCCTGCTCGGCGAAGAGCTCGGCGTGCCGCACCTGTCCACCGGCGACCTGTTCCGGGCGCACCTCGCGGACGGCACCCGGCTGGGCCGGGCCGCCCGCGCGTACCTCGACGCCGGTGAGCTCGTCCCCGACGAGCTGACCGACGACATGGTGCGCGGCCGGCTGGCCGAGCCCGACGCCCGCGACGGCTTCCTGCTCGACGGCTATCCGCGCACCGTCCGGCAGGCCGGCGTGCTCGCTGACCTGCTCGCGGCGGACGGCACCGGGCTGACCGCCGTACTGGAATTCGCCGTGCCCGAGGAGGTCGTGGTGGACCGGCTGCTGGGCCGCGGCCGTCCCGACGACACCGAGGACGTCATCCGCAACCGGCTGCGGGTGTACCGCAGGCAGACCGCGCCGCTGCTGGACACGTACGCCGACCTGCTCGTCACGGTCGACGCGGTCGGCACGGTGGCGGAGATCGCCGGGCGGGTGCGGGACGCCGTCGCCACCGCGGTGGGCCGTGCCTGAGCCCGTGCCGGCCGCCCGCGTACCCGCCTCACGCGTACCCGTCTCAGACCTCCCGGGCCCTGGCCACCAGCCAGTTGGTGGGGACCTCGACGACGGAGCCGTCGGGGCGGGTCTGGGTGGTGATCAGCGGGAGGCGGCCGGAGCCGGCCGTCTCCAGGCCGTGGGCGGCCAGCAGGTCCGGTATGGAGCCGTCGGGCATCTCGGCGGGCGCGATGCCGTGCGAGAAGATCGCGCGCACCTTGGGCGGCGGGCCCTCCGGGCGCTGTACCAGGGACATGAGGACGGCCTTGGCCTCCTCGGACGGCTCGACGAGGAAGAGCCGGCCGCGCGTGCCGAGGAGGCGGGCGATGGTGGCGACGATGCGCGGCCGGTCCTCGGGGGCGCACTGGTGCAGTACGCCGCGCATGTAGACGTTGGCGTCGCCGACGTCCGTGTGCAGTGCGGCCGCCCGGCCGGTGTCGGTGGCGTCCAGCTGTCGGTATTCGGCCACCCCGGCGGGGTCCTCACGCCGGGCCCGGTCAATTGCGGACGCCGAGACGTCAACGCCGATCACACGTGGATACCGTTCGGCCAGAAAGCGGGTCTGAGTGCCGTTACCGCAGCCAAGGTCGATCACGGGCAGTGCGGGATCGAAGTGCTCCTCGAAGAGCGGGAGATGGAGCGCGACCGCCTGCTCGGGTCTCGCGTCCCAGAAGACCTCGCCCTCGCCCGCCGGCGCATCGCGCCAGAAGCCTTCCCATGCCGTTGATCCCTGGCTCGATGCGCTCATGGCCAATTGCTACTGCCGGGTCACGGCAGGCCGCAAGAGTGGTAACGCTCCTTTCAAGAGTGATAGCCGGTCTTTCACCTGATGTTCGAACGTGATCCGCGTCGCACCGGCGGCAGCGACTGCTCGAACCACACCGTCTTGCCCGTCGCCGTCCGGCTCGTGCCCCACTCGCGCGCCAGCCGGCTCACCACCCGCAGACCGCGCCCGTACTCGTCCTCGTCACGGACGTTCAGCAGCTGGGGCAGGCTGTGGTCGTCATCGGACACCTCGCACAGCAGCGCGTCCGTACGCACCAGGCGCAGGACGACGCGCTGGGTGTGCGCATGCCGTACCGCGTTGGTCATCACCTCACTGACCAGCAGCTCGGCCGTGTCGGCCGCGGCCTCCAGGTCCCAGCTGCGCAGCTGGGAGCGGACCAGCCGGCGGGCCCGGGACACCTCGCGCGCCGCGATGGGCAGCCGCCACTCGGCCACGTCCGAGCGCGGGATGCCGTTCAGCCGGGCCATCAGCAGCGCCACGTCGTCCTTGCGGCCGCCCCTGGTGTTCAGTGCACGGATGATCGTGTCGCAGGCCTCGTCCATGGAAGCCGCCGGGTGCGCCGCGGACTCGGCGAGCGCCGCCAGCCCCACGCCGATGTCCTCGCCGCGCACCTCCACCAGTCCGTCCGTGCACAGCACGAGCCGGTCACCGGGCTCGACCGGCACGGTCACGGCCTCGAAGGGCACCCCGCCGACGCCGATCGGCGCGCCCGTCGGCAGGTCCAGCAGCTCGCTGCGGCCGTCCGCCGCGCGCACCACGACCGGCGGGATGTGCCCGGCATTGGCGATGGTCAGCCGGGACTCGATCGGGTCGTAGACCACGTACAGACACGTCGCGAGGTAGTTGTCGCCGAGGCGCTGGGCGAGGTCGTCCAGACCGCGCAGCAGCTGGGCCGGCGCCATGTCGATGGCGGCCATGGTCTGCACGGCCGTCCGCAACTGGCCCATCATCGCGGCCGAGTTCAGTCCGTGTCCCATGACGTCGCCGACCACCAGCGCCGTACGGGAGCCGGGCAGCTTGATCGTGTCGAACCAGTCGCCGCCGACCCGGCCGAGGCGGGTGCCCGGGAGGTAGCGGGTGGCGGTGTCGCAGCCCGCCATCCGGGGCTCGATGTGCGGGAGCATGCTGTCCTGCAGCGTCTCCGCGACGTTCTCCTGGTACGTGTACATACGGGCGTTGTCCAGCACCAGCCCGGCACGCGCGGCCAGTTCGGCGCCTGTCACCCGGTCCATGTCGTTGAACTCGGCGCGCTCCGGGTGGCGCAGCAGGATCATGAAGCCGAGGACGACGTTCCGCGCCTTGAGGGGCAGGAGCAGCATGGAGCGCAGGTTGATCAGCGGGCTGATGTCGCGCTTCTCGAACTGCGCCGCGATGGCGTTGCCCATCTCCTCGCTGATCCGCGGGATCAGGACGGGCTCGCCGCTGGTCATGCACTGGAAGAACGGCGTGTGCGCGGGGAACGGCATCGATTCGCCGACCGGCACCACGTCGTCCCAGCGGCCCGGCTCGTCGTTGTGCTCCACGGCGACGCGGTGCCACATGGTCGTCTCGTCCGGCGGCCCGTCGGGGAAGCCCTCGCCCGCGATGACCTGCTCGCGCAGGTAGGTGCCCGCGACGTCGGTGAAGCGGGGCACGACCGCCTCGCTGACCTCCTGGATGGTGCGGGCCAGGTCGAGCGAGGAGCCGATGCGCCCGCTGACCTCGTTCAGGAACTCCAGGCGCTCGCGGACCGCCGCGTATTCGAGGTCGGACTCCAGCTCGGCGGCGGCCGCCGCTGCCGCCGCCGCTGCCTGCGGGTCGGCGGCCGTCTCCGCGGTGGCGCGCAGCAGCCGCGCCCGCCGCTCCACGCGCCGGGGCACGCCCCAGTCCGGGGTGACCGGGAAACGCTCCTGCTGGCTGATCTCCAGGACGGGGTAGCCCAGTTCGAGCACCTGGGAAACGATCCTGGCGCTCTCCTGCGGGCTCATGTTCGGCAGGATCTCGGGCAGCCGGCGGGCCAGCTCCTGGGAGCCGGGGAAGTCGGTGTGCAGCGCGAAGCCCGGTGCGTACCGCTCCCGGCCGTCCTCCCCTTCGTCCTCGCCGTGCAGCCGGCCCGCGTCGGCCGCCAGCACGAGCAGCCGCTCGGCGCCCGGCCCGACGAGGGGGTACGCCCACCACAGTATGTCGACCCGGCCGCGCTCCGGATCGGCCATCCGGGCCCGCCCGGCCCGCGGGTAGGACGTCTCGCCGCCGAGCGCGGACTCCAGCCCGGAACCGTCCGGGCCCTCGGCGTCGTCCAGCTCCTCCGTGCCTTCCGGGCCGCGCCACTCGTCGGAGCCCAGCGCGCCGGAGACGGGCATCAGCTCCACGGCGGGCGCGCCCACGGCTTCCTCGCGCGAGGGGCCGAAGAGCCGGCGTGCGCCCCGGCTCCAGTGGGACACCAGACCGCGCGCGTCGACCACGACGACGGCCAGCGGGATACGGCCGGGCTCGGGGTCCCGCGGCGCCGGCACCCCGGGTGCCGGGCTCACCATGTCGTCGCCGTGCGACGGGCCACGCTCCATGGGCGGTTGCTCCTTCGTACGCGTCCGCATGATCTGCGTCCCGCTACCACGGTACGGCCACGGGCTGCCGGACGGGGCGCATTCGGGGAAGTGCGGTACGCGGCTCCGCAGCCGTCCTGCCTCGTGTTACTCCGCGGCACACACGCCTGTCCCACTCCGCGCACACCTCCCGCCGGTCCCGTGGACGACGGTCGCCCACGGGCACGGGACCGTAGCGGAAACGCGCGCCGCGCGGAGGCCGCGTACGCATGAAGGTGCATATTTCCGCCGAGTGTGCGCCGACTGCGCACGGACGCTCCGGAGCGGGGCGTTCCGCGACGGCGGACGGCCGCGCCGCCCGGTGACACGGCGTCAGTCCTCGTGCCCCAGCTGGAGATCGCGCTCCGTGCGGCCGCCGCCCGCGACCTGGAGGACGGTGGCGACCGGCGGATACCCGGACGCGACGACGGTGTACTCGCCGGCGGCCATGTCGACGAAGCGGAAGAGGCCGTCGGGGCCCGTCGTCGCGGTGTCCACGACGTTGCCGCCCGCGTCCAGGAGCGTGACCCGGGCGTCCTCCACGGGACGCCCGCCGCCGGCCCGTACGGTGCCGCGCAGCACGGCGCCGCCCGCCAGCTCGACGTCCTGGCGGGTCTCACGGGACGCCTGGACGGTCACCGGCAGGGCAGCGGGGCGGAAGGCGGGGGCGCTGGAGGCGAGCGTGTACTCCCCCGCCACCAGCTCGTTGATGACGTAGCCGCCCTCGCGTCCGCTGCGCGTCGTCGCCACGACCTCGCCGCGTACGTCCGTCAGCGTCACCATGGCGTCGCGCACCGGCGTGCCGTCGGCCGTGGTGACCGTGCCCGCGAGCCGTCCGGCGCCGCCCAGGACCACGTCGAGGTCGACCGGCCGGTCCCCGACCGTGACGGTGACGGCCTGCGGCTGGTGGCCGCCGGCCGCCGCGATCAGTACGTAAGCGCCGGTGCCCGGGGTGCTCAGCGCGTACCGCCCGTCCTCGCCGGTCGCGCCGCGCCCGATCTGCCGGCCGGTGACGTCGATGAGGGTGAGCGCGGCGCGCGGCACGACGCTGCCGTCGTGGTGCTGCACGGTGCCGCAGACCGGCACGCCGGCCTGGGTGTACGGGGCCGGCGCCGGCGCGGTGCGGGCGGCGGGGACGGTCGCGACGGCCTCGGCGCCGCCGCCGTCGGACGCGGTCAGCGGGCCGTGCGGGGAGTGGGCAGCGTGGGACACCAGGGGGTTCTCCTTGAGGAAGCAGGCGAGCAGGAGCCCGAGGACGAGCACGGGCACGAAGTGGCGGAGGAGGCCGGGCACGGCGTCGCCGAGGACAGCCGGATCGGCGGCGTGCAGCGGCGCTGCCCGGGCGGCGAGCACGGCCCCGAGCGCCGCCGCGCCGAGTGCGCCGCCGAGCTGCCGGGCGCAGAGGCCGGTGGCGAGGGGGGTGGGGCCGTCGTCGGGGCGTACGGCGTGCCGCGCGGCGACGGGGAGGACCGGCAGGACGAAGCCCAGGCCGAGGCCGAGGATGCCCGCCCCGAGCGCGAACGTGGCGCGTGCGGTGTCCTCCTGGAGATGCGACAGCAGCCACATGCCCTCGGCGGCCAGGGCGCAGCCCAGTACGGGGAACAGCTTGTGGTGCCCGGTGCGGGCGGTGAGGCGGCCGGTGACCGCTGCGGCCAGGACGAAGCCGCCCGCCATCGGGAGCAGCAGCAGGCCGGCCTCCGTGGCGGAGGTGCCGCCGGGCCCCTGGAGGAAGAGCGGGAGGCAGCGGGCGGCCCCGAAGAGCGCCGCGCCGGCCGCGCCGCCGACGACGCCGGCGGCCAGGAAGGTCCGGTCGCGGAGGAGGCGGGGCGGCAGGATCGGTTCGGCGACGGCGTGTTCGACGGCCACGAAGAGCAGGGCACTGCCGAGCGCGCCGCAGCCGAGCCCGAGGACGACGCGCGAGTCCCAGGCGTACTCCGTACCGGCCCAGGAGGCGAGCAGGACCACGCACACGAAGGAGGCGGCGAGCAGCAGGACGCCCACCGGGTCGGTGCCCGGCCGCCGGGCGGACCGCGGCGCCTTCAGGGCCACGGCCACCACGAGGAAGGCGAACAGCCCGACGGGCACGTTCGCGGCGAAGCACCAGCGCCAGGAGGCGTGTGCGGTGACGAGGGCGCCGAACAGCGGGCCGGCCAGGGTACCGAGGCCGTGGGTGACACCCGTGAGGACCGTGGCGCGCACTCGTGCGCGGGGCTGCGCGGTCTCCGTGGCCAGCGCGTGCGCGCCGCCCAGGATGCCGCCGGCGCCGAGCCCCTGGAGCGCGCGGCCGGCGAGCAGCGCGTCCATCGTGTGCGCACGGGCGGCGAGCGCGGACCCGGCCACGAAGACCAGGAGGGCGAGGAGCAGGGCGGGCTTGCGGCCGAGGCGGTCGCCGAGCCGGCCGTACAGCGGCAGCGCGACGGCCGAGGCGAGGAGGTACGCAGGGACGGCCCAGGCCGCCCGGCCGGTGCCGTGCAGCGCGCCGGCGATCGCCGGGAGCGGGGTGACCACGGCGGTCTGGCCCAGCGCCGCGAGCAGCAGCGCCGGGGCCAGGCCGAGGGCGGCCGCCAGACGGACGCGGCGGGGTCCGGGCCGTTCGTCCTCGGCGGGGGCGTGCCCGGCGAGCCGTTCCGCCTCCCCCGTCGCCGTCGTCGCGTCGTCGGACGCCGGTGGTCCCGAGCGCTCGTCCGGCTCCGCCAGGGTGGTCCCGCCCACGTGCTGCTCCCCTCGTCACGCCTGTGCCGCGCCCTGTTCTCGCATCGGGCGACAACTGCGATCAAGCGTGACGAAACGGCATGTTCGGGGCGGGACCGGCCGTCAACCGCCGTACGGGGGTGCCGGATCGGGCCCTCATCAGGACTTTAGGCCACGGGCCACGAGGGGCGCGCGTCAGGCGGACGCGACGGGAAACCACCCGATCCGGTGAGCGCCCGGAGCGGGGCTCACCCCCCTGTACGCGCCGTCACTTCTCCATGTGCGCCGCGAGGTTGGCGAGGAGCGCGTCGTAGATCCGGCCGAGCCCCTTGGGTGCGAAGGTCCGCTCGAAGAAGCCGCCGACGCCGCCCGCGCCCTGCCAGGTGGTGGTGACGACGACCCGGGCGCGCTGCTCGCCGGCCGGGGTGACGGTCCAGGTGGTCACCATCGAGGAGTTGCGGTCCTTCTCCACCAGCTGTCCGTCGGTCGGCTCGTCGACGTCCAGGAGGCAGTCCCGGACGCGCTTGCTGGTGGCCTGGAGCTTCCAGTGCACCAGCGTGCCCTTGCCGTCGCCGCCCTCGCGGACCTCGTACTCGCTGAAGTGCTCGGGCAGCAGCTTCTGGCGGGTGCCCGAGTAGTCCGCGAGCGCGTCGAAGACGTCGTCCGCGTTCGCCGCGATCTCGCGCTGCGTGGTGGCTTCGACCTGGCCCATGACTGCTGCCCTCCGGGGTGCTCGCTTGCTGGTGGTGCGGTGCGGCAAGCCAACCACTCCGGAGCGGCGCGCCCAAATCCGGGTTGACAGCACCCAAGGGAACACCTGTTCTATTATCGGCAGCGGGGGGCCGCAGCACCCATGAGGAGGCGCGATGCGCTGGGAGAATCTGAGCGAGGGCTCGGCGGACCCGTCAGGTCCGCCGCGTACGCCCGCGCTCTTCGGCACGGACGTGGTCAGCCGGACCATCGACACCCCGGAGTTCCGGGGCGTGACGTTCCACGAGGTACGGGCGAAGTCGATCGTGAACCGGGTGCCGGGCGCCTCCCGCATGCCGTTCGAATGGACGGTGAACCCGTACCGGGGCTGCACCCACGCCTGCGTCTACTGCTTCGCGCGGCGCACCCACAGCTACCTCGACCTGGACACCGGACTCGGGTTCGACAGCCAGATCGTGGTCAAGGTCAACGCGCCGGACCTGCTCAGACGCGAGCTGTCCGGAAGACGCTGGCGCGGCGAGCACATCGCCATGGGCACCAACGTCGACTGCTACCAGCGGGCCGAGGGCCGCTACCGCCTGATGCCCGGCATCATCGGCGCCCTCCGCGACCACGCGAACCCCTTCTCGATCCTCACCAAGGGCACGCTGATCCTCCGCGACCTGGACCTGCTGCGCGAGGCGGCCGAGGTCACCGACGTCGGCATCTCGATGTCGGTCGGCTTCCTGGACCGCGAGCTGTGGCGCACGGTGGAGCCCGGTACGCCGTCCCCGGAGCGGCGTCTGGACGCCGTCCGCACCCTCACCGGGCACGGCATCGGCTGCGGCGTCCTGATGGCCCCCGTCATCCCCTTCCTCGGTGACCACCCGGACCAGCTGCGCGCCACGGTGCGGGCCATCGCGGCGGCCGGCGCGTCCTCCGTGACGCCGCTGGTGCTGCACCTCAGGCCGGGCGCCCGCGAGTGGTTCATGGCGTGGCTGGAGCACCATCACCCCCATCTGGTGCGGCGGTACGAGCGCCTGTACGCGGACGGTGCGTACGCTCCCAAGTGGTACCAGCGGCGGATCACCCGCCAGGTCCACGAGCTGGCCGCCGAGTACGGCATCGGCCCCGCGCGCCCCGCGGCGCACCGCCGTATCACGCGCCGCCCGGCCCACCGGGTGCCGGCCCAGACCGGCCCCGCGGGAGCGGCCGACTCGACGGGCGCGGCGGCCGGCGCCACCCAGCTGACGCTGCTCTGACGCCACCCGGCCGGCGCTGCTCCGCCCGGCTCCCGGGCCCGCCCGCACGATGATCGTTTAAGGTATCGATCCGCCCGCCGGTGACGGCGGCACGGGGACATGGGGATACGGGGATTCCGGGGGAGCAGAGCACGTGGGTGTCCGGCAGCGCATGAGTACCGTCCGTTCCGGCCTGCCCGGGCCGCTGTCCCTGGCAGCGGCGCTGACCACGCCGACCCGCGCGGACCTGATCGAGGACCCGCTGATCGCGCGGGTACGGGCGATCCGTACGGCACTGGGGCTGGCGGCCACGGCGTGGCTCCTGCTCACCTACCCGCTGCGCGAGGGCCGCGCCGACTACCTGTTCGGCCAGCTGCTGAACCTGCTCATCGGGTGCGGCGTGCTGCTGGTGTGCGGCACGGTGGGGATCACGGTGTTCTGCCTCGGGGCGCGGCGGCCGCTGGGCCGGATGTACGCGCGCCGGGTCGGCGGGCCGCTCCGGGCGCTCGCCGCGCTGCCCCTCGGGGCCGGGCTGGTGTGGCTGATGACCGCCGTCCTCAGGGGCGACGCCGTGTCGACCTCGATGATCGGCGCGCATGACTTCTTCGGCGGCTTCTTCGGCACCACGGCCGGCACGCTGATCAGCGGGCTGATCATGGCCGCGGCGTTCCTCGCGGGCGGCCTGGTGTGCCTGTGCGTGCTCGTCTCGGCCGCCTGCTTCACCCTCGTGGCCGCCGTACGCGGCCTGAACTCCTGCTTCCGCACCGCGGACGTCCACGAGCTGCTGCCCGCCGTGCTCTCGCCGCTCCTGGTCTGGTCGCTCTTCGTCGTGCAACTCGTCGACGGGCCCGACGTGGTGGCCCCGCCCGTGGTCTTCGTGCCCTTCCTCCTCGGCGGCCCGCTGTCCGTCACCGCGCTCGCCGTCTGGGAGGTGCGCAGGCTGCGCACCCGGTACGGGGTGACGCTGCGCTCGGCGTGGGGCCGCTAGGCGCGGCGCGGCCCCGCACCGTACGGTGACCGGGTGCGGATCGGGGAACTGGCAGCGGCCACGGGGACGACGCCGCGTGCGCTGCGCCATTACGAGCAGGAGGGGCTGATCGGCTCCACGCGCGAGGCCAACGGCTACCGCGACTACGACGAGCGGGCGGCCGTACGGGTGCGGAACATCCGGTACCTGCTGGACACCGGCCTCACGCTGGCCGACGTGCGCTGCTTCGCCGGCTGCCTGGACGGCGACATGACGACCGCCCCGCCGTCCCCCGAGGGCCTGGCCGTCGCCCGGGACCGCCTCGCCCGGATCGACGCCCGCCTGGCCGCCCAGACAGAGGCCCGCAACCGCCTGGCCCAAGCCCTGGAAGCGGCCACGCCCCCGCCGCCCCGTGCACCCCTCACCCCACCAGCGCACCCCCGTCCACCGGCAGAATCGCGCCCGTGACGAACGCGGCGTCCGGGGAGGCGAGCTGCAGCACCGCTGCCGCCACCTCCTCCGGGCGCCCCAGGCGGCCCAGCGGCGTGCGGTCGATCTGCCAGGCGCGGACGGCCGCCAGGCGCTCCGGTGACAGGCCCTGGTGGGTGCCGATCGGGGTTTCTACGGCGCCGGGCGCGACGCCGACGACCCGTATGCCGCGGGGCGCCAGTTCCACCGCCCAGCTGCGGGTCAGGGTGTCCAGGCCGGCCTTGCTCGCGGCGTAGACGGCGTTGCCGGGCCAGGCCCGCTGGCCGACGGCGGTCGAGACGTTGACCACGACGCCGCCGGCGCGCTCCAGGTGCGGGAGTGCCGCCTGGGTCAGCAGCACGGGGGCCACCAGGTTGGTCGCGAGCTGCGGCCCGACCGACTCCTGCGTGAAGGTCCCCAGTGCCCCGCTCCGCACGATCCCCGCGTTGTTGACCAGCACGTCCAGCCGCCCGCAGGTGTCGACCGCGTACGCGGCGATGCGTTCGGCCGCCCCGTCGGCGGTGATGTCCGCCGCGTACGGCGTGATCCCGGGGTGCCCGGCCGCCGCCTCCGCCAGCGGCTCGGGGCGCCGCCCGACCGCCACCACCCGCGCCCCCGCCGCCGCGAAGGCCCGTGCGGTGGCCCGTCCGATGCCGGTGCCGGCCCCGGTGACCACCACGGCCCGCCCGGCGAACTCCTGCTTCTCTTCGCTCATGCCGGGCAGTCTGGAACCCTGCCGCCGGCGTCAAGGTCAAGCCCGCCCTGCCGCGCCCGGGAAAATCCCACGACACCCCGTACCGGGCCACCTAGCCTGCCCGCATGGGTGAGCCGCGGGTGCGACGGATGACGGAGGACGACATCGGCGCGGTGTGTGCGATCAGGGTGCGCGGCTGGCAGTGGGCGTACGCCGGACTGGTGCCGCAGCCGTTCCTCGACGGGCTGGACGTCGCCGAAGAGGCTGGGCGGCGGCGGGAGTTGTTCACCCGGGCACCCGGTGACGTGGTGAACCTCGTGGCGGAGCAGGCCGGTTCGGTGACCGGCTGGGCCGCCTTCGGGCCGTACCGGGACGCGGCGACCGGCCGCCGGGCCCCGGGGCACGCGGAGCTGTACGCCCTGTACGTGTGTCCCGAGCGGGCCGGCACGGGCGTCGGCCGTGCCTTGATGAGTGCCTCGCTCGGCCTCGCCGGGAGCACGGCCACGCCGGGATGCGCCTGTGGGTGCTGAAGCACAACGCCCGCGCACGCCGCTTCTACGAACGGGCGGGCTTCGCGCCGGACGGCGCCGAGGAGGCCGAGGAGATCGCCGGCGCCCGCGTGCCGGAGGTCCGGTACGCGCGTCCTCTGTAGTGCGCCGCCGCCCGGCCCCGTAGCGCGCCGCCGCTCGGGCCCCTGTAGCGCGGCCACTCAGCCGCCGTTGCGGCCGCTGTCCAGCCGTGCCAGTGAGGCGGCGGCCGCCGCCGCCAGCCGCGGGTGGTCCAGGGCCGAGGTGAGGGCCGGGACGGCGCGCCGGTCGCCGAGCGCGCCGAGGCCCTCCACGCAGGCCAGGGCGACGCGCCAGTACGGCGTGTGCGGGGTGAGGAGGCGTTCGAGGGTGGAGATGAGGGCGGGGACGGACTCGGGAGCGCGGAGGTCGGCCAGCAGGCGCACCGGGTGGAGGGCGTACGCGGTGCGGAGCGGGTTGGTCGCGAGGGCCGCGGCGGCGCGGGCCGTGCGGGGGTCGCCGAGCCGGGCGAGCGCGTGCGCGGCCGTGGCGCAGCGGACCGGGTCGCGGTAGTTCAGCAGCAGGACGAGCGTCTCGAAGGCCCGGCGGTCCCCGGCGCAGCCGAGGGAGAAGGCGGCGATCTCGCGGGTCCAGAGCGGTCGCTCGACCGCCGTGAGCATCCTGGCCAGCTCTTCTCTGCCCGCCGGGGTGTTCTTGCGTGCGAGGCCCAGCAGGCGCTCGTAGGTGACGAGATCGGCCGGCGACCGGAGCTCGCTCCGTACTCGGTCGGTCAACTCGTGGAAGTGGTCTTCCATTTGTGGTGCTCCTCCCCGGCTGCCTCCGCGTGGTCCGCGCCACAGATTAATTCCCCCCTTTCCCCCTGGCGCTTGCCATTACCCGCGAGTTAATCTGCTGGCACGAGCAGCACCCCTGCTCCGGCGGCCTGGTGACGCAGCCGCCATGAGTGAAGTCGGTTCGGCACCGCACAGCACGACACACAGCCGAGTGACCGGCAGTGACCCCGGGACAGGGTCCGCCGCGCAGCTCCCTCCGTACGCGCCCTTCGACCGCGTCGACCGCGTGTGCGCTCACCCTCAGTCGTCACCTCTCCCCTGCCCGCAGGGGAACACCCTCTGGAGTCTCGTGATGGGCCTCTCGTCCACCCCTGATTCGCCCCTGTCCCCCGCCACCGCCGCATCCGGTATCGCGACCGTCGCCGTCGTCGGCCTGGGCACGATGGGCACCGGCATCGCCGAGGTGCTCGCCCGCGCCGGCCGTGAGGTCATCGGCATCGACATCGACGACGCCGCGGTCCGCCGCTCCGTCGCCGCCCTGGAGTCGTCCACCGCCCGCGCCGTGCGCCGCGAGCGGCTCACCGAGCGGGAGCGGGCCGACGTGCTGGCCCGGTTCCGCACCTTCTCCGACCTGCAGGCGGCCGCAGACGCCGACCTGGTGATCGAGGTGGTCCCGGAGGACTACGAGCTCAAGCGGCAGATCATCACCGCACTCGACGGCATCGTCCGCCCGGACACGGTGCTGGCCACCGGCACCAACTCCCTCTCGGTGACCCGGCTGGCCGCCGACTCGCAGCGCCCCGAGCGCGTGCTCGGCCTGCACTTCTTCGCCCCGGCCCCGGCCATGAAGCTGGTCGAGGTCGCCTCCTCCGTGCTGACCGCGCCGACCGCCGTGGCCGCCGTCACCGAGCTCGCCCGCGAGCTGGGCAAGGACCCGATCGCGGTGGGCGACCGGCCCGGCTTCGTCGCCGACGGCCTGCTCTTCGGGTACCTGAACCAGGCCGCCGCGATGTACGAGGCGAAGTACGCCACCCGTGAGGACATCGACGCGGCGATGCGCCTGGGCTGCGGGCTGCCCATGGGCCCGCTCGCACTGCTGGACCTGATCGGCATCGACACCGCCCGTACGGTGCTGCAGGCGATGTACGCGGCCTCGCACGACCGGCTGCACGCCCCTGCACCGATCCTCGGCCAGCTCGCCGAGGCGGGCCTGACCGGCCGCAAGGCGGGCCGCGGCTTCTACACGTACGAGGCGCCCGGCTCCGCGGCGGTCGTGCCGGACGGCGAGACCCCGGCGGAGAGCCACGAGGCGGTCGGCGCGCGCACCGTGC
Organism: Streptomyces sp. Ru73; assembly: GCF_002920575.1. GTDB lineage: Bacteria > Actinomycetota > Actinomycetes > Streptomycetales > Streptomycetaceae > Streptomyces. The sequence goes on along the minus strand of NZ_PQSQ01000056.1, from coordinate 10,405 downwards.
GCAGCGTCGGCGTGGCCGGTTCCGGGACGATGGCCAGCGGCATCGCGGAGGTCTTCGCGAAGTCCGGCTTCTCGGTCGTGCTGGCGGCCCGCAGCCAGGAGAAGGCGGAGAGGGCCAAGGCCCGGATCGAGAAGTCGCTGGGCCGCTCGGTGGCCAAGGGCCGGATGACCGAGGAGGCCAGGGACGCGGCGCTCGCGGCGATCACCCCGGCGGACTCGCTGGACGCCTTCGCCGACGTGGACCTCGCGGTCGAGGCGGTGGCCGAGGACCTGGAGGTCAAGCAGCAGCTGTTCGGGACGCTGGACAAGGTCTGCAAGCCGGGCGCCGTGCTGGCCACCACCACCTCCTCGCTGCCGGTCGTGGCCTGCGCGCGGGCCACCTCGCGCCCGCAGGACGTCATCGGGATGCACTTCTTCAACCCGGCGCCGGCGATGAAGCTGGTCGAGGTCGTCCGGACGGTGCTGACCGCCGACGACGTGCACGCGACGGTGCGCGCGGTCTGCGCCCAGGTGCGCAAGCACCCGGTGGACTGCGGCGACCGGGCGGGCTTCATCGTGAACGCGCTGCTCTTCCCGTACCTGAACAACGCGGTGAAGATGGTCCAGGAGCACTACGCCTCGCCGGACGAGATCGACACCGCGATGAAGCTGGGCGGCGGCTACCCGATGGGCCCGTTCGAACTGCTCGACGTGGTGGGCCTGGACGTCTCGCTGGCCATCGAGAAGGTGCTGCACCAGGAGTTCCGCGACCCGGGCCTGGCCCCGGCGCCGCTGCTGGAGCACCTCGTCGCCGCGGGCTGCCTCGGCCGCAAGACCGGCCGCGGCTTCCGTGAGTACGCCAAGCGCTGACGCCGGGGGTGGCTGGGGCGGGCTGCTCGACCCTCGGGGTGGCCCGTCCGCGGCCTCCTGGCCGCCCGTTCCCAGGGCGAATGCCGCAGGCCGCGGGAATATGAAGTACCGTCCCCACATGTCCCAGCCCGCTCGTACGCAGCCTTCCGACGGAAACGACACCACCCCCGGCTCTCGCCGCGCGGCCGCCCAGCGGCTCAAGATGCGCCGCGAATTGGCGGCGGCGGCGATGGAGCTGTTCGCGACAAAGGGCTACGAGGCGACGACCGTCGACGAGATCGCCGCGGCGGCGGGCGTCGCACGACGGACGTTTTTCCGCCACTTCCGCTCCAAGGAAGAGGCGATCTTCCCCGACCACGACGACACCCTCGTACGGGCCGAGGCGGTGCTGGACGCGGCACCGGCCCACGAGAACCCGCTGGACACGGTCTGCCGCGGGATCAAGGAAGTCATGCGGATGTACGCGGCCTCGCCGGCCGTGTCGGTGGCCCGCTACCGCCTGACCCGTGAGGTGCCGACGCTGCGCGAGGCGGAGATCGCCTCGGTGGCCCGGTACGAGCGGCTCTTCACGCGCTACCTCCTGGGCCACTTCGACGAGGGGGCGCACCGCGAGGGCAACGACGACCCGCTGCTGGCCGAGGTCGCCGCGTCCGCCGTGGTCACCGCGCACAACCACGTCCTGCGGCGCTGGCTCAGGGCGGGCGCCCAGGGGGACGTGGAGGCGCAGCTCGACCACGCCTTCGCGATCGTCCGGGAGACGTTCGGGACGGGCATCGGGGCGGGGCGTACGCCCGCGAGCCCGCCGCCGGCCGCGACGGCGGCCCGGGAGGGCGAGGTGCTGGTGACGGTGGCGCGTACGGACGCCCCGCTCAGCGAGGTCATGCGCACGATCCAGAAGGCGCTGCGCGAGCACAACAGCAACTGAGCGACGGACCGCAGAGGACCACGGGAGCGCCGTCACGCCATGGGCGTGGCGGCGCTTCGTCGTACGGTCACGGCGTCCCTCTGTGCGACTCGCGAGTAACAAACATCACGCATGAGGCGCGCGCGGCACTGGATCGTCCGCTTATGCGGTGATTCATGTTGCTCATGCGTGCCGCCCGGATGACATCTGAGAGAAATTGTTGGCACCGAGTGCCTTGTCGGCTGGCACGCGGTGTCATACGTTGATGTTGTCCGGGCGGCCGGCGCACCCGATCTTCGGCGTGCCGGTTGTCCCCGCGTACCACTGGTCCGCGCGCCCGGATGCCTGCGTCACAGGCAACCTCCCGCGCACACCCGCGCCTGCCGAGCACCACCCAGCCGAACCGACGGCACCGCCTTCGCACCACCCCCGACGTTCCCTCAAGCCGTTCCCTCAGCGCGCTTCGCCGGAGGCATACCGTGAACCACATCCTGGACGCGATCACCGCGACCGACAGCACTCGCGAGGACTTCGCGAACCTGACCATCCCCGAGTCCTACCGCGCGGTCACCGTGCACAAGGACGAGGCCGACATGTTCGACGGCCTGCCCAGCAAGGAGAAGGACCCCCGCAAGTCGCTGCACGTCGAGGACGTGCCGGTGCCGGAGCTGGGCCCGGGCGAGGCCCTGGTCGCCGTCATGGCGTCCTCGGTCAACTACAACTCCGTCTGGACCTCGATCTTCGAGCCGCTGTCGACCTTCGGCTTCCTGGAGCGCTACGGCAAGCTCTCGCCGCTGGCCAAGCGCCACGACCTGCCGTACCACGTCATCGGCTCCGACCTGGCCGGCGTCGTGCTGCGCACCGGCCCCGGCGTGAACTCCTGGCACCCCGGTGACGAGGTCGTCGCGCACTGCCTCTCCGTGGAGCTGGAGTCCTCCGACGGCCACAACGACACGATGCTCGACCCCGAGCAGCGCATCTGGGGCTTCGAGACCAACTTCGGCGGCCTCGCCGAGATCGCGCTCGTGAAGTCCAACCAGCTCATGCCCAAGCCGGACCATCTGAGCTGGGAGGAGGCGGCGGCTCCTGGCCTGGTCAACTCCACCGCGTACCGCCAGCTGGTCTCCCGCAACGGCGCCGGCATGAAGCAGGGCGACAACGTCCTGATCTGGGGCGCGTCCGGCGGCCTGGGCTCGTACGCCACCCAGTTCGCGCTGGCCGGCGGCGCCAACCCGATCTGCGTCGTCTCCAGCGAGGACAAGGCGGAGATCTGCCGGAAGATGGGCGCCGAGGCGATCATCGACCGCAAGGCCGAGGGCTACAAGTTCTGGAAGGACGAGCAGACCCAGGACCCGAAGGAGTGGAAGCGCTTCGGCAAGCGCATCCGCGAGCTCACCGGCGGCGAGGACATCGACATCGTCTTCGAGCACCCGGGCCGCGAGACCTTCGGCGCCTCCGTGTTCGTCACCCGCAAGGGCGGCACCATCACCACCTGCGCCTCGACCTCCGGCTACATGCACGAGTACGACAACCGCTACCTGTGGATGTCGCTGAAGCGCATCATCGGCTCGCACTTCGCCAACTACCGCGAGGCGTGGGAGGCCAACCGCCTGATCGCCAAGGGCAAGATCCACCCGACGCTGTCGAAGACGTACTCCCTGGAGGAGACCGGCCAGGCCGCGTACGACGTGCACCGCAACCTCCACCAGGGCAAGGTCGGCGTCCTCGCGCTGGCCCCCGAGGAGGGCATGGGCGTGCGCGACCACGAGAAGCGCGCCAAGCACCTCGACGCCATCAACCGCTTCCGGAACGTCTGAACCGACACCCGACACGTCTGGGAGACGACACACATGACTGACGGTCAGACACCGCGGCCGGAACGGAAGAAGGACCGTCCGTGGCTGATGCGGACGTACGCCGGGCACTCCACCGCCGAGGCGTCCAACGAGCTGTACCGGCGCAACCTCGCCAAGGGCCAGACCGGCCTGTCGGTCGCGTTCGACCTCCCGACGCAGACCGGTTACGACCCCGACCACGTCCTCGCCCGCGGCGAGGTCGGCCGGGTCGGGGTCCCGGTCTCCCACCTCGGCGACATGCGCCGCCTGTTCCAGGACATCCCGCTGGAGCAGATGAACACCTCGATGACCATCAACGCCACCGCCATGTGGCTGCTGGCGCTGTACGAGGTGGTCGCCGAGGAGCAGGGCGCTGACATCTCCAAGCTGTCCGGGACCACGCAGAACGACATCGTGAAGGAGTACCTGTCGCGGGGCACGCACGTGTTCCCGCCCGGGCCCTCCCTGCGGCTCACCACCGACATGATCACGTACACGGTGGCGCACATCCCGAAGTGGAACCCGATCAACATCTGCAGCTACCACCTGCAGGAGGCCGGGGCCACGCCGGTGCAGGAGATCGCGTACGCGATGTCCACCGCCATCGCGGTGCTGGACGCCGTACGGGACTCCGGGCAGGTGCCGGCGGAGAAGTTCGGCGACGTCGTCGCGCGGATCTCCTTCTTCGTGAACGCCGGCGTCCGGTTCATCGAGGAGATGTGCAAGATGCGCGCCTTCGGCCGCATCTGGGACAAGATCACCCGCGAGCGGTACGGCGTGGAGAACCCCAAGCAGCGCCGCTTCCGCTACGGCGTCCAGGTCAACTCCCTCGGCCTCACCGAGGCGCAGCCGGAGAACAACGTCCAGCGCATCGTCCTCGAGATGCTGGCCGTCACGCTCTCCAAGGACGCACGGGCACGTGCCGTGCAGCTGCCCGCCTGGAACGAGGCGCTGGGCCTGCCCCGGCCCTGGGACCAGCAGTGGTCGCTCCGTATCCAGCAGGTCCTCGCGCACGAGTCGGACCTGCTCGAGTACGAGGACATCTTCGCCGGCTCGCACGTCATCGAGGCCAAGGTCGACGCGCTGGTCGAGGAGGCGCTGGCCGAGATCGACCGGATCCAGGAGATGGGCGGCGCGATGGCCGCCGTGGAGTCCGGCTACCTCAAGTCCCAGCTGGTCGCCTCGCACGCGGAGCGGCGCGGCCGGATCGAGGCCGGCGAAGAGAAGATCGTCGGCGTCAACTGCTACGAGTCCACCGAGCCCAACCCGCTCACCGCCGACCTGGACACCGCCATCATGACGGTGGACCCGGACAACGAGGCGCGGGTGGTGCGGGCGCTGCACGAGTGGCGGGACGCCCGCGACGAGCCCCGCGCCCAGGAGGCGCTGTCCGCGCTGAAGAAGGCGGCGGCCGGCGACACCAACCTCTTCGCGGCCACCCTGGAGTGCGCCAGGGCCGGTGTGACGACCGGCGAGTGGGCCTGGGCCCTCCGGGACGTCTTCGGCGAGTTCCGGGCCCCCACGGGCGTCTCCAGCGCCCCGCTGGCGGTCCCCGCCGAGGAGGGCAGCCCGCTCGCGGCCGTCCGCGAGAAGGTCGCCCGCACCGCCGAGGAGCTGGGCAGCGGCAAGCTGCGCCTCCTGGTGGGCAAGCCGGGGCTGGACGGGCACAGCAACGGCGCCGAGCAGATCGCCGTACGCGCCCGCGACGCCGGCTTCGAGGTGGTCTACCAGGGCATCCGGCTGACCCCCGAGCAGATCGTCTCGGCGGCCGTCGCCGAGGACGTGCACTGCGTCGGCCTGTCCATCCTCTCCGGCTCGCACGCCGAGCTGGTACCGGACGTGCTGGCCCGGCTGCGCCGCGCCGGCGTGGACGACGTCCCCGTCATCGTCGGCGGCATCATCCCTTCGGCGGACGCGGCAGCGCTGCGCGAAGCCGGTGTCGCCGCCGTCTTCACCCCTAAGGACTTCGGTATCACGGAGATCATCGGCCGTATCGTCGACGAGATCCGTACCGCGAACAAGCTCGACCCCCTGGAGGTCCCCGCATGACCAAGGTCAACCGGCTCCGCCCCCGCCGCTCCTGCCTGGCGGTCCCCGGCTCCAACCCGCGCTTCCTGGAGAAGGCCCAGGGCCTCCCCGCCGACCAGGTCTTCCTGGACCTGGAGGACGCCTGCGCGCCGCTCGCCAAGCCGGACGCGCGGCACAACATCGTGAAGGCGCTCAACGAGGGCGACTGGACCGGCAAGACGCGCGTGGTGCGGGTCAACGACTGGACCACCCACTGGACGTACCGGGACGTCATCACGGTCGTCGAGGGCGCGGGCCCGAACCTGGACTGCATCATGCTGCCGAAGGTGCAGGACGCGCAGCAGGTCGTCGCGCTGGACCTCCTCCTGACCCAGGTCGAGACGACGATGGGCTTCGAGGTCGGCCGGATCGGCATCGAGGCGCAGATCGAGAACGCCCGGGGCCTGAACAACGTCAACGAGATCGCGGAGGCCTCGCCCCGCATCGAGACGATCATCTTCGGCCCGGCCGACTTCATGGCGTCCATCAACATGAAGTCCCTGGTCGTCGGCGAGCAGCCGCCCGGCTACGGCGCCGACGCGTACCACTACATCCTCATGAAGATCCTGATGGCGGCCCGCGCCAACGACCTCCAGGCGATCGACGGCCCCTACCTGCAGATCAAGAACGTGGACGGGTTCCGCGAGGTCGCCGGGCGCGCCGCCGCGCTGGGCTTCGACGGCAAGTGGGTGCTGCACCCGGGCCAGGTCGAGGCGGCCAACGAGGTCTTCTCGCCCTCCCAGGAGGACTACGACCACGCCGAGCTGATCCTCGACGCGTACGAGTGGCACACCTCCGAGGCGGGCGGCAAGAAGGGCTCCGCGATGCTCGGCGACGAGATGATCGACGAGGCCAGCCGCAAGATGGCGCTGGTCATCGCCGGCAAGGGCCGGGCCGCCGGCATGCAGCGCACCAGCAAGTTCGAAGCCCCGGAGGCGTAGCGAGATGCAGTTCGGCCGCACCTACGAAGAGTTCACCGTCGGGGACGTGTACAAGCACTGGCCGGGCAAGACGGTCACCGAGTACGACGACCACCTCTTCTGCCTGCTGACGATGAACCACCACCCGCTCCACATGGACACGAACTACGCGGAGCAGACCACCGACTTCGGCAAGAACGTGGTGGTCGGGAACTACATCTACTCCCTCCTGCTCGGCATGTCCGTGCCGGACGTCTCCGGCAAGGCCATCGCCAACCTGGAGATCGAGTCGCTGAAGCACGTGGCGCCGACCTTCCACGGCGACACGATCTACGGCGAGACGACCGTGCTGGACAAGACGCCGTCGAAGTCGAAGAACGACCGCGGCATCGTGTACGTCGAGACCAAGGGCTACAAGCAGGACGGCACGCTGGTCTGCGTCTTCCGGCGCAAGGTGATGGTCCCGACGGCCACGTACATCAAGGAGCGCGGCGGCGAGCAGCCCGGCCGCCCCGAGCTGCGGACACCGGCCGCGAAGGAGAAGTAGCCATGGCGCGCCTGGCACAGACCGAGGGTCTGACGGACATCCAGCGGGAAATCCTCTCCACCGTCCGCGACTTCGTGGACAAGGAGATCATTCCGGTCGCCACCGAGCTGGAGCACAAGGACGAGTACCCGACGCAGATCGTCGAGGGCCTCAAGGAACTGGGCGTCTTCGGGCTGATGATCCCCGAGGAGTACGGCGGCCTCGGCGAGTCGCTGCTCACCTACGCGCTGACGGTCGAGGAGATCGCCCGCGGCTGGATGAGCGTCTCCGGCATCATCAACACCCATTTCATCGTCGCCTACATGCTCAAGCAGCACGGCACGCAGGAGCAGAAGGACTACTTCCTGCCCCGGATGGCGGCGGGCGAGATACGGGGCGCCTTCTCGATGTCGGAGCCGGCGCTGGGGTCCGACGTGTCGGCCATCAGCTCCAAAGGCGTGCGGGACGGCGACGAGTACGTCCTCAACGGCCAGAAGATGTGGCTGACGAACGGCGGTTCGTCCACGCTGGTCGCGGTCCTCTGCAAGACCGACGAGGGCCACCCCGAGGGCACGGCCCCGCACAAGTCGATGACGACCTTCCTCGTGGAGAAGGAGGCCGGCTTCGGCGAGGTGCGCCCAGGACTCACCATCCCGGGCAAGATCGAGAAGATGGGCTACAAGGGCGTCGACACGACCGAGCTCATCATGCAGGACCTCCGGATCCCCGCGAACCGGGTGCTGGGCGGCGAGACCGGACGTGGTTTCTATCACATGATGGACGGCGTCGAGGTCGGCCGGGTGAACGTCGCGGCCCGTGGCTGCGGCGTGGCGCAGCGTGCCTTCGAACTGGGTGTGGACTATGCCCAGCAACGCCACACCTTTGGTAAGCCGATCGCAAAGCATCAGGCCATCCAGTTCAAATTGGCCGAAATGGCGACAAAGGTCGAGGCGGCCCATGCAATGATGGTCAACGCCGCCCGCAAGAAGGACTCGGGTCAGCGGAACGACCTGGAAGCGGGCATGGCGAAGTACCTCGCCTCCGAGTACTGCAAGGAGGTCGTGGAGGACGCCTTCCGCATCCACGGCGGCTATGGCTTCTCCAAAGAATATGAAATCGAACGCCTGTACCGCGAGGCGCCCATGTTGCTCATCGGTGAAGGTACCGCTGAGATCCAGAAAATGATCATCGGGCGCCGGCTACTGGAGGAGTACCGAATCCAGGGGTGAATGTCCGTTTCGGGGTGTTTTCTTCGAGAAGAAGATCACACCCCGTCACGGGACATCGGCCACGGATTGGCGTTGGCTCTTGGCCAGTTGCCGCTCGCAACCGATAGCATCCCCGGAAAGCCGCGCGTCCCCCATACCTACGCGGCCATCCTCCGCTACGAAGGTCATCCATGCCCCACAGCCAATCCTCTGCTCACCGCGGTCGCGTCCGCCTCGCGCGCGGAGCGTCGCCGTGGCTCCTGCCGACCGTCGCGACGGCCGCGGTCAGCCTGGCCCGCTCCCGGCGCTCGGGACGCTGGGCCGCCGTCGCCGTGCCCACCACCGCCCTGGCGGCGGGCATGCTGTGGTTCTTCCGCGACCCGGAGCGCGACATCGCCCAGGGCCGCGTCATCTCCCCGGCCGACGGCGTGGTGCAGAGCATCATGCCGTGGAAGGACGGGCGCACCCGCGTCGCGATCTTCATGAGCCCGCTGAACGTCCACGTGAACCGCGCGCCGCTGGCCGGCACCGTCACGTCCGTCGAGCACATCCCCGGCGGCTTCGTTCCGGCGTTCAACAAGGAGAGCGAGAACAACGAGCGGGTCGTCTGGCACTTCGACACCGAGATCGGTGACGTGGAGATGGTGCAGATCGCCGGTGCGGTGGCCCGCCGCATCGTTCCTTACGTCCCGGAGGGCACCAAGGTCGAGCAGGGCGAGCGCATCGGTCTGATCCGCTTCGGCTCGCGCGTCGACGTGTACCTGCCCGAGGGCGTCGAGGCCGCGGTCGAGGTCGGCCAGGCCACCACAGCGGGGGTGACTCGTCTTGACCGTGATTGATCCCGATACCCAGGCGGGCTGGGTGGCCGAGGAGGAAGAGGACGACGACATGCCGCTGTCGACGCGGCTGTCGATAGCGGACACGCTCACCCTCGGCAACGCGATCTGCGGCTTCATGGCCGTGTACTTCACGACCACCGGCGTCCTCATCCCGCACCTGACGGGCACGGACGACGGCGGCATGGCACGGCACAGCGCGGCCATGGCCGTGATCCTGATGCTGCTCGCGTCGGTCTTCGACCTGTTCGACGGACTGGTCGCACGCAAGCTGCGGGCCTCGGCGATGGGGGCCGAGCTCGACAACCTCTCCGACCTGATCAGCTTCGGGCTGGCGCCCGCGTACTTCGTCGTGACCTGGGGCATGGTCGCCCAGGACGCGAACCAGCGGGTGTCGGTGGTCGCGGCGGTGGTGGTGCTGCTGGCGGTCATCCTCCGCCTCGCCCGCTTCTCGTGCGTGACGGTGCCGAACGGGATGTTCCAGGGCATGCCGAGCCCGTTCGGCGCGCTGACGGTCGTGGCGATCGTCCTGCTGGAGCTGCCGTTCCTGCCGACGCTGCTCGCCATCATCGGCGTGGCGTGGCTGATGGTCAGCCGGGTGGAGTACCCGAAGCCGCGGGGGCGCCTCGCGGTCGCGATGCTCTCCTGGATCGTGCTGAGCATGGGCATGCTCGCGGCGTGGGCGCTCGACGCGCCCGGCGGCCAGCTGCTCCTCCAGACGGGCTGCGCGCTGCAGGTCGTGACGGGCGCGATGATCCCGCTCTTCGCGACGGCCCGCCGGGTGAACACGTTCCGCGACAACCGCCGCGAGGCGCGGGCAGCGCAGCTGCCGTAGTTCCGGCGGCGGATGGCCGACGTCCGGAGGCCCGGTACGAACCCCTCACGGGGGCGCGTACCGGGCCTCCGGCGTTTGTGCGCCCGGGGGGCCGGCGTGTGTGCCCCGGGGAGGGCGGCGTTCGTGCGCCCCGGAGGGCACGGCGTGTGTCCGCTCGGAGGGCCGGCGTGTGTGCCCCGGGGAGGGCGGCGTTCGTGCGCCCCGGAGGGCACGGCGTGTGTCCGCCCGGGGGGGCCGGCGTGTGCCCCGGGGAGCGGCGTGTATGCCCCGGGAGAGCGGCGTGTGTGCGCCCCGGGGGCCGGGCGTGTGTGCGCCCGGGGCCGGGCGCGGGGCGGCGCTCAGGGGCGCGGGGAACTGCGCGAGCGACCACAGCGGCGCCGCAGTGGGCCACGGACGGGACCCGGCCCCCCCCCGACGGCCGGTGGC
>NZ_PQSQ01000055.1 GCF_002920575.1 Streptomyces sp. Ru73 | reverse complement strand
GCCGGCCCCCGCCCGGCGAGCCGTCCGTCCGCAAGGCGCGTGCCAGCCGCTCGGGCAGCAGCTGTGGATCGTCCAGCCGGGCCAGGTCGGCCCGCCCCACGACCTGCCACCGCTCGGGCAGCAGCCGGCGCGCCAGTTCCATGGCGAGTGCGCTCTTGCCCACCCCGCCGGGCCCCGTCACCGTCACCACCCTTTCGGCCAGCAGCAGTTCGGTCACCTCGGACAGCGCCAGGTCCCGGCCGGTCAGGTCGTCCGGCCCGCCGTCGCTCGCCCCCATCATCGGATTCCTCCAGCCGTGCTCCGCGCGCGTCTCCCGGTCCGCGCGCGTGGCCCACTCTGCATCGGGCGGCCGGGCCGGACATCGGTACCGGAGCGGGTGTCGGTATACGTCGGTACACCGATTTCCGTTCGGCGGCGGGCGTCGCGCGGTCCGCACCGTACGGAGGGCACCGACGGATACCGAGCACGGCCGCCCGCCCGGCCCGTCGGGTGCGCCCGGTGCGCCTGCGAAGATGATCAACGGCGGTGCGCGGCAGGACGCCGCTACCGCAAGCATGCCGACGCGCAGGCATCAGGCATGCAGATATGCAGAAACACGCTTACGCGGAAACACAGCTACGCGAGAACGCACCCCGGCCGCCGTCCGCGCGCTCGGGACAGTGGAAGGCGGAGGAAGTGCGCACGAGGCTCAGGGACCGGTTGCGGTACTGGTTCGACGGCACGATGGACCGCGGCACGCCGGCCCTCATCGGCTGGCTGGGACTGGCTTCGGTCGTACTGGTCGCCCTGGTGTCCAGCCTGGTGGTGGCCCTCACCGACGAGGACACCGAGAAGAACGGCGGCTGGGCAGGCGTCGCCTGGATGAGCCTGCTGCGTACCCTCGACCCCGGCACGATGGGCGGTGACACCGGACGGCCGGTGTTCCTGGCCCTCATGCTGGCCGTGACCATCGGCGGCATCTTCATCGTCAGCGCGCTGATCGGCGTCCTCACCACCGGTCTCGAGGACCGGATACGGGAGCTGCGCAAGGGCAAGGGCCGGCTGATCGAGCGCGGGCACACGATCGTGCTGGGCTGGTCCGAGCAGGTCTTCACGGTGATAGCGGAGCTGGTGGAGGCCAACCAGAGCGAGCGCCGCTCGTGCGTGGTCATCCTGGCCGACCGGGACAAGGTCGACATGGAGGACGAGATCCGGCGGCGCATCCCGCGCACCGGCCGCACCCGGGTCATCTGCCGTTCCGGCAGCCCGCTGCGCCGGGAGGACCTGGAGCTGGTCAGCCCGGACACCGCCAAGTCGATCATGGTACTGCCGCCCGTCGGCGACGACGGGGACATCGACGTCATCAAGATGCTGTTGCTGCTCAGCAGCCGGAAGTGGCGGGGGCGGCTGCCGAGCGTGGTGGCCGCCGTGCAGAGCTCGGAGAACCTGGCGGCGGCCCGGCTGGCCGCCGGGGACACCGCGCTGGTGATCGACGCCGACGACATCGCCGTCCGGCTGATCGTGCAGTCCCACCGGCAGGCGGGCCTGTCCGCCGTCTTCAACGAACTGCTCAGCTTCGTCGGCAACGAGATCTACCCGTGGACCGAACCGGCCCTCGTCGGCGCGGAGTTCGGCGACACGCTCGACCGGTTCGACCTCGGCATACCCGTCGGGCTGCGCCGCCGCACCGGCGAGATGCTGGTCAACCCGCCGATGGACACCGTCATCGGGGCCGGTGACCAGCTGCTCGTGGTCGCCGAGGACGACCTGCTCATCCGGCTCGCCGACACCCGCCCGGAGATCGTCGGCGCGGCCATCGCCTCGGCGGCCGGCGAGCGGCCCGTGCCCGACCGCACCCTCGTCATCGGCTGGAACTCCCGCGCCCCGAAGATCGTGAAGCTGCTGGACCGGCTGGTGGAACCGGGGTCCGTCGTCGACATCGCGAGTACCCGGCGCCCCGCTGAAGACCTGTTCACGGGCCGCCTGGAGAACCTCACTGTCGGCCACAAGCACTGCGTGCCGACCCGCAGATCCTCGCTGGAAGCCGTCGGCCTCGACGGGTACCGCCACGTCGTCGTGCTCACGGACGACGGGATCGACCCCGAACGCGCCGACGACCGTACCCTGGTCACCCTGCTCCACCTGCGGGACATCGAACTCCGGCTCGGCGACCCGTACTCCATCGTCACCGAGATGAACGACGACGCCAACCGCGAGGTCGCGCAGGTGACCAAGGCCGACGACTTCATCGTCAGCACCAAGGTGATCAGCCTGCTGCTCACCCAGCTCACCGAGAACCGCCAGCTCTACGCGGTGTTCGCCGACCTCTTCGACCCGGAGGGCTCGGAGATCTACCTCAAGCCCGCGGGTGACTACCTCGTGCCCGGCGTACAGGCCAACTTCGCCACCGTCATCGAGGCGGCACGCCGGCGCGGTGAGACGGCCATCGGATACCGCCTCGCCCGCCACAGCGACGAGCCGCCCTCGTACGGCGTACGCCTCAATCCGGCCAAGACGGCGCCCCTCACCCTCGGCGAGGACGACGCGATCGTGGTGCTCGCCGAGGAGTGAGCGGTGGCCGAGAATGATCGCCGCGCGCGCAATTTCTACATCTCTGTAGATCTATCTCGTAACCTGTCCGCGTGACGCCCTGCCGCACCCGCCGGCAGGCGCGCTCACGACCACGTACCCGCACGGCCCTTCGCACTTACGGCGATACACGACCACGGAAGACGGCATGGAAATCTCAGGCATCATCAGCGCGATCGTGATCGGCATCGTCATCGGCGTCCTCGGCAGGCTCGTCGTGCCGGGACGCCAGCGCATCGGCGTCCTGTGGACGATTGCGGTGGGCATCGTGGCCGCGTTCATCGGCACGGGCATCGCGGCCGCGTTCGGCGTCGCGGACACCAAGGGCATCGACTGGATCGAATGGATCATCCAGATCGTCCTGGCCGGCATCGGCGTCGCCGCCCTGGACCGCTTCAAGGCACGCGGCTGACCGCAGCCGGCACGACAACGGACATGGAGGAATGACATGGCTTCGATCGACCTCACCCAGGTGCTCGACAAGGCATGGGCGGAGAAGGACCTCGCCGAGGTCATGGCCGCGCCGGCGTCGGCGCTGAAGGGGGTTTCCGACCGTCAGGGCGCGCTCCTGGAGGAGGCGTTCGGCATCAAGACCGTGTCGGATCTCGCCGGACTGAAGTACGTCCACTGGGCCGCGGCCCTGGCCACGCTGCACGGCACCGCCAAGTAACACCCCCGGCGCCGCACCACCCCGTGGTGGTCCCGCGCGGGGCCACCACGGCCGGCCCGGCGAGCAAGACGGCAGAGCACAGCAGACAGCAACAGCGGACAACAGAGAACAACTGAAGGAGAACGCCGCGATGGTGTTCAAGCGGCTGCTCGGCGCCATCGGCGTGGGAGCCCCCTCGGTGGACACGGTCCTGGACGGCGGCGCCGTCCGGCCGGGCGGCCACCTTTCCGGACAGGTCCACCTCGAAGGCGGCAGCGCGGCCTTCGACATCGAGCACATCACCCTCGAACTCGTCGCGCGCGTCGAAGCCGAGCACGACGACGGCGAGCGCGAGGGCACCGTCTCCTTCGACCGCGTGACGGTCGGCGGCGGCTTCCGCCTCGCGGAGGGCGAACACCGCAGCGTGCCGTTCACGATCCGGCTCCCGTGGGAGACCCCGGTCACCGAGCTGTACGGGCAGCCGCTGGGCATCGTCCTCGGCGTACGGACCGAACTGGCCGTGGCCGGCGCCAAGGACCGGGGCGACCTGGACCCGCTCCGCGTCGAGCCGCTGCCCGCGCAGGAAGCGATCCTGGCGGCGCTGGGACAGCTGGGCTACGGCTTCAAGTCCGCCGACCTGGAGCTCGGGCACATCCACGGCACGGCCCAGTCGCTCCCCTTCTACCAGGAGATCGAGCTCACCCCGCCGCCGCAGCACGCCCATGCGGTCAACGAGGTCGAGGTGACCTTCCTCGCCACGCCGGCCGGAATGGAGGTCGTCCTGGAGGCGGACAAGCGCGGCGGCCTGTTCACCGGCGGTCATGACGCGCTCAACCGCTTCGTCGTGAGCCACGAGAACGTGGCCCAGGTGGACTGGACGGCACAGGTCGACACCTGGCTCCGCCGGCTCATCGACAGCCGCGCCGGACACACCGCTCCTCACGGCACCCCGTACGCGCCGCACGACGACCACACCGGCCACCACCACGACCCGCACCACCACGAGAGCCGGCAGCGCTCCGGCCCCAGCACGGGAGCCGTCGTCGCGGGCGTCGCGGCGGGCGCAGCGGTCGGCGTGGCCGGTGGCTTCATCGCGGCCGAGGTCATCGACGAGGTCTTCGACGACGACGAGGACGAGGGGGACGACGAGGGCTGACCCGGCCGCCGCGGGCCCGCCGGCGCGGGGCCGCCTGGGCGGACGGGGCCGGGTCCGGACGCGGTGCCGGACACGGCGCCGGGCCCGGGGCTCAGTCGCCGGCGATCACGGCGACCGGGACCTGCGCGAGGTGGAGCACCGCGTGGGCCACCGGGCCGATGTGGCGAAAGCCGCCGGGCCGGGCGCGGCGGCCGATGACCAGCAGCTGGGCGTCCGTGGCCGAGGTCAGCAGGACCTCCGGCGCGCTGCCGAGGTCGAGATGCTGCTCCACGGGCACCTGCGGGTACCGCTCCCGCCAGGGCGCCAGGGTGTCCGCCAGCGCCTGCCGCTCCATCTCCTCGATGCCGCCGTGCTCGTCGGCGCGCCGCAGCGTCGACGGCCGGAACGAGAAGACCGTGGGCAGGCTCCAGGCCCGTACCGCACGCACCCCGGCACCGCGGGCCGCCGCCGTCTCGAAGGCGTACGACAGCACCGGGGCCGCCGCTTCGCCCGTCTCCTGCACGCCGACGACCACGGCACCGGTGGCCGGCCCGGCCGCCCGCTCGTGGTTGCGCACCATGACCACCGGGCACCGGGCCCCCTTGAGCACCTTGAGGCCGATCGATCCGACGAGGAAACCGACCACCGGGCCGAGGGCGCGGGAGCCCAGGACGAGCATCGCCGCGTCCTCGCTCCGCGCGGTGAGCGCGGCGACCTCCGGGCCCGTCACCGCCTCGGCCGTGACGGGCACGTCCGGGTGGCGGGCGCGCACCTCCCGTTCCGCGTCCCGCACCAGTCCCTCGGCGGCCTGTTGCTGCGCCGCGGGGGAGAGGGCGAGCGGGACGTCCGCCAGCCGCTGCGGGTCCCAGGCGTACACCAGGGACAGCGGCAGGCCGCGGCGGAGCGCTTCGTCCGCCGCCCAGTCGGCGGCGGCCAGACTCTCGGCGGTGCCGTCGATGCCGACGACGACGGGCAGGGCCATCCGATTGACCTTCCGGTGAGGATGCGCAAGCCGGTGACGCACCGTCAGGGTGCGCCGAACGGGGAGGGACGGCGGCAGTGGCCGCCGTGCCCCGGTGCCATGTTAGGCGGGGCCGCACGTGACGGCAGCCCGGCGGATTCGCCCCGCTGACTTCCCTCAGGTCTGCCGGGTCTGCGGAAGCGCTCG
Organism: Streptomyces sp. Ru73; assembly: GCF_002920575.1. Lineage (GTDB taxonomy): Bacteria > Actinomycetota > Actinomycetes > Streptomycetales > Streptomycetaceae > Streptomyces. The sequence goes on along the minus strand of NZ_PQSQ01000055.1, from coordinate 46,804 downwards.
CTGCACATGACGTCACCCTTCGGGGCGGAAGGCCGGGATCTCCCCGCCAGGCGTGTCCGGTGGCGTTCCCCCTGTCGGCGGAGGGAGGTGTTTCCCCGCGCGCACGCGGGGGACCTCGTGTGGTGCCCACGGGGGACCGATCGGCGTGACCGGCCCACCCGGCCATCAGCGTGACCGATCCCCCGACCATCAGCGTGACCGTGAGGAGCCGAGGATGTCCGTGACGGCGAAGATGCTGGCCACCCGCCCCGTCGCAGTCGGCCAGGCCGACCGCGAGGCGCTCGTGAGCTGCCTGGACCAGGTACTGGAGTGCGCGCAGGCGTGTACGGTCTGCGCCGACGCCTGCCTGGCCGAGGAACAGGTGGCCGAGCTGCGCCGGTGCATCCGTACCGACCTGAACTGCGCCGACGTCTGCCACGCCACCGCCCGCGTCCTGTCGCGGTTCACCGGCGAGGACGCCGACCTCGTCCGGGACGTGCTGGAGACCTGCGCGACGGTGTGCCTGGCGTGCGGTGCCGAGTGCGAGCGGCACGCCTCGATGCACGAACACTGCGCGGTGTGCGCCGAGGCGTGCCGGAACTGCGCGGACGCGTGCCAGGCCCTGCTGGCGACCCTGGCCTGAGACGAGCGAGCGGCGTTCGGGCCGGCGCGCTCAGGCCAGCTCGAAGCCGTGGTAGTGCGCCACCGCCACCCCGTCGCCGATCTGCCGGTACGTGCCGACGCCGCCGATGAACGGCATGAACACCCGCTGCTTGCCCGGGACGTTGGCGCCCATGTACCACGAAGCGGCCTGCGGCATCAGCGTGAGCGCCGCGAGGTCGTTGGTGGTGTTCACCCAGTTGTCCTCGGCCTCGGGCGCCGCCTCCATGCGGGTCAGCCCGTGCGTGCGCAGGTGCTCCAGCGCACGGGTGATCCAGTCGACGTGGTACTCGATGGAGGTCATCATGTTGGACAGCACCGACGGGCTCTGCGGCCCGGTGACCATGAAGAGGTTCGGGAAGCCGGCCGACATCAGGCCCAGGTAGGTGCGCGGCCCGTGGGCCCACTTCCCGCGCAGGGAGCGGCCCTCGCCGCCGCGGATGTCCATGGCGTTCAGCGCGCCGGTCATGGCGTCGAAGCCGGTGGCGAAGATGATGACGTCGAAGACGTGCTCCTGCTCGTCACCGTCGCCGCCCGTGACGATGCCGCGTGCGCCGATCCGGCGGACGGGCTGCTCGGTGAGGTCGACCAGTGAGACGTTGTCCTGGTTGTAGACCTCGAAGTACCCGGTGTCGACGCACATCCGCTTGCTCGCGATCGGGTACGTACGCGGCGACAGCTTCTCGGCCAGCACCGGGTCGGCGACCTTCTCGCGGATGCGGCCGCGTACGTACTCGGCGGCCGCCTCATTGGCCCGCGGGTCCCGGAGGATGTCCTTGTAGGCGCTGGAGAAGCACAGCCCGCCGTCGGCCCACCGCTTGTCGAACTCCCGCCTGACCTCGTCCGGTTCGGCCGCCAGCAGGGAGCCGGCACCGTCCGGGCCGGGGCACTGGAACCCGGTACGCGACATACGGCTGCGCTCCCGCAGCTCCGGGTAGTGCGTGCGGGCCTCGGCCAGGCGCTCGCCGATCGGCCCGTTGTGTGCCGGCACGGCATAGCTCGGGGTGCGCTGGAAGACCGTCAGCTCCCCGACGACCGGCGCGATCGCGGTGATGGTCTGCAGCCCGGACGACCCGGTGCCGACGACCGCGACGCGCTTGCCCGCCAGGTCGACGTCCTCGTGCGGCCAGCGGGACGTCCAGTACACCTCGCCCGAGAAGTCCGCCAGCCCTTCGAACGCCGGCCGGGAGGGCACGGACAGGCAGCCGGTCGCCGCGATCACGTACCGCGCCGTGCGGGAGCCGCCGTCGTCGGTCGTCACCGTCCAGCGGCGCGCGTCCTCGTCCCACTCCAGCCGCTCGACGCGCGTCCCGAAGGTGATGTCCGGGCGCAGGCCGTACCGGTCCGCGACGTGCCGCGCGTAGGACAGCAGCTCCGGCTGTGCCGCGTACCGCTCGCTCCAGTCCCACTCCTGCTCCAGCTCCGGGTCGAAGGAGTAGGAGTACTGGATCGACTCGACGTCGCAGCGGGCTCCGGGGTAGCGGTTCCAGTACCAGGTGCCGCCGACGTCGTCACCGGCCTCGATGACCCGTGCGTCGAACCCGAGCCGGCGCAGCCGGTGCAGCTGGTACAGGCCCGCGAACCCGGCCCCGATGATGACCACGTCATGGTCGGCAGCGGGGCCGGACGCACTGCCGTGGGTGGCGGCGGACATCCGGTCAGACATGGCTCACGCTCCCCTCGGCGAAGGCGGTGACGAAGCGGTCGATGTGGCCGGCGACCACCGCCATCCCCTCCTCCTGACCGGGCAGTATCCCCGCCATCTGGAAGTACGCGTGCATCTGTCCCCCGGCCTCCGCGAGCGTGACCGGCACGCCCGAGTCCTCCAGTGCCTTCGCGTACGCGACGCCCTCGTCGTGCAGGGGGTCGTACTGCGCCACGTACACCAGCGCAGGGGGCAGCCCGGCGTGGCTCGCGGCGCGCAGCGGGGAGGCGTCCGGGTGCGTGCGGGCCGCCTCGTCCGCGAGGTAGTGGCCCCAGAACCAGAGCATGGTGTCCCGGCTGAGCAGCAGCTGGTTCTCGGGCGCGAGGTAGGAGGGCGTGTCCGTGGCGCAGTCGGTCACGGGGTAGACCAGGACCTGGTAGTCGATGCGCGGCCCCGCCTTGTCGCGGGCCCACAGCGTCATCACCGCCGCGATGTTCCCGCCGGCGCTGTCACCGGCGACGATCAGCGGAACGCCCGCGGGCGCCAGCTCCGCGGCGTGCCCGGCCGCCCATTCCAGCCCGGCGTACCCGTCCTCGACCGCGGTGGGGAAGGGGTGCTCGGGGGCCTTGCGGTAATTGACGAGGACCACCGTCGACTGCGTCATGTTCGCCAGCCGCCGGCCCACGTGGTCGTACTGCAGGTCGATGTCGCCGAGCACCCAGCCACCGCCGTGGTAGTACACGATGATGGCCCGCGGCGTCCCTTCGGGCTGGAGCACGCGGACGCGGAACGTTCCTCCGCTGCCGTCGACTCTGAGGTTCCGGACGGACCCGACCGCCGGGCCGGGGCCGCTCAGCCCGGCGAGGACCGGCCCGCTCATGCGGGCGATCGCCGGTGTCGACTCGTGGATCGCCGGGCCTTCGGCCGCGGCCAGCTCGGCCAGAAAAGCGCGGGACACGGGTTCCAGCGGCATGACACCTTCCCCTTTCGACGCCTTCTCCTCGTACGCCCGGCCGCACGCTCGCACGTCCGTCCGGTCACGAGTCCTCGGCGCACCACGGTACGGGCGCGATCCGCTGTAGGGCAGGGCAGTTGACGCCACAACTTTTCGCCGAGGTCCGCGTGGCAGGGCCGCGGTCCCCGGCGCGAGGGCGGCGTGGTCCGCGGCGGCGGGGGCCGCGTTCCCTGCCCGGGAAGCGCGCGGGCCCGCGTCCCCGGGCAGGGAACGCGGGCCCGTCACTCCGTTGATCAGCTGCCGGCCGCCGCCGTTCCCGTCAGGGTCCGCTCCTCCGCGTCCGCGTCGAAGCCGACCGGCTCCCAGCGCTTCACGAGGAGCGCGGCCAGGCCGAGGGCGGGCGCGGCGAGGATGACCCAGTACACGCCCGTGCCGAGGCCGCTGCTGAGAATGGGGAAGAAGAACAGCGTCAGCGTCGAGCCGAGCCGCAGCACGGCCTGGTTGAAGCCGATGCTCACGCCGCGCATCGAGGTCGGGAAGCCCAGCGAGGCGTAACTCATGATGTGCGCGCCGGGGCCGAAGCCCTGGGCGAACATGAACGCGCCCAGCATCAGGATGCCGGCCGTCACCACGGCCGTCCCGGACGGCTGCCCGACCAGTGCGAGCACCGTGATCGCCACGAACTGGATCGCGAAGCCCAGCGTCATCATCGGCCAGGCGCCACGCGTCGACGCCCAGCGGATGCCGAGCAGCCCGCCGGTCAGCGCGAAGACCAGGTTCAGCGCGAAGGACGACGCGATGGTGGTCAGCGGGCCCTGCGTCATCAGCGTGGCGATGATGATCGGCAGCCCGAACGCGACCGCGTTGTACCCGAAGGTCTCCGCCAGCCCGACCGTCACCGACTGGATCGTGCGCGTGCGGTACGGCGGCGTGAAGAGCCGTGCGTACGAGCTCAGCCCCGGCCGGGAGGGACGGGCCGCCCGCGCGGGCACGTCGTCGGCGACGCGCGCGTCCACACCGTACGACTCCCGCAGGATGCGCGCCGCGCTCTCCAGGTCGCCCTGGTCGGCGGCCCAGGTGGGGGACTCGTTCATGTAGCGCCGGCGGAGCAGCAGCACGACCAGCGCGGGGACCGCGCCGAAGCCGACGGTGAACCGCCACAGCCACCCCAGCTGCGCGTCCGGCAGCAGGAAGTACAGCAGCATGATGATCAAATAGCAGCCGCTGGTCGCCGCGTACCAGGCGGGCGACCAGGCAGCCGTGCGCGAGCCCTTGCTGCCCTTGCCCCGCAGCCGCGAGAACTCGGCGAGGAAGGCGATGGCGACCGGGATGTCCATGCCGACGCCGATGCCCATCACGAAGCGCGCTGCGGTCAGCGTCCAGGCGTCCTGGGCCACCGCGCACACCAGCGCGGTGACGACGAAGAAGAGCATGTTGGCCATGAAGACCCGGTAGCGGCCGATGCGGTCCACGAGCCAGCCGCCGATCAGCGCGCCCAGCAGCGAGCCGACGCTGATCGAGGCGGTGACCAGCCCGGCCATGGCGGAGCTGAGCCCGAACTGCTTCGTGATGTCGGGCAGCCCGTACGCGAGGGAGCTGAGGTCGTACGCGTCGAGGAAGATCCCGCCGAGCGCGATGATCACGATCATCCGGGCGTGCCGGCCGCGTGCCGTGCCCGAATTGACCAGGTCGGAGACGTCGGCCGCCGAGCGGATCAGCACCGTGCCGGATCCGGGCTCCGCCTCCGGCGACGTGCTGGCGGGCGGGGGAGAGGTGGAGCTCACGGGCGCCTTCCGGGGTGGAGCGGGGACGTTCCGCGGAATCGTATGCATGCTGCAGCGAGTCTTCGCACGAGTGTCCGTATATCGGTCACCGCCGTGGGCTGCGAGCTGAGGGCCGTGGCGCGTGGGTCGTGAGTCGTGGGGCGCGGGCCGTGGGTTTCGCATGCGGGCCGAGCACCGACGATGCACCGGCGCATCGCGTCGTTCAGCGGCGCGTGCACGCGCATTGCGCGCCGGTTGCAACTGTGACGGAAGGGGCGTTGAGTGATCCAAAGATCCTTGAGGGGCCGCGGACTTGTCAGTTCCGAAAGATTTTGCAGATGCGCGTGAACATTCGGGGGCCTTTTCCGATTGGCTGAGGAGTGAGGGCCGCAACGGCCTTGAGTGCCAACGGGGGTGGGCACTCTCCAGCTCCTTGGAGGGACACCACAAGGTGGATCTTGAAATGGCCGCTCACGCCGTGACGTGGGCAGTCACGGCGCGGGTGATCGCAGCCGACGCACGCAGGGCGGGCAAGCGCCTGCTGGGCGCCGGCGTACGCATCGGAGCCGCCCACATCGCCACCCAGCAGCACGACCGCGCCCGCGGTCTGAGCCGCCGGCAGCCGGAGGAGGGCTCCAAGTGACCGACCAGCCCAACCCCTGGGGCGATGCGCCAGGTGGTGACCGCTTCTCCGCGGTGCTCCCGCTCGACCTCACGGCGTTCTACCTGCAGCACCACAAGGCATACCTCCGCTACGCGCACCTGCAGCTGGACAGCCGGCCCGAAGCCGAGGACGTCGTCGACGAGGTCTTCGCCGAGCTGGCCGACACCTGGAACGAGGTACTGCGCCAGCCCAGCGTGGAGGCGTACGCCATGGCCACCCTCAAGGAGGTGCTCGCCCAGCGCCTGGCGGCGAGGGGGCGCGAGGTGCCCTTCGTCGCCACCGCGGCCTTCGCCGCGCTCCGGGACGCCTCACGCGTCCGGCTGACCGCGCTCGAATCGAACCTGGGCCTGTACTCGGCGATCGCCCGGCTGCCCGAACGCCACTACGACGTCATCGTGCTGTGCTTCGTGCTCGGCTACTCGCAGAAGAAGGTCGCCCACATCATGGGCGTCTCCCCCGCCACCGTCCGCTCGCACATCCACGGAGCGCGCCGCCGCCTCGCCCGCTACCTGGGATTCGACTGGCAACCGACCGAGGAGGAAAAGGTATGAGCCGGAAGAACAACAGGTCCGCACTCGACCGGGCGCTCGCGCAGGCCGAGGTGCTGGCCGATGAGTACGACGACTACGACGCCCAGGCCGCGCTGAACCGCATCGCCCGCCGCGTGGTGTGGCGCAAGGCCACCACCATGGAGCACCGGGCGCGCCGGGCCCGCCACTCCAGCGGCCGCCCGGACGAGCGGGAAGCCCCCAGCCCGGCGGACTCCGCGGCACTGCACACCCGCGCCGCCGCCCACCTGGGCTCCCTCTCCTGCCGCGTCGTCCGCGACCCCGCCGCCATCGCCGCGATGGCCCTGCTGGTCGACGACCCCGCACGCATCGAACCGGCCGGCGCGCTCGCCTTCGCCTGCCTGCTCTACCTCGCCGACCGGCACGAGGCAGCGCAGTTCTGGTGGCAGTTCGCCGCCGGCGCCGACTCCGCCACCGCCGCCCGCTGCCTGTACCTGCACCACCTCCAGTACGCCGAACCCGAATCCGCCCTGCACTGGCACCACCAGGCCGTCGCCCTGTACGACAAGGAGGCCGACCCGATGCTCACCGAGCGCCCCAGCCTCCTGGCCCCTGCCCCCGACCTGATGTTCGCCACCGGGCAGCTCGACGTCGTCGTCGAGGTCAAGCGCTGCACACGGCAGCGCCGTGCCTACGAAGCCAGATGGTGGGTCTTCACCACCTCGCTCACCGACGCGGTCCTGCGCCTGGAGATCGACTCGGACGACGACTTCGGCGCCATCCCCAAGCCCGACCCGGACCTGGCCGCCGAACTGGAGGAAGCCACCACGTCATAGGGCGCTCAGCCGCACACACGAAGACATGCGCACACGAAGACATGCGCACACGGGGGTGTGCACACACGCACGCACCCTCACCGTTCTCCCGCGTACTGGTGCTGGCCCGCGCGCTTCATCTCGGCGATGAAGGCGTGGATCGGCGGGGTTTCGGTGCCGTGGGCGGTGGCGACCGCGACGGTACGGGTCACGGCCGGCCGGCACGGGATCAGCCGTACGCCTTCGTGGGCGGCGGGTATCGCCATGCTCGGGACGAGCGCGGCGGCGAGGCCGGAGGCCACCAGTTGGAGCTGCGTGGCGTAGTCCGCGACGCAGTAGCGCACCTTCATGTCGGTGACCCGGTGGGAGTTCAGGAGCTGTACGAGCGCCTGGTGGGCGTCGCTGCCGGGTGCGCACGTGGCCCACACCTGGCCGTGCAGGCTGCTCAGCGGCACGGTGTCCAAGTGGGCGAGCGGGTGGCGTTCGTGCACGGCCAGGAGCGCGTTCTCGTGCACCAGGGGAGTGGTGCGGATGCCGGGCGGGATGCGCGCGGGGCAGTGTGCCCAGCTCTCCATGACGACCGCGTCCAGCTGGCCCGTACGCAGCGAGGGAATCATCTCCGCCGCCTCGCCGTCCCACACCTCCGGTTCGAGGCGCGGATAGCTCTCCTGGAGGCGCTGCAGCGCCTGGGGGATCAGCGCGCGGAGGGCGGAGGCCACGGCTCCCACCCGCAGGGGGCCCGCCACCAGTCCGCTGATGGTCGCCAGGTCCCGCGCGGCGTGGGACGCGGCGGTGGCCATCTGCTGCGCGGTGGCGGCCAGGATGCGGCCGGCGTGCGTCAGCCGGATGCCGCGGCCCTCCGGCTCGACCAGCCGGCACCCCGCTTCCTTCTCCAGCCGCCGCAGATGCTGGGAGACGGCCGGGCCGGTGACGTGGAGGGCGTCGGCCGCGGCCCCCACCGAGCCGTGGTGCGCCACGGCCGCGAACACTCTCAGTCTCTCCCACGTCAACATATAAGCCAGGCTAAGTTCTTCAGGTAATAAATGGTAAGTAGTGCTGTTCGGGGGCCGAATGCCATCGTGCTCTGTGTGAAAGCCACCCCCGAAACCCGAGCCACGGTTGTCCCCGAAGACCGGCAGCACGCCGCAGGCACGCAGACGGCCGCGGGACTGCTCGTCGTCGCGGGCGCCGCCTGCCTGTCGGCCTCGGCGATGTTCGTCAAGCTCGCCGACATCAACGCAGGCACCGCGGCTTTCCTGCGCTGTGCCGTCGCCCTCGTACCGCTCATTCCCATGCTGGTGCACGAGGCCCGGCGGCACGGCCCACTGCCCGGCCCCCTGTACCGCCACGCCGTGTCCGCCGGTGTGTTCCTCGGTGTCGACTACGTCATGTGGACCGTCAGCATCCTGGACATCGGCGCGGCCATCTCCACGGTACTGATCAACGTGCAGGTCATCGCCTTCCCCGTACTGGCCCGCATCTTCAGCGGCACACCGATTCCCCGGCGCTTCCTCTTCACCACGCCCTTCATGCTGGCCGGCATCGCGCTGGCGGCCGGCGTGCTGGAGCACGACGGGCAGGCACCCCATCCGGTTCGCGGTGCGGTGCTGGGCGTCGCCGCCGGTGTCGCGTACGCCATGTACCTGTACCTGACCAGGCTGTCCGGGCAGCGCTCACCACAGCACCTCGTGGCCCCGGTGTGCATCTCCACCGGCTCGGCCGCGCTCGCCTCCGGGGGCATCGCCCTGCTGACCACGGGCCTGCCGCTCGCCATCCGTCCCGCGGCATGGGGCTGGATCATCGCCCTGGCCCTCCTCGGACAGGTCGCCGCGTGGCTCTTCATCAGCAAGGGCAGCCACCGGCTCGCACCGAACGCCTCCGCCGCGCTCCTGCTGCTGCAGCCGGTGATGGCCATCGGATTCGGGCTCGTCGTCCTCGGCGAGTCACCCACCGTCAGCCAGCTGGCGGGCTGCGCCGTCGTCATCGGCGCGGTGTGGTTCGCCAACCGCGCCCCGCGCCGCCATGCCTGACGCCCGTACCTTCCCGCCGGAAGCGGGCCGGTTCCCTGCGGCCGCTTCCGTGTTCCACCGCACCCCCCACCCCGAAGGGACAACAACACATGGTCCGGTCCGTCCCCACAACGGACGATTACGGTCTGATAGCCCCGATCACCCTCCCGCCCGACGGCCACGCCCCCGGCGACGTCAGTGGCCCCGCCGAATACGACGCCTTCTTCCGCATCGCACACGATGACGTCAGCGCCGCCGAGTGGTCCGCACAGGCGCTCTCCGTGTCGCAGCAGGTCACCGAGGACCTGCAGACCACGAGCCTGGCGGACGGCGAACGCGCCGACCTCCTCGACGGCATCGCCGTGCTGCTCCAGCACGCCCTGCGCATCACCGCCGACCAGCAGTGACCGCCTGCCAACGGGAGCACACATGACGCTCGATGAGGAACAGAAGACGGCAGTCCGCCGGTGGAAGCTGGGACACCACGTCTTCCACCTGCACCTGACCGTGATGAACACCCACCTGGTCACCTTACGGAAGGCAGTGGACGAGGAGGACTGGGTGACCGCACGCCGGCTGCTGGAGGTGCTGACCCGCCTGTACCGGGCGGCCACCGCCTGCATGCAGTACGCCTCGGACTTCCCGCGGGAGAGCTACGACGGCCTGCTGCGTCCATCGATGGAGCCGCCCTGGGTCAGCCCCGGTTTCTCCGGCAAGTTCAACACCGATCACGAGCGCATGCTCGAACTCGTCAAGGAAGTCCGCGGCCCGCTGAAGAAGGCCGCCCGCACCGGTGCCGCTCCGGCGGACGTACGCGACGCCGCGCAGCGGCTGTGGCAGGAACAGTCGCGCAACCGCGCGCAACACAAGCTCATCTGCGAGAAGTTCGTTCCGGGCGGGCAATCCCTGCTCCAGGAATATTTCGTCACCCGTCCCCAATGATTCGTCACCCACCCCAGTGACTTGCATCCGGAGGAGAACAGCATGACGTTCAACGTTGTCGAGACCTGGTACCTGAACGACGAGGCCGCACAGCGCGCCACCGAGACCATGCAGATCATCGACGATGCCATCGGTGACAACGCGCACCACCACGCCGGCTGGGCCGGGCACGCGACCTTCCTCCAGGACACGGCCGACCCCGGCGTCGTCACCTGGATCTACCCGTGGCGCAGCGAGTCGGACCACCGCGACCTCCTGAAGACCGAAGAGGCCCTCGTGCAGCCGCTCATCGCCAAGTACTGCACCCGCCCGCGCACCATCCGTTACGCGACCGCACTGCCGGTGGAGGTCGAGCATGACCACCACTGAGCCGCCGCTGGGTGACTGGACACCGCAGGACCTGGAGGACAACGGCCGCATCCTGCTGTCCTACCTGCGCGAACACTTCGAGACGCTGCGGGCCAGACCGGTCACCACGCACCGCCCGGCGCGCGAGATACATACGCTGGTCGACGAGCCGCTGCCGGTGGAGCCGCAGCCCTTCCCCGACGTCCTCGACCAGACGTGGAACGACGTCCGGCCCCACCTCACCCTCTGGAACCACCCGCGCTTCCACGCCTATTTCGCCAACAGCTCCAGCGGGCCCGCGATCCTCGCCGAGATGGCCACGGCGGCGCTCAATGTCAACGTGATGCTGTGGGACGCGGCACCGGCCGCAGCGGCCGTCGAGACGACCGTACTGGGCTGGCTCGCCGACATGCTCGGCTATCCCGCGGACGGCGACGCGGTGCTCGTCGACGGCGCTTCGCTCGCCACGCTGTACGCGCTGGCCGCCGCCCGTGAACGCCTCGCCGGCCTGCAGATTCGCCAGCACGGCATGGCCTCGGCCCCGCAGCTGCGGATCTACACCTCCGACCACACGCACAGCAGCGTCGACAAGGCCGCCATCACCCTCGGCATCGGCCTGGACAACGTCGTGCACCTCCCCGCGCGGCCCGACGGGAGCCTCGACCCCCGTGCCCTGGACGAGCACATCCGCCAGGACCTGCGTGCGGGGTACCGGCCCATGGCGGTGGTCGCGACCATCGGCACCACCTCCACCGGAGCGGTCGACCCGCTCGGTGAGATCGCCGAGGTGTGCGCTGCACACGGCGTATGGCTGCACGCGGACGCCGCGTACGGCGGTTTCTGGCGGCTCACGGACCGGGTACGCGGCCACCTGCCGGACCTGGACGTGGCCGACTCGCTGGTCGCCAATCCGCACAAGGTGCTGCTGTGCCCGATGGAGGCCAGCGCACTCTTCTGCCGCCACCCGGAAGCCCTCAGCAACACCTTCCGGCTCGTTCCCGAATACCTCACCACCCGGCACGAGGACGGCAGCGTCGACTTCATGAACTACTCCCTCCAACTGGGGCGGCAGTTCAGGGCGTTGAAGCTGTGGTGGATCATCAAGTCCTTCGGCAGCCGCGGCATCGCCGACCGGCTCACCGCCGCGTGCGACATGGCCGACCAACTGCGCAAGGCGGCCGACAACACGCCCCACTGGCGGGTGGAGAACGCCCACTCACCGTTCCCGCTGGTGTGTCTCCGGTACGCGCCGCCCGGCCTCACCCCCGAGCAGACCGACGACCTGAACCGGCGCATCCACCACCGGATCAACGAGCACGGCCGCTCGTACGTCTCCCACACCGTCCTGAGCTGCGGATACGTCATCCGGGTCTCCATCGGGAACATCCACACGCGCCAGGAAGACATCGACGGGCTGTGGCACGAACTGACCACCGCCGCCGCGGAAGGAAGCGCCGCATGAGCACTACTGCGGAAGGAAACGCGCGCCGGACGAACCCCACAGCGGCCGACCCGGGCACCTTCGCCGAGCGGCTGGGGGAGTTCTACGCCATCGGGCGCTGGGCCGCCGTCAACGACGACCTGCCCTGGTCGCCGGCGCCCCGTTCGGTCCCCTGCATGTGGCGGTACGCGAACCTGCGGCCGTTCGTCCTGGAGGCCGCCGAGTTCGTCAAGGGCGACGCGGCGGCGCTCCGCGTCCTCACCCACCTCAACCCCGGCCACCGCGGCGACGAGGCGGCCTGCGGGCACCTGTACTCCGGCCTGCAGGCCCTCAAACCGCACGAGTCCATGACGTGCCACCGGCACGCGGCGTCCGCCATCCGGTTCGTGCACGAGGGCGAGGGCGGCTGGACCGCCGTCGACGGCGACCGCATCCGCGTCAGCGCCGGGGACGTCGTCGTCACCCCCGGCCGGCTGTGGCACGAGCACGGGAACGACGCCGACGACGGCCTGGTGATCTGGCAGGACTGCACCAACGACCCGCTGGTGAACGCGCTCGGCGCCAACTTCTTCGAGCTGCATCCCGACAAGACACACCTCAAGTCGACACCGCGGAAGGACACCCTCGCGACCTGGGGCGGCCTGCTGCTGCCCGACACCCGCCGGGGCCGCGAAGCCTCACCGCTCTACTCCTACCCCTGGGACAAGTGCTACGAGGCGCTCACGGCGGCACGCGCGGCCGGCCACCACTCCCCGTACGACGGTGTGATCCTCGACTACACCGACCCCGCGACCGGCGGCCCGGTCACCCGCACCATCGGCAGCAAACTCCAGCTGCTCGGCCCCGGTGAACACACCGCGACGCACCGCCACACCGGCGCGGTGGTCTACGTCGTGGCGTCCGGCCGCGGGACGACCCGCATCAACGGCACGGACTTCGACTGGTCGGCGGGCGACACGTTCTGCGTCCCCTCGTGGGCCTGGCACTCCCACACCAACCGGGACCCGTCCGACGAAGCGGTGCTGTTCTCGTACAACGAGTTCCCGCTGATGGAGAAGCTCGGCCTGTACGTCGAGGAAGCCGCCGACGACGTGAGCGCCGTGGCGGAAGGACTCGTCAGGGCCACCGCCCTCGAGAAGGGCATCACCGGGGCAACTCCCTGCGCGAAAACCGCCGCCGGGGAAGGCCCCGCGGAGGAGAGCACGGCCGGGGAGAGCCCCGCCGGGGAAAGCACCGCCGAACAGGACCGCTGACCGACCGCCTCCGGCGGCGCCCCGCCCGTGCGGGGCGCCGCCGGCCCATGACCACGCGGAGAAGAGCCCATGACCGACATCCTGATCGTGTTGTCCGCCGCCACCCAGATGCCCCTCCTCGACGGCAGCTCACGCCCCGTGGGCTTCTGGCCGGAAGAGCTGGTGGAGCCCCACCGCATCTTCACCCGGCACGGCTTCACCGTCACCTTCGCCACGCCCGGAGGCCGGCCCGCCGCCCCCGAGCCGGCCGGCCTCACCCCCGAGGGCACCGGCATGACCGACGCCGAATGTGCAGAACTCCGCCGTACGGTCGAGGACTTGCGGCCGCGGTACGAGGCTCCGGAGGCCCTGGACCGTCTGACCGCCGACTCCTTCGACGCCGCGTTCATCCCCGGCGGTTACGCCCCTCTGGTGGACCTGTGGGCCGACCCCGCCTGCGGCAGCCTGCTGACCGGCCTCCACCGCGCCGGAAAGCCGATCGCCGCGGTCTGCCACGGCCCCGCGGCGCTGCTGTCGTGCACCTCGTCCACCGAGCCGTGGCCCTTCGCGGGCCGCGTGATGACCGCCTTCTCGGACGACGAGGAGAAGGAGGTCGGTCTGCTGGCCGAGCTCCCGTGGACCGCGCAGAAGGCCCTCACCGACCGAGGCGCGGAATTCCGTACCGGCAGCCGCCCGTGGGACGCCCACATCGTCCAGGACGGCACCCTGCTGACCGGCCAGAACCCCGCTTCCGCCGGCCCGCTGGGCGAGCAGCTGACCAGCCTGCTGCAGCCGTAGCCGAGCCGGGAGCCTCAGTCAGTCAGCAGCAGCAGCCGTCCGGAGCGGCCGGCAAGGACTTCCCCCCTTGCCGCCCTCCCGCTCCGGACGGCCAGGCAGCTCCTGTGCCACCGAGCCCTGACGGGTGGTCCTACAGCAGCACAACGCACCCGCGCCCTTCCAGCTCGTTCAGCACACGCTGCGGCGGCACGCAGTCGTTCCAGCGCAGATCGAGCTTCTCCAGCGCGGGCATCCGTACGACCCACTCCGGCAGCTCAGCGATGTGGTTGCTGCGCAGGTCGAGCTGCCGGAGCCGTGGAAGGCCGGCCAGGGCATCCGGCAGCTCGGCGAGTGCGTTCTCGCGCAGCTCCAGGTGCCGCAGTTCACGCAGGTCGGCGACCGAGGGCGGCAGGCTCGTGAGCGCGTTCCCCCGCAACCAGAGCTCGCGCAACGCGCGGAGGCGGCCGATGCTGTCCGGCAGCCCGGTCAGCCGAGCGTGCTGAGCCCGAAGCTCGATCAGGCCCGTCATCCGGCCTGTCGTCCCGGGCAGGGCGGTGAGCGGGTTCTCGCCGACGTTGAGGTACCGCAGCCGCGTCAGGTTCCCCAGTGTGTCCGGAAGCCGGGACAGGCGGTTGTCGTGCAGGTAGAGACAGCCGCTGAGTCCGGCGAGGTCACCCAGCGCATCGGGCAGCGAGGTGAGCCTGTTGTGTCCGAGGTCCAAGGTGTGGAGGCTGCGCAGCTCCCCGACCCTGGAGGAGAGCGCCGTGAGCCCGTTGTCCGCCAGGATCAGCACCTGCAGCTCGGTACGCTGCCAGACCGACTCGGGTACCTCCCCGAGGTGCTGACGCCAGAAGTTGAGTGTGGTCTCCAGAGTCTTGCCCCCTCCGTGTCCCCGCCGGGGATGCTGGCATACGGGACCGCTCAGATCCAGAAGGGCGCCGCCGGGACCTCGTCCGCTCCCCTCACGGTGAGCCCCGTACCGGAGGAGCGGCCGCTGAGCCAGCCGAGGAGGTCGGCCTGCCGCCCGCTGACGGTGGGGCCGCCGGTCCCGAGGGCGTGGACGAGTCCGGTGTCGGTCGCCTCCAGACGCAACGGCGGGGTGTCCGGCCGCCGGGCGAGTGCCTCGACGATGTCTCCGACGATCCACCGGACGGCGTCGGCCGGTATGTCGCGGAAGCCGTAGCCGGCGTCCAGGTCGGCGTGGTGGATCTCCAGTTCCCGCAGCCGGGTGGGGAGCAGGGTCGCGGGCGTCCGCAGCTCGCCGGTACGCATCCGGACCTCGGCGCGCCAGGCCGCCGGCGGCAGCGTACGCACCGCCTCCTCGAAGCGGGCTGCGGTCTCCCGGACATCGGCGACCAGCTCGGCGACGGGCCGCCGCGCCCCCGCCTCGATCTCGGCGGCGCGGGCCGCCATGCTCGCGTACTGCGGCGTCTCGATCCCGGTACGGGCCCAGGAAAGCAGCCGACAGAGGCTGTCAGTGGCACGCGCGACATGGGTGACCACATGCCCGCGCGACCACGGCGGAACCAGTGTGTCCCCGGCGACCTCCGCATCACTGAGCGCGCCGACGGTAGCGACGAACCGCTCCGTGGCCGCGGCAATCGCATCCAGAGCCGTAACGTCCTGCATGACACCCCCCCCGACCTGCATCCGCATAGCAGAATCATTCATCCGCATGACGAAAGTCGCTCGACTCTAAGCATCGCACTCCGATGCCGTCAACAGGCCCAGGGAGCCCGCACGTTGAAGCCATCTCCACTGCGACTCCCGCCCCGGTCGCTCACCCGGCGGTGCCTCGGCCGATCGTCCGGTGCCGGGAGACCGTCTTCGCCGGGCCGCGGCCGTAGGGGAGGGACACCGCGCGCCGTGGGGTGTCGCCGGCCCAGGTGACCTCCCCCTGCTGGCCGAGCGCGCGGACCTCGCGGTCACCCGGCTCCCGCACAGTGCGCAGCCCACCAAGCCCGGCAAGCGCAAAAATCCCTGGGCCTGCCGGAGAATCTTCCGGCAGGCCCAGGGAGCAGTAGCGGGGACAGGATTTGAACCTGCGACCTCTGGGTTATGAGCCCAGCGAGCTACCGAGCTGCTCCACCCCGCGTCGGTAGTCATCAGCCTACGCGACCCGGGCCGTCACACCTAATCGGTGAGCCGATGCCGTCCGACCGGCCGGTGCCTGAGGGGTTCAGCGGGAGGTCAGGGGCAGTGCCTCCGCCAGGCGCCGCCACTCCGCGCGGGGGATGTCGCCCAGCGGGTCGGCGGTGACGACCTGCAGCGCGACGTGGTCAGCGCCGGCCTCGAAGAACTCGTCGGTGCGCCGGCGGACCGCGTCCACGTCGCCGATGACGAACAACGCGTCGATGAGCCGGTCGCTGCCGCCGTCCTTGAAGTCGTCCTCGGTGAAGCCGAGCCGTTTGAAGTTGTTGGTGTAGTTGGGCATCGGCAGGTAGAACGAGAGGTAGTTCCGGGCCGTCTGCCGGCCGCGGGCGAGGTCGGTGTCGAGGACGACCTTGTGCTCGGGGGCGAGCGTCGCGTCCTCGCCCAGCGCCTCCCGGGCCTGTGCGGTGTACTCGACCGTGACCAGGTACGGGTGCGCGCCTGCAGTCCGGTCGCGGGAGAGCTTGAGCATCTTGGGGCCGAGTGCTGCCAGCACTCGCCGTCCGGCCGGTACGGGAACCGGTGCCTCGTCCAGCGCCGTCAGGAAGTCCTTCATCGCGGAGTACGGCCGGGCGTACGCGTCGGCGAGCTGCGCGTGGCTGACGCCCAGACCCAGCAGGAAGCGGTGGTCGTAGGCGGCGTCGGCCTCCGCGAACTGCGCGGCGACGGCGGCCGGTTCGTGCTGCCAGATGCTGAGGATGCCGGTGGCGACACGGAGGTTCCGGGTGGCCTCCAGGACCGGTACGGCGTTGGCCACGCCCGGGTTGCCCCCGAGCCAGAGCGTTCCGTAGCCCAGTTCGTCCAGCTCCGCCGCGGCGTCCGCGATCTCCGCACGGCGTCGTGCGTCGTCCGCGTACTGAGCCCCGTACGCTCCGGTCCAGATGCCGATGGTGCCGATGTCTTCAGTGACGGTCATGGTTCGGACAAGGGTGGGGGACGGGCAGCTATTCCCGCGGGCGGCGCCACGTCCGGATCGGCACCTGAACGGCGCAATGCACCACCGGTCAGTGCCGGTACCGGTCAGTGCTGGCACCGGCACTGACCGGTGGCGGTGGCAGTGCCGGTACCCAGTGCCGGGCTCGGCGCCCCCGCGCTTCGCGCCGGAGCGCCGTGCGGAGAGCCGCCGGACCCGGCCGCCCCGACCTCTGTCAGCGTTCGAGGACGAGCCTCGGGCAGCCGGGCGCGGCGCGCGAGACGCAGACGAACATCACGTCGTTGGCCGCTCGCTCGTCGGGCGTCAGCAAGGTGTCGCGGTGGTCGACCGTGCCCGACAGGACGCCGGTCTCGCAGGTGCCGCAGGTTCCTTCCCGGCAGGAGGAGAGGATCTCGATGCCGGCGTCCTCCAGTACGTCGAGGATCGACTTGCCGGCCGGTACCTGCAGGACCTGCCCGGAATCGGCGAGCTCGACCTCGAAACCCTCGGAAACGGCGTCCGGGTCGGCCTCGGGCGCCGTGAACCGTTCGGTCCGCAGCGTGCCGGCCGGCAGCGTCGCGCACCCGGTCGCCATGGCGTCGAGGAGTGGGCCGGGCCCGCAGCAGTAGATCAGCGCGCCGTCCGGGCGGCCGGCGACGATCCCGGTCACGTCGAGAAGTCCGGTCTCGTCCTGCGGGCGGACGACGACGCGGTCGCCGTACCGTGCCACCAGATCGTCCACGAAGGCCATCGAGGCCCGGGTGCGGCCACCGTAATGGAGCCGCCAGTCGGCGCCGGCGGCGTCGGCCGCGGCGAGCATCGGGAGGATCGGCGTGACGCCGATGCCGCCCGCCACGAAGACGTACGCCCCCGCCGGCTCCAGCGCGAAGTGGTTCCGCGGTCCGCGTGCCCCGACCGGGTCGCCCGCGCACAGCTTGTCGTGGACGTGCGCCGACCCGCCGCGGCCTTCCGGCTCGCGCAGCACCGCCACCTGCCAGCGGCCGCGGTCGGCCGGATCACCGCACAGCGAGTACTGCCGCACCAGCCCGTCGTCGAGCAGCAGGTCGATGTGGGCCCCGGCGGACCAGGCAGGCAGCTCGCCCCCGTCGGCGCTGCGGAGTTCCAGCAGCCGGACGTCCGCCGCGATGTCCGCGGTGGCCACGACGACCAGCTCCAGATCGGTCTCAGTGTTCACGCGTCCACCAACTCGGCGTCGGAAGAAGGTACGTCGGGGTCGGTCCCGCTGTCGCCGTGCGTGTCCGGGTGTGCCAGCAGCCAGTCCCACAGCGCGATGGGGTCGACGTCCTCGTGACTGGCGCCGCACCAGCAGTAGCCCACGAGCACATCGGTGTCGAGCTTCCACACCACCCGGTAGACGGTCCGGCCCGTGAGCATCCTGGTCGGCTCGGGCAGGTCCGCGCGTACGGGGCCGGTCGGGTCCGGGCTGCTCACGGTGCGGTCACCGCCCTCGACGCGGCCGTCGTCGCCGCGGCCGTCCTCGCCTCGCCCTGGGCGACCAGCTTGGCGAGGATCCGGCGGGCGGCCAGTCCGCCGGTGTCGATGTTGATGGACAGCTCCTGGTAGTTCTCCTTCTCGCCTTCGACCACCTCTTCGAGCACGTCGAGGGCTTCGACGTCCTGGAGGACCACCGTGCGGTTGCTGGTCGCGAGGAACTCGGAGACCTGCTCGTCGTCGAGCGCGAAGTCACGCGCGACCATCCAGAAGTCCAGCGTCTCGTGTTCGGTCGAGGGGGTGATCCCGTAGGTCACCTCGACATGGAAGGCCTGGTCGTCCGGGCCCTCGGCCGGCGGCAGGACGCCGGCCGGCGCGATCCGGCTGTGCAGCAGGTAGAGGCACGGTGCGTGGTACTCGATGTCCTGCCAGCGGGTGATCCGGCCCTTGATGCCCGTGGACTCGGAGTAGAACGGCGGGCACGCGGCGTCGTCCATGTGGCGGCTCACGTAGACGACGTTGGCCTCCTCGTCGACCTCGGTCGTGATGGGCGTCTCGGCGACCTCCGGGGTGCCGATGTAGCCGCCGTGGAGGTAGGTCTCGTGGGAGAGGTCCAGCAGGTTGTCGACCAGCAAGCCGTAGCGTGCCTTGAGCGGTTCCATGCCGCGGACCACCGTGTAGTCCGGCGAGTCCAGCCACGGCGCCCGCGGGATCAGTGCCTCGTCGGCCAGTTCCTGGTCACCGATCCACACCCACACCAGCGAGTCCCGCTCGCGGACCGTCCAGGCGGGCACGCGGGCCGTGCGCGGGATGCGCTTCTGGCCCGGCGCGGCGACGCAGCTGCCGGTCTTGTCGTACGTGAAGCCGTGGTAGCCGCAGATGATCCGGTCGTCCTTGAGGTGGCTGCGCGACAGCGGGTACCGGCGGTGCACGCAGCGGTCGGCCAGCGCGACGGCCTCGCCCTCGCCGGTCCGGTAGAAGACGAGCGGCTCGCCGCAGATCGTGCGGCCGAGCAGGCCGTCGCCGATCTCTTCGCTGTACGCGGCGATGTACCACTGGTTCAAGGGCCAACTGGGCATCGTTGCTCCTTCTGTCTGCCGCCCGGCCGGGCAGCGGTGCGGGGCCTGGTCGCGTCGCGGTGCGGGGTCCGGCCGGGCGGAAGCGGCTCGGGGCCCGGTGCGGTGACCGGGCCGTACCCCACGGTGACGGGCGCAGCCCTTCGTGGCCTATGGCACTTCCGATGTACGGAAGACATCTCGGCACCGGTCGCCTGACGGGGCCCCGGTCGCCTGATGGGACCTCAACTCCCGTCCAGCAGGCGGCGGCCATCCGACGGCCGGGCCGGTTCCCAGCCCAGGGCACGGGAGATGCTGCGGCTCGCCGCCTGTACCGCTGGGGTCAGTGCCATCGGGGTGAAGGGGCCGTCGGAGCGGACCACGACGGAGAGCGCCGCGAGCACCTCACCGCCCACGCCGCGTACCGGGCAGGCGACCGAGAACGCGTCGTCGGTCACCTGGCGGTCGCTGACGGCCGTGCCGGTACGCCGCACCTCGGCGAGCATCTTGCGGAGTTCCCCGGGGTCGGTGACGGTGTACGGCGTCCACTGCCGCAGCGGCTCGGCCAGCACCCGCTCCTGAACCTCCCCGGGCGCGTGGGCCAGCAGCACCAGCCCGACGCCGGTGGCCGGGAGGGCGAAGCGCCCGCCGACCCTGGTGAGTACGCGGACCGCGCCATGGCCGGTGAGGCGCTCCACGTACACGACCTCAAGGCCCTCACGCACGGCCAGTTGGACGTTCTCGTGGGTCGCCTCGTAGAGGTCCTCCATCGCCGGCAGCGCCGTCTCCCGCAGCGCGAGCCCGCGAGGCGCCGCGCACGCCGCCTCCCAGAGCCGGAGCCCGACCTGGTAATGCCCGCCGGCCTCCTCCAGCGCGCCCCACTCGACGAGGTCGGCGACGATGCGGTGGGTCGTCGTGAGCGAGAGGCCGCTCGCCCGGGAGATCTCCGAGAGGGTGAGCCGCGGCCGGGCGGCGCTGAAGGCCCCCAGCACGTCGAGCGTGCGCACGCTGAGTGAACGGCCGTCGCGCCCGCCCGACGGAATGCTCTTACCGGGCACCAGCGGCTCCGGAACGCTCCGGCTCCCCGCGGACCACCGCCACGGCGTCGCCGTCCCGGCCGTCGCGCACGGCCTTCTCTCCCTCGGTCAGAGCGACCATTGGTCCCTTCCTCCTCCTCCTCAGCCCGAGACGTTCGCGCGGACGCGGTCGCGCAGCGCCGTCAGGTCGACCCGGTGTACGTCCTCGCCCAGGGTCGGATCAAGAGGGTGTGCGGTGGGGGAGGTGGTGCAGATGCCAGCGGACGCTGAATTGTGAGCGACAGCGCACCATGTGCACTGTGTGAGCCCGGGGCAATACGGCGTGCGCCCCCCGACGCACCGAGCGTCGGCCGCGACGCGTCGGCCGTCATCACGGGCACCCGGTCACCGCCGTCAGCGAGGTGGTCCGGGTGGAGGTACACAGCGGACCTATTGTGGGGCGCATGAGCCGTTGGAATGAGCTGACCGGGGAGACGTCCGGTAATGAGTACGCCGCGCGGTTCACGGCGCTGGCCCGCAGTGGGAAGGACGTGCACGGCGAGGCGCGGTTCTGTGCGGCTCTCGTGCCTGCCGGAGCGCGGGTGCTGGACGCCGGGTGCGGTACCGGGCGGGTCATGATCCGGCTGGCGGAGCTCGGGTACGACTGTGTCGGAGTGGACCGCGACGCGTCGATGCTGGCAGTGGCGCGGGAACAGGCGCCGGACCTGCCCTGGTACCAGGCCGATCTGACCGAGTTCGCGCCGGACCTGCTCGGCATCGCGGCCGGCTTCGACCTCGTCGTCGCTGCCGGCAACATCTTCCCGCTGCTCGCGGAAGGCACCGAGGCCACGGTGGTAAAGCGCCTGGCCGCGGCCCTGCGACCGGGTGGCCTGATGGTCGCGGGCTTCGGCCTGGACGCAGCCCACCTGCCGGTGCCGCCCAGCATCACGCTGCCGGAGTACGACGAGTACTGCGCCGCGGCCGGCCTCACCCTCGTCGACCGCTTCGCCACCTGGGACGCCGAGCCGTACGAGGGCGGCGGCTATGCCGTGAGCGTCCACCGCCGGTGAGGAGCGCTCAGCGTCCGCATCACCAAGGGGGCCCTCCCCGGCCGGCACGCCGGATCGCCTCGTGCACCTCATGCCGGTTCGGGACGCCGGGGTGACCCAACGTCGGGCCACCCCGTAGCGCGTCGCGGCGGACGTACGCTTCAGGCTGCCTGTCCGGGAGGCGGCGGGGCATCGAAGACGGCGGCGGAGATGTTGCCGCCGAAGCCGATGCCGAGCTGCAGGGTGATTCCGGTGTCGCGTTCGATGGCGTCCCGTGCGAGCCGGGGGTGCCCGTCCGCAACCGGTTTCGGTACCGGGAGCCGGCCCTCCCGGTACGAGGCGGCCATCACCACGGTGTCCATCAGCGGTGCGGCCCCCATCGTGTGGCCGAGCAGCGGTTTGAGGCCGTAGCCCGCCGCCCGGCCGAGGTGGTCCAGCACTGCCGTGTCGGCCTGGTTGCACTCTTCGGTACCGGTGCCGTGAGCGCTGTAGTACTCCACCTCGGACCGCTCGGTACCGGCGGCGGCGAGCGCGTCGTCGACGACGCGCAGCATCTGGACGTGGTCGGGCTTGATCGCCACCGGGTGGTAGGCGTCATTGCCGAGCGTCGACGACAGCAGCCTGGCGTACGGGCGGGCCGTGGCCGAACGGCTGAGCACCACGGCGGCTGCCGCTTCGCCCAGTACGAAGCCGCGGGAGCCCGACTGGAAGGGCCGGCACACCGCTTCCGGCGGAGCGTCGTGAATGAGCGGGCCGAGCGAGGCGAACAGCGTCATTTCCTCACCGTCGAACCCGATGTCGGCCGCGGTGACCACCACATCGGTCGCATCTCCGCAGTCCAGCAGCCGCTGTGCCACGGCCAGCGCGTGCAGCCCGGACGAACAGGCCGCGCTGACCACGAGGGAAGGGCCGGAGAACTGGTGCCGGATCATGGCCATGCCCGGCGGAGTGGTCCACGCCTGCTCCACGTACGAACGCCGCGGGCTGACGGATCCGGGGTCCAGATAACGGGTCCGCATGAGTTCGAGGTCGGCGCGGGTCGTCGAGTGCACGATCGCCACGCGCTCGCCGGGCTCCCAGCCCGCGTCCCGCGCGTCCTGCAGCGCCTCGTCAACAGCGGCGGCGTAGGCCCGTGCGTACCGTGACGTGCCGCTGTTCTCGCGCGCTGGGCCCTCGCCCTCCGGGACCCGGGCGAACCAGCAGCCCTCCGGGAACCGGCCGCCCAGCTCATGCCACTGCTGGGCGGCGGGACGGCCACTGGACAGGCCGTCCCACATGGTGTCGATTCCCCAGCCGTAGCCGGTCACCGCACCGATGCCGACGATCGGTATGCCTGTTCTGAACATGTCGCACCTCGCTGAACGGGTTGAACGTGGGCCTCGAGCTGATGACTTCTGTTGTCGAGCCGGGGGCGGCCGGGTCTATGCGGTCCCCGGTACCGGGCCGGTCCCCGGTACTGAGCCGGTCTCCGGTATCGGGCCGGTCTCCAGGACCGCTTCGAGGACGCTGACCGCTGAGTCGGTGGGGACGACCTTCCGGAGGCGGAGCCCGGCCCGGGCCAGCAGGTCCGCGTACTCCTGCGCGGTGCGTTCACGGCCGGTGGTGAGCGTGACCATCGCGAGGTCCAGCACCTTGCCGGGGTGCGGCTCGTCGCCGGCGGGCAGCACCATTTCCACCACGAGCAATCGGCTGTGCGGGGACATCGCCGCCGCACAGGAGCGGAGGATGCGCACGCAGGCGTCCTCGTCGCAGTTGTGCAGGATGTGCGACAGCAGGTACGCGTCGGACCCGGGCGGCACCGTGTCGAAGAAACTGCCGCTCTCGGTGACGCAGCGATCCGCCATGCCGGACGCCTGGATGTACTCACGGGCGTGCTCCGCGCCCTCGGGCAGGTCGAACAGCACGCCGGACAAGTGGGGGTGTTCGCGGAGCACGGCCAGCAGCAGGGTTCCGACGCCGCCGCCGATGTCCGTGACGTGCCGGGCCCAGGAGAAGTCGTACGCGCGGGCCACGGCCGCCGGCTCGGCACCGTGCACGGCAATCATCATGCGGTCGAACGCGGCGCCCCTGTCAGGACGTTGCCGCAAATAGTCGAACCAGGGCAGACCGAGGGCGAGCTCCGTCCCCGTCCGCTCGGTGGTCAGCCGCTGGGGGAGGACGGTCAGCGCGTCCCAGATGGGGCCCTGCAGGGTGAGCACCATGTCACGGGTGCCGCTGGGGTGGCCGGTGCACAGCGTCTCGCCGACAGGTGTCAGCGCGTAGGCCGGCTCGTTCCTGTCCCCCTTCTCCTCCCCATCCCCGGACTCGGGGGAGGGGACGGTACGCAGCACGTCGGTGCTCGCCACCGCCCGCAGGACCTGGTGCAGCGAGCCGGCGCGTACGCCGGTCTTGTCCGCCAGGGTGCGGCAGGACAGCGGCCGGTCGCTGAGCAGGTCGGGGATGCCGAGCGAGGTGACGGCATAGAGAGCGCGGGCCATGAAGACGTTGAACATCATGTCCTGGATACCGCGTGGTGCCGTTTCGGCTGCGGGCACAACTGTCTCCCTGCTGTAGTGGGGCGGGTTGCTGCAGGCGGGCCGAGCTCCCGCCGTGACCGGTCGCCGTTGGGGCGTGTGAGGGCGTGTCAGGGACTGTCAGGGGCCGGCGCGTCAGATGAAGTCGGTGATGTTCTCGACACCGAGCACCGCGCGCCCGAACACCTCCTTGTTGACCACCGGGCTGGCGAACGCGTGCCGGCCGGCCGTCTGGATGTCGCGGACGATGCCGCCGAGCGGGCTCGCCTCGGCGAAGGCCGAAGCACCGTGCGCGGAGACCAACAGGTCGACCGCCTCGCAGCACTGGGCCACCACATGCCCGAAGTGCAGGCGGACCCGGGCGCGGAAGACGGCATCGGGGTACGTCCCGACGGCGGCGTATGCGTCGATGGCGTCGGCCGCGCTGTGTGCCAGTGCGGTGGCCGCGTCCACCCGCGCCGTCGCCTCGGCGACAGCGAGCTGGAACGCCGTGGAGTCGCTGCGCCTGCCGTACGCCGTGAACGAGATGCCGCGGGTCGACGCGTCCGCGGAGACGAGTTCCAGCGCGGCGCGAGCCATCCCGATGTAGGGACCCATCATGTGGGTCACCAGGGTCGGCAGGAACGCCGACCGGTACCGGGGGCTGCGGGACGCGGCCCCCTGGAATGCGGCATCGCCGCGTACGGCCGGCATCACGGACAGCACACGGTGATCGGGTACGAAAAGACCCTCGCCGGAGAGGGTGTTGCTGCCAGTGCCACGCATTCCCGTGGTGAACCAGGTGTCCTCGACGTGGAGTTCGCTCATGGGGATGAGAGCGAAACCGAGATCATCGTGGTCTGCGGCCTCGCCGGCGAGGTGCTCCGCCGCAGCTTCAGCGGGCAGGGGGAAGCCGAGCATCGCCCACTGGGCGTGTGCGCTGCCCGAAGCGGGGCTCCACCGGCCGCTGATCCTCCATCCCCCGGGGACGCGGCGCGCCGTCGCGCTGGGAGCGAAGACCGAGCACACGTGTGTGTCCGGCCCGGTCGCGTACACCTCCGCCTGGCCGGCCTCGGGAAACAGCCCGGTCAGCCAGTCACCGCAGCCGAGGATCCAGTGCACCCATCCCGCGGACGGGTCCCCCTTCGTCACCTCGATCGTGGTGTCCACCATGGTGCGCAGGTCGCATTCCGATCCTCCGAACCGCTTCGGCACCCACATCCGGGACAGCCCGGCTCCGGCGAGCCCGGCCATCACCTGATCGGTCAGCCGGCGTTGTTCGTCGCCCGTGAGGCGATGCCGCGCCAGCAGTTCGCGGAGTGCCGTGGCACGGCGCACGAACCCTGTTCCCGACGGCATTGGTGCATTCGACACGGCCTCGGCGGAAATCATTGCTGTCTCCACAGTGCTCAGCGTTTCCCCTCTTCGCCACGGACTTCGCCACGGAATTTCCCGCGCAGCGAATACAGGGCCTCCGCGCGGCACCGGACATGGAAATCGACAGCCCTGCCGGACAGCCCGGGGAGGGCCGCTGATGCAGCGGCTTCCCCGGACCGGCCGGCACGACGACATGCCGTCGAACGGACGGCACGTCAGGACATCAGCCGCCGAGTGCGCCCACGGCGGTTCCCACGACGGGGGAGAGGACATCGTCGGCCATCTGCCCGTGGACCTTGAGGTTGCCGGCCGGATCGGTGAGCATGCTGGTCACCTCCCACGTGGGGTCGCTCAGGTGGTACATCTCCAGGTGGTGCCACAGGGCGCCCGCCGACTCACCGACCGGGCTCGTGAGACCGCCGGCCGGCGCCTTGTCGTGCGCCGAAGCGGTGCCTGCGCCCGCGAAGCCGGCGATCACACCGGCGGCCACCACAGTCCCCGCGGCCCGCGCCAGCCGCCGTCGGGTGTGCGAGGGGCGGCCGGTCCGTGTCCTGCTGGAAGAAGCAAACATGAACTCTCTCTTTCTACGAGCGGGTTTCCCTGAGCGGGTTTCTGCGGGTGGATTTCTGTGGGCTGGTTCCGCCTTCGCCCTCTGGGGCTTGTTGAAGAGTTCACCAGCTCGTCGGCGGCCCGGAGTTTCTCGGCAGTTGCCTGTCGATGAAAGCTGAATCACCACGCCAATTCCCCGATACTGAGCTGCAGTTGACGTGAACGGCATCGCAACGACATGGCGCGGAAACGGCGCTGTTGCCCGCTAAGAGGGTGGCGGCGAAGAACAAGAAAACCGATGCCCGCATTCATGGCCGCTCGCGGGGAGGTGTCGTGAAGTGAGCACCGACAACGGTTTCGAGTGGTTTCGCCGGCATCCGTCCCATGACGGCACGCAGAGATCAGCAGCCAGGCCCCGTCCGACACAAGGAGCTCCGCTCATGCCCCTCACTCCAGCCGCTCTCGACGCATCGGCCACCGGCGCCGAGCCCACGGCCACCACGTCCCGCGCTCCCGCGACATCCCCGCACGCGTACGACACCGGGCTCCTGCTGCTCCGAGTCGTGCTCGGACTGACCATCGCGGCGCACGGCTCGCAGAAGCTGTTCGGCTGGTTCGGCGGTCCCGGCCTCGACGGCATCGGCGCGGCCTTCACCGGCATGGGCTATCCGGCGGGCAGGGCGATGGCCGCGGTCGCCGGAACCACCGAGATGCTCGGGGGACTCGGTCTGGTACTCGGCTTGGTCACCCCGCTCGCGGGAGCCGCCGTCTTCGGCACGATGGTCAATGCCGTCGTCGTGGACGCGAACGGCGGTTTCTTCCTGCCCAAGGGCGTGGAGTACGCGTTCCTGCTGGCCGCCGGCGCCGCGGCCCTGGCCCTGACCGGTCCCGGCCGGTACGCCGTCGACCGGATGCTCCCCGGACTGCGCGCGCACCGCCTCGCACACGGGGCGGCTGCCCTCCTCCTCGGCGCCGTACTGGCGGCCGCGACGCTCCTGAGCCGCCACTGAGCGGGCGGCGCCGAACAGCCGCCGCCCGCCCGGCGGTTTCGTAGTGGCTGTTTCTGCGAGCGGGCCCGCCGCTCCCGTCAGCGGGCCCGCCGCGGGAGCCGGTGTTCCCCGGGGACGTCCGGTCCAGTCGGCGAACCGGTTTCACAGTCCCGGGAAGCGGCGGATGCGATGGGCGAGATGGGTGCGGAGGCCGTCGATCAGTGCGGGGAGGGCCGAATGGGCGTAGTGGGAGGCGTCCCACCCGGCGTAGAGGGGCACGGTCAGCGGGGCGTCCGGTGTCTGCACGATCAGCTCCCTGAGGCCGAAGCGCGCGTCGTCGGTGACCAGGCAGACGCCTCGGCCCCGCGCGGCGAGCGCCTGGGCGAAGGCCGCTGAGCCGGATTCGGTGACGGCGGCGGGGGTGAGTCCCGCCCGGCTCACCGCCTCGTCGACGACCAGCCGTGCCACGTTCGAGCGGGACATCAGGATCAGCGGCTCGGTGACCAGCTCGTCCAGGGTGATCGTCGTGCGGCCGCTCCAGGGGTGCTCGGCGGGGACCTGGGCGATGACGGGGGTGCGGCCCAGGAACGCCGACTTCAGGGGAGCGGGGGCCGGGGTGGTGGAGATTCCGAGGTCCGCGTCGCTGCGCAGCATGGTGTCGAAGACCTTGCTCGGCTCCTCCGAGATCGCGTCGTGCAGGGCGAGGCCCGCTGGGTCGTCGCCGGCCATGAACGGTGCCAGCAGGTAGGCAACGGTGGAGGGGGAGGCGACCACGGTGAGCGCGGCGCCCTCGCCCCGTGCCATCGCCGTCATCGTCTCGGCGGCCTGCTCGGCCCGGCGCACCAGATCCTGCGCGATGGGGCGGAAGCGACGCCCGGCGGCGTTCAGTGTCAGGGAGCCGGGCCGGCGCGTGAAGAGGGCGACGCCCAGGTCCCGTTCCAGGGCGCTGAGCTGGCGGGAGAGGGACGGCTGGGCGATGTGGACCCGGCGGGCCGCTGCCGTCACCGACTCGGCCTCGGCGACGGCGAGGAAGTACCGCAGTACCCGCAGTTCCATGACGACCTCCCGGACACCTTGAAGGCGCCGCGCCTCGAAGGTGCCGTGTCTCGAAGACGCGTGCCTCGGAGGCCCCATGCCTCACAGGCATGGGGATCGTACCAATCAAGTATTAGACGGCATGGGTGGCCGGACCCAGACTGTGTGTGTCCCGACAACCCGTCCGTCCTGGCTCCTTCGCCGAAGCCCGCCCGCGTGCCGCCGTACGGAGGCATCCCGCCCCGGAGGCCCCGCCCCGGAGGCATCCCGCCGCCCGGTCGCGCCCCGTCACCCGGCCGTGCCCCACCGCCCGGGCGCCCCGGCGAAGGCTCCGAATCCGCCGGAGGCCCCATGAACGCTCCCTCCCACGCCGCTGCCGCCGGCAAGACCCGTGCGACGCGGCAGGCCCGTCGCGCCGGTCTCGCCTCGTTCGTCGGCACGGCCATCGAGTGGTACGACTTCTTCATCTACGGGACGGCCTCCGCGCTGGTCTTCGGCAAGCTCTTCTTCCCCGACGTGTCACCGGCCGCCGGCGTGCTCGCGTCCTTCGCGACGTTCTGGGTCGGCTTCCTCGCCCGGCCGCTCGGCGGCATCGTCTTCGGCCACTTCGGCGACCGGATGGGCCGCAAGGGCACCCTGGTCACCACGCTGGTGATGATGGGCGCCGCGACCTTCCTCGTCGGTGTGCTGCCCACGCACGCGCAGATCGGGATCGCCGCGCCGTTCCTGCTGGCGCTGCTGCGCGCCGTGCAGGGCATCGCCGTGGGCGGCGAGTGGGGCGGCGCGGTCCTGATGGCGTCCGAGAGCGCGCCGAAGGGGCGCGGTTCCTTCTACGCGATGCTGGTGCAGCAGGGCTCCCCGGCCGGGGCGATCCTGGCCACACTGGTCTTCCTCGGCGCGGGCACGCTGGACGACGCGGCCTTCCTCGCGTGGGGCTGGCGCGTGCCGTTCCTGCTGTCGGGCGCGCTCGTCGTGGTCGGCCTCGTGATCCGGCTGAAGGTCGAGGAGCCGGGCGACTTCGAGCGGGTCAGGGAGCGCGGTGACGTGGTGAAGCTGCCGATCGCCGAGGTACTGCGCACCGCCTGGCGGACCGTGCTGCTGGCCATCGGCGCCTCGGTCATGGGCATCTCCGCCGCGTACTTCACCAACACCTTCGTGCTCTCCTGGACCACCAACGAGCTGCACATGGACCGCCAGACGATGCTGTACGTCCTGCTGGCCATCTCCGTGGTGCAGTTCCTGTGGCAGCCCATCGCCGCACTGATCTCCGAGCGGGTCGGCGAGACCCGGTTCATGGTGTGCTCGCTGCTGGCCAACGTCGTCGTCGCCGTACCGATGTTCCTGCTGATCAGCACCGCGCGGCCGGTGCTCGCCTTCCTCGGCATCGCGCTCGGCATCGTCAGCGGCTCGGGGTACTACGCTGTCCTGGCCGGCTTCCTCGCCCGTGCCTTCCCCTCCCGGATCCGCTACACCGGCATCTCCCTCTCCTACCAGCTGTGCTCCACCCTCATCGGCGGTACGACGCCGCTGGTGGCCCAGGCCCTGCTGACGTCCGGCGGTGGCTCCATCTGGCCCGTGGTCGGGTTCTACGCGGTCCTGCTGCTGCTCACCACGGCGTGCGTCGCCGCACTGTCCCGCAGCACCGGCCGGGGTGCGTACGAGGAGCCGGCCGTCGCCGCGGCCACCGCCTGAGGATGCCGCACCAGACCTCCGGCGGCCACCGTGCCGACCCGCCGTCCGCGGTGGCCGCCGGCCCCCACCCAGCAAGGAGTTGACTTTCGTGCGCCTCGACGCCGTGTTCCGCAACGGCCGCTTCACCACTCTCGACCCGGAGCGGCCCACCGCACGCGCTCTCGGTGTCCTGGGCGGCCGGATCGCCGCCCTCGACGAAGAACTGGAGGGATGCACCGCCGACGCCGTCATCGACATGGGCGGGGCACACGCCGTGCCCGGCTTCAACGACGCCCACCATCACCTCAGCCTCGTCGGCAAAGGGCTGCGTGAACTCGACCTGTCGTACGAGGCCGTGCCCACCCTCGACGCGCTGTACGCGGCGGTGGCCGAGCGCGCCGCGGCCCTGCCCGCCGATGCCTGGATGCTGGGGGCCGGCTACGACCAGAACAAGCTCGGCGCCCATCCCACTGCCGAGGCGCTCGACAAGGCCGCGCAGGGCCGCCCCGTATGGCTCGTGCACACCTCGCACCACATGGGCGTGGCCAGCACCGAAGCGTTCCGCCGGGCCGGCTGCACCGGCCTCACCGCCGTACCCGACGTGCCCGGCGGCCATGTCGTACGCACCGCCGACGGGCGGGCGGAAGGGCTGCTCCAGGAGACCGCGATGCAGGTGGTCGAGCGGGCGCTGCGCCCGGAGCCCGCGAGCGAGTGGACCGCCAACATCGCCACCGGGGCCCGGGCGGCCCTCGCGGTCGGCCTGACCAGTGTGACCGAGCCGGGCATCGGTGTCACCGACGGCATCGGCAACGGCCCCGCCGACCTCGACGCGTATCTGCGGGTCCGGGAGCGCGGGGAGCTGGGCGTGCGGATGACGGTCATGCCGTACATCACCGCGCTGCACGACTGCGGTGTGTTCGAGCCGGAGTCCCGCTGGTACGGCCTGGACCTCGGGCTGCGCACCGGCTTCGGCGACGAGTGGCTGCGCATCGGGCCGACGAAGCTGATGTCGGACGGTTCGCTGATCGGCCGGTCGGCCGCGATGTGCTGCGATTACCACGACTCGCCCGGCAACAGCGGTCTGCTCCAGCACGAGCCCGAGCGCATCCGCCACTACATCACCGAGGCGCACCGCTGCGGCTGGCAGATCGCCACGCACGCGATCGGGGACGCGGCCCTGGACATCGTCCTGGACGCGTACGAGGAGGCCCAGCGGCTGCACCCGCGCGCCGACGTCCGCCACCGGGTCGAGCACGCGGCGGTGACCAGCGCCGCACAGGTCGCCCGGATCGCCGCACTCGGGCTGATCCCGGTGCCGCAGGGCCGTTTCCTGTCGGAGATCGGCGACGGGCTGCTCACGGCCCTCGGCCCTGAGCGGAGCCAACGGGCGTACCGCATGCGCGCGTTCCTCGACGCCGGCATCGAACTCCCCGGCTCCTCCGACGCGCCCGTCGTCGCCGCCGACCCGCTCCTCGGCATCCACGACATGGTGAACCGGCGGACCGCCTCGGGCGCGCCGATCGCCCCGCACGAGGCGGTGACGGCGTACGAGGCCCTGCGCGCGTACACGGTCGGCTCCGCCCACGCGGTCCACGAGGAACACCTCAAGGGCACCCTCACCCGCGGCAAGCTCGCCGACTTCACCGTCCTCAGCGACGACCTCCTCGGGGTGCCCGCGGAAGCCCTCGCCACGCTGACGGTCGGCGCCACGGTCGTCGGCGGACGGATCGCCCACGACGCGGGAGCCCTGACGGCCTCCTGAGCGCCTCGACGGCGTCCTGATCCGTTTCGCGGTGCGGGGCGGCGGCGGGCACGGCCCCTGCCGCCCTGCCCACTCGCCTCGTTCACACCCTGCCTGACCAGCCACAACACCACCTCGTACTCCCGAGTGGCACCAGCTCCACCGTTCGTTGTACGAAGCGCGCACTGTCACTGACGTGACGCGTGGCACAGCATCTTCGGCAGGAGTTCAGCGGGCCTCCCGGGGCCTGCCACCGACTCTTCATCCAGTGGTTTCAACGGGGAGCCAGGAGGCGCCATGGGTACAGCACTGCATCCCCCGCAGCTGATCACCAACTCTCGAACCCTGTACATGGTGTGGATTCCCGCGGACCCGGACGCCGTCGGCAAGCTGGTACCCGACGGGCTCACCCCGGCCGAGGACCGGTCGTGCTACATCAACCAGTACGTCGTCGAGGGCGCGGACCAGACGTCCTCCAGCGGTTCGGCCGAGCCGTTCGGCGCCTACTCGCTGACCTACCTCGGGGCCAACCTCGCCGGCCTGGACACCGAGGACGGCGTACCGGGCCGGTGGTGGACCCACTACCACAACAGCTCGGACGTGATGACGGCCTACGCGGCGGCCCACGGCGTCCCCACCGGGGAACCCGGCACCACCACCCTGGACCTGGACGGCGACACCCTCGTCGCCACCACGGTGATCGGCGGGCGCCCCGTCATCCGCACCACCGCCCGGGTCACCCTCGGCACACCGCAGCGCGCCACGGGGCAGCTGCGCTACCTCACCCGCCGCGACGGGGAGTTCATCAGCGGCCGTTACCCCTACGTCGCCGATCTCGCCGAGAGCTTCGAGGTGCTCTCCTTCGAATTCCTCGACAAGGATCACCCCACCTACCAGCTCCGGCCCGCCGATCCCCTCACCGTGACCTTCGGCTTCTACGCCCCCTCCATGGCCTTCTGCTACCCGGGCGGGGAAGGCCCGCTGGGCTCCGAGCACGGCAGCTGACCCCGTCGTCCGTCCGTACCGACCTCCCCAGAACCCTCAGCAACTCTCCAAGGAGCAAGCATGGCTCTGCTGGAACGCTCGCAGTGGTACGACATCGCGCGCAGTACCGAATGGACCCCGCGCTACGTGACGCAGGACGAACTCTTCCCTCCGGAACTCAGCGGCGGCGAGGGCCTGCCGGACGACATCTGGTCCTCCTACGACGAGCCGTACAAGATCAGCTACCGCGAGTACGTCGACATCCAGCGGCAGAAGGACGCCGGTGCCTACTCCGTCAAGGCGGCGCTGGAGCGGTCCGACCTCTACAACAAGGCCGACCCGGGCTGGATCTCCATCCTGAAGGAGCACTACGCCGCGGTGGCGCTGGTGGAGTACGGCGCCTCCTTCCAGGAGTCCCGCTTCGTGCGCTGGTCCAAGGCGCCGGGCATGCGCAACATGGCCACCTTCGGCATGCTGGACGAGATCCGGCACGGCCAGATCCAGCTGTTCTTCCCGCACGAGTACGTCAACAAGGACCGGCAGTTCGAGTGGTCCCACGCCGCGATGTGGAGCGACAACTGGGTCGCGCTCGGCGCGCGGCACTTCTTCGACGACGTGATGATGACCCGCGACGCGCTCTCCACGTCGATCTTCGCGAACTTCTCCTTCGAGACCGGCTTCACCAACCTGCAGTTCATCGGGCTCTCCGGGGACGCGGCCAACGCCGGCGACTTCACCTTCTCCAAGCTCATCCAGAGCATCCAGTCCGACGAGGCCCGGCACGCCCAGCTCGGTACGCCGCTGCTGCAGATGCTCATCGAGAACGGCCAGAAGGAGGAGGCGCAGAAGAAGATCGACATCGCGTTCTGGCGCTCCTACCGGCTGTTCACGATCCTGTCGGGCATCCCGATGGACTACTACGTGCCCCTGGAGGTCCGGGAGGCGTCGTTCAAGGAGTTCATGGAGGAGTGGATCGTCACCCAGTTCATGCGGTCCCTGGAGGACCTGGGGCTGTCCAAGCCCTGGTACTGGGACATCTTCCTCCGTGACATCTCCGAGCACCACCACGGGCAGCACCTGGGGACCTACTCCTGGCGGCCGACGCTGTGGTGGGACCCGGCCGCCGGCGTGAGCCCGGAGGAGCGGGACTGGCTGGAGGAGAAGTACCCCGGCTGGAACGACACCTTCGGCAAGGTGTGGGACGTCATGATCGACAACTTCGTCCACGGCCGGACGGAGAAGACGGTCCCCAACACACTGCCGCTCATCTGCAACGTCTCCCAGCTGCCAATCGTCGGCACCCCGTCTCGGACGCTGCGCGACATCTCCCTGGTGCACGAGGGCCGCCGCTACCACTTCGCCTCCGAGGTGGACAAGTGGATCTTCGAGGACGACCCCGAGCGCTACCGCCACCACAAGAACCTCGTCGACCGCTTCCTCGGCGGCGACATCCAGCCGGCCGACCTCGGCGGCGCCCTGGAGTACATGGGCCTGGGCCGGGTCGGTCCCGGTGGCGACGACGCCCACGGCTTCGCCTGGCTCGACAGCTACCGCAAGCAGCTCGCCACGGCCGGCTGAGCTGCGGACAAGGAGTTTCCCCCATGTCACTGATCCCTCTGGCCGCGCACGTCGACGGCGACTTCGTCCTCAAGCTGGTCCAGGTCGACACCGGCCACACCATGGACGAGGTGGCCGCGGCCGCCGCCGCCAACGCCGTGGGCATCCACGTCCCCGAGCAGCCCGGCCGCACGATGCGCGTCCGCAAGCAGGGCGCGACCGCTCCGTACGCGCGCACCGACACCGTCGGGAAGGTCGGCCTGACGCCCACCGAGTGCGTCGAAATCTACTTCGAGTGAGGAGGACCGATGGCTGACCACATCATCGATCCCGTCGGACCCGTCCTGCAGTCCGGAGAGGTCGCCCGCGCGGTCGCCGACGCGGTCGTGATCGACAACGAGGGGCGCCGGGTCGACATCCGCGACCGCGGCTCCTACGTCCGCATCGAGGTCGAGGGCGGTGAGTGCGTACTGCGCCGCAGCACGATCGCCGAGCAGCTCGGCCGCGCGTTCAAGATGTCCGAGCTGGAGCTGAACATGCCGTCCTTCGTGGGCCGCATCGAAACCGGCACCGAGGTCTTCCGCTTCTACCACACCTTCGAGCAGACGCCGGCCGCCGGCCACGAGGAGGCCCTCTCATGACCACCCCGCTGAAGCCGCTGAAGACCTGGGGCCACCTGGCAGCGCGGCGGCGCAAGCCGAGCGAGTACGAGATCGTCTCGACCAAGCTGCTGTGGCACACCCGGGACGCCGAACAGCCCTGGGACGTCGGGCACACCGGTGTCATGGCGGACCACTACCGCAAGTACCGCAACGGCAGCCCCGTCACGCACCCGGACTGGGACGCCTTCCGTGACCCCGACGAGCTGGTCTACCGCACGTACAACATCCTCCAGGACGGGCAGGAGACCTACGTCGAGGGCCTGCTGGACCAGCACAACGCCGAAGGGCACGACAAGGGCCTGTCGGCGGAGTGGACCGCCACCCTCGCCAAGCTCTACACGCCCAGCCGCTACCTGCTGCACACCGTGCAGATGGCCAGCGCCTACCTGGTGCACATGGCGCCCGCCAGCACCATCGCCAACTGTGCCGCCTTCCAGGCGGCGGACTCCCTGCGCTGGCTGTCCAACGTCGCCTACCGCACGGCCGAACTCGGCCTGGCCCACCCCGGCCTCGGCTTCGGCGAGCGCGAGCGGGAGCTGTGGGAGGAACTGCCGGCCTGGCAGGGCTTCCGCGAGCTGATGGAACGCCAGCTGACCACCTTCGACTGGGCCGAGGCGTTCGTCGCGCTCAACGTCGTCGCCAAGCCGGCCATCGACGAGACGCTCTTCCGGCAGCTCGGCGTCAGCGCCCGCCGCGAGGACGACGTACTGCACGCACTCCTGGGCGAAGCAGCGCTGCGCGACAGCGAGCGGTCGCGCCGGTGGACCACGGCGCTCGTCCGCCAGATGGCGGAGGTCGACACCAACCTGCCGCAGCTGCGGAAGTGGGTCGAGAAGTGGCAACCGCTCGCCACCGCGGCGATCCGGGCCTACAGCGAGGAGATCCCCGAGAACGCGGAGGCGGCCGACAACGCCCTCGACGCGGTGCAGTCCTTCCAGCGCCAGCTGGGCCTTGGGGGATGACCTCCCGATGACCGATCGGACCGGACACGAGGTCTCCCTGCACGGGACCGACGTTCGCTTCGCCTGCGCGGAGGGCGACACGCTGCTGCGCGCCGCCCTCCGCGCGGGAGTCGGACTGAGCTACGAGTGCAACAGCGGCTCCTGCGGAAGCTGCCGCTACGAGCTCCTCGACGGCGAGATGCACGACCGCCGTCCGGACGCACCCGGCCTCACTGCTCGGGACCGCCGCAAGCAACGCCGCCTCGCCTGCCAGAGCGAACCGCGCTCCGCCTGCACCGTACGCGTCGGCGCGACCACCGAGCCCGCGCCCCACCGGCCCGTACGGCAGTGGGCCGCCCTGCGGGAGGTCAACCCGCTCACCCACGACATGGCCGAGTTCGTCTTCACCACGGGACAGCCGGCCGCCTTCAGCCCCGGCCAGTACGCCATGGTCCTGCTCCCCGACGGGGGTGTGGAGCGCGCCTACTCCATGAGCAACGTCGGCAACTGCTACGGCGAATGGCGCTTCGTCGTCAAGCGCACACCGGACGGCCGGGCCACCTCCCTCCTGTTCGACAAGCTGGAGGTGGGCGCGACGGTCGGCCTGGACGGGCCGTACGGCCACGCCTACCTGCGCCGGGACAACCCGAAGATCGTCTGCGTCGGCGGCGGCTCGGGCGTCGGGGCGATGATCAGCATCGTCCTCGGAGCGGCCGCGCTGCCCGACGCGGCCGACCGGAGCGTCCACCTGTTCCTCGGGGGCCGCACCGCAGACGACCTCTTCCTGCCGTCCGCGCTGGAGCTGGCGGCACCCCGGCTCGGCGCACTGCACTTCCACACGGCGGTCTCCGGGGCGCCCGAGACCGGCGCGGAGGCGTGCCGGCCCGAGAGCGACGCCTACCGGGGCTTCGTGCACGAGGCGGTCATCGACGTCCTGGGCGATGACCTCACGGATTACACCTACTACGCAGCAGGACCGCCGGCCATGACGGACGCGCTCGCGCGCTCGCTCGTGCTGGAAGGGGGCCTGGACGCGGACCGGCTCCACTTCGACCGGTTCTGCTGAGAAAGGAGCACGATCCATGGGATTCGTTCGCGTCTGCAGCCTGGACGACGTCTGGGAGGGCGACATGGAGTCCTTCGAGGTGGGCGACAAGGAGGTACTCATCGCTCACCTGGACGGCGGCGAGGTCGTCGCGACCCAGGCGATCTGCCCGCACCAGCAGGTGGAGCTCGTCGAGGGAGAGCTGGACAAGAAGACCCTCACCTGCAAGAGCCACCTGTGGTCCTTCGACCTGACCACCTGCGCCGGCATCAACCCGGGCCACGCACGCCTGGCCCGCTACCCCGTGAAGGTCGACGGCGACGACGTCTACGTCGACCCCGACGGCGACACCCCCAAAGTCGCCCATTCCTGACCCAGAAGAGGAGAAACACACTGCCATGGTTGCCATCAACTGCGACATGGGCGAGGCCTACAGCATCTACCGCTGCGGTGACGACGAGGGCATCATGCCCTACATCACCGTCGCCAACGTGGCGTGCGGCTACCACGCGTCCGACCCGGTCGTCATGCGGAAGACGGTCGCGCTGGCCAAGCAGTACGGCGTCAAGGTCGGTGCCCACCCCTCCTTCCCGGACCGCGACGGCTTCGGCCGGCGCGAGATGAAGCTGGAGCGGCACGAGCTCACCGCCGCCGTCCTCTACCAGGTCGGCGCGCTCGCCGCCTTCCTCAAGGCGCAGGCGATGCCGCTGAACCACATCAAGCCGCACGGCGCGCTCTACGGGCTGGCCTCCCGCGACGAGGAGGTCGCCGAGGCCATCGCCGATGCGGCCGATGTCTTCGGCGTGCCGCTGATGGGCATGGCCAACACCATGCACGAACAGGTGTGGGGCAAGCGGGACGCCGGTTTCATCGCCGAGTACTACACCGACCTGGACTACCGCGCCGACGGCTCGCTCATCATCACCCGCGAGCACGCCGCCTACGACCCGGTCGTGGCCGCCGAGCGGGCGGTGCGCGTGGTCACCGACGGCGTCGCGACATCGGTCGACGGCACGGACCTCCCGATGCGGGCCGACTGCATCTGCGTCCACTCCGACACCCCGGGCGCGGTCGACCTCGCGAAGGCCGTCCACGCGGCGCTCCAGCCACACCTCAGCTGAGCCGAACCCACCCACGAGCGAATCGAGGTCTTCCGATGCCACGTCACGAGGTACTGGCCCCCATCCCGGGCGTCTTCTACCGCCGGCCGGACCCCGGCAGCCCCGACTACGTCAAACCGGGGCAGACGGTCACGGCCGACGACACGGTCGGTCTGGTGGAGGTCATGAAGTCCTTTCATCCCGTGCTCGCCGGCGTGGCGGGGACCGTCGTCGACTTCGCGGTCGAAGGTGAGTCCGTCGTCGACCCGGGCCAGGCCGTGGTGATCCTGGAGGTCGAGGGATGAAGCGCCTGCTCATCGCCAACCGGGGCGAGATCGCGGTACGGATCATCCGCGCCGCCCGCGACCTGGGGATCGAGACCGTCGCCGTCGCCAGCGACGCGGACCGCGACGCGGCACACGCCCGCCTCGCCGACACCGTCGTCCACGTCGGCCCGGCACCCGCCACCAAGAGTTACCTCCGGGCCGAGGGCATCGTCGCCGCGGCCCGGGAGGCGGGCGCCGACGCGGTCCACCCGGGCTACGGCTTCCTCTCCGAACGCGCCGACTTCGCCGCCGCCGTCACCGACGCCGGGCTGACGTTCGTGGGGCCCGATGCCCAGGTCATCGACCAGATGGGCGACAAGGTCCGGGCCCGGCAGGTCGCGATGGCCGCCGGCGTGCCCACCGTCCCCGGCACACCCGACGGCGTCTCCGACGTCTCGGCCGCGGTGGCCGCCGCGGCCGGGATCGGGTACCCCGTGATGCTCAAGGCGGCAGCGGGTGGCGGTGGGCGGGGCATCCGGGTGGTGTCCGACGAGGCCGAGCTGCGGGCCGCCTTCCCCACCGCCTCGGCCGAAGCGGCCAGCGCCTTCGGCGACGGCCGGATGTACCTGGAGCGGTTCATCCGCAGCTCCCGGCACGTCGAGGTCCAGGTCCTCGGCGACGGCTCCGACGCCATTCACGTCTTCGAGCGGGAATGCTCGCTGCAGCGCCGCCGCCAGAAGGTCATCGAGGAAGCCCCGGCCCCAGGCATCGACGCGGACATCCGAGCGGCCATGACCAGTGCGGCAGTACGGCTGTGCCGGCAGGTCGGCTACCGCAGCGCCGGCACCTGCGAGTTCCTCGTGGACGACCACACCGGCGAGTTCTTCTTCATCGAGATGAACACCCGCATCCAGGTCGAGCACCCCGTCACGGAACTGATCACCGGCATCGATCTGGTCGCCGAGCAGCTCCGCATCGCCGCCGGCGAACCACTGAGCTTCCGCCAGGCCGACGTGACCAAGCGCGGCCACGCCATCGAGTTCCGGATCTGCGCCGAGGACCCCGACCGCGGATTCCTGCCGGGCCCGGGCAGCATCAACCACGTCGAACTCCCGCAGGGACCCTGGGTCCGCACCGACACCTGGCTGGCCCCCGGCAGCGCCGTCTCCCCCTTCTACGACTCGCTCATCGCCAAGGTCGTCGTCTGGGGCGACACCCGCACTTCGGCGCTCAGGCGCGCACACCGGGCACTCGGCGAGTTCATCGTCGAGGGCGTGCCCACCACGACGGGACTGCTGACCGAGATCATCGGCGAACCGTGGTTCGCGAGCGGGGAGTTCGACACCGGAACGCTCGAGGACTGGCTCCAGCAGCGTACGAAGCCGGGGGAGGCGGGAGCGACACGATGACGGCCACCCCGACCGCAGCCCGGTACAGCTGGGGCGGCGACGAGCACATCTTCGTCGAGCTCGCCGAATCGATGAGCCTGCAGGCCAACTTCCGCGCCATGGCCATCACCACGTCGCTGCGCGAGCAGCGCCCGGACGGCATCCTCGAGATCTGTCCCGCCAACGCGTCCTACCAGGTGCGTTACGACCCGGACGTGATCGACCCCCGTGTGCTCCGCCAGCAGCTGCAGGAGATCGAGAAGCAGGTCGGCGACGCCGCCGGCTTCAGCCTCGCCACACGCATCGTCGAGATACCGGTGCTCTACCAGGACCCGTGGACCACCGAGACGCTCTCGCGCTTCCGGGACCGCCACCAGGACCCGGACGCCACCGACATCGAGTACGCCGCCCGCATCAACGGGTTCTCCGGTACGGAGGAGTTCATCGCGGCACACTCGGGCTCCCCGTGGTTCACCTCCATGGTGGGCTTCGT
This sequence comes from Streptomyces sp. Ru73, assembly GCF_002920575.1. GTDB lineage: Bacteria > Actinomycetota > Actinomycetes > Streptomycetales > Streptomycetaceae > Streptomyces. Next base: position 7,139 of record NZ_PQSQ01000055.1, on the reverse strand, counting down.
GGCGGGCCTCCCGTTCATGTTCCAGATGGTCCCGCAGGAACAGCAGCTGATCGTGCCGAAGTACCTGCGGCCCCGCACGGACACGCCCAAGCAGACCGTCGGGCACGGCGGCTGCTTCGGCTGCATCTACTCCGTGCGCGGCGCCGGCGGCTACCAGATGTTCGGGGTCACCCCCGCCCCCATCTACGACCCCGACCGCTCGATGCCCGACTTCGAGGACTTCCTGGTCTTCTTCAGGCCCGGCGACATCGTCAAGTTCACCCCCATCGAACGCGACGAGTACGACGCGACCATCAAGCAGGTGGAAGCGGGCACCTACCGCATCCGGTCCAGGCCCTTCGACTTCCGGCTCGACCCCTTCCTCAACGATCCCGAAGGCTTCAACGCCCGCATGCTGGAGGTGCTCCGTGCCGATTGAGGTGCACAAGCCGGGCCTTTCCACCACCGTGCAGGACGCGGGCCGCAGCGGCTACTACGACGTCGGCATCCCGCCCTCGGGCGCCCTCGACCAGTACTCCCTGACCGCGGCGAACCACCTGGTCGGCAACGCCCCCGACGCCGCCGTACTCGAATGCGTCTACATGGGCCCGGAAATCGCCTTCACCGAGCCGGCCACGGTCGCCGTCACCGGCGCCGACATCCCGCCGCGGATCAACGGCGAGGAACGCCCCCTGTGGGAGGCGTTCCCCGTCGCCGCCGGTGACGTACTCGACTTCGGCTTCGCCAAGGCCGGCGCCCGTGCCTACATCGGTGTGGCGGGCGGTATCGACACCCCCGTGATGCTCGGCAGCCGCTCCACCTACAAGCTCGGCGGGCTCGGCCGGCCGCTCGAAGCCGGAGACGTCCTGCCGATCGGTGCGCACTCGGGGGACGTCGCGGGCCGTACCGTGCCCGAGGAACTGCGGCCGGTGCTGAGCAAGGAAGTCGAGATCCGCGTGGTGATGGGTCTCTACGACCACGTCCTCGCCCCGGAGGGACGCAAGAACTTCCTCGGCTCCACCTGGACCCTCACCCCGGTCGCCGACCGTGTGGGCTTCCGGTACAAGGGCGCGGAGCTGGAGCTCGTCGAGCGCACTCCGCCCTTCGGAGCGGGGCAGGACCCCTCGAACATCGTCGACGCTCCGTACCCGATCGGCTCGATCCAGATTCCCGGGGGAGTGGAGCCCATCATCCTCCACCGGGACGCGGTCTCCGGCGGCGGATACATGATGGTCGCCACCGTGATCAGCGGTGACCTCGACGTGGTCGCCCAGTCCGCACCCAACACCCGGACGAGATTCGTCGAAATCGGCCTCGACGAGGCCCTGGCCGCCCGCCGCGACTACCGGCAGCGGGCCCAGCGCGTCGCCGGCCTCTTCGCCTAGCCAATTCGTCCAGCCCATTCCCTCAGCCAATCCGCCCAGCCAAGGAGACCTGCCATGCCGCACGTGCGTATCGACTGGTTCCCCGGTCGCACCACCGAGCAGAAGCGCGAGCTCGCTGCCGTCCTGACCCGTGAGATCTGCCGGATCGGCCGCTGCGAGCCCGACGCCGTCGGGATCGTCTTCACCGACGTGGAAAAGGAGAGCTGGTCGCGCGGCGGCAAGCTCTTCGCCGACGACTGACACTGCCGCCCCGCCCCCGTACCGGCCCCTCGTCGCGAGACCGTGCACTCACGCGATGGGGGGCTGGCGCTCCGTCACCCTCGAGGAGAAACCATGGCCACACTGCGCTCGCACGCCCTGATCGACTGTGCCCCCGATGCCGTCTGGAAGGTGGTGAGCGACGCACCGCACATCAGCGACTGGTTCCCGGCCATCACGGCCTCCACGGGCGACCACAAGCACCGGACGGTCACCCTGGAGGGAGGTGCGCAACTGGAGGAAGAAGTCGTTCTCTCCGACCCGCAGCTGCGACGCTTCCGGTACCGGGTCGTCGGCGGTGACCTCTCCGTCGATTCACACCTCGGCACGATCGACGTCATCGACGCAGGCGGCGGCAGATCACTGGTCGTCTACAGCACCGACATCGAACCGGAGACGCTGGCCGAGACCTTTGACCAGGCCATCGCCGAAGCGTTGGAGAACCTCGCCGCCTCCGTGTGCTGACACCGGATCAGGGCTGGTCGTCGAGTTGCAGGGCGAACCACAGCTCCGCGCGCGTGGCCGGGTCGTCCATGTCGCAACCCAGCGCCTCGGCGACCTTCGACATCCGGTAGCGAAGGGTGTGACGGTGGATGCCCAGCGCTGACGCCGACGCGTCGACCTGGCCGTTGTGGGCCAGGAACGTCCACAGGGTGTGGCGCAGATCGATCTTGGACTTGCCACTGTTGTCCGTCAAGGGCTGCAGCAGTGTTTCCGCCCAGCCACGTGCCTCGGGAGACATCAGGTGCCGCATGAGGCCCATCGTCGCGACATCACCGGCCACCACCAGCTTTCTGCTCGCGTCGGGCGCCGCGTTGAACACGGAGTGGACCCTGCGCCAGGCATCCGGGAGCTCGCGCCCCGGAGTCGGCTCGCTGACGGCTCCGCGGGCGTACGGCACCTGCCGCAGCAACGACTCCAAGGTCCGGATGTCACCCTCGGCGTGGGGCATGAGCACCACCACCCGCCCCTTGTCCCATACCGCCACCAGCGCGCCCAGACTGAGCAGGGCCTGGTCGTTCTCCGCGCACTCCAGCAGCTCGACCTCGTGACGGGCCGGTACGCCCAGCAGCGCGACCCGGAGATCGCCCTCGGGCCAGCCCGTCTCGAGTACCGCACTGGTCGACTCCGCCAGCGCCAGTTCCCCGGCGATCGCGATCTTGATGACGGCCAGCCGGTGCCGGCGGGCGGTGTCGAGCGTGCCTCCCATGCCCTGCAGGTCGGCGCACAACAGGGAAACGGCGGTGACGATGATGGCTTGGTCCGAGGACGTGAAGGCCAACGAGCGGCCGACCGCGAGGAACCCTCGCACGCGCCCGCCGACCACGAGCGACATCAGGACGACCGAGTCTCCCCCCACGGTCATCGACAGGCTCCGCCCCGTACCACCGTCACGAAGCCGCGCCAGGTCGATGCGCACGCGGGACAGATGGATGCGCCCCGCGGCGGTACCGGCACGCAGCTCACCTTCGTGATCCAGCAGCAGGACCCAGCAGCGCAGGGCCTTGGCCAGGCGGTTGACCACCTCGCGTGCGACATTCGGCGAGAGCGCGGCCCTGGCCAGGTCGCGCTGCGCGCTCACGGCGAAGGTCAAGGCCCGCTGCTGCTCGTCGGCGATGCAGTTGCTGACGTAGCGGCTGATGTCCGCGAACGCCGTCTCCTCCGGCACGGAAAGGAGGGGGAGCGACGCCAGCTCAGCGGCTTCCACGAGCTCGCCGGGAACCTCGGGGGCCTGGCTGCTCAGGCCGAACCCGAGGGCGACGGCCCCCGCTCCGCCCAGCCGGGAGACGTACCGGCGGCGCTCGGACGCACTGGACGGCAGCCGGGACCCGGTCGTGAGGACGAACTCGCCGCCCTCGAGGAACACCGCGGGGTCGGGGTGCTCGCTCACCAGCGCCCACCGCACCTCACGGTCCAGGTGCTCAGCGCCGGTCCGGACGGAGAGGCCGAGTTCGCGCTTGTTGACCAGCGTTTGCAGAGTGAGGCCCATCTGCACTCCCAGAGTCTACGGAGGCCCGAGCGGATTCGGCCATGTCCATGTACCGTGCTGGCACCTGAGATCGGAGCTGGTCCCTGCGGCAGGACCGAGAAGCCGGCCACTGCTGCGCAGCCCGCGGTCTCCGATCATGATCGTACGGTCGTGATCCAGTCAAGCAGGTCAAAGGGAGAGCCGATGGCCGCGATCATCACTCGCTCAGAACTTCCCGAAGGCCGGCCGACGGTGACGTACCGCACGGCCGGCGACCGTTATGTGCTCGTCGAGTACGGGGCCGAGGCGACAGTCGACCTGTGCGCCAACTTCTTCGTTCACGAGGTGGCGAGACGCATTGCGGCTTCCCCGATTCCCGGAGTGCGCGAAACGGCTCCCGGACTGCGGTCGCTGCTCGTCCGGTTCATTCCCCGGCAGATCAGTCAAGCGGATCTCGTCGCGGCATTGGAAGAGGTGCATCATCAGGTCCCGCCGCCGGCCTCGCTCACGGTTCCCAGCCGTCGCATCGTCCTTCCGATCGCCTTCGACGACTCCACCTCGCGGGAAGCCGTGCACCGTTACCAGATAACCATCCGCCCGGACGCCCCCAATGCGATCAATGGCAACAATATCGACTACGTCACCCGATACAACGGATTCACCGACCGGGACGACTTGTACACGACGATCCTGAACACCGAGTGGTGGAACGCCTTTACCGGCTTCTATCCCGGACTGCCGTCGCTCCTGCCACTCGATCCGAGATGCAGCATCTCCGCACCGAAGTACAACCCGGCACGCGCCTGGACGGCCGAGGGCGCCGTCGGCCTCGGCGGCCCGTGCATCGTCATTCACCCGCTCGAAACGCCCGGAAGTTACCAGCTCCTCGGCCGGACGCTGCCGATCGCCGACCTCGTCCGCAGCGAACGGAGCCGCAGCCTCGATCCGGTCATGTTTCTCTACGGAGACCGCATCCAGTTCGAAAGGGTCGAGGAGGCCGAGCTCATCGAGCTCAGACGGCAAGTGTTCGAGGGCGCCTACGAGTACCGCATCGAACTCGGCCAGTACTCGGTCTCCGAGCACTTGGCCGAGGTTTCCCGGCTCTCCGACGAGGTGACCAGTTGTCACGCGGAACCTTCTTCCGCCGAGCGCAAGGTGCAGATTCCATGACCGTCTCCGGCGATTCCTGCACCACCTCCATTCCGGCGCTGGAGATCGTGGACCCGGGCCTGCAGACCACGGTGCAGGACTACCCGGGCCGGCTCGGCCTCCAGTCGCTGGGGTTCTTTCCTTCCGGCCCGGCGGACCACTTCGCCTTCCGGGTGGCCAACGTCCTGGTGGGAAACCCGCCAGGAGCGGCCGCCCTCGAAATCCCGTACGGCCGGTTCCATGCGGTGGCACTCTACGACGGGCTGGTTTCGGTATGCGGCGCCTCCGGTGTCGATGTCAGGATCAACGACCGCTCCGTACCGACCTGGGAGGCCGTTCCCCTCTCCGTCGGCGATTCGATCCGCTGCAGCGTCGCGCGCGGCCCGGGATTCCGGCTGTATCTCGCGGTCTCCGGTGGTATCGCCGTCCCCGAGGTATTCGGCTCCATGTCCACCTTCCTGGTGGCGGGCATCGGCGGACTGGACGGACGCGCCCTGGCACGCGCTGATGTCATCAACGCGCAAGCCAAGGGAGCACAGCGCAAAAGAGGCTACCGACTGCCGCTCGACCTTCGCCCGCGGTACACGAGCAACTGGGAGATCGAAATCCTGCGTGGTCCGCATGCCGATCCGGACTTCCTCACCGAAAGCGATTACAAGGAACTGCTGAGTACGGAATGGCGTGTCGACGTGAGCTCCGACCGCGCGGCCACCCGTTTCCACCCGCATCAGTTCCGCTGGGCCCGCGACCGCGGCGATGTCACCGGCGGCCACCCGTCGAACATCCTGGACGGCTGTTACCCGCTCGGCGGCATTCTCGCCTACGGCGACACCCTGACCGTCCTCGGTCCCGACGGGCATGTGTCAGGAGGGTCAACGGTGGTCGCCACGGTCGCCCACGCCAGCATGTGGAAGATCGGCCAGCTCCGCCCGGGGCGCGACACCGTGAAACTGAAGGAAATCACTCTCGACCAGGCGGCCGGACTGGATGACCACATGCAATTCACGCTCAGGCGGCAACAGCTCGAACCGCTCTAATACACAGGGCGATTCGCTTCCCGCAGGAATGCAGTGCCGACGACCGGGCGGTGGCTGGTTCTCGTCGCCGAGGCTCCGTGTTCAGCCGGTCGGAGCCGTCCGGACGATCACCTCGACCGCCTCCGCGATCTGCTCGTCCGTCAGGTCCGCCCGGGCCGTCAGGCGCAGCCGCGAGATCCCGTCGGGCACGGACGGCGGCCGGAAGCAGCCCACCACCAGCCCGGCCGCCCGGCAGTCGGCGGCCCAGCGCACCGCCGCCTCCGGCGAGGGCGCGTGCACGGAGACCACCGCGGCGTCCGGCCGCACCGCCGTGCGGCCGGCTCCGGTCAGCTGCCGGTGGAGAGATGCGGCGACGGTCCGGGCCCGGGCCGCGCGCTGCGGCTCGCGGCGCAGCAGGCGCAGCGCCGCGAGGGCCGCACCCGCCGCCGCCGGCGCGAGCCCGGTGTCGAAGATGAAGGTGCGGGCGGTGTTCACCAGGTGCTCGATCACCCGGGCCGGGCCCAGGACGGCACCGCCCTGACTGCCCAGGGATTTGGACAGGGTGACGGTGGCGACCACGTCGCGTTCGCCCGCGAGCCCGGCGGCGTACAGGGCGCCGCGCCCGCCTTCGCCGAGGACGCCGAGGCCGTGTGCATCGTCGACGAGCAGGGCGGCACCGTGGGCGCGGCAGGCGGCGGCGAGCCCCGGCAGCGGGGCGGCGTCGCCGTCGACGGAGAACACCGAGTCCGAGACGGCGACCGCCCGGCCGTCGTGCCCGTCCATGGCCTTGCGCACCGCCTCGGGGTCGGCGTGCGGGACGACAGTGGTTTCGGCGCGGGAGAGGCGGCACCCGTCGATGAGGGAGGCGTGGTTGGCGGCATCGGAGACCACGAGGGTGCCCTGTCCGGTCAGGGCGGTGACGGCGGCGAGGTTGGCGGCGTAACCGGAGGAGAGGACGAGCGCCGCCTCGAAGCCGCAGAAGGCCGCGAGCTCCGCCTCCAGCTCGCTGTGGAGTGCGGTGCTGCCCGTGACGAGGCGGGATCCGGTGGCCCCCGCACCCCAGCGCCGGGCGGCCTCGGCCGCGGCGTCGACGACCTCCCGGTGCCGGGCGAGGCCCAGGTAGTCGTTGCTCGCCAGGTCGAGCAGTGGCGAGTCGGCCGGGCGCGGACGCAGGGTCCGCACGAGTCCGGCGCGGCGACGCCGCTCCCGGTGCGTATCGATCCAGTCGAACGGGTCCTGGGCCATCGGTCGTCCCTCGGTCGTGTGCGGTGGGCGAGCAACGTACCGAGGAATGTGCGGGGCCCGACCGTGCGCGGTACGCACAACGGATCCACCGTCGTTGTCCCACCTGTCCTATGGTCACGGGCGGGTGCCTTGGCGAAA
>NZ_PQSQ01000054.1 GCF_002920575.1 Streptomyces sp. Ru73 | reverse complement strand
GCGCCACCCGGGCGGCCGCACGCGCGCCCGTCCCGGCCGGCGCCCGCCGATATTCGGTACCGCCCGCCCCGTTCCGGGACTAGCGTCGCGCCCCATGGCCGACACCACCCCGCCCGCACCGCCCAACGCCTCCGCCCCGCCGCCGTCCACGGTCCCGTCCGGACCCCCATCGCCTTCCGCGCCACCGTCCGCGTCGCCCTCCCCCGCCACCTCGCCCTCCCCCGCCCCTTCACCCGGCGGCTCGCGGGACGGCGGCTCGGGGGACGGCGGTCCGCGGGACGACGGGCCGCCGCGGCTCACCCATCTGGACTTCCACGGCCCGCTGTCCGAGGCGCGGGCGGCACGCATGGTGGCGCGGCTCGCCGCCGTACGGCCGGCCACCGTGCTGGACATCGGCTGCGGCTGGGGCGAGTTCATGCTGCGGGTGCTCGACGCCGTGGACGGCGCCACCGGCGTCGGCATCGACCTGAACGCGGACGACCTGGCGCGGGGCCGCGCCAACGCCGCCGCGCGCGGCCTCGCCGACCGCGTGGAGTTCGCCGAGGAGTCCGGGCACGGCACCACGCGCGGCCCCGCCGACCTCGTACTCTGCCTCGGCGCCGGCCAGGCCGTGAGCGGCCCCGAGTCCCCCCACAACTACCGCACCGTCCTGCGCGAGCTGCGCCGCCTCGTCACGCCCGGCGGCCGCGTGCTCTACGGCGAGGGCTTCTGGCAACGCCCGCCGACCACCGCCGAGCTGACCCGGATGTGGCCCGGCGCCACGGCCGAGGAGCACGTCGGCCTCGGCGAGCTCGTCGACCTCGCCGTCGAGGCCGGCTTCCGCCCGGCCTGGGTGGAGACCGCCAACGCCGACGAGTGGGAGGCGTTCGAGTCGGGCTACCGCTGCGCCGTGGAGGAGTGGCTGGCCGCCCATCCCGGCCACCCACTCGCCGCCGAGACCCGCGCCCGGGCCGACGCCCACCGCGCCGCCTGGCTCACCGGCTACCGCGACGTCCTCGGCCTCGCCTACCTCACCCTCGTACCGGCCGAACCCACACCCGCCGACTGACGCGCGCGCCGAAAACACCCCGCCGCCGGCTCCGTTGTAGTACTCGTGGGAGTCAGCGCCCTTCCCTCCCTCCGTCCCCCTGCCTACGCCCCTCTTCTCGCTTCTCCGCTCCCCGTCCCTCCCTCCGCTTCGTCTGGAGTCATCGATGACCGTTCACCGCGTCGTCCCCAACTTCACCGCCGCCCCCGAGACGGCGAAGGAGAGCCGGGACTTCTACGGTCTGCTGGGTTTCGAGGAGGTCATGAACCTCGGCTGGATCACCACGCTGGCCTCACCGGCCACCCCCACCGCTCAGATCAGCTTCATGACGGCCGACCGGACCGCGCCGGTCGTCCCCGACATCAGCGTGGAGGTGGACGACGTGGACGCGGCGTACGCGGCGGTGCGGGAGAGCGGCGCGGAGATCGTCCACCCGCTGCAGGACGAGGAGTGGGGCGTACGCCGCTTCTTCGTCCGCGCCCCCGACGGCCGGGTGGTCAATGTCCTCAGCCACCGCTGACAGCGCTCAGCCCCCGCTGGCACCCCCGCCCGTCCCGCCCACAGGACGTCACCCCTGCCCGGCACCGGCCGCCCGCCGCACGCGCTCAGTTCCGCGCCCGCGGTATCAGCGGAGGTATCAGCGGCCAGGCCGGCTCGACGCGGGCCGCGGGGTCGGACGTACGGCGCAAGTAGCGCTGGAAGGAGGCCGCCTGATCGGCCGCCGCCGTGCGCTGCAGGGCGTGCAGCGCGGGCAGGGTGAGCCCGGCGACCTCCGGGTGCTTGGCGCCTATTCGGCGGGCCACGCCGACCGCGGCCAGCGCGTCAGCGCCCGCTTCGTGCGCCGCGTCCAGCACCACGCCGTAGTGCGCGCAGAGCGCCTGGAGGGTGCGCTTCCCCTTGCGGTAGGGGTCGAGGTGCTTGTCGAGGACGAGCGGGTCGACGACCGGTGCCGGGTCCGTGCCGAGCCGGTCGGACAGCGGCAGCACGCCGTGCCGGCGGCACTCGCGGTCGAGCAGCGAGAGGTCGTACCGGGCGTTCATCACCACCAGCGGGACGCCCGCGCGCAGCGCTTCGGCGAGCGCTTCGGTGATCTCCGCGAGTCCCCGCGCGGCCGGGAGGCCGTGCTGCCGGACGAAGTCGGTGGAGAAGCCGTGGATGGCGGCCGCCTCGGACGGTATCGGCACGCCCGGGTCGAGGACCCATTTCAGCGCCGTCACCGCCTGTCCCGTCCCGTCGAGCCGGATGACGGCTGCGGTGACGACCCGGTCGGTCTCGACGTCGGTGCCCGTGGTCTCCAGGTCGAAGCCGACCAGCGGTTCCTTGTGCCAGCTCATGCGGCCTCCTTCGGTGGTGCGTCCCCCGTGTCGCACGCGACCGCCCGCCGCGTCCCGCACGGTCCGCGATCTCGTGTTCCCTCACTCTCCCACGCACCACTGACAACGCCGCCGGCTCCCGGCCGCCGGGCCCTCCGGCCCCTAGGGTTCCGGTATGGATCTGCAATTGGCCGGACGGCGCGCGGTGGTGACGGGAAGCAGCGGCGGCATCGGGGCCACGACCGTCGGGATACTGGCCGCCGAGGGCTGCGACGTACTCGTGCACGGGCGGAACGCGGAGGCCGCGGAGGAGGTCGCGCGCCGCGCCGCTGAGCACGGCGTACGCGCGGACGTGGTGCTCGGTGACCTCGGTGAGCCGGGCGGCGCCGAGCGGGTGGCCGCCGCCGCGCTGAACTTCGGGGTGCACATCCTGGTCAACAACGCCGGGCCGTTCCTCGAGCACGACTGGGACTGCGTACGGCCCGAGGACTGGCAGGCCGCGTTCGACGGGAACGTCTTCTCGGCGGCGCGGCTGACGCAGGCGCTGCTGCCGTCGCTCCGCGCGCACGGCTGGGGCCGGGTGATCAACATCGGCTCCCGGGCCGTACGGACGCCGCTGCCCAACATGGTGGAGTACTCCGCCGCCAAGGCCGCGGTGGTGAACATGACGACCAGCCTGGCCGGGCACCTGGCGGGCACGGGTGTCACGGCGAACTGCGTCAGCCCGGGCGTCGTCGAAACGTCCTCGATGCGCCGGATGTTCGAGGAGCGCGGCGAGACCGCGGCGGACGCGGCGGCCCGGTACGCGCCCAACCCCGTGGGCCGGCTGGGGCGCGCGGAGGACATCGCGGGCGCGGTGCTGTATCTCGCGAGCCCCCTGGCCGACTACGTCAACGGCATCGAGCTGCGGGTGGACGGCGGCATCACGGGCACGCCGTGAGCCGCATGCGCCGCGCAACGGGTCACGACACCGGCCGCGCGTCCGCCCACACGCTCTCGAACTCCTCGCGGTACACCTCGAAGAGGCCGTGGTCGCTCTCCCGGCCGTCCTCGTGGCGCACGACCTCCCGGCCGCCGCCGCGCAGCACCAGGACCGGCACCTCCATGCCCCGGCTGCGGCGCAGGTAGGACTGGACCACGGCTATGCCGTCCGGGCCGTCGCCGTCGACGAGGTACGCCGTGAAGCGCGGGGTCTCGTCGAAGACCTGGATCTCGAACGCGCCGGGGTCGCGGAGCCGGGCCCGCACCCGCCGCATGTGCATGATGTTCATCTCGATCGACCGGCTCATCTCGCCCTTCTTCAGGCCCAGCTCCCGCTCGCGGCGGCGGACCGCGCTGCTGGCCGGGTTGAGGAAGAGCAGCCGCACCCGGCAGCCGGACTCGGCGAGCCGGACCAGCCGGCGGCCCGAGTAGTTCTGCACGAGGAGGTTCAGGCCGATGCCGACCGCGTCGAGCCGCCGGGCGCCCCCGAAGAGGTCCTCGGCGGGCAGCTGGCGCTGCAGCCGCACCCGGTCGGGGTGGACGCCCACGACGTCGGCGTAGCGGTCGCCCACGAGGTCCTCGACCGCGTCGATGGGCAGCCGCCCGGCCGTACGGGTGCCGATGCCGGAGCCCAGTATCTCCAGGAGGCGCGCGGAGGCGCGCTCGGCCTGTGCGAGCACCGTCTCGGAGAGCGCGCGGTTGCGGGAGACGATGTTGCGGGCGACCTCCAGCTCGTCCAGGCCCAGCTCGACGTCGCGCCGGTCGTCGAAGTACGGCTCGAAGCACGGCCAGTGCTGGACCATCAGCTCGCGCAGCTGCGGGAGGGTGAGGAAGCTGATGATGTTGTCGTCGGCCGGGTCGAGGAGGTACCCCTTGCGGCGGCTGACCTCCCGCACGGCGACGGCGCGCTGCACCCACTCCTGGCCCGCCGGCCCGGCCGCGGCGACCACCCATTCGTCGCCGTGCACCGGCTCGTAGATGGGGCGCAGTACGGCCGCCACGACGGCGCGCAGCCGTTGTTCGACCAGATTCAGCCAGATGTAGGCACGCCCGGCGCGTCTGGCGCGGGTACGTACCTCGCTCCAGGCCTCGGCGTCCCACTCCAGCTCCGCCCCGATCTCCATGGGGCGTGCGAGGGACACCGCGCCGGGCGGTGCGTCGATGGAGCCGCCCTCATGACCATCGTCACCAGGAGGCAACTCCAACCCGCCCGAGCTCACCTGTACACCGCCTTCCGAACCTCCGTGCCAACGATCAAGGCACCCTACTGCGGGTCCGGGAGAGGGTGCAGCCGGATGCGCCGACTCTTCCACCAACTCCCCTTATTCACTGTGCCCGTTGTGTCCGGAAAGGGCGGCGGGCGTGAGCGGAGTCATAGTCGGGCCCCCAGGGGGCCGCGCCGCAGTCCCGGCGGACTCCCCGCCCGACACGCACCTCGTCAGGGGTCCGGGACGGCTTCCGGGGCTGCTGGGAAGGAGGCCGAAACTGATTGTTCCGGAGTCGCGACACGCCCAGGACGTCCCCTCCTGTTCGCTATGTCGCCATACATCGCGATTACAGTCGGACACCTGCTCGTTCCCCCGGTCGGAGGACCCTTCTTCGCGGCAGGTTGCCTGCCTTTCGGCGAAGATCTCGCGAACATCCCACTGTTCGCCGCTTATCGGGGAAGAATTCCGGTTCGGTCCGCGGTCATCAGTCCGTCGCGGCGCCCCTCTAGGGAAGTGGAAGAGTCGACGCATGCAGGTCTGGCCGGGTCAGGCGTATCCGCTCGGTGCCACGTACGACGGTGCGGGCACCAACTTCGCGGTGTTCTCCGAGGCGGCACAACGTATCGAGCTGTGTCTGCTGCACGACGACGGGTCGGAAACAGCGGTGGAGCTCCGCGAGTCCGACGCGTTCGTCCGTCACGCATATCTGCCCGGCATCATGCCGGGGCAGCGGTACGGCTTCCGGGCGCACGGCCCGTACGAGCCGGCCAAGGGTCTCCGCTGCAATTCCGCGAAACTGCTCCTGGATCCCTACGCCAGGGCGGTCAGCGGCACCATCGACTGGGACGAGGCGGTCTACGGCTATCACTTCGGCAAGCCGGACAGCCGCAACGACCTGGACTCGGCGCCGCACACGATGGCCTCGGTCGTCGTCAACCCGTATTTCGACTGGGGTGACGACCGGCCGCCGCGTACGGACTATCACGAGACCGTCATGTACGAGGCGCACGTCAAGGGCCTGACGATGCTGCACCCCGGGCTGCCCCAGGAGCTGCGCGGCACGTACGCGGCGCTGGCGCACCCCGTGATCATCGAACACCTGCGGGAGCTGGGGGTCACGGCGCTGGAGTTGATGCCCGTACACCAGTTCGTCAACGACCACCGGCTGGTGGACGAGGGACTGGCGAACTACTGGGGTTACAACACCATCGGCTTCTTCGCGCCGCACAACGCCTACGCCTCCTGGGGCGACCGCGGCCAGCAGGTGCTGGAGTTCAAGTCGGCGGTGCGCGCGCTGCACCAGGCGGGCATCGAGGTCATCCTCGACGTGGTCTACAACCACACCGCCGAGGGCAACCACATGGGCCCGACGCTGTCCTTCAGGGGGCTGGACAACCCCTCGTACTACCGGCTGGCCGACGACCCGCGGTACTACATGGACACCACGGGCACCGGCAACAGCCTCCTGATGCGCAGCCCGCACGTGCTCCAGCTGATCATGGACTCGCTGCGCTACTGGGTCACCGAGATGCGGGTGGACGGCTTCCGCTTCGACCTCGCGGCGACCCTGGCCCGGCAGTTCCACGAGGTCGACCGGCTGTCGTCCTTCTTCGACCTGGTGCAGCAGGACCCGGTCGTCAGCCAGGTGAAGCTGATCGCGGAGCCGTGGGACGTCGGCGAGGGCGGCTACCAGGTGGGCAACTTCCCGCCGCTGTGGACCGAGTGGAACGGCAAGTACCGCGACACCGTGCGGGACCTCTGGCGCGGCGAGCCCCAGACGCTCGCCGAGTTCGGGTCCCGGCTGACCGGCTCCTCGGACCTCTACCAGGACGACGGACGCCGGCCGCTGGCCTCCGTCAACTTCGTGACCTGCCACGACGGCTTCACGCTGCACGACCTCGTGTCGTACAACGAGAAGCACAACGAGGCCAACGGCGAGGAGAACCGGGACGGCGAAAGCTTCAACCGCTCCTGGAACTGCGGTGCCGAGGGCGAGACCGACGACCCCGAGGTGCTGGAGCTTCGGGCCCGCCAGATCCGCAACTTCATCGCCACCCTGATGCTCTCCCAGGGCGTGCCGATGCTCAGCCACGGGGACGAGTTCGGGCGCACCCAGAAGGGCAACAACAACGCCTACTGCCAGGACAACGAGCTGGCGTGGGTGCACTGGCCCGAAGAGGGCGAGGACGGCGAGCACACGGGGTCGCTGGAACTGCTGGACTTCGTGCGGCAGATGGTGTGGCTGCGGCGCGACCACCCGGTGTTCCGGCGGCGCCGCTTCTTCCACGGCCGCCCGATGGAGGGCACGCACGACGAGCTCTCGGACATCGCGTGGTTCACCGCCGAGGGCGAGGAGATGGAGCAGCGCGACTGGCAGGCCGCGCACGCCAAGTCGCTGATGGTGTTCCTCAACGGCAGCGCGATCTCCGAGCCGGGCGTCCGCGGCGAGCGGATCTCCGACGACTCGTTCCTGCTGCTCTTCAACGCGCACGGCGAGGAGAAGGAGTTCACCGTGCCCGTGGACCACGGGCGGCAGTGGCAGGCGGTGGTGGACACCGCGAACCCGAAGGCGGTCGCCGAGGGCGGCCCCAAGGTGCGCGCCGGGGACACGCTCACTCTGGTGGGGCGGAGTCTGATGGTGCTCCAGCGGCCCGCCTGACGGGGGCCGGTTCCGCGCCGCCGGACGCCGCGTCCGGCGCCCCGCCCGGCCGGGCGCCCGCGTACGGGGGCGTGTCCGGCCGGGGGCGGAGGCGGACGGTCAGCGCGAGGCCGAGCACGAGGACGGCCGCGGCGAGCGCGACGGCGAAGGCGGCGGCCGGCCCGTAGGACTCGGCCAGCCGCCCCGACAGGGCCAGCGCGAGCGCCTGCCCGCCGACGATCGAGCTGGTGAGGAAGGCCATCGACTCGGCCATCCGGCGGGCCGGCACCAGCCGTTCGGTGAGCGCGAAGACCGTGATGAGGTGCGGCGCGAAGGCCACACCGAGCACCACGACCACCGCGTACAGGGCCCCGAGGGAGCCGACGAACAGCAGCGGTACGGAGAGCAGGGTCAGGGCCGCGGCGGCGGCCCGCCAGCGGGCCGGCAGGCCGATCCGGGCCGGCACGAGGACCAGCGACAGTCCGGCCACCGCGCTCATCACGCCCATGGCCGCGTAGACCAGGCCCGCCTGGCCGGGCGCGCCGAGCCGTTCGGTGAGCGCGGTGATGCCGGCCTGCGAGGCCCCGAACATGGCGCCCTGGAGGGCCATGGAGGCCCGCAGCGCGTACGCGGCCCGGGGAATGCCCGGGCGGTCCTGCCGGGCCGTCCTGCGGCGTTCCGGCGCCTTCGGCGCCGTCAGCCCCGCCGTCGGGTGCAGCGCGAAGGCCGAGCCGCACGTGGCGAGCAGCAGCGCCGCCAGCGCCAGCGCGGCGGCCGGGTGGGCGACCGCCGCCGCCACGCCCACGAGGGCCGGGCCCAGCACGAAGGACACCTCGTCCAGGGTGCCCTCCAAGGAGAGCGCGGCGTTCACTGTGCGCTCGTCCGCTCCGGTGCGCCGTACGAGGGCGACCGTGCGGGTCCTGGCGAGCGGCCCCACCTGAGGAACGGTCAGCCCGGCGAGCAGTCCCAGGAGGGCCAGCGGAAGCACGGCCAGATGGGACAGTGCGGCGAGCACGAGGGCCGCGACGGCGAGGGCGTTGGCCCAGCAGGCCGCCAGCACCACCGGTCGCTGGCCGCGCCGGTCGGCGAGCCGGCCGATGAGCGGGCCCGCCACGGTCTGCCCGGCGGCCAGCGCGCCGCCGGCCACCCCGGCCGTCGCCAGGCTGCCGCTGGTCTCGGCGACCAGCAGGACGCTGCCGAGCTGGCACATGGCGGTGGGCAGCCGGCCGAGGAAGGAGACGGCGGGCAGCACCGGTCCGCAGGCGGCGAGCACGGTACGGTAGGTGGCCAGTGCAGCGGTCATCGGGCGACGTTATCGGTCCTGCGGCCCCGGCCAGTATGGGCAGGACGTACGAACGAAAATCGGGGCACACCCCGCTCGATCGGATGAAGCAACAAGGCACCGTGTGGGTACGTGTGTCCCCATGACGCCCGAATTCAGCGCGCCGCCCACCGCCACCTACCGGCTGCAGCTCCAGCCGGACTTCCCGTTCGCCGCGGCCGAGAAGGCCGTGCCGTACCTGGCCGACCTGGGCGTCTCGCACCTGCACCTGTCCCCCGTGCTCGGTGCCGTGCCCGGCTCCACGCACGGGTACGACGTGGTGGACCACTCCGCGGTGCGCGCCGAGCTGGGCGGCGAGGAGGGGCTGCGCGCGCTGGCGCGGACCGCCGCCGCACACGGCCTGCGCCTCGTGGTGGATCTGGTGCCCAACCACATGGCCCGCCCTGCCCCCGCCTCCCTGAACGGACCACTGTGGTCCGTTCTGCGCGACGGCCCCGCCTCCCCGTACGCCCGCTGGTTCGACATCGACTGGGAGGGCGGGCACGGCGGGCGGCTGCTGATGCCCGTACTGGGCGGGCGGCTGGCCGACGAGCTGCCCTCGATGCGCATCGAGGGGGACGTGCTGCGCTACCACGAACACGCGTTCCCCGTCCGCCCCGGTACGGAGCGGCTGCCGCTCCCGCAGCTCCTGGATGCGCAGTGGTACCGGCTCTCCTGGTGGCGGCTGGCCCGCACCGAGCTGAACTACCGCCGCTTCTTCACGATCTCCGAGCTGATCGCGGTCCGCGTCGAGGACCCCGAGGTCTTCCGGGCGACGCACGCGACGGTGCTGCGGCTGATCGAGGACGGCGTGATCGACGGGCTGCGCATCGACCACCCGGACGGGCTCACCGACCCGGCGGGCTACCTGGCGCGGCTGCGGCAGGCCACGGGCGGGCGCTGGACGGTCGTGGAGAAGATCCTGACCGGTGACGAACGGCTGCCGGAGAGCTGGGCGTGCGCGGGCACCACGGGCTACGACGCGCTGCGCCACATCGACGGGCTCTTCGTGTGCCCGGAGGGCGCCGAGCTGCTCTTCGGGGTCTACCGCGACACCGTGGCCCCGCTCGCCGATCGCGGCGGCGACTGGGAGGAAACGGTACGGCAGGCCGCGTACGAGGTCGTCACCCACGATCTGGCCGCCGAGGTCGACCGGCTGGTGCGGACGGCGGCGCGGATCAGCGAACGCGCGCCGCACCACGGCGACCACGCCCCGTGGGCCCTGCGCCGCGCCCTGCACGAACTGCTCGTCCGGCTGCCCGTGTACCGCCCGTACGCGCAGGACCCGTGGTGCGCCGAGCGGGACGCCGCGATGCTGGAGGCGGCCGCCGAGGGCGCCGCAGCGGCCTTCGAGGTGCGCGACGAGGCCCGCTCCGTTGAGCTGGTGCGCGACCTGGCGCTGGGCCGGCTGGCCGACGGCTCCGAGGGGGACGCGGCGGCGGACCACGCCGACTTCGCCGCCCGCTTCGCGCAGACCGCCTCCGCGCTGCACGCCAAGTCGGTCGAGGACCGCGCCTTCTACCGCTACACGCCGCTGCTGTCGGCCTGCGAGGTCGGCGGCGACCCCGGCTGCCCCGCGGTCACCGTGGACGCGTTCCACGCCTTCTGCGCCCGTCTGCAGGACGCCTGGCCCGCTTCCGGCACGGTGCTGTCCACCCACGACACCAAGCGCAGCGCCGACGTCCGGGCCCGCCTCGCGGCGCTGAGCGAGTGCCCCGAGGGCTGGCGCGAGGTGCTGTCCCGGCTGAACATCCGTACCGCCCTCACCCTGGACGGCCCGGAGCCCGACCCCCACATGGCGTGGGTGGCCTGGCAGACGGCCTTCGGGCTGGCACGTCCGGGGAGCACGGTGGAGCTGGGCACGGCGGCCGCTCCGGGTACGGAGGCCGACACCGCTTCGGGTACCGACACCGGCACCGCTGCGTGCGGGCGCGGCGGCATCTCCTTCAGGCGGCTCGCCCCGGCGGTCCTGAAGGCGGTGCGGGAGGCCGGGCTGCAGACCACGTGGACCGAGCAGGACACCGCCTACGAGGAGGCGGTCACGGAGTTCCTGGAGGCGGGCCCGTGCAGCCCGGCCGCGGCCGCCGAACTGGCCGCGTTCGCCGACGAGCTGTCCCCCTTCGTCCGCGCCAACGTGCTCGGCGCGGCCCTGCTGCACCTCACGATGCCGGGCGTCCCCGACCTCTATCAGGGCACGGAGCGGGAGTACGCGGCGCTCGTCGACCCCGACAACCGGGCGCCCGCGCGCTTCTCCCCGGAGTTCCTGGCCGACGTGGACGGCGGGGCCCCGGCCGGCGAGGCGCACGGCTTCCCGGACCTCTCCGCCGAGAAGCTGCGGCTGACCACCACCGCGCTGCGGCTGCGCCGTACGCACCCGGAGTGGTTCGGCCCCGCGGGCACGTACCGGCCGCTGCGCGCCGCCGGCGACCCGCACGGCCACTGCGTGGCGTTCGCCCGCGCCACCGCGCGGTGACCGTCGCCACCCGGCTCTCGCTGCGTCTCGCGGAGTCCGGCGGCTGGCACTCGGCGGACCTGCGGCTGCCGGACGCGCCGTCCGGGGTCTGGCACGACCTGCTCACCGGGCGGGACTTCGAGGGCCCGTCCGTGCCGCTGGCGTCCCTCCTGGACCGGCTGCCGGTCGCGCTCCTCGTGCTCAGCGCCCGGTGAGCACGTAGGCCACGTGGCCGAAGCTGACGTGGTCCCCGGGGGCCACGGCGACCTCCCCGAGGACGCGGCGGCCGTTGACGTACGTGCCGTTCATGGAGCCGAGGTCGCGCAGCAGCCAGGTGTCCCCGGAGGAGCGGAGCTGAGCGTGCGTACGGGAGACCGAGTCGTGGCTCAGGCGCAGTCCCGCACCGGGGGCGCGGCCGATCAGGAGGGGGAACGGCCCGGGGGCCGGCAGCAGGAGCTTGGGCAGCCGCTCGGTGCGCCAGGCCCTGCGGACCGTGAGGTGGAAGGCGGACGCCCTGCCCACCGCGCGGAGCACGGCGGCCTGGAAGCGGCCGCGGCCGGCCAAGTCACCGGTGGCCCGCTCCAGTTCGTCACGGTGGCGCGCGGTGAGCACCAGCTCCAGGCGGCGCAGGAAGGTGTCCTGGGACAGCCGGCCGTCGGCCGCGCCCTCGCGGAGCAGTTCCAGCGCGCGGTCCCGCTCGGCATCCGACAACCGGGCCGGCCGTGCCGGGAATTCGAGCGATGACATGTCCATGATTCTCCGGCGGGCCCGCGTCTCTGTCCAGACGAGGCCGGCCGTCACCCGGCCTCCACTCGGAGGACGGCACCGGAGCCCGATCAGTTCCCCGGAAATTCGCTGGCGCCCCGCACGCGCCGACGGGTACCGTCCACCCCACAGCACGACACGTCGGCGGAACCCGAGCGGAAGGAGGCGGAACGGCATGTACGGCACGGCCCCTGACCTGTTCACGCGCTCCCGCGCCGCCCGCCGCATACGCTGACGGGCCGTCGGGAGCGTGCCTCCCGAGAGGACCCGCACTCATGACCGATCTGGTCATCCGCGCGCTCACCGAGGACGACGCGCACCTCTTCACCACCCTGCACGACCCCACCGCCCCGCTCCTGGGGCACGACCGCTTCGGGCATCCCTACGCCCTCCGCACGGCCGGCGGCGAGTACCGCCCCGACTGGTCGTGGGTCGCACTGCGCGACGGCGTCGTCGTGGCACGCGCCGCGTGGTGGGCCGGCCCGGACGACACCCGCCCGCTCTCCCTGGACCGGCTGGACTTCGCGCCCGGCGAGGCGGCCGCCGCGACGGAACTGCTGCGCACCGCACCGCTGTCGGCCGAGTACGTGCTGCTGCTGCCGCCCGGCTGGCGGGAGCAGCCCGCCGTACGGGCCGCCGCCGAGGCCCGTACGGCCGTCGCGCGGGCCGCCGGGCTGCGCCCGATGGTCGAGCGCTTCCGGTACGCCTGGACCCCCGAGTGCGGCCTGCCGGCGGACCCGGGACGGCTGGTCTTCCGGCCGGAGCCGGACGACGAGGTGATCCTGGAGGTGCTCCGCCAGGTGGAGCGGGGCTCGCTGGACGCGCACGCCCGGCGGGCCGCCACCGAGGGCGGCATCGAGCAGGCCGCCCGCGAGGAGCTGGAGTTCTTCCACTGGTGCCCGTCGCCGCGCGAGTGGTGGCGGCTGGCGTACACGCCCGGCGGCGAGCCGGTCGGGCTGCACGTGCCCGCGCGCAACCACACCTCACCCGTCGTGGGCTTCATCGGGGTGGTTCCCGGCCAACGCGGCCACGGTTACGCCTACGACCTGCTGGTGGACTGCACACGGCACCTGGCCTCGGTCGGCGCCGACCGGATCGTCGCCGAGACGGACCAGCACAACACCCCAATGGCGGCGGCATTCGCCAAGGCGGGGTACCCGATCACTCAGGAGCGTGCTTACTTCGACAGGTAAGCGCGCGCAGGCGCATCGGGGTCGCGGGGGCGTGCGTCGTCACGCCGCGGCGAGGAGGGAGAGGCCATCGTGCTCTTCGAGGTGTGGGCGCCGGACGCCGGGCGGGTCGAGCTCGACCTGCCGGGCGGTGACGGCCCCGGGGCCGCGTCCCCCGCGACCGTCCCGCTGACCCGCTGCCCGTCCCGTGCGGGCTGGTGGCGGGGCGAGGCGCCGGCCCGCCACGGGGACCGGTACGCCTTCCGGCTGGACGGCGGCGCGCCGCTGCCCGACCCGCGCGCGGCCCGGCTGCCGGACGGTCCCGGCGGCCCGGCCGCGGTCGTGGACCACGCCCGGTACGCCTGGCGGCACGACTGGCCGGGGCGCGGGCTGCCCGGCGCGGTCCTCTACGAGCTGCACATCGGGACGTTCACGCCCGGCGGCACGTTCGACACGGCAATCGAACGGCTGCCGCACCTGAAGGACCTCGGCATCACGCACATCGAACTGATGCCTGTCTGCCCGTTCCCCGGCACGCACGGCTGGGGGTACGAGGGCATCGCGCCCTGGGCGGTGCACGAGCCGTACGGCGGCCCGGACGGACTCAAGCGCTTCGTGGACGCGGCGCACGGCCTGGGGCTCGGCGTCGTCCTGGACGTCGTGCACAACCACCTCGGCCCGCACGGCAACCACCTGCCCGCCTTCGGGCCGTACTTCACCGAGGCGCACCACACGCCCTGGGGCGCCGCCGTGAACCTCGACGCGCCCGGCTCCGACGAGGTGCGCGCCTACTTCCTCGGCAGCGCCCTGTCCTGGCTGCGCGACTACCGGATCGACGGGCTGCGCCTGGACGCGGTGCACGCGCTGCACGACGACCGGGCCCGGCACTTCCTCGCCGAGCTGTCGGAGGCGGTGGACGCCCTCGCTGCGCAGCTGCGCCGGCCGCTGTTCCTCATAGCCGAGTCCGACCTCAACGACCCCCGGACCACCGCGCCCCGCCCCTACGGGGGCCACGGGCTGCACGCGCAGTGGAACGACGACTTCCACCACGCCCTGCACGCCGCGCTCACCGGCGAGTCGCAGGGCTACTACGCGGACTTCGCGCGGGCCCCGATGGCGGCCCTCGCCACCACCCTCACGCGCGGCTTCTTCCACGCCGGCACGTACTCCAGCTTCCGGGGACGGACGCACGGCGCGCCGCTGGACACGCACGCCGTCCCCGCGCACCGGCTGCTCGGTTACTCCCAGACGCACGACCAGATCGGGAACCGCGCGCTCGGCGACCGCCTCTCGGAGCTGCTCTCCCCCGCCCTCCAGGTGTGCGCCGCGGCCCTCGTGCTGTGCGCGCCGTACACGCCGATGCTCTTCATGGGCGAGGAGTGGGGCGCGGGCACGCCCTGGCAGTTCTTCACCGACCACACCGATCCCGAGCTGGCGGCGGCGGTGCGCGACGGGCGGCGCCGGGAGTTCGCGGCGCACGGCTGGCAGGCCGAGGAGATCCCCGACCCGCAGGACCCGGCCACCCGGGACCGCTCGTGCCTGGACTGGTCCGAGCCGGACCGCGCGCCGCACAAGGACCTGCTCGGCTGGTACCGCACGCTGCTGGCGCTCCGCCGGGACCACGCGGCGCTGACCGATCCCGACCTCACCCGGACGCGGGTGGCGTACGACGAGGACGCACGGTGGCTGCGGCTGGACCGTACGACGGGTCACGGCGGGCACGGGGTGCTGGTGGCCGTGAACCTGCACCCCTCCCGTACGGCGGACGTGCCGCTGCCCCACGAGGGCGCGCGGCCGCTGGCGGGGTGGCCCGCGCCGCAGGAGCCGGACGCGGACGGGGTGCTGCGGCTG
This sequence comes from Streptomyces sp. Ru73, assembly GCF_002920575.1. Lineage (GTDB taxonomy): Bacteria > Actinomycetota > Actinomycetes > Streptomycetales > Streptomycetaceae > Streptomyces. The sequence goes on along the minus strand of NZ_PQSQ01000054.1, from coordinate 38,912 downwards.
CCCCCGGAGTCGGTCACGGTCCTCGGGACCTGACGCGGCTCCGGGGGCCGCACAGAGGCTCAGGACGCGCTGACGGGCTCCGCAGCGGCCGGCTCCGGCTCGCCGTCCAGCTCGCGCTCGCTCTCCGCCACAGCGGCCAGCTCCGCCTTCAGGTCCAGCTTCCGGGTGAGCAGGTAGTACAGACCGCCGCCGATGAGCAGGCCGGGCACGAAGGAGAGGTCGGCGCCGCCCAGGGCCTTGGCGGCCGGGCCCTCGTAGGCGTGGGTGGCGAAGAACGGGATCATCGTGATGAAGCCGACGGCGTACGAGACGATGCCGCGCCAGGACCAGCGGCCGTAGATGCCGCCCTGGGAGTCGAAGATCGCGGTGACCGCGTAGTGGCCGCGCCGCACGCAGTAGAAGTCCACCAGGTTGACCGCGGTCCACGGCACCAGGAAGTACAGCATCATCAGCACGAACGTGTTGAAGCTCTCCAGGTAGTCCTCCGGGAGCAGCATGGCGACGGTGAAGATGACGACGCCCACCGCCGCGATCCCGGCGACCCGCAGCCGGACGGTCGGCTTGACCGTGCGGAAGGCGTCCACGGCGCTGGTGGTGGTGAGCATCGCCCCGTACGCGTTGACGGCCGTGATGCCGATCAGGGCGACGGAGGAGACCACCACGGCGAAGGTGCCGAAGCCGGGCAGGATGGCGTTGCCGACCTGGCGGATGCCGGTGATCGCGCCGGGGTCGGGCAGCGCGGAGGAGAGCAGCGCGCCGAGCGACATCAGCCAGACGGCGGAGCCGGCCGCGCCGGCGTAGGTCCACCAGATGACCTTGCGTGCCGAGACGTCGCGCGGCAGGTAGCGGGAGTAGTCCGAGACGTAGATCGCGTAGCTGATCTGGTAGCCGGCCGCGGCGGAGAAGACGACCAGGAAGGAGGTCCAGGTCGAGCCGCCACCGGAGGCAGCGGCGTGCGCGGTACCCGGGTGCAGCTGGACGAGCGCCCCGATGGTGAGGACGCCGAAGACGGCGATCAGCACGTACGTCAGCCAGCGCTGCACGAGGTGCAGCAGGTCGTGACCGACGACCGCGAGGAAGATCGCGACGGCGATGATCAGGGCGTACCAGAGCGTGGTACCCCCGGGGAGGACCGTCCGCAGGCCCTCGGTGGCCAGCACGACGTTGAAGACGTTGAAGCCGACGTACACGAAGACGACGGCGGCGAAGGGCACGATGGCGCCGCGGGTGCCGAACTGGGCCCGCGACTGGATCATCTGCGGCAGGCCCATCCGGGGGCCCTGGTTGGCGTGGAACGCCATGAAGAACGTGCCGAAACAGGCGCCGAGGACGACGGCCAGCACGGACATGCCCAGGCTCAGCCCCAGCTCGGGTCCGAGGAAGCCGGTGACCATCGTGGTGAGCACGAAGTTCCCGGTGAACCAGAACGGCCCCTGGTGCCAGACCTTGCCGTGGCGCTCGCGCACGGGCACATAGTCGATCGAGCGTTGTTCGACCCTGGGGGCAGCCATGGGTCCTCCTCGGGTGGTGCGGTGATCGGCGCGGGGCCGTACAGGGGGCGGGGTCGGCTGGGGAGCCGTACGGGGACGGGGGTGCGGCCCGCGGGGGTGGTGCGGCCGTTGCTGAGCGCGGTGGTGTGAACCTACGGGTCCGTTCGGAGCGGCTTCGATCGCCCGATCGTCCATCCGATAGATATGTGGTGGACACTATGTCTATGCCGCTGTACCTCACCGACCTCCTGGCCCGGCCGGACCTGAACCTCTCGGTCACCGGCGACCCCGCGCCCGGCCTGCTGGACCGCACCATCGAGGCCGCCACCGTCTCCGACCTGCTGCATCCCGGTAAGTGGCTGCAGGGCGGCGAGCTGCTGATGACCATCGGGCTGCTGCTGCCGATGGAGCCGGCGGCCTGCCGCGCGTACGTCGCCGACGTGGCGGCGGGCGGCGCCGCGGCCCTCGCGCTCGGCCTGGGGCACGGACTGCCGTACCAGGCGGCGCCACAGCCCCTCGTGGACGCCGCACAGGAGGCCGGGCTGCCGCTGCTCACCGTCCCGGACGAGGTGCCGTTCATCGCCGTCACCAAGGCGGTCTTCGAGGCGCGGGCGCACGAGGAGCGGCAGGTACTCCAGCGGGCCTTCGCGACCCAGCGGCGGCTGACGGCGGCGGCCACGGACAACGGGCTGCGCCCGATGCTGGAGGAGTGGGCGGCCGCCACCGGGGTCGGCGCCGCGGTCCTGGACCCCCTCGGCCGGCTGCTCGCCTCGGGCGGGCCGGACGCCGAGCCCGTACTGGACGACGCCCGCGACCTCATCGACCGGGTCGCCTCCCGGGGGCTGCGCGGCAGCGCCGCCAGTACGGCCGGCGGGCTGCAACTGGAGGTGCAGCCGCTGGGCGCCCGCAGGCTGCGCGGCCTGCTCCTCCTCAGCGGCGGCCCGGACGCCGCGGCCCGCGCCGTCGTGCCCGGCCTGGTCTCGCTGCTCTCCCTGGAGCTGGAGCGCCGCCACCTCATGGACGAGCCGGAACGGCGCCGCCGCTCCGCACTCCTGGCCGAGCTGCTCGCCGAGCCCGAGGGCGGGCAGGAGCGCGCCGCGGGAAGGGCGCGGGACATCCTCGCCTCCGTGGGGCTGGCCGCCGAGCGCGTACGGGGCGTGGTGTTCGAAGCGCCACGGGAGACCGCCCAGGAGGCGGCCGCCGACCTCGCACTCGCCGTACCGGGCGGGCTCGTGCGGGCCGGCGAGGCCGGTCTCGTGGAGGCCGTGGTCGGCGAGGAGCTGGACGTACGGGACGTGCTCGGCCGCTTCGCGCCGGGCTGCCCGGCCGGTCTGGGCCCGCTGACGCCCCCGGAGGCCGTCCGGACGTCCCTGCGGCAGGCCACCGGGCTGCTGGGCCTGAGCCGGGCCGCGGGCGAGCCGGTCGAGGCCCGGGAGAGCCAGGCCAGCCGGCTGCTCCTGGAGCTCGGCGACCGGCGCACCCTCCTCGGCTACGCGGACGCCGTCCTCAGCCCCCTGGACCTCGCCGACAACGGCGAGGAGCTGATCGCGACCCTGGCCGCCTGGCTGGAGTCCGGCGGCTCCTGGGAGACCACCAGCCGCCGCCTCGGCGTCCACCGGCACACCGTCCGCAACCGCCTCGACAAGGCCATGGCCCTGACCGGCCGGCGGCTCGACGACGCGGACGACCGCTTCGACCTGTGGCTGGCGACCCGCATCCGGCGCGGGGGCCGGGTATGACACCGCCGGGCCCGTAGCGGTGCGGGCCCGGCGGGCCCGTAGTGGGGCGGGCGCGGCGCTACGGGGGTAGCCTCCCCGCGGGACGAGGGGGAGGGATGTTCCGTGAGCGACGAGTCCTTCCGGGCCGAGGCGCACGGCGAGGGCCGCGCCTATCAGGCGGGCCGGGATCAGTACATCACCGAGGACCACCGGACGTTCCACGTGCACGGACCGCCACCGGGCCACACGCCCGCGCCCACGTCCGCTGAACGGCTGGCCCGCGGCGAAGAGCTGCTGGCCGCGGGTGAGTCCGCCCGTGCGGCCGCCGTGCTGCGCGAGGCGCTGCGCGCCGCCGAGGCGGACGCGCAGGCGCAGGGCCTCTCCCTGGCCGGCCGGCAGGGCCCGCGGATCGTGCAGTCCCTCTTCCAGGACGTGCACGGGCCGTTCCGGAACGACCTGTCCGTGGCGCAGACCGAGACGCTCCGCCACATCGCCGGCATTCAGTACGCACTGGGGCGCGCCCTGTTGGCGGCCGGCGAGCACGCCGAGTCGGAGTACGTCCTGCGGATCGCCGTCGGCCTCCTGTGGCGCACCCGCGGCACGCACCATCCCGACTGGGCGACGGCCCAGATGCACCGCGCGCTCGCCGCGGGCCTGAGCGGCCGGTGGGACTTCGCCATGTCGCTGGCCTCCGACGTGTACGCCGCGGGCGGCCGGGAACGGCTCGGCCGGGAACACCCCCGGGAAGCCGCACTGGTGGAGCTCGTACACGCCCGGCTTCTGACGGAGGCCGCGGCGCACTTCCACGGCGCCGACGCCGGTACGCGGGCCGTGAGGGACCGAAGCGGCACCGCCGGCCGGCTGCTGGGGCGCCTGAACCGGGCGCTGGACCGCGGCATCAGCGAGCTGCACGCCGAGCAGGCCGACTGGGACACGGCGCGGTCCGCCGCCCGGCGGAGCGTCCGGGCCTGCGCCGCCGCCTACGGGGACGCCCATCCGTACACGAAGGAAGCGCGGGCGCTGCTCATCAGGGCGGAGCGGGGCGCCTGACACGAGGGTGACGCGAGGCGCGCGCCACTGGAGTGCGCGGGAGGCGCCGCACGAGGGCGGGCCGAACGGCCGCTTCCGGGGAGCCCGACGCCGCGCCTCAGTGGCGGGCGCGGCTCGGCTGGACGCGGGAGGGCTCGCCCGGCATCTTCGGGTGGTCCGGCGGGTAGGGCAGGTCACCGAGTTCGGCGTCACGCTCGGCGAGTTCGAAGACGCGTTCCAGTCCGAAGGCGTGGTCGGCCATGTCGGCGTGCACGTCGCCCCGTTCCGCGTACCGGGCCGGCATCGTGGCCAGGTCGAAGTCGAACGGCTCGGCGTCGTCCAGCTCGTCCCAGCGCAGCGGCGCGGACACCGTGGCACGCGGCCGGGGCCGTACGGAGTACGCGGAGGCGATGGTGCGGTCCCGCGCCATCTGGTTGTAGTCGACGAAGACCCGCGTGCCGCGCTCCTCCTTCCACCAGGCCGTGGTCACCTCGTCCGGCATCCGGCGGGACAGTTCGCGGCCGATGGCGATGGCGGCGCGGCGCACTTCGGTGAAGGTCCAGCGCGGCTCGATCGGCACGTAGACGTGCAGGCCCCGGCCTCCGGAGGTCTTCGGCCAGCCGCGCAGGCCCAGCTCGTCCAGGAGCGCGTGCAGCTCGTGTGCGGCCCGTACGGCGTCCCCGTAGTCGGTGCCCGGCTGCGGGTCGAGGTCGATGCGCAGCTCGTCGGGGTGGTCGGGACGGCCGCGGCGGACCGGCCACGGGTGGAAGGTGAGGCAGCCCAGGTTCGCCGCCCAGATCACGGCCGCGAGCTCGGTGGGGCAGATCTCGTCGGCGGACCGGCCGCTGGGGAAGGTGATGTGGGCCGTGGGGAGCCAGTCGGGCTTGTTCTTCGGGGCGCGCTTCTGGAAGAACGATTCGCCGGTGACGCCGTCCGGGTACCGCTCCAGCGTCGTCGGCCGGTCGTGCAACGCGCGGACGATGCCGTCGCCGACCGCCAGGTAGTACCCCACCACGTCCAGCTTGGTGAAGCCGCGCTCCGGGAAGTAGACCTTGTCCGGGTGCGACACGCGCACGGTACGGCCGCCGGCCGCGATCTCCACCGCGGCGGCCTTGCCGCTGCCCGTGCCTTTGGCGCCACCTGTGTCCTTGGCACCGCCTGCGTCCTTGGCACCTCCGGCACCCTTGGCGCCGCTCGCTCCCTTGGTGCCTCCCGCCGCTCCGGCACCGCCTGTACCGCCCATGGCCGCCACGGTAAGCGCGGACGGGCGGACGCGCTCGTCGGGCGACGTACGGGGCATACCCGCACAATCGGGATATGGATCTCCCGGTGCTGCCCCCCGTGAAGCCGATGCTGGCCAAGCCGGCCGCCAAGATCCCGCCCGGCATGCAGTACGAGGCCAAATGGGACGGCTTCCGGGCCATCGTCTTCCGGGACGGCGACGAGGTCGAGCTGGGCAGCCGTACGGGCAAGTCGCTCACCCGCTACTTCCCCGAGCTGGTCGAGGCGGTGCGCGCCAACGTGCCCCGGCGCTGCGTCCTCGACGGCGAGATCGTGATCGCCCGCGGCGACCGGCTGGACTTCGACGCGCTCACCGAGCGCATCCACCCCGCCAAGTCCCGGGTGGACCTGCTCGCCGAGCGGACCCCGGCCGGCTTCGTGGCGTTCGACCTGCTGGCGCTGGACGACGAAGCGCTGCTGCGCGCGCCCCAGAAGGAGCGGCGGGCGCGGCTCACTGAAGCGCTGCGCGGCGCCGAGGCCCCGGTGCACCTCGCGCCGGCCACCACGGACCGCGACGTCGCCGCCGAGTGGTTCACGCAGTACGAGGGCGCGGGGCTGGACGGCGTGATCGCCAAGCCGCTGGACATGCCGTACCGGCAGAACGAGCGGGTCATGGTCAAGATCAAGCACGAGCGGACGGCGGACTGCGTGCTGGCCGGCTTCCGCTACCACAAGAGCGGACCCGTGGTCGGCTCGCTGCTGCTGGGCTTGTACGACGCGACCGGCGCACTGCAGCACGTAGGGGTGTGCGCGGCGTTCTCCATGAAGCGGCGTGCGGAGCTGGTGGCGGAGCTGGAGCCGCTGCGCATGGAGTCGGCGGCGGGCCACCCCTGGGCCGACTGGGCGAACGAGGAGGCACACGAGTCGGCGCGGATGCCCGGCGCGCCCAGCCGCTGGAGCGGCAAGAAGGACCTGTCCTGGCTGCCGCTGCGCCCGGAGCGGGTCCTGGAGGTGGCGTACGACCACATGGAGAACGGGCAGCGCTTCCGGCACACGGCGCAGTTCCGCCGCTGGCGCCCGGACCGCACACCGGAGAGCTGCACGTACGCGCAGCTGGAGGAGCCGGTGCGGTACGACCTGGGGAAGGTGCTGACGCCGCGGGTGGACTGAGGCGGGCCCTGACGGCCGCACTGCGCGGGCGCGGGCGGCGAGGCCCCTGCGTGGTGCGCTACTGCCCCAGGCGGCCGTCGATGCGCTCACGCAGCAGATCCGCGTGCCCGTTGTGCCGGGCGTACTCCTCCACCATGTGGACCAGCACCTCGCGCAGCGAGATCGGCCCATCGCTCCCCTGCCCCACGATGCCGAGATCGGGCGCCTCGGCCACGAAGCGCTCGGCGAACTCCGTCTCGGCCCGCCAGGCCGCCCACGCACCGTCGACCACCGCCGGGTCGGCCACCGCCCCGTCGAAGTCGCCGTCGGGCTCGGCCTCGGTACGGAAGAGCGGGGGCGCGTCCTGCCCGGCCATGCACCGCCGGAACCAGCCGCGCTCCACATCGGCCATGTGCCGCACCAGCCCCAGCAACGACATCGTGGACGGCTCCACCGCACGCCGGGCCAGCGCCTCGGCGTCCAGCCCGGCGCACTTCATCTCCAGCGTGAGGCGCTGGCAGCGCAGATACTCCACGAGCGTGGCCCGCTCGTCCCCCAGACGCGGCCCGTTCTCCCGCGGGTCGTCCTCGGACGCCACGAACATGTCGGCTCTTCTGCGCGCTCCGCTCATGCGGCCATCATCGGCGCGCCCGACGGCGGTCCGCCACCGAATTTCCGGCGGGGCGCCCGCCGTTGAAGGCGCGCGGGCGCCACGCGCCGTTGCGTCACCGGAAGGCCGTGCGGGCCTCCCGGTGACCGTCAGCCCTCTTCCGGAGTCAGCCGCAAGGAGATGGAGTTGATGCAGTACCGCTGGTCGGTGGGGGTGGGGTAGCCCTCGCCCTCGAAGACGTGGCCGAGGTGGGAGCCGCAGCGGGCGCAGCGCACCTCGGTGCGGACCATGCCGTGGGAACGGTCCTCCACGAGCTCGACGGCGTCGGAGTCCTTCGGGTCGTAGAAGGACGGCCAGCCGCAGTGGCTGGCGAACTTCGTGTCCGAGCGGAACAGTTCGGCGCCGCAGGCCCGGCAGGAGTAGACGCCGGGCGTCTTGGTGTCGGTGTACTCGCCGACGAAGGCGGGCTCCGTGCCGGCCTCGCGCAGGACGTGGTACTCGGCGGGGCTCAGCTCGGCGCGCCACTGCTCGTCGGGCTTGTCGATCTCGTAGGCCATGGTCTCGCTCCTTCGGGCGGTGGGTGTCCGGCCCTGTGGTGTCCGGTGGGGCCGCGCGTCAGGCGTCGAGGCGGGCCAGGATCTCCGGTCCCAGCTCCGTCACGTCGCCCGCGCCCATGGTCAGAACAAGGTCACCAGGGCCCGCCATTCCTGCGATGACGTCGGGGATCGCGGCCTTGTCGTGCTCGGCGGTCACCGTCGCGCCGGCCGCCTCGGCGGCCTTGACGATCAGGTCGCTGGTCACGCCCGGGATCGGGTCCTCGCGGGCCGGGTAGATGTCCAGCACCACGGAGGCGTCGGCCAGCGCCAGCGCCTGGCCCATCTCCCGGCCCAGCTCCTGGGTGCGGGAGAAGAGGTGCGGCTGGAAGACGACGAGGACGCGGGAGCCGGCCGCCGCGCCCCGGATGGCCTCCAGGTCGGCGGTCATCTCGGTGGGGTGGTGCGCGTAGGAGTCGATGACCTGCACGCCCTTGGCCTCGCCCTTGAGCTGGAGGCGGCGCTTGACGCCGGTGTACGAACCGAGCGCCGTGGCCAGCTCGGCGGCCGGCACGCCGAGGGCGACGCCGGCGGCGAGGGCCGCGACGGCGTTCAGCGCGTAGTGGCGGCCGGGGACGGAGACCGTGAAGGCCAGGCGCTCGCCGGTGGGCAGCACGGCGGTGACCTCGCTGGCCAGGCCGCGCGGGGTGATGTCCAGGACGCGCAGGTCCGCGTCGTCCGCCTCGCCGTAGGTGACGACCGTGAGGCCGTCGCGGTCGCGGACGCGGGCGGTCAGCTCGCGGGCTCCGGGGTGGTCGGCGGAGACCACGAGGGTGCCGCCCGGCCGGACCCGGCCCACGAAGGTCTCGAAGGACTCGTAGATCTCGTCCATCGAGGCGTAGTTGGCGTGGTGGTCCAGCTCCACGTTGAGGACGATGGCGACCTCGGGGGCGTACTTGTGGAAGCTGCGGTCCGACTCGTCGGCCTCGGCCACGAAGATCTCGCCGTTGCCGTGCCGGGCGTTCGAACCGGGCGCGTCGAGGTCGCCGCCGATGGCGTACGAGGGGTCCAGGCCGAGGGTGGTCAGGGCGACGGCCAGCATGGACGTGGTGGTCGTCTTGCCGTGCGTGCCGGCGACGGCGATGGGGCGCGCGCCGTCCATGAGGGCGGCGAGGGCGTCCGAGCGGTGCACGACCGGGATGCCGCGCTCGGCGGCCGCGGCCAGCTCGGGGTTGTCGGCGCGGATGGCGGAGGAGACGACGACGCTGGTGGCGTCGGCGGCCAGGTGCTCGGCGGCGTGGCCGATGTGGACCGTGGCGCCGGCCTCGCGCAGGGCCAGGACGGTCGCCGATTCCTTGGCATCGCTGCCGGCCACGGCGGCGCCGCGCTGGGCCAGGATCTTCGCGATGCCGGACATGCCGGCGCCGCCGATGCCGATGAAGTGCGGTCGGTCCATCGCGGCGGGGATGCCGGGTGCCATCGTGACGTCTCCCTGGTCGGTACGGCCGGCCGGCGGGCGCCGGTCGGCTTGTCGGTCGGACCCGATTCTCGCACCCCGCACCGACAATCCCGGTCACGGCCGCCCGGCCTCCGCCACGCAGCGGGGTCAGCGCCGGATCAGCCCCTGTGCCGTGGCCGCCGCGACCGCGGACGTACGGGAGTCGACGCCGAGCTTGGTGTAGATGTGCACCAGGTGGGACTTCACGGTCGCCTGGCTGAGGAAGAGCTGCTTGCTGATCTGCGCGTTGGACAGGCCGTCGGCGACCAGCCGGAGCACCTCGGTCTCGCGGCGCGAAAGGGCGGCGGCGGGTGCGCGCATGCGGTCCATCAGGCGCAGCGCGACGGCCGGCGCGAGGGCCGACTTCCCTGCGGCCGCGGTGCGCACCGCGGCCGCCAGTTCCTCGGGCGGCGCGTCCTTCAGGAGGTAGCCGGTGGCGCCGGCCTCGATGGCGGCCAGGATGTCGGCGTCCGTGTCGTACGTGGTGAGGACCAGGACGCGGGGCGCGCCGTCCCGTGCGGTGATCTCGGCGGTGGCCCGCGGGCCGCGCATCTCGCCGCCGAACTGGAGGTCCATCAGGACCACGTCGACGCCGAGCCGGGCGGCGAGCGCAACGGACTCCTCAGCGGTGGCGACGTCGGCCACCACCTCGAAGTCCGGTTCGGTCTCCAGTACGGCCCGCAGCCCGGCGCGTACGACGGGGTGGTCGTCGGCGAGCAGGAGGCGGATGCGGCCGCCTCCGGGGGCGGCCGGGGCGGGGCTGCCGGTGTCCGGGGCAGGGGCGCCGGTGTGCGCGACGGGGTCGCCGGAGTGCGGGGCGTCGGTCATGTGCGGGCCTGTTCGGACGGGTCGGGCGGATCGGACGAGGCGATCTGGGCTGTGCCGGTGTCGGACGGGGCGGAGCCGGTGCCGGTCGGTGCGGTGCCGGTGCCAGCCGGTGGCGGGGCCGGCGGGGACGGGTCGGCGACGGGCAGCGTGACCGCGACGGCGGTGCCCTCCCCCGGCGCCGATTCGACCACGAAGGTGCCGTGCAGGGCGCGTGCCCTGGCGCGCATCGCGGCGAGCCCGAAGCCCCCTCCCCCGGTGTCGGCACCCGGGGCGGGGACCTCGGAGGGCCGGAACCCGGTGCCGTCGTCGACCACGTCCAGCGCGACCTCGGTGTCCATGTAGCTGAGGGTCAGCTCGGCCCGGTGTGCCGCGGCGTGCCGCACCGTGTTGGCCAGCGCGGACTGGGCGATGCGCAGCAGGGCCACCTCGTGCGGGGTGGGCAGCGCTGCGGGCGTGCCGGACACGTGGCAGTGCACGGCGAGGCCGGTGGTGCGCGCCGTCGTCTCGCACAGCCGTTCCAGCGCGGCGGGCAGTGAACCGTGCTCCAGACCGGGCGGGCTGAGGGCGCGTACGAAGCGGCGGGCCTCGGCGAGGTTGTCGACGGCAGCCTCCCGCGCGTGCCGTACGTGGCCGAGCGCGCTCTCGGGGCGGCCGGGCAGGGCGCGCTCCGCGGCGCGCAGCAGCAGCTGGATGCTGGAGAGGCCCTGGGCGAGGGTGTCGTGGATCTCGCGGGCGAGCCGCTCGCGCTCGGCCAGCACCCCGGCGGTGCGTTCGGCCGCTGCCAGGTCGCTGCGGGCCACGGTCAGCTCCTCGATGAGGCGGCGCCGCTGCTCGCTCTCCCGGTACAGCGCCTGGTACCCGAGGACGACGGCGACCGCGACCGCCGCCCCGAGGGCCGGCCCGAGCACCGTCCCGATGGTGAGCGTGCCGGCGTGCCACCCGAAGCCCCCGACGGCCACGGCGGTGGTGACCGCGACGACCGGCAGCGCCCACCTCAGGGGCAGCAGGTGGAGCTGCACGAAGAAGAGCGGGAAGGCGAGCCAGACGCCGTCCGGGGTGAGCAGGACCAGCGTCGCCCATACGGCCAGCACGGCGACGAGCCAGAGGGCGGCGGCAGCGGGCGCCGCGGATACCTTCGGGAGGACGGGACCGAGCGCGTACACGAGGGCGAGCACGCCCGCGGCACCGATGACGGCCGGCCCGTCGGGCGCGTGGTCGGCGACCGCACGCCCGGCGGCGAGCGCCAGCAGCGCGGCGACCATCAGATGCAGGCAGAGGCGCAGCACACGGAGGACGGGGGTCAGGGAGTGGGGGTTCACGACGCGTTCAGGTGCTCATTCCGAATCGTCGCGCACGCGTACGGGGCTGCGCGTGCGCGTACCGGTGTGCGCTGCCCCGTTGCGGGCCGCGTACGGGCACGGGCGGCGGGGCTGCTCCCGGAGGCCGGCCGGGGCGCTCCTCAAGGCTAGGCGGCGCCCGGCACTCCGGCATCAACCGAAAGGTTGACCGAGCCGGTGTCCTTTCGATCCCGGCGAAGCCGTCCCGGGCGCGATGCCCGGGGCGCGCCTCCGCAGCGAGATTGGGGGCAGCCGCCGGGCACCGGGCCCGGCACCGTGCGCAAAGGACGTCCGAGGCCGTGTTCGTCGCCTGGAGAGACCTGAGGTTCGCCAAGGGCAGGTTCGCCCTGATGGGGACCGTCATCGTGCTGATCACCGTGCTGGTGGGGCTGCTGTCCGGGCTGACGGCGGGGCTGGGCCGCGAGAACACCTCGGCGGTCACCTCGCTCCCCGCCGACCACCTGGTGTTCTCCGCGCCCGCCGGGGACGACGACGTGTCGTTCACCGACTCGCACATCAGCACGAAGACGGCCGGGAGCTGGGCCGCGGTACCGGGAGTGGCCCGGGCCGAGCCGCTGGGCATCGCCACCACGAAGGGCGAGTCGGGCACGCGGAACGCGGCACTGTCGGCCTTCGGGGTGCGCCCCGGCTCCCGGCTGGCCCCCGAGGCCGCGCGGATCGCGCCCGGTACGGCCGTGCTCTCCGAGCGGGCCGCCGAGGAGCTGGGCGTACGGGCCGGTGACCGGTTCACGCTCGCCGGGCAGCGGCTGCGGGCCGCCGCCGTGTCGGGCGGGGCGATGTACAGCCACACGCCCGTCGTGTGGACCGCGCTGGCGGACTGGCAGCGGATGACCGGCGGCCCGGCCGCCACGAAGGACGACGGCGGCTCGACGGTCCTCGCGCTGTCCGCCGGCGACGCCGGGCCCACCGCGCTCGCGGCCGCCGACAGGAAGCTCGGCACCCGGACGGTGGCGTCCGCCGACGCCGTACGGGCCATCGGCTCCTACACCGCCGAGAACGGGTCGCTGCAATTGATGCGCGGCTTCCTCTTCGCCATCTCGGCGCTGGTGATCGGCGCGTTCTTCACCGTGTGGACCATCCAGCGGAGCGGCGACGTGGCCGTACTGAAGGCGCTCGGCGCCTCGACCCGTTACCTGCTGCGGGACGCCCTCGGCCAGGCCGTCGTCCTGCTGGTCCTCGGTACCGGCCTGGGCACCGCGCTCGCTGCCGGGGTGGGCGCCGCGGTCGGCGGCACCGTGCCCTTCGTGCTGGAGCCGGCCACCGTCCTGGTGCCCGCGCTGGTCATGATCGCGCTCGGCGCGGTGGGGGCCGCGCTGGCCGTCCGCCGCGTCACCGCCGTCGACCCACTGACGGCCCTGGGGAGCGCCCGGTGACGTCCCACGGCCCCCGCCGCCCCCGTACCGCCCCGACCGCCCCCAAGACCCCGTGGAGCGCCCGATGAGCCTCGACCTGACCGACGTCACCCTCACCTACCCCGACGGCGACGCCCGGCTGACCGCGCTGGACGCGGTGTCCCTGCACGTGCCCGCCGGCTCGGTGACCGCCGTGCTCGGCCCCTCGGGGTCCGGAAAGTCCAGCCTGCTGGCGGTGGCCGCCACCCTGATCACCCCGGACCGCGGCACCGTCACGATCGACGGCGTGGCCACCACCGGGATGAGCCGCGCGCGGCTGACCGCGCTCCGCCGCGACAAGGTCGGCATGGTCTTCCAGCAGCCCAACCTGCTGCCCTCGCTGACCGCGGCCGAGCAGCTGCAGGCGATGGCCCACCTGGCCGGGCGGTCGCCCCGTGCGGCGGCCCCGCGGGCGCGGGAGCTGCTGGCCGCCGTGGGGCTGGCGGACCGGGCGGACCACCGGCCGCACCAGCTCTCGGGCGGCCAGCGGCAGCGGGTCAACATCGCGCGGGCCCTGATGAACGACCCGGCCGTCCTCCTGGTCGACGAGCCGACCAGCGCGCTGGACCAGGAGCGCGGCGCGGCCGTGCTGGAGCTGCTGACCGCGCTCACCCGCCGGCGCGGCACGGCGACCGTGCTCGTCACCCACGACAGGGCACACCTGGGCGCCGTGGACGCCGTCGTGGAGGTCCGGGACGGGCGGGTCGGTACGCGGGCGCCGGCGGGCGCCTGAGAGGCCGTGGAGCGAGCGTGCGGTCAGCTCCCGGCCGTCTCGTCCTGCTCCTCCGCAGGCTCGCCGGGCGCGTGCGAGAACAGCTTCAGTACGGGCACGCCGACCTTGTGGCGGGCGCGGGAGGCCCAGTCGCGGTGGAAGAACTCCTCCACGAAGTGCGGCGCGGTCAGCACGATCACCTCGTCGGCCCCCGTCTCGTCGACGACCGACCGGAGCAGCTCCAGGGGGTGGTCTTCGACCACCTGTCCGATGGCCTCAGCGCCCGCGTTCCGCAGTTGCTGCAAGGTGTGCGACAGGGCGCGCTCCGCGGGCGGCTCGGCCCGCTCCCCTTCGGGCTCGTCGCCCTCCCGCACCGCCTCGTCGAACTCGCCGAGGGCGACGTCGTCGATGGCCCGCAGCAAGACGTCCTGCTCGCCGCGCGGCTGCATGAGGACGACGAAGGAGACCTCGTCGTCGCCGTGCAGCGTGGTGACGAACTCCACGTCCGCGGGCGTCAGAGGCTTCTCGATCATCAAAACGCTCGTGAACACGACGCGTGCCCTTCTTCTCCGCTGCATGGACCGCCCCCGGGGAGCGGTCCGACAGAAACCATCCTTCCCCGTCAGGGACGGGGTCTTTGTCCTTTAGTGTGCCCAACGGAAGCTAAGCGGAACGGGTTATTCCGCTGAACGCCGGGGAGATCCGATGAAACGGTTCATGGCCGTCGGTAGCGGGTGAACAGGAACCCGTCCTCCTCGAGTACGGACACCAGCCGGAAGCGGTCCGGGTCCGTCAGGCCGGGCGCGTTCATGATCCGCGGCGCGTCGCCCGCCGTCACCATCGGCGCCAGCGACAGGCAGAGCTCGTCGAGCGCGCCCGCCGCGGCGAACTGGCCGAGCAGCCGGGGCCCGCCCTCCGTGAGCAGCCGGGTCAGTCCCCGGTCCGCGAGCGCGCCGGGCACCCGCGCGGGGTCCACAGCGGCGCCCTCCCCGACGAAGACCACCTCCGCACCGGCCGCGCGGGCCTCGCGTACCCGGTTCTCGTCGGCGGCGGCGCCGGTGAGCAGCACCGTGGGCACCAGGGGCTCGGTGAAGAGCGGCAGCGAGAAGTCCAGGTCCATGCTGGCCGTCACCACCGCGATCGCCGGGGCGGGCGCCTGCCCTGCCGCCGCGCGGCGGGCGGCGAACGCCTCGCGCGCCCTGGCCGGCCGGTACCCCTCCTTGCGCACCGTCTCGGCGCCGGCCACGACCGCGTCGGCCAGGCCCCGCAGCACCCCGAAGATGCGCATGTCGGCGTCGCTGGAGAGGGGCTGCGAACGGCCGTCGTGGTGCGCGGCGCCGTCCACGGAGGACACCATGTTGGCGCGCAGCCACCCGTGTGCCGCCGCCCCCGCGCCCTCCGGCGCCGCGTCCGCGGGCTCCGGGTACGCATAGGCGTCCGCCAGCTCGTCCAGCGTCCACTCCCGATTTTCCATCCACTCCCGGTACCCGTTCGGCGGCGAAGACATCACCGCGTCGACGACTCCTTCGGGGGAAGCGGTTTCGGACGGCGCGGGCTGGGCGGGGAAAGGGAACAGACGTCGCATACGCCGCAGTGTGGCACGGCGGCGGCCGTGTGACATGTCTCGCTCAGCGGCCCGTCGCCTGCCGCGCAGCGACTACCCTGGAGCGCTGTGTCACCTTCGAACCCCTCGTCGCCCTCGCAGCCCGCTCCGATAGCCGGCCGGTCCGCCGGTCCCTCGGACGACGCGGCTCCGGCCGCCCTCACCGCGCGCGCCCCGCATGTCCCCGCCGACCGGCTGGTCGCGGAGATGGTGCCGCCGCCGCGCTTCCAGAGCGCGCGCTTCGAGACGTACATCCCGGACCCGGCGCAGCCCAGCCACGCCGAGGCGGTACAGGTGCTCAGCTCCTTCGCGGCGGGCATCGGGGGTGCCGCGAGCCCTTCGGGGGGCAAGCGGCGCTGGTTCTCGAAGAAGCCCGAGGCCCCCAAGGGGCCGCGCGGCGTCTACCTGGACGGCGGCTACGGCGTCGGCAAGACCCACCTGCTGGCCTCCCTGTGGCACGCGACGCCGGCCGCCCCGGAACTCAAGGCCTTCGGCACCTTCGTGGAGCTGACCAACCTGGTCGGCGCGCTCGGCTTCCAGGAGACGGTCCGCACCCTCAGCGGCCACCGCCTGCTCTGCATCGACGAGTTCGAACTCGACGACCCCGGTGACACGGTCCTGGTCTCCTCCCTGCTGGCCAAGCTGGTCGAGCACGGCGTGGCGCTCGCCGCCACCTCGAACACGCTTCCGGGGAAGCTCGGCGAGGGCCGCTTCGCGGCCGCCGACTTCCTGCGCGAGATCCAGGGCCTGAGCGCGCACTTCCGGCCGCTGCGCATCGACGGCGAGGACTACCGCCACCGCGGCCTGCCCGAGGCGCCCGCGCCGTTCGACGACGAGACCGTGACCCGGGTCGCCTACGCCACGCCGGGCGCCTCGCTCGACGACTTCCCCGCGCTGCTCGACCACCTGTCGAAGGTGCACCCCAGCCGGTACGGCGCGATGTGCGACGGGATCCGGGCGGTGTGCCTCACGGACGTCCAGGCGGTCCCGGACCAGTCCACGGCGCTGCGCCTCGTAGTGCTGGCCGACCGGCTCTACGACCGCGAGGTGCCGGTGCTGGCGTCCGGCAAGCCGTTCGACGAGCTGTTCAGCGAGGACATGCTCAAGGGCGGCTACCGCAAGAAGTACTTCCGCGCGATATCCCGCCTGACGGCCCTGGCGCGGGACGCGAAGCAGCTGACGGAGAAGTAGCGCCCCGGCGCCCCGCCGGGGCGCCCAGCAGCCCGCCACTGCCTCCCACGGCACCCTCTACGCGCGTATTTCCCGGCCCCCCTGTGACGTGGTACACACGTGCGGTCATCACCTGTCCGCCAGCAGGGAGTTGCCTCATGTCCGCAACACGACGTCAGATCCTCGCCAGAACCGGCGCGGTGGGAGCGGGGATCGTCTTCTCCGGCGCCGTCTCGGAGATCTTCGCCGGCACCGCCGCCCAGGCCATGGGCAGGAGCGGTTACGGACCGCTGGTGCCCGACCCGGACGGTCTGCTCGACCTCCCGAAGGGCTTCCGCTACAAGGTCCTGTCCCGGGAGGGCGACCCGCTGCGCTCCGGAGAGGGCAAGGTACCGAGCAACTGCGACGGCATGGCCGCCTTCAGGGGCCGCCGGGGCCACACCCACCTCGTGCGCAACCACGAGAACCGCAAGAAGTCCCGCTCCCCCGTGCCCACCGTGTCCGGCATCACCTACGACCCCATGGGCGAGGGCGGCTGCACGGCCATCGAGGTCGACGCGCACAACGGGGTGGTCTCCGAACGGGTCGCCATCGCCGGCACCTCCACCAACTGCGCGGGCGGTCCCACTCCGTGGAACACCTGGCTGACGTGCGAGGAGACCGAGTTCAAGGCGGGCGAGGAGGGCTACACCAAGGACCACGGCTTCATCTTCGAGGTCGATCCGTACGACCCGCGCCGCACCGGTGCCGTGCCGCTCACGGACATGGGCCGCTTCCAGCACGAGGCGATCGCCATCGACCCGCGGGACGGCACGGTCTACGAGACCGAGGACGCCTTCGAGAAGCCGTTCGGGCTCTTCTACCGCTTCCACCCGAACAAGCCGATGGGCGGCATCGGTTCGCTGCGTGCGGGCGGCCGGCTGCAGGCGATGCGCGTACCGGGGGTGAAGGACCTCTCCGCCATTCAGGAGACGGGCGCGACGTTCGACCGCATCGAATGGGTGGATGTCCCCGACCCGCTGGCGAAGCAGACCGCCATCCGCTTCCAGGACTTCGGGCCCAAGGGCATCACGCACGCCCAGAAGCTGGAGGGCTGCTACTGGGGCGGCTCCTGCGTGTACTTCGTGTCCAGCTTCGCGCACCGGGACGAGGGCTCGGCCGCCGACCACTACGGGCAGGTGTGGAAGTACGACCCGAAGGCGCGGCGGCTGACACTGGTCGTCGTCTTCGGGCCGGACACGGACCTGCAGCTGCCCGGCGAGTCCCCGGACAACATCTGCCTGGCGCCCAGCGGGGGCCTGATGGTCTGCGAGGACGGCGACGGCGCGCAGCACGTCTTCGGTGTGACGCGGAAGGGCGCGGTGTACCCGATGGCGCGCGGCCGGCAGAACATCGGGACGCCGGAGAAGCCGGAGTGGGGCGAGTTCGCCGGCGTCACCTTCGCGCCGGACGGGCGCACGATGTACGTGAACTGCTACACGCCGGGGACGACGTTCGCGGTGACCGGTCCGTTCTGACGGTCTGACGCCGGCAGCGGCGGTGCGTCCGGCACGGCCGGCGCACCGTCCGCTCCACCGGCCCGGGCGGGCGGCTCAGCCCGAGCAGGCGGTGCGCTGGGCCTCCAGCCACTCGCACGGCGGGCACAGGACGATGCCGGGCGTGGACTCCGGGTACTCGGTGGGCGCACGGCACAGGACGCACTCGGCGAACGGCTCCTCCGGGGAGGCGGCGGGCGTCTCCTCCCCGGAGGCAGCGCGCGTGCCCTCCTCGGAGGGCGCGGGCGGTGCGTCTTCGTGGGCGGGGCGCTGACTGGCGGACGACATGGTCCCGAGCCTAAAGCCTGGGCACGGCCTGAAGCCCGTGCCGGTCTGCAGCCTGTGCCCTTCTGAAGCCCTGTAGGGTCGCACGCCCGTGTGCGGCTGCCGGCCGGGCTCAGGTGCGCCGGGAACTCAGGTGCGCCGGGAGCTGAGCACGCACGCCGCGCCGACGGCGGCCACCGCGATCAGGGCGGCGGCGCCCAGCGGAAGCCAGGGAACGGTCACCGTGCCGTGCGACGAACCGGTGACCAGGCCGCTGACCGCGGCGTTCGCGGGCGAGCCCGCGGCGACGAGGAGCATCAGGGCGGCCAGCGCGCCCGTGGGGATCGCCCACCCCGGGCTGTGCAACACCGGCCGGTTGGCCAGCGCCCCGACGGCCGTGCCCAGCAGGACGCAGCAGAGGGCCGTGAGCGCCCCGGCGAGGACCGCTGGCCCCAGCGGTACCGCGATGCGGTGATCGGCGCTGCGCGGGTCGGAGACCAGCGCGGTGAAGGCCGTGCCGAGCACCCCGAGCACCGTCGCGGCCAGCGTGGCGGCCAGGACGGCCGCCAGGTGCGCGCGGCCGGGCCCGGCGGCCGCCGCCGTGCAGGCCCGCGCCGCGGGCGGCTCGGCGGTCACCCCGGCCCGCACCAGCCAGGCGGCCACGGGCAGCAGCGGGGCCGCGGCGTACCCGAGCCCGTCGAGCACCGGGTCGCCCGCCCGGATGCCGATCGCCACGAACGCGGCGTACACGAGGGTGGGCGGCAGCCAGCGGTGCGAGCCGATGAGCAGCGCCACGTAGTAGCGGAGCAGCGGTGTCACGGGATGTCCGGCCTCCGTGCGGTGCGGTCGGAAGGGGCTTGCTCAGGGAACTGGGCTCCCTCGGGGACAGGGAATCGGGCTCCTTCAGTGGGGCGGGCTCCCTCAGGGGAACGGGCTCCCTCGGTGGGACGGGCTTCCTCAGGGGCGACGGCGTGGATGTGCCAGGGCGGCCGGGCCGTGAGGAGCGCGTGCAGCAGCGTGTCGGAGTGCGTGGCGGGCACGGTGAGCCGGGTCGTGCCGTCCGGGCCGGGCGCGGTGCGCGGCGCCCCCGGAAGGCCCGGCGGCGGGTCGGCGCCGGGCGGGCCCTGCGCCACCACGGTGACGCGCGGACCGGGGGCGGCGTCCGAGGCGTACGCGGCTGCCTCCTGGCGGCGCAGGCCCGTGTCCACGACCCGGTAACAGGCGTCAGCGGCGCCGGCCAGACGGGCGGGATCGTGGTCGACGAACACGACGGTGCCGCCCGCAGCGACGCGTTCGGCCACAGCGCGGTCGAGCGTGCCACGCGCCGTACGGTCCAGGCCGGTCCACGCCTCGTCCAGCACGAGCAGTTCGGGCTCGGCGAGCAGCGCCTGGGCGACGGCGACCTTCTGGCTGGTGCCCTTGGAGAGCTCGGCGAGCGGCGTACGGGCGTGGCCCGCCGCCCCGAAGCGCTCCAGCCACTCCGTGGCGCGGCGGGCCGGCTCGGCACCGCGCAGCCCGTGGACGCGCCCGAGGTGGCTGAGGTATCCGAGGGCGGTGAAGGGCAGCGCAGCGGGGAAGCGCTCCGGTACGTACGCGGTGCGTGGGCGCCCCGTGACGCGGCCGGTGCTCGGCGCGTCGATCCCCGCGAGCAGGCGCAGCAGCGTGGACTTGCCGCTGCCGTTCGCGCCCTCGAAGCGCAGCAGAGCGGCGCGCGGCACTTCGAGGTCGACGTCGCGCAGCACCCAGGGGCCGCGCAGCCCGTAGCGCCGCCCCACCTTGTGCAGCTTCATGCGGTCCCCCTGTGGTCCCCCGCCTCCGTGCCGGCCCAGTTGCCCGTCTCATCGTGGCCCGGCCGGAAGGCTCAGCCCTTCCCTGCCCGACCGAGTGGCTGCCCGGTCCGGTGTCTCAGCCCTTCGACGCCTGCTCGGGCTTGGCCTCGCTCGGGCGCACGATCACGAAGCCCTCGCCGTCCAGGCGCAGCTGAACGGCCTCGCCCGAACCGCCGCGGATCATCGAACCGAGGCTCTGCGAGCGGTGCAGGGAGGTCTTCAGGGCGGCGCTCCAGCCGACCACCGCGTCGGTGTCGACGAAGACCGGCAGCTGCGGGCTCACCGGGATGACGATGGGGTTGCCCTCGCAGATCACACCGAGTTTGCCGTGGCCGGTGAAGAGGGAGTTGAAGAGCCCGCCGCCGGTCATGCCGGCGCCCTTCACGACCTTTATCTCGTAGGAGAGGGTGGGGTCGAAGCACAGCACGTTCCGGCCGTTGACGGTGAGGCTGTCGCCGGGGGCGAGGTCCACGATGAAGCAGTTCTGCGCCTCGTGCGCGAACCACACCTCGCCCTGACCGCGCACGGCCATCAGCGCGAGCCCCTCGCCGGTGACCGCGCGCTTGAGGAAGTTGCCCACTCCCTGGCCCTGCTTCTCGAACTGGAGGTTGCCGCGGAAGGCCACCATGGAGCCCTGGCGCGCGTAGCACTCGCCGTCCACCACGTACTTGATCGACTTGGCGTTCTGCAGCGACATGCCGGGGGCGGTGGCCTGCGTGACCAAGTTCTCGGACGAGAAGAGTTCGCTCTGCATGCCGAGGATGATCACCCGGAACGATTGGCTCCGCCAAGCACATACGGGTGGGCGGTGCCGTCGGTACGCGTCGCGCGGCCCGCCGGGCCCGGACGGGCTCCCTCGCGAGGTCCGGGCGGCCCCCTCTCGGGGGCCGAGCAGGCTCCCGCGCAAGAGCCGACGGGCTGCCGCGCAAGAGCCGACGGGCTGCCGCGCAAGAGCCGGGCGGGCTCCCGCGCGGGGAATGTCAGTGGGGGCTGGCAGACTGAATTCGTGAGTGACACCGAGACCACTGAGACCAGCCTGAGCAGCACCGACGCCCCGGACGGCCCGGACACCGCGGCCGCGGCGGACAGCGCGGCGGCGTCCGCCGCTCCGCGCGCGGAGGCCGACCGCGACGCGGCGCCGCAGTTCGTGCTGCCGCTGGTCGTCCGGCTGGAGAAGACCGCGCCGCCGGCGCGCACGGACGCGCTGGAGACGGCCGCGCGGGCGGTCCTGGTGCTCCTCTCGGACGAGCGCGCGCGGGGTGAGGGCGAGTGGGCCGCGGCCGTACGGGACTGGCAGGACGCCCGGATACGCAAGGTCGTGCGGCGGGCGCGGGGCGCGGAATGGCGCCGGGCCGGGGCCCTGCCGGGCATCACGGTGGACGGCGGCTCCGCCGAGGTGCGGGTCTTCCCGCCGGTGCCGCTGGACGGCTGGCCCAAGGACCTGGCCAAGCTCCAGGTCTCCGGTACGGAGCTGGACGACCCGGAGCCGCCGGCCGCGCCCGACCCGGAGGCCCCGGTGCTGTGGCTGAGCCCGGAGCTGGAGATGTCGGCCGGCAAGGCGATGGCGCAGGCGGGCCACGGCGCGCAGCTCGCGTGGTGGGAGCTGTCCGGGGCCGAGCGGGAGTCCTGGCGGGCGGCCGGCTTCCCGCTGGCCGTGCGCACGGCGGAGCCGGACCAGTGGGCGCGGCTCACCCGCAGCGGCCTCCCCGTCGTCCGCGACGCGGGCTTCACGGAGATCGCCCCGGGCTCCTGCACGGTCGTGGCGGACCACCCGGCGCTGCGGTAGACCGTTTCCTGACGGGCTCGGCCGGAGGCCGGCGAGTGCGGTTGGGCCGTTGGCTCCCGGGCCTTCCGGGCTCCCGGGTTCCCGGGCTCCCGGGCTCCCGGGGCGCCACTCGCTCACTGCTGAGGGCACACCCCGCCTGCGCGCGGTTCCGGGCGGACGGGTGTCGTTGCCGGCCCGGGGCGGCTGCGCCGAGGACACGACGGCTCGGCTTCCGGGCAGGTACGGCCCAGGACGCCCAGGGCCAAGCGCGGCCCAGGACGCGCGAGGCCAAGCGCCGCTGCACAACTGTGCCGAGCGGCCCTTCGCCCCGCAGCGGTTGCGGCTGTCCGACGTTCCCGGGGAGCCTGACGCCGTCGGCGGACGCATCGTCCGTGGGCGGCGACCGCTCGTCGGCTCCCGAGCGGCCGGGGCCACGCTGGGTCGGCGGTCCGGTGCCGGCGGGTGCCAGTGGTCGTTTGCCGACGGGGTCAGAGGTCGTTCCAGGTCCAGCGGTTGCGGGCGACGGTGTGGATGCGGTCGGCGGCCGCGGGGGCCAGTACGCCGCCGAGCGCGCCGAGGGCCGTGACCGCGTGGGCGCCGGCCACGAGCCGGACCTCCGGCTCGCCGCGGGGGTACGCCTCCGCCGGTTCCGGCAGCCGTTCCACGTGGCGGGGCCCGACGAGGACGAGGACGGGGCGGGCGGGCACCGGGAAACCGCAGGCGCGGGTCAGCGCGTACGTGGCGCGCACGGCACGCTGACGCGCCCGGCGTACGTACGGCAGCGGGCGCCGGCCCGGGCCCGGGCGCACATCGCTGTCGTCCGCCCGTACCCGCGCGGCGCGCACGGCCTCCGTGGCGAGGCAGAAGACACCGCCCGGGCCGATCAGGAGGTGGCTGATCTCGCTGCCCGGCGGCAACGGCACGGAGTGCAGTACGTACCAGCCACCGCGGCCCAGCCGTTCCAGCTCCGCGCCCACTTCGCACTCCGCCGCGAGCCGGCGCCGCCAGTCGTCCTGCACCGGACGGCGGCCGAGGAGTCTGGCCCCGAAGAGGGCGAAGCCGTCCAGCGGGTGTTCGGCGAGGAAGGTACGCAGCGTCTCACCCGGGCGGTTCGGCGCGAGGTCGTCGTCCGGCGGGAGGAAGAGCCGGTCGGGGTCGTCCGGTGTCGGCTTCACGGACATCACCCCTTGCGGGACTCTTCTCCGGCGGGCGGACGCCGTGGCGCGGGCCCCGCCCCTCCCCCATGGGACCAGCCCCGCGCGGGGCGGGGCAAGAGCGAGTGAAGCTACGCCGAACGGAGGCCGGCGAACGGCCACGAAGGGGTGGGAACGGGCGTCCGGGCGTGGTACATCGTGATGATGCCGATGTCGACGTTGAAGGAAGCGGACTTCGCGGACCCGTCCCGGCTCGAAGCCGCGCTGCGCGCCAATCTGGCGGCGTTCGAGCGACGCGCGGTCCCCGTACCGGAAGGCGTGCGCAGCGCCGCCGTGTGCCTCACCGTGGTGCCGTTCCGGGACGAGCCGCACGTCCTGGTGATCAAGCGGGCGCCGCGCGGCCGGAACGCCGGGCAGTGGGCGCTCCCGGGCGGCCGCCTGGACGAGGCGGAGTCGGCGGAGGAGGCGGCGCTGCGGGAGCTGGCCGAGGAGACCGGCGTCGAGGCCGGCCCGGAGGAGGTCGCCGGGCTGCTGGACGACTTCCGTACCGACTCCGGCTTCGTGATCACACCGCTCGTCGTCGTCCCGCGGGGCCCGGTGCTGCCGCGCCCGGACCCGAAGGAGGTGCAGTCGCTGCACCACGTACCGCTGCGGCGGCTGATGAAGCCGGACCTGCCGCGGTGGGCGACGGCACCGGACGGCGGCCCGCTGCTCCAGATGCCGCTGCGCGCGGGGATGGTGATCCACGCGCCGACCGGTGCACTGCTGTGGCAGTTCCGCGAGGTGGCCCTCCTCGGGCGCGCGACGCGGGTCGACACGGTGACGCAGCCGGAGTTCACCCGGCGCTGAGGGGGTCGGTCCTCGCGGGTCCCGAGTGCGCTGCGGCGGGCGGGGTCCGTATGCGCTGCGATCAGCGGGCCCCGAATGCGCTGCGGCGGATGGCTCACGAGTGCGCTGCGGCGGGCAGGTCCCGAGTGCGCTGCGATCGGCGGGCCCTGAATGCGCTGCGGCGGGTGGCTCCGAGTGCGCTGCGGCGGGCGGTCCCGAGTGCGCTGCGGCCGTCAGGCCCTGAGTGTCCTGCGGCTCTCAGGCCCCGAGGGCCGCGCGGCCGTTGGTCCCTGGGTGCTCTGCGGCCGTCAGGCCCTGAGGCTCTGCGGTCGTCAGGCCCTGGGTACCGGGCGGTCGGCGGACCCGGGTGCCGGGCGGCCGTCGGCACCCGAGTGGGCGCGGTCGCCAGGCCCTGTATGCGGCGCGGCCGGCGGCCCCCGAGTGCCCCGCGGGCGGCGGGGCACGGCGGGGCACGTACGGTTTCTTACGTGTACACCTCACTCCTCGGCTTCACGGTCGTCGCCGCGCTGCTGACCGTCTCCCCCGGTCCGGACTTCGCCGTCGTGCTGCGCACGGCACTCGGGGCGGGGCGGCGCGCCGCCCTGTGTTCCGCGCTCGGCATCGCCACCGGGTGCTTCGTGTGGGGGCTGGCGGGCGCGGCCGGACTGACGGCGATGCTGTCGGCATCCCGGGTGGCGTACGACGCGCTGCGGATCGCGGGCGCCGCGTACCTGATGTGGCTCGGTTTCCAGGCCCTGCGCAGCGCGCGGCGTGCCGCCCGGACGCCCGCCGGGGCCGCCGCCTCGGAGACCCCCGCGGAGGCCCTTCGGGACGGTCCGGAGGCCCTCGAGGGCGGGGTGACGGCGGACGGGCCGCGGACGCCGTGGCGTGCCTTCCGCACCGGCCTGCTGACGAACGTGCTGAACCCCAAGGTCGGCGTGGTGTACATGTCGCTGCTGCCGCAGTTCATCCCGCACGGCGCGCCGGTCGTGGCCACCACGCTGATGCTGGTCGCCGTCCACGCCGTACTGGGCATGCTCTGGCTGGGCGCGGTGGCCCTCGCCGTGCACCGTGCGCGGGCCGTCTTCCGGCGCCCGCGCGTCCACCGCCGCCTCGAACAGCTCACCGGCACGGTCCTCTTCGGGCTCGGCGCGGCGGTGGCCGCGGAGACGGCCCGCTGACGGCACGGCACGGCCGCCCGACGGGTGGGCGGGTCGGGCGAGCGGACGGCGCGGACGGCGGGCGGTCGGAAGGCCAGGCGGCCAAGGAGCCAGGCGGCCAGGCGGCCAAGCGGCCAAGCGGCCCGCCACCGTACGGCGTCGTGCGCGCCGCACCAGGGTTCCGGGCTCACGGCGTACGACCGTGCCGGGCGCGCCGCGCACACGACGGTGCCGGTTCGCGGCGCAGAACCGCGCCGAGTTCGCGGCGTACGTCCGTGCCGGGCTCACCGTGCGCATTCGTACGCCGCGCAAAGGCGGGGAAAAGCTCAGATCCGGCTCTGAACCCGGCCGGTCGACGGTTCGTCCTCTTCGGAGGGGTGATGAGTACGGAAACACCACAGTCGGAGCGAGGGGGAACGATGGAGCAGCCAGGGCGTACCGGGCGTGCGGACCACCGGGAGCGGCGGGCCGGTCCGGAGCCCCGGTACCGGCTGGGCACCGGCATCGGGTGGCGGCCCGAGATCGCCGACGGGATCGCGGAGCTGCCCGGCATCGACTGGGTCGAGGTGGTCGCGGAGAACATCTGCCCCGGCCATCTCCCGCCCGCTCTGGAAGCGCTGTGCGCCCGCGGCACCACCGTCGTGCCGCACGGCGTCTCCCTCGGGCTGGGCGGCGCCGAGCGCCCGGACGCCGGTCGGCTGGCGGCGCTGGCCGAACGCGCCGAAGCCCTCGGGGCGCCCCTCGTCACCGAGCACATCGCCTTCGTGCGGGCGGGCGGTGAGCTGACCGGGGGGCCGCGCATGGAGGCCGGGCACCTGCTGCCCGTCCCGCGTACGTACGACGCGCTGGACGTGCTGTGCGAAAACGTACGCATCGCACAGGACGCGCTGCCGGTACCGCTTGCCCTGGAGAACATCGCCGCGCTGATCAACTGGCCGGGCGAGGAGCTGACCGAGGGTCAGTTCCTCGCCGAGCTCGTGGAGCGGACCGGTGTGCGGCTCCTCATCGACGTGGCGAACCTGCACACCAACCGGGTCAACCGGGGCGAGGACCCGGCGGCGGCGCTGGACGCGCTGCCGGTGGAGGCGATCGCGTACGTCCATGTGGCCGGCGGGTTCGAACGGGACGGCGTCTGGCACGACAGCCATGCGCACCCCGTGACGCAGCCCGTCCTCGACGTCCTGGGCGAGCTGTGCGCCCGGGTGAGCCCGCCCGGCGTGCTCCTCGAACGGGACGAGAACTTCCCGCCGGTGGCCGAGCTGGCCGCCGAACTGGACGCCATCCGGGACGTCGTGGAGGAGGCCGCGCCCCATGCCCGAGCGACTGCCTGACCCGCTGCCGGCTGCCGAGCCGGGGGCGCCCGAGGAGCGGCACACGTCCGAGGAGCGGCACGCGTCCGACGGCCGGGGTGCTCACGGAGGCCGGGGCGGCGCTTCCGGAGGCCAGCACGCCCCCGCCACACCCGGAGGAGGCCCCGCCACACCCGGAGGAGGCCCCGCCACTCCCGGAGGGACCGAGGCCGCCCGGTTGCGGCTGGCCGCGGCTCAGGAGGAGCTGCTGGCCGCTCTCGTGTCGGACGGTGCCGATCCGGCGGGGTTCGACACGGAGCGGCTCGCCGTGCAGCGGCGCGCCCTGGCCGCCAAGCGCGCCGACGTGGTCGCCGCGGTGGCGCCCGAGCTGCCCGGCATACTCGGAGCGGACTACCGCACCGCCTTCCTGGACTACGCGCACCGCCGGCCGATGCGCGGCGGCTACCGCCGGGACGCGCTGGACTTCGCCGGCCATCTGCTCGCCCTCGGGCTGCCGGCGCACCCCGCCGCGCGGCGGAAGCTGACACAGTGGTGGCGCGAGCGCGCGGGCCCCACCCCGCCGCCGGCCCGCCCCGCGGCGCGGCTGGCCCGCCTGGCCCGCACGCTGGCCGGCTTCCTGCCCCGGCCCGGCGGCGGGCGGCCGGACGGGGACGGCCCGGCGGGCGACGGCCGGAGCAGGGCCCGTGACGTGCCGGAAGGCGCCTCGCGGGTGGAGTATGTCGGCAGACCCCGGAGTGGGAGGTAATCACGTTGTCCTTCGCGCAGTTGGTGTACCTGGCCGTCGCCGCGTCCTCGGTGGTGCTCATCGTCGGTACGGTCCACACCCGCCGCGCCGCGCCGTCCCCGCGGACGGTGCTCGTCGACGTGCCCTCGCACGACCTCTGGGAGAACGCCTTCCTCGCCGGCGGCCCCGGCCGGGTCGCCGACGCGGCGATCGCCGGGATGCACAGCGACGGCCGGCTGGTCATCGGCGGCCCCGGGACGGTCACCGCGCGCCGTCCCGCCGTCTCGCACGACCCGGTCGAGTCCGCGGTGCTGGAGGCGCTCGCGCGGACGCCGGGCGGCTCGCTGGCCCGGCTGCGCCCCGTGATCATGCGCAGCGCGGCCGTCCAGCAGATCGGCGACCGGCTGGCCGACCGCGGCCTGCTGCGCCGCCCGGAGGCCGGCCGGCCGTGGCGGCAGCTGGCCCGGCTGCAGATCGGCGCGTGCATGGGCATCTTCTTCCTCGGCATCTTCCAATCGGTGACGGGCGGGCTGGACGACGGCGCTCCGCAGTACCCGCAGAACATGCCGTTCGTGCTGAAGGTGACGCCCGCCGTGTTCGCCGGGATCTTCATCGGCACGCTCTGCCGGAACGCCGTGCGCCGTCGCATCACGAAGGAGGGCAAGCGTGTCCTGAAGCGCTTCCGTACGGCCAACAAGGCGGCCGCCGCCGGCCCGGCGGGCCAGCCCGCCGCGCTCGCCGTGGCCGTCGGGGGCGCGGCGCTGCTGGTGGACCAGGTGCTGCGGGAGTACCTGCAGGAGGCGCAGCGGGCGGCGTCGGGGGCCGGTGCCGCCGCGGTGGCCTCGGCCGGGGCCGGGCCGGGCGGCGGCTGGAGCACGGGCTGGCGACGCGGGCGGCCTGTGGTGCGGCTCCTCCGGGGGCGGGTCGGGTTGCGGCGGCTCCTCGTGCGGTGGTTCCGGGGGCTCGTCGTGCGGTAGCGGCTCCTCCTGCGGGGGCAGCTCCGGCGGCGGCTCCTCCTGCGGCAGCTCCAGCAGCTGACGCCCCCTGGGACGCGACACCCGCACCTCCCGAGGAGCGGGCCCCGCCCCCTCCGGGGCCCGGCTCCCGACTCCTCCAAGGCGCGGCGCCCCGACTCCCCCCGGAGCGCGGCGCCCGCACGATCACCATGCGCAGCAGCCCGCATGCCCCTCATGCGCAGCGATCCCCGGCACCCGGTGCGCAGCGGTGCCGGCCGCCCTCGTGCGCAGCGGTCCGGCCCCCCGTACACAGCTCTCGCGCGCACCCTCGTACACAGCGGCCCGGCCACCCCCGTACGCCGCACCGAGACGCGCCTCGTACGCAGCGGCCCCAGCTGCCCCGTACGCAGCGCTCGTGCGCACCCTCGTACACAGCGGTCCGCCCCCCGTACACAGCGCCGTTACGCGCCTCGTACGCAGCGGTCCCGGCCGCCCCCGTACGCAACTCTCGCGCGCACCCTCATACGCGACGGCGCCCTCCGGCCCGGCCCCGTACGCCGCGCGTTCCGGAAACACGTCAACGTACCAACGTGCTGCTCCCGTTGAGCGGGGTTCGGGGAAGCGGGGGTGCGGGTGGGGACGGTCGGACTAGCGTGCGGGTCCGCACCAGGAGGCACCATGCGATCCGTCACCGGAACCGGTCTCGTCGTCGCCGCTCTCGTCGCGACGGCAGCCGCACTGCTCTTCCCCATCCTGTCCTTCGCCGGGCTGTCCGCGGCCGGCACCGACATCAACGCGGGCACCGTGGCCACCCGCTTCGGCCCGCTCTCCGCGCTCGACCGCGACTTCGTGAACAAGGTCCGGCTCGCCGGGCTGTGGGAGCTGCCGGCCGGGCAGCAGGCCGAGGAACGCGGCACCACCAAGGCCGTACGGACCGCGGGCGAGCACCTGGTCTCCGGCCACACCTCGCTCGACCGCCACGTGCGGCAGGTGGCGGCGCAGCTCGGCGTCGACCTGCCCAACCAGCCCAACGCGCAGCAGCAGGGCTGGCTCACGGAGCTGGCCGCGGCGCGCGGTACCGACTACGACCGGAAGTTCGCCAACATCCTGCGGCTGGCGCACGGCCGGGTCTTCACGGTCGTCGCCCAGGTCCGCGCGACCACCCGCAACTCGCTGGTACGCGGGCTGGCGGACGACGCCAACGCGACCGTCCTCGACCACATCGGCGTGCTCGAACGCACCGGTCTCGTGAACTTCGACGGCATCGCCCGGGACACCCAGTCCTCCGCCTCGCCCACGCCGCCGGCCTCGCCCACGCCCGCGCCCTCGGCACCGCCCGCCGCACCCGCGGCGTCCGCGGCCCCTGCCGCCCCCGCCGCACCCGCGCCCTCACCCACCGCGACGTACTCCCTCCCGCCGGCCGCCTCGACACCCGCGCCGCAGGACCCCGCCAACGGTGAGGGCCCCGGCAATGGCAACGGCATGGGTCCCGGCAACGGCGAGGCGCGCGGCAACGGTGCGGCGCCCGGCAACGGCGAAGGCCGCGGGGAAGGCCGGAACGGCGGCGCCGGCCACGGTGGGGGCCAGGAGAACCGCGGGGGCAACGGCCCGCACGCGGCGGGCAGGGGCTGACCGCGCCGGCCCTCGGCCCGGAGCCGAAGCTCGGAGGCGAAAGCCGGGAGCCGAAAGCCCGGAGCCTAAGCACAGAACCGGAAGCCGGAAGCCGAAACCCTGGAGTCCCGTGCCGAGGGCCCCGGCCCGTCCCGTCCCGCCCGCCCTCCGTACGCGGCGCACGGCGCCCGCGCGGGCGCGCGGCGCCCCGCGGCATCCCCCACGCGCTCCCGTGCGGACTCTTCCGGGGCATCCCTTCCGACACCGGCGCCCGGTGCTTTACATCGTCAAATCGCCGCTCAAGTATCCCTTTTGTCACACCCCGTGACGCCATCCGGAGGCGGCACGTCGGCACGGTGACCCACGAAGGGAAGGCTTGTGAAGGCAGTAGCGCTGTTCGGCACCATCGGGTCACTGGTCCTGGGCACCCTGGCAGCCGCCCCGGCGGCCGGGCTCCCCTCGACCGCTCCGGCCGCCGCCCACGCACCCGCACCTGCCCCGAAGATCGCCTGGGGCCGCTGCCCCGCCGTGGAGCACCTGCCGTCCGGCGTGCAGTGCGGCACGGTCCGCGTGCCGCTGGACTACGCGCACCCCGAGGGCAAGAAGATCGACCTCACCGTCAGCAGGCGGCGCGCCAGTGGCCCCCCGAAGGAGCGGCAGGGTGCGCTCCTGTACAACCCCGGCGGCCCCGGTGGCTCCGCGATGCCCTTCCCCATGTACGCCGAGCTGCCCGAGTGGCGCCGCACGGCCAGGGCGTACGACTTCGTGGGCTACGCGCCGCGCGGGGTGGGCCGGTCGGCGCCCCTCTCGTGCAAGGACCCGAAGCATGCCTCCGAGGCGCCCTCGGACAGCCCGGTGCACCCCTCGGAGCGCTTCAAGCAGCGGAAGATCAAGGAGGCGCGTGCGTACGCGGAGGGCTGCGCGCGCCGTGCCGGTACGGCGCTGAAGTACTACAACACGCTGAACAACGCGCGTGACCTGGAGATGCTGCGGGCCGCGCTGGGCGAGAAGAAGCTGACCTTCATGGGCGCGTCGTACGGCACGTACCTGGGGGCCGTGTACGCGACGCTCTTCCCGGGGCACGTGCGCCGCATGGTCTTCGACAGCGTGGTGAACCCGGACCCGGACAAGATCTGGTACCGCAGCAACCTCGAGCAGAACATCGCCTTCGAGGGCCGCTGGAAGGACTGGCGCACCTGGGTCGCCAAGCATCACAAGACCTACCGCCTCGGCACGACGGCGGAAGCGGTCGGCCGGTCGTACTACCGGGCGGCCGCGCAGCTGCGCCGCAAGCCGGCGGGCGGCAAGGTCGGCCCTGCGCAGCTCCAGTCGGCGTTCCTGACGGCGGGCTACAGCGACCACTACTGGCCGATCCGGGCGGCCGCGCTGTCGAAGTACCTCAAGGGCGACCCGAAGCCGCTGATCGCGCAGGCGGCGCCGGACCCGGCGGACGCGGTGTCGGACGAGAACGGCGACGCGGTCTACACGGCCGTGGAGTGCAACGACGCGGCCTGGCCGCGCGACTGGCCCACCTGGGACCGCGACAACACCCTGGTGGCGCAGGTCGCGCCGTTCGAGACGTGGGACAACGCGTGGATGAACCTGCCGTGCGCCTTCTGGCCGCGGTCGGCCACCGAGGCCGGCGGGCGCCCGCTGGACGTCCGTACGGCCCCCGGCGTGCTGCCTCCGGTCCTGCTGCTGGCGGCGGAGCGGGACGGCGCCACGCCGTACTCGGGCGCGCTGGAGCTGCACCGCAGGCTGGCGGGGTCCCGGCTGGTCACCGAGCGGGACGCGGGCACGCACGGCATCGCGTTCAGCGAGAACGACTGCGTGAACAAGTACACCGAGGACTACCTGCTCACCGGGCGGGTCCCGGCGCGCGACGCGGTCTGCAAGCCGCACGCGGAGCCCGAGCCCGGTGAGAAGTGAGCCCCGAGCCGTCCCTGAAGGCCGTGCGGCCGGTCAGGCCAGGCCGGCCACCAGCTCCGTGACCGGCTTGCGGCGGCCGGTGTAGAACGGGACCTCCTCGCGGACGTGCAGCCGCGCCTCGGAGCCGCGCAGGTGGCGCATGAGGTCGACGATGCGGTACAGCTCGTCGGCCTCGAAGGCGAGGATCCACTCGTAGTCGCCGAGCGAGAAGGACGGCACGGTGTTGGCGCGCACGTCCGGGAAGCCGCGGGCCATCTTGCCGTGGTCCGCGAGCATCCGGCGGCGGTCCTCGTCGGGGAGCAGGTACCAGTCGTACGAGCGTACGAAGGGGTACACGCTGACGTAGTTGCGCGGCTGCTCATCGGCGAGGAAGGCCGGGATGTGCGACTTGTTGAACTCGGCGGGGCGGTGCAGCGCCATGTTCGACCAGACCGGCTCCAGGGCGCGGCCGAGCTTCGTGCGGCGGAAGAGGTTGTACGCCTCCTGCAGCGCGTCCGAGCTCTCCGAGTGCCACCAGATCATGACGTCGGCGTCGGCGCGCAGGCCGGACACGTCGTACGTGCCGCGGACCACGACGTCCTTGGCGGCGAGCTGCTCGAACAGCTCGTCGACCTCCTCGGCGTAGCCGCTGCGGTCCTCCGGGAGGGCGGCACGGAGCTTGAAGACCGACCAGAGGGTGTAGCGGATGACCTCGTTGAGGTCCTTCGCCTTCTTGCCGGCGTTCGGGGTCTTCTCGGGCGCGGGCCCGGGCGTGGCGTCAGTCATGTCGTCCATTCTCACTCGCTCGCCGGAATGTCCGGCGTCAGGGTGGCCAGTACGGCGTCGGCGGCCTTCCGGGCGCTCGCGACGCAGGCCGGGATGCCCACGCCCTCGTAGAGCGCGCCGCACACCCGGAGGCCGGGGAGCCGGTCCACGGCCTCCTGGACGCGCACCACGCGGGCCAGGTGGCAGACGGGGTACTGCGGCAGGCCGCCGTCCCACCGGGTGACGTGCGCGGCCACGGGCGCTGCGGGCAGCCCGACCGCCTCGCGCAGGTCGGCCAGCGACAGCTCCACCAGCTCGGCGTCCTCGCGGGCCAGGTCGGCGGTGTCCCCGTAGCGGCCGAGGGAGGTGCGCAGCACGAAGAGGTCCGGGTCGGCGGCGCCGATCCAGCCCCACTTGTTGCTCGCGAACGTGGCCGCCTTGATCCGGTGGCCGTCGACCGGCGGCACGAGGAAGCCGCTGCCGGTGAGCCGGTCGGCGACGTCGGCGCGGCGGAAGGCCATGGTGACCAGGGCCATGGAGGCGTACTCGACGGCGTCCAGCTCCGTCGCGGCCGCGGGGCTCTCCGGGCGGAGGAGCCGGGCAGCGGCGGGCGCGGGGCAGGCGAGGACGACCGCGTCGGCCGCCAGGGCCCGGTCCCCGGTGCGGACCTCCCAGCCCTCGCCGGTCCGCCGCAGTTCCTCCGCGGCCGTGTGCAGCAGGATCTCGCCGCCCTTGGCGCGTACCGCGTCGGCGACCGCGCCCGGCAGCGTCCCGATGCCCCCGTCGATGCCCATGAAGACCGGCCCCGAGGCGGCGGGCCCGGTCTGGTGCACGGTGGCGGCCGTGCGCGCCTGGATGGCCCGTACGCCCTCCGTGAGGGAGCGGTGGTTCCGCGCGGCCTCGAAGAGCTGCGGAACGGCGGCCTTCATGGAGATGCGGTACGCGTCGCCCGCGTACACGCCGCCCAGCAGCGGTTCGACGAGCCGGTCGACGACCTCGCGGCCCAGCCGCTCGGCCACGTACTGCCCGACCGCGACGTCCTCGCCGACCTCCGTACGGGGCAGCGCGGCGTCCTCCTCGATGCGCGCGAGGCCGGCCTCGGAGAGCACGCCTGAGGCGGCGAGCGGCGCCGCGTCCCCGGGAACGCCCATGACGTGCCCCTTGGGCATCGGGCGGAGGGCGCCGCGGGTCCAGAGGGAAGCGGTCGCCGTGGTCGGCGGCTGCAGCCGGTCGCCGAGGCCGACGGCGCGCGCGAGCTCGACCGCCTCCGGCCGCCTGGCCAGCATGGACTCGGCGCCGAAGTCGACCGGTACGCCTGCCACCGCGCCGGCCAGCAGCTTGCCGCCGAGCCGCCCGGACGACTCCAGTACGGTCACCCGCGCGCCGCCGTCGAGTGCGCGGTGCGCGGCGGCGAGACCCGAGATGCCGCCGCCGATCACGACGACGTGACCGGGCGCGTGGCCCGTACGACCGGGCGCCTGGCCCGTACCGGTATGCGCAGTGCTCATGCCCCCACTCTCTCAGAGCCCGGACGGCTCCCCGACGGCACCTCACCGGCGGTCGCGGGGCCCCGTTCGGTCCGGCCTCTGGCGGCGGGGCCGTTCACGGTGCAAGCTGTCATGCCCCTGCCGTACAGGCCGAGAAGGGATCACCGATGACGCGCTCCTCCCCGGCCCCGGCCGCCCGGTCCGCCGCCGCACCACCGGGCGGGCGCGGCCGGTGGCAGCCGCACCACACCCTGTGGCTCATGCTGCTCGGCGGCTGGCTCTTCTCGTACGCCGACCGGTCGATCACCGGGCCCGTCGTCACCTGGCTCATCGAGAACGACCACGGAATGCTCGGCTCCGCCGCCCATCCGCACGCCCTCGGCGGCCTCATCGGCAGCCTCTTCTTCGCCGGGTACATGCTCACCCAGTTCCCCGGCGGCTACCTGGGCGACCGCTTCGGCCACCGGTCGATGATCGTGATCTCCCTGCTCTGGGCGGGCGTCACCACCCTGGCCAGCGGGTTCGTCGGCGGGCTGCTCGCCTTCGTCGTCCTGCGGGTGCTCACCGGGCTCGGCGAGGGCGTCTTCTACTCCAACGACCGGACGCTGATCGCCCGGTACTCGCCGCCGGAGAAGGCGGGCCTCGGCATGGGCGTGGCCATCACCGGGCTGGCGCTCGGCCTGACGGTGGCCACGCTCGGCGCCCCGTACCTGATCGACCGGGGCGCCGGCGCCTTCGGGACGGCGGGCGCGTGGCGGATGCCGTTCCTTGTGCTGGGCGCCGCGACGCTGGTCTTCGGGCTGGCCATGACCGGCTACCTGCGGCGGCTCGGCGGCCCGCTGAAGGCCGGCGCGCCGGCCCTGCGGCTGCTCGGCATCTCGGTGGTGCTGTGCGCCGCCGTGCTGGCCGTCTACCTGATCGCCGACGGGCTCGGGATGCCCGCGTGGGGCGTGGCGGTCGCCGAGTGCGTGCTCGCGTTCGTCCTCATCGGCGCGGTCTTCGCGCGGCGCGGTACGCGGATGGGGGCGGTCGCCCGCAACCGCAACGTGCTGCTGCTGTGCTGCGCGTTCATCGCGGTGATGTGGAACCTGTGGTTCTTCAGCTTCTGGTCGGTGTCGATCGTCGCCGACGCGGCGACCAGTTCCTTCGCCAAGGCGGCGCTGGTGGCGACGTTCAACGCGGGCGCCGGCATCCTGGGCTTCCCGGCCGGCGGGCTGCTCTCCGACCTCGCGAAGCGGCGCGGCTGGGGCCGCCGCCCCATGGTGGTGGCCTTCGTGCTCGTCCAGGGCCTGCTGGTCGTGGTGTTCGGTGGCTACCTGCACGCGGTCGGCAAGCCGTCACTGGTCCTGATGTCGGTCCTGCTCTTCGTCACCAGCCTGGTCTTCAACGCGCTCCAGCCGATGGTGCACGCGCTGCTGAACGACGTGGTCGACCCGGCCGAACGTGGCTCGGCGTTCGGGCTCTTCAACCTCGTCAGCGAGATCGGTGCGGTCGTCAGCCCGGCCCTCGGCGGCGCCCTCTTCGACGCCTACCGCACCTGGGTCCCGGCGATCTACCTCGACGGCGCCCTGATGCTCGCGAGCGCGGCCCTGTACGCACTGGTCCGTGAGCCCGGCCCGAAGTCCCTCCCGGCGGCGGGCAGCTAGGCCCCGGTACCGCCCGCTGACGGCTCCCCGGGTTCCCCGGCGGACCGGCTTTCTCCAGTCGGCCGGGCCGCGCGCCAGGCCCGCGTGAGCCGCCCCCGCTCGTCCCACCGGCGCTCTTCCAGTACGGTCAGCCCGTCTTCGGAGGACACGTGCTCAGAGGCGAGCGTGCCGTCGGGGTGCCAGGGTCCTCGCCACCCCGACGGGGAAGCCCATGCGGGCCGTGCCCTCGGAACGGAGCGTGCCGTCCCGGTACCACTCGCGGCAGAGCCCGTGCGGCACGCCGTCCACGTAGGAGTCCCGGCTGACGACGGCCCCGCCCATCCGCTCCTCGACCTCACCGGTGAACGACTCACCCCGGTAAAGGAGCAAATAGCCCGCCTCGACCTCGGGGTCATCGATGTCGATGCGCAACAGGAACCGTCTGCCCGTCGCTGCCCTTAAAGGCGGTCGGTGAGGTCGGGACCGCGGCCGTCGATGACGTCGGGCATTTCGATGCCGTACCCCTCGGCGCGGCCGAAATACGTGGCGTCGCCCGGCTCCGCCGCCGTACCGAGCAGCGTTTCGAGTTCCTGAAGCGCTGCCGCGAGGCGCGGCGCATTGCGCTTGTGGATTTCCGGATGCGGGAAACCCTTGAAGTCGAAATGGCCCCAGATGTCATGGAAGACCGCGACGTCGGCCGCGAGATGGCGTTCATCGGGATCGACGCTCAGCACGACGAGATCCTGCTCGCGCCGCTCCTCCCCGTCGGCGTCGAACCACGTCCCCGTCCCGGAGACGGTGAGGACTCCGGCCTGGGCCTCCGGATAACCGGCGGGCCGGCTCTGCTGGATTCGCTGCGCGAGGTCGGCGGGGTCGAGCCGCCCCATGACGGAAAGCCCCGTCGTCACGCCGATACCGCCGACTCCGTAGACGAACCATCGCCATTCCACCCGGCTCGGCTCCAGCAGGCCGTGCCTCCGCAGCAGCTCCGCCATGCGCGACGCCGTGTCCAGCGCGGACTCCAGACCGGGCGGCGCGAAGCCGTCCAGCTCCCATTCCCACGAGGCGCATTCCTCGGGTGCGCGCATCAAGAGGGACATGCATTTTCCTTACGGATAGACTTGGCCGTTGGCCGGAATGGTGACGGAGCCGTCCTTGAAGCGGAGCTCGAACGTCGCTCCGGTCTTCTTCGCGTAATGCTCCACGTCCTTGATGGTGGCTTCCGTGAGAGCGGCCCGCGTGTCGTGGACGTCGAGAATGGCGACCTTGGGGCCCGAAATCTGACCGGCCAACTGCTTGTCCGCGATCTTGCGAGCCGCGGAACCGATGCTGTGTTCCTGCCCGACGTCCTTGAGCTGGCACCCGTACTTGATGTCGTCCCCGGACTTGACCAGGACGTCGAGGTCCAGGCCCTGCCCCTTGTTCTTGTACTCGAAGGCCAGGTCGTCCACTCCACGGGATTTGAGGTCGGCGGCGAATTCCATGGCCTGGTGGACAGCGGGCAGCATGCCCTTCTGCTTGCACTGGCTGAGCAGTTCGCCATAGCCGGGCATACCGTCGAAGTCTCCTCGGGCGATGTACTCGGCGACCTGCGCCCCGTAGTCGCCCTTGCGCAACTGCGTGAGGAGCCGCTGCTGATCCTGCGGAGCCATTTTCGCACGGTCGAGCCCCGCCGTGACCGCCGCCTCCTGGTCGGGGCTCATCGGCCCGGTCGGCCCGGTGGCAGTACGGTCGCCCTCGCTGAACCGGTCGCCGTCGCCGGACGGATCATGGCTGCCGCCCGGTCCGTCGCCGGGTCCGTTCCCCCCGCCGGAGCCCTCGTGACCACCGGGAGCGCCCTCGTGGCCGCCCGCGCCCGGACCCTCGCCGTGACCGCCGGAGGCCGGACCCTCGTGGCCGCCGCCCGTGCCGGGGCCATCGTTGTGGCCGCCGGGGCCGTCGTTGTGGCCGCCGGGCCCGTCGCCGTGACCGCCCGGGTGGCCGCCGCCGGTGGGCGGTTCATGGCCGGCCGACGGGCCGTGGCCCAGGTCGTGCGCGGTGCCGCCGGGGAGGTGGTCGGCCGTGCCGCCGGGCGTGTCACCGATCCGGCCGGGGAGGCCGTTGCCCGGGGTGTCGCCGAGGTGGCCGGGGGCGTGGCCGCCCGGGGTGTCGCCGACGTGGCCCGCCGGGGTGGTGGCGTCGTCGCCGAGGCGTCCGGCGTCGCCGAGCTGGGTGTCGAAGCTGCCGCCCAGGCGGATGTGGGCGGCGTCGTCGGCGGCGTGCGCGCCGGCGCCGGCCATCGCCGGGACCTTGGCCGGGCTGTCGGCGTCCACCCGCGGCAGATCCGAGCCCGCGGGCGGCCCGGCGTGCGGGGAGCCCTCCTTGGGTGCGTTGTCGATGCTGTCCAGGACGTTGCCGTGCTCGTCCAGCAGGTTGCCGTCGCCGTCGAAGTACCGGGCCGGCTCGCCCGTGCCGGTGGGCAGCTTGGTGGCGTTCTCGGGCAGCGCCGGGACGTCGTCGGGCAGCTTGACGTTGCCGTCGGGCAGCCTGGTCGCCCCCTCCGGGACCGCCGCGCCCTCGGGAAGGTGCACGGTGCCGTCGGGCAGCTTCAACGCACCCTCGGGAAGCTTGATCGCGTCGGCGGGCAGCGCCGGAACGTCGATCTTGCCGATGCCCTTGATGCTCTTGGCGATGTCGCCGACCTTGGAGAGACCCGCGCCGGCGCCCTTGGCGACATACGTCATCGGGTCGATGACCTTGCCGGCCTTGCCGGCGACCGAGAGGGCCTTGGCCACCGCGCCGGCCTTGCCCGCACCGGCCGCAGCACCGCCCGCGCCGCCGGTGAAGACCGTGGTCAGGACGTTGAAGGTGACCGCGCCGGCCGCGCGGCCGGGGTTCTTGCCCCACTCGTCCCAGGCCACCAGCGCCTTGCCGGTCTCCTTCATCGCGGTGCGCGAGTCGCGGAGCCAGCTCGGCATCTTGTCGTCGGGGAGGGCCCAGAAGGCGGTGCCCACACCCGGAATGGAGGAGATCGCAAGACCCGTCGCCAGTTGGGCGAGGCCCTTCCAGGCCTGGCCCATGGCGTCCCAGCCGCCGAAGCCGACGAGGGTGCCCAGGCCCTTGATGGTGCCCCAGATGCCGTCGACGATCAGACCGTCCCACACGAAGGACTTCACCCAGTGGCCCACCTCGTACCAGTGGTGCTTCTCCTCCACCGGATCGCCCCAGGGCAGCTTGGCGTTCTTCATGTCCGCGGCGTTGAAGCCGTACTGGTTCTGCTTGTCCGAACCGTCCCCGGCCACCATCTGGGTGCCGTGCCACAGAGCGGTGATCTTGTTGTGGCAGGTGCGTTCGGCCGCCCAGAACGCGGCGACGGTGGCGGTGATGTCGTCGCGGATCTGATTGTGCTCGTGGATCAGATCCTCGTCGTAGTCGCCGTCCTCATCGTCCTTGTGGTCCCGGATGAAGTTCTGCGCCTTGGTCTTCAGCGCCGCCAGCTTCGGCACCAGCGGGCGGATCTCATCCGCGTACGCCGACAGGGCCGAGGCGACCGTCTCCAGGCCGTCGGCGAACTCATCCGCCCGGTCCTTGACGGGCTTGGTGGTGGCGAAGAGCTTTTCCGCCTCCGGCGCCTTGTAGAAGGCGGACAGGCCCTGGAAGTGGGAGTGCACGTCCGCGCCGGTGGTGCGGAGGTGCCCGGCA
>NZ_PQSQ01000053.1 GCF_002920575.1 Streptomyces sp. Ru73 | reverse complement strand
TCCGTGGGCCTCCTTGCGGAGCCGCTCGGCCTCCTCGCGGGCCTCGCGCAGCGCCGTCTCGGCCGCGGCGACCCGCTCCTCCGCCTCGGTGTGCAGCCGGTCCAGCTCGGCCTGGGCCAGCTCGCGCCGCTCGTCCGCGCTGCGCTCGGCCTCGGCCCGCAGCTCCGTGGCGGCCGCCTCGGCCTCGGCACGGGTCGCCGCCGCTGCCTCCTCGGCGGCCGCGTGCAGGTCCTCGGCCTCCTGGCGGGCCTGCTCCAGCGCCTCCTCGGCCTGCGCGCGCAGCTGCGCGGCGCGCTCGGCGGCCTCGCTGCGCACCCGCTCGCTGTCCGCCGCGGCGCCCGAACGGGTCTCCTCGGCGTCCGACTTGGCCTTGGCCAGCAGCTCCTCGGCGGTGGCCGCGGCCTCCTCGATCTGCTGCACGGCCTCGCGGCGCGCCTCGCCGCGGATCCGCTCGCCCTCGTCGACCGCCTCGGCCCGCAGCTGCTCGGCCTCGCCGCGCAGCCGGCGCGCCTCCTCCTGCAGCTCGACGGTCTTGGCGCGGTACTCCTTGGTGTCGTCCTTCGCGGCGCCCTTGAGCGCCTGCGCGGTCTCGTGCGCCTCCTCGTGCAGCCGGTCCGCCTCGGCCTCGGCCTCCTTGCGGATCCGCTCGGCCTCCTCGGCGGCGGCCTTCGTGGTGGCCTTGGCGTCCTCCGCCGCCTTGCTGACCATCTCCTCGGCGGTCCGCGCGGCCTTCGCCAGCTGCGCGGCGGAGTCCTCGGCCGCCTTGGCGCGGGCCGCCTCCTGGGCCTCGGAGACCAGCCGCTCGGCCTCGGCCCTGGCGTCGGCGCGCAGCTGCTCGGCCTCGGCCTTGGCGGCCTCGGCCTCCTTGGTGGCCTCGCCGACCAGCCGGGCGACCTCCTGCCGGGCCGTACGGGTGCGCTGCTCGTTCTCCGACTCGGTCGCGGACAGCCGCTTGGCGGCGGCCGCCTCGGCCTCCTCGACGAGCTTGTCGGCCCGGGCGCGCGCCTCGCGCAGCGCCGTCTCGGCCTCCTGCATCCGCTCCTCGGCGGCGCGGGTCAGCTCGGCGCTGCGCCGGCGGGCCTCCTCGGTCTCTCCGGCCGTCGAGGTCCGCAGCTGTTCGGCCTGGTCGGTGGCCTCCTGGGCCTGGGTGGAGGCGGCGTTCAGCAGCCGCTCGGCGTCCGTACGGGCGCGGCGCAGGATGGCGTCGGCCTCGGCGCGCGCCTGCTCGGCCTCGGCGCTCAGCCGCTCGCGGGCCTGCTCGGTCAGCCGCTGGGCCTCGGCGCGGGCGTGCGCGAGCTGCTGCTCGGCCTCGGCTCTGGACTCGTCCAGCAGCCGGCGGGCCTGGGACTCGGTGCGGGCGCGCAGCTGCTCGGCCCAGGCGACGTTCTCGTTGACGTGGCTCTCGACGGTGGCCCGGCGCTCGTTCAGCTCCTCGTCCAGCCGCCGGCGCCGCTCCACCGCCTCGGTGTGCAGCTCGGCCTCCAGCCGCGACTGGCGCTCGGCCTGCTCCTGGAGGAGGCGCTGCGTCTGGGCGCGGGCCTCGCGCAGCTCCCGCTCGGCGTCGGCGCGCAGCTGGTCCGCCTGGATCTGGGCGTTCCGCAGCAGCTGTTCGGCCTGGGCGCTGACGTTGTCGTACGCCGGCCGCGTCATGAGGGTACGGCGTGCCTCGTGAAGCTTGGCACGCAGAACTTCGACCTGATAGCCGAGGTCGTCGGCATGCTGGACGGCCTTGTCCCGCTCCGTCTTCAGCCGCTCCATCTCGGCCTCGAACTGCGAGAGGTGATCGTCAGCCTCGTAGCGGTCGTTGCCCCGCACTGCGCGGTCCCATCCGTCCCCTGGTCATGGTGGCGGCCGGCTCCGTCGTGCGTGGAGCTGACCCTTCCGAAGAAATGGTGTCAGATCATCGGCGGAGATTGGACCGAGCCCCGATCCGGACCCCGGCCGAAGCAGCACTCTACCGGCCGGGGAACGCGAAGGTCAGTGCTCCTGGGAGGCCGTGACCAGTTCGGTCAGCACGCCGTGGCAGTCCTTGGGGTGCAGGAAGGTGATCCGGGAGCCCATCGAACCACGGCGCGGCTCGTCGTAGAGGACCCGTACGCCCTTCCCGCGGATGTCAGCAGCATCACCGTCCACATCCGCGGTGCCGAAGGCGATGTGGTGCACCCCCTCACCGTTCTTCGCCAGCCACTTGCCCACGGCCGAATCCTCTCGGGTCGGCTCCAGCAGCTGCAGGTACGAAGAGCCGCCGTCGGACGTATCGTTGATCTTGAGCATGGCCTCCCGGACGCCCTGCTCCTCGTTGATCTCCTTGTGGAAGACCTCGAACCCGTACGTCGCCCGGTAGAACTCGACGGTCGCGTCGAGGTCATGACAGGCGATCCCGATGTGGTCGATTCGCGTCAGCATTTCTCCAGTGCACCGCTCGCACGCATGATTACGCAACGTGCGCGCGATCACATCCACAGCCCGGTGACCCGGTGCGGTACCGCTCAGTACATTGATGAAAACCCTCGTTAACTTCCCTGCACAGGAAGGGCCGCGCTGATGTCCTCATCGAACGGCAGCACCACCTCCGTGATCGTCGCGGGGGCCCGTACTCCCATGGGGCGCCTGCTGGGCTCCCTGAAGTCCTTCTCCGGCGCGGACCTCGGCGGCTTCGCCATCAAGGCCGCGCTGGACCGGGCCGGCATCGGCGGCGACCAGGTGCAGTACGTGATCATGGGCCAGGTCCTCCAGGCCGGCGCGGGCCAGATCCCCGCCCGCCAGGCGGCCGTGAAGGCCGGCATCCCGATGAACGTCCCGGCCCTGACCGTCAACAAGGTCTGCCTCTCCGGCCTGGACGCCATCGCGCTGGCCGACCAGCTCATCCGCGCGGGCGAGTTCGACATCGTCGTGGCCGGCGGCCAGGAGTCGATGACCAACGCGCCGCACCTCCTCCCGAAGTCCCGCGGCGGCTACAAGTACGGCGCGGTGGAGATGCTGGACTCCATGGCGCACGACGGCCTCACCGACTCCTTCGAGAACGTCGCGATGGGCGAGTCCACCGAGAAGCACAACACCCGCCTCGGCATCCGGCGCGCCGAGCAGGACGAGGTCGCGGCCCGCTCCCACCAGCGCGCCGCTGCCGCCCAGAAGAACGGCCTCTTCGAGGCGGAGATCACCCCCGTGGAGATCCCGCAGCGCAAGGGCGAGCCCGTCGTCTTCAGCCAGGACGAGGGCATCCGCGGCGAGACCACCGCCGAGTCCCTGGGCAAGCTGCGCCCCGCCTTCGCCAAGGACGGCACCATCACCGCCGGCAGCTCCTCGCAGATCTCCGACGGCGCCGCCGCGGTCGTCGTGATGAGCAAGGCCAAGGCCGAGCAGCTGGGCCTGGACTGGATCGCGGAGATCGGCGCGCACGGCAACGTCGCGGGCCCGGACAACTCCCTGCAGTCCCAGCCCAGCAACGCCATCAACCACGCCCTCGGCAAGGAGGGCCTGACGGTCGCCGACCTCGACCTCATCGAGATCAACGAGGCGTTCGCCGCGGTCGCCGTGCAGTCCATGAAGGACCTCGGGGTTTCGCCGGAAAAGGTGAACGTCAACGGCGGCGCCATCGCGCTCGGCCACCCCATCGGCATGTCCGGCGCCCGCATCGTCCTGCACCTCGCGCTGGAACTGCGCCGGCGCGGCGGCGGCGTGGGCGCGGCGGCCCTGTGCGGCGGCGGCGGCCAGGGCGACGCCCTGATCGTCAAGGTGCCCGGCAAGTGACCCGACCGGGCTGCTGAGGTACGGGTGCCCGTGCGGCGCCCGTACCGGCCCGTACGTACATCCGCAGGGACAGAGAACGGAGCGATGGGCAATGGCAGATGTCCCCACCCTGGTCGCCCAGGCCCGCGAGGGCCGGCCGCGTGCGGTGGCCCGGCTGATCTCGCTGGTGGAGGGCGCCTCGCCGCAGCTGCGCGAGGTGATGGCCGCACTGGCCCCGCTGACGGGTCAGGCGTACGTCGTGGGCCTCACCGGCTCGCCGGGCGTGGGCAAGTCGACGTCCACCTCCGCGCTGGTCAGCGCCTACCGGAAGACGGGCAAGCGGGTGGGCGTCCTCGCCGTCGACCCCTCCTCGCCGTTCTCCGGCGGCGCCCTGCTCGGCGACCGGGTCCGGATGAGCGAGCACGCCTCCGACCCCGG
This sequence comes from Streptomyces sp. Ru73, assembly GCF_002920575.1. GTDB lineage: Bacteria > Actinomycetota > Actinomycetes > Streptomycetales > Streptomycetaceae > Streptomyces. The sequence continues at coordinate 50,184 of NZ_PQSQ01000053.1, read as the reverse complement.
CGTCTACATCCGCTCCATGGCCACCCGCGGCCACCTCGGCGGCCTGGCCTGGGCGGCGCCGCAGGCCATCCGCGTACTGGACGCGGCGGGCTGCGACGTGATCCTCGTGGAGACCGTCGGCGTGGGCCAGTCCGAGGTGGAGATCGCCTCGCAGGCCGACACCAGCATGGTGCTGCTCGCGCCGGGCATGGGCGACGGCATCCAGGCCGCCAAGGCGGGCATCCTGGAGATCGGTGACGTGTACGTCGTCAACAAGGCGGACCGGGACGGCGCCGACGCGACGGCCCGCGAGCTGAACCACATGCTGGGCCTGGGGGAGTCCCGCGCGCCCGGCGACTGGCGGCCGCCCATCGTGAAGACGGTCGCGGCGCGCGGCGAGGGCGTCGACGAGGTCGTGGAGGCGCTGGAGAAGCACCGGGCCTGGATGGACGAGCACGGCGTGCTCGCCGAGCGCCGGGCGGCGCGCGCGGCCCGCGAGGTGGAGACCATCGCCGTCACCACCCTCCGCGAGCGCATCGGCGACCTGCACGGCGACCGCCGGCTCGGCGCCCTGGCCGAGCGCATCGTGGCCGGCACGCTCGACCCGTACACCGCCGCCGACGAACTGGTGGCGGGCCTGACGGAACAGGGCTCCTGACGGACCGGGGCTCCTGACGGAACAGGGCTGACGGAACGGGCCGGCCGGTTCCCCGGGGGGCGGGGAGCCGGCCGGCCGGACCGGCGGCGGGGGGCGCCGCAGGTCACGAACGTGGTCAGTCGTCGTCGCCGTCGTCGTCCGAGTGCGCCTGGGAGACGGCGCCACCGGCCGGATCGACGGTGACGTGGTGCTCGGCGCCGTCCTTGGTGACCGTCTCGGCCTCCCAGACCAGCTTCTTGCCGTGGTCGGGACCGTCCAGCTCCACGGACACGACCGTGCCGTGCGCGGCGGCCTTCCGGGCGGCCTGCGCGATGTCCACGGAGGCGTCGTTCAGCGCGGAGCGGACCTTCTGCTTGCCGAAGTCCCCGTCGCCGTCCCGGTCGACGTGCTGGTGGCGCACCTCGGCCCTGTCGGCGCCGATGGTGAGGTCGTGCCACCGGCCGTCCTTGCCCAGGACGCTGACCTCCCACGCGACGCCCGACGCGTCGTCGTCCAGGTCCACTTCGGTGACCGAGCCCGGTACCGCCTTCAGCGCGGCGGCCGCCGCCTGCTGCGCGGTGACCGTGGCGGCACGCGCGTCCCGGGCGTCGTTGCCGTCGCCGTCGTGGTCGTCGTCCTGCGGCTGGTTCCGGCCGTTCTCCGCGCCGCCTGCCTGCTGCCCCTGCGCGGACGACGTGTCCGGCGCCGCTGTCGTCCCGTCCTCGTTGCCGATCGCGACGGCGGTCGCGGTACCGCCGGCGATCAGGGCGGCCGCGGCGACGGTGGCGATGACGACATTGCGCTTCATGGTGGAAGCCTCCAAAGCGGTAGCTGTTGCGGATCACCCAGGGGCCGGGGGTCTCCCGGAGGGGGCCGGGGGTGGCCCCCAGGTGATGACCACACACTGCCGAGCCGTTCCTGAAGCCACCCTGAAGAAGCCTGAAGGGGCCTTCAGCAACGCCACCCTGAAGTCGCCTTCAGCAAGGCGGTGGCACTCTGGTCGCATGCGCCTGTTGATCGTGGAGGACGAGAAGCGGCTGGCCCGTTCCCTCGCCGCCGGCCTGACCGCCGAGGGGTACGCCGTGGACGTCGTGCACGACGGCCCGGAGGGCCTGCACAGGGCGAGCGAGGGCGCCTACGACCTGCTCGTCCTGGACATCATGCTGCCCGGCATGAACGGCTACCGGGTCTGCGCCGCCCTGCGCGCCGCCGGCAACGACGTGCCCATCCTCATGCTCACCGCCAAGGACGGCGAGTACGACGAGGCCGAGGGCCTGGACACCGGCGCCGACGACTACCTCACCAAGCCCTTCAGCTACGTCGTCCTGGTCGCCCGCGTGAAGGCCCTGCTGCGCCGCCGCGGCCGCACCGCGCTCCCGGTCCTGACCGTCGGCCCCCTCAGCATCGACCAGGGCGCCCGCACGGTCCGCCGCGGGGACGCCGAGGTGCCCCTGACCACCAAGGAGTTCGCCGTGCTGGAACAGCTCGCGCTGCGCGCCGGCGACGTGGTCTCCAAGCTCGACATCCTGGAGCACGTCTGGGACTTCGCCTACGAGGGCGACCCGAACATCGTCGAGGTCTACGTCAGCGCCCTCCGCCGCAAGCTGGGCGCGGCCACGATCCAGACCGTGCGCGGCGCCGGCTACCGGATGGTGCCAGGTGCTTAGGGCCCTCGGCTCGGTACGGGCCAGGGCCGCCGCCGGCGCCACGGCCGTGGTGGCCCTCGCCCTGATCGGCGTCGGCATAGCGGTCCTGCTGGTGCTGCGCGCGAACCTGGTCTCCCAGGCCGACCTGCACGCCGAGGTCACGGCGCGCGAGGTCGCCTCCGCGATCGCCACCGGCACCGCCTACAAGGACCTGGACCTCCCGGACCCCGACGAGCACCCCGTCCTCGTCGACGACGAACACGGCCGCGTGCTGGCGGCCGACGAGGACCTCCAGGAGGTGGACGGCTGGAAGGTCCACCGGGGCACGCCGCCCGGCACCGGCCGGCACGGCGAGGACAGCGGGCAGGGCGAGGCCCCCCGCCCCGGCGAGGTGGACGACGACGTCGACAACTCCGACGGCACGGCCGTCGTCGACGGCGAGCGCGCCGACTACCGCTGGGCCGAGGTCGACGCCACCGACACCCACGACCGCACCGTGACCGTCATGGCCGGCACCCCGGTCGGCGCCGAGGAGAAGACCCTCGGCTCGGTACGGACCGCCATGCTCATCGGCCTGCCGCTGCTGCTCCTGGTCGTCGCGGGCGTCACCTGGCTGGTCACCCGCCGCGCGCTGCGCCCCGTCGAGGACATCCGCGCGGAGATGGCCGCGATCACCGCCAGTACGGACCTGTCCCGGCGGGTGCCGGAGCCCGCCTCGCGCGACGAGATCGCCCGGCTGGCCCGTACCACCAACGAGACGCTGGCCGCGCTGGAGGCGTCCGTGGAACGCCAGCGCCGCTTCATCGCGGATGCCTCGCACGAGCTGCGCAGCCCCATCGCCAGCCTGCGCACCCAGTTGGAGGTGGCCGAGGCCCACCCCGAACTGCTGGACCTGCCGGGCGCGGTGGAGGACACCGTACGGCTCCAGCACCTGGCCGCCGACCTGCTGCTGCTCGCCCGGCTGGACGCGGGGGAGCGGCCCAAGGACACCCGCGTCGACCTGGGCGCGCTGGCCCGCGAGGAGCTGTCGCAGCGGGTCGCCGACCGGCTGCCGGTACGCACCGGTGACCTGCCGAGCGTGCAGGTGTCGGGCTCGCGCGGCCAGCTCGGCCGCATCCTCGGCAACCTCGTCGACAACGCCCAGCGGCACGCCCGTTCGCAGGTGCGGGTGGCCGTCGGCCGCGAGGACGGCTGGGCCGTGCTGCGGGTGGACGACGACGGGCCCGGCGTGGCCGAGGCCGACCGGGAGCGGATCTTCGAGCGGTTCGTCCGGCTGGACGACGCGCGCAGCCGTGACGAGGGCGGCGCCGGACTGGGCCTCGCGATCGCCCGGGACATCGCCGAACGGCACGGCGGCACGCTCGCGGTGCGCGAGGGCGCGGCGTTCGAACTGCGGCTGCCGGTCGCACCGGACGGCGCGCACGGCCCGGAGGGCGCGCACGGCTCGCAGAGCCCGAACGGCTCGCGTGGACCGCACGGCACGCGCGGCTCACAGGGCGCGAACGGCTCGCGCGCCTCGGGCTGAGCCCGGCGGCCGGCACCGGCCGGCCGCGGCGCCGCGCGGGTACGACGGGGTTCCCCCGCCCGCCTCCCGTGCGGCGCCGGGCCGGTCAGTACTTGCCGCGGTGCCCCCGGAGGTGGTCGGCCACCGGCGTCAGCGAGGCGCGCAGCGCGGCCAGGTCGTCCGCCGAGAAGAGGTCGATGAAGTGCTTGCGCACGGAGGCCACATGGTGCGGCGCCACCCGCCGCATGGTCTCCCAGCCCTCGTCGGTGAGCACCGCGTACAGCCCGCGCCGGTCGGACTCGCAGCTCTCGCGGCGCACCAGCCCGGCGTTCTCCATCCGGGTGATCTGGTGCGAGAGCCGGCTCTTGGACTGCAGGGTGGAGGCGGCGAGGTCACTCATCCGCATCCGGCGGTCCTCCGCCTCGGAGAGGTTCACCAGGATCTCGTAGTCGTTGTAGGTCAGCCCGAACGGCTGGAGGTCCCGTTCGAGCTGGTGCGTCAGCAGCCTGCTGACGTCGAGGTGGGTGCGCCAGGCACGCTGCTCCTGGTCGGTCAGCCAGGGAGTGTCGCTGTCGGTCGTCATGAATGAATTCTACCCGTGAAAGTTGAATAGTGAATTAGTCATGCCCCGTGATCGTGCCCTCACCCGGGCCCGCCCGCCGGTGGTCAGTCCGCCGGGAGGGCTCAGACGTTCGAGGTCACCCTCCGCAGACTACCGCTCACAGCCCGAAGCGGCGCTGGAGCCCCCCGAGGGATCCCGGCAGCTGAGGCATTTGTGAGCCACCGTCGTGACCAGCGGAGCCGCCCGGTACGCCGGGTTCCGCCGGCACCGCGCCCGTCGGCAGCTCCGGCATCAGCTGCTCGGTCGACTGCAGCAGCACGGTCCCGGCCCCGACGAACTCGAACTGGTGCTCCTCGCCGGACACCCCGCCGATCCCGGTGTGCGCCCGCAGGCCCCCGAGGAAGCCGCGCAGATACTGGTGATCGTAGTGGTGGCAGGGCGAGGGGCAGTCCGCCCAGCCCACCAGCGCCTGCGGATCGACCCGGATCGGCGGCTCCGCGAAGACCACCGGACCGTTCGAAGCGGCGACGAACTTCCCCGTGCCGATGAGCGTCGAAAAACCCGGCACGATCGACTGCTTCAACGACAGGGACGGCTGGAAAGCGAGCAGATTCCCGGACCGGATCGTGAGATTGCCGTCCTCCAGGTCATAGGAATTCACATCGAAAGCGCGGTCCGCCAGCACCATTTTCCCGCGGCCCTGCGCGACCACCCAGTCCGCCGCGTGCAACGGCGAATGGAAAGCGCTCGCGACCAGCCGGTCCAGCGCGCCGTGCCCGATTCCCTGGAAATCGATCTGCCCGAAGTAGGCGACCATCTTCCCCTTCTGCAGGAACCACTGCCCGTTCAGGTCCACGCAGAACGCGTACGGATTGACGTTGTCGTCCGCCGGCAGCGAATGCACATCGTGAATGACGGGACCGGTCACAGCTTTTCCTCCGAAGCCTGTACGTAGACGGTGCCCTGGCCCGACAGCTCCAGCTGGAACGCCTCGCCCGAGCCGCGGCCGACCATCTCCCGCCAGCCGATCGCCGTCGAGAGCTTGTTGCGCACGTTCCCGCGGTGCGCCACGTACGCCTGCGGGTCCACGTGCACCGGCCGGTCCGGGCGGATCGGCAGTTCGATCACGCCGCCGTGCGCCATGACCGCCACCGAGCCGTGCCCCTCGAGCGTGGTGGTGAACAGGCCCTGGCCGGTCACCTGGCCGCGCACCATGCCCATCACGCCGCCCTGGGAGCCCATGAACATCGTGCCCTGGCGCAGCGTCCCGTCGAACGCCAGCAGCCGGTCGGCCTCCACGTACAGGGTGTCGCCGGTCAGGTCGACGACGTGCACGTGGTGGCCGCCGTGCCCGAACATCACCGAGCCGTTGCCCTCCACCGTCATCAGCGGGGTGGCCTCGTTCGCGATCCGGCGGCCGATCATCGACCCCAGCCCGCCCTGGCCGCCCTGGATGTTCGGGGTGAAGCTGACCTCGCCCTGGTACGCCAGCATCGCGCCGCGCTGGCTGAACAGCCGCTGCCCCGGCGCGACCTGCGCCCGGACCATGCGCGAGTTGAGGACCGTGAACGGCATCAGACCTCGCCCCCGATCGTGTTGCGCTCGCTGGGCTGTACGTACACCAGGCCCTCGCCCTCGAAGCGGATCTGGAAGGACTCGCCCGAGCCCTCGCCCATGAACGTGCGGAAGTTCACACCGGACTGGAAGTGCTGCCGCAGGTCGCCGGTGTGCGCGACGTACGCGCCCGGGTCGACCTGGAGCGGAGCGTCCCGCGTCACCCGCAGCACCACCGCGGGCCCGTCGGAGGTGATCGCGGCCTGCCCGGTCCCCTCCACCGTCGTGGTGAACAGGCCGTTGCCCTGGGAGGCACCGCGCAGCCCCGTGAAGGTGGTCCCGGTGCGCAGCGCGGCGTCCGTGCACAGCAGGTTGCTGGCCTCCACGTACAGCTTCTCGCCGTGCAGGCTCACCAGGTTGATCTCGCTCGCGCGGTCCGCGAAATAGCAGGTGCCCTCGCCCTTCACCTCCATGACTTCCATCTGCTCCCCGGTCAGCCGCCGGGTCACCATGCCGCGCAGGCCCTCGCCCCCGCCGCTCATCTTCTTGAACGCCATCCGGCCGTCGTAGGCGACCATGGCGCCGTTCTTCGCCTTCACGGCGTCGCCGGTCATGTCGACGGCGAGCACTTTGCTCCCCTGGAGCCGAAACTGAGCCACGGGACCAGACCGTAGTCCGCCGCGGCGTCCGCGGGCAGAGGGCCCGGCGGGGACCGGCCGGGGGCGGGCCCGGCGACCGGGGGCGGCCGCGTGGCTGTCACAATGGAACGGTGCTTGTGAATGTAAGCACAAGCTAAAGGCTGCACCGACCCACCCGAACGAGGTTCCCGTGGACATCAAGACCGCATCCGCCCTGCGCCGGCTCCGCCTGGTCTCCGCGCCCGAGGCCGTCTCCTTCATCCTGCTGCTGATCTGCTCGGTCCTGAAGCGGACCACGGACTTCAACGCGGTGCCGGTGATGGGTGCCGTCCACGGTGTGCTGTTCATCCTGTACGTGATCTTCTGGCTGGACGCCTGGAACCGCACCAAGTGGTCGCTGGGCACCGCCGCCCTCTACTTCGTCCTCTCCGTGCTGCCCACCGGCGGCTTCTTCGCCGAGCGGAAGCTCAAGCGCGAGGCCGAGGCCTCGGTGATCGCCGCACGCGCCCGCAAGGAGATGGAAGGCGTGGTCAACGCATGATCGTCGCATTCTCGGTGAGCCCGCTCGGCGTCGGCGAGGACGTCGGGGAGTACGTGGCCGACGCGGTACGGGTGGTCCGCGAGTCCGGGCTGCCCAACCGCACGGACGCCATGTTCACCTCCATCGAGGGCGAGTGGGACGAGGTCATGGACGTCGTCAAGCGCGCCGTCGCCGCGGTCGAGGAGCGCGCCGGCCGCGTCTCCCTGGTCCTGAAGGCCGACATCAGGCCCGGCGTCACCGACGGCCTCACCTCGAAGGTGGACACGGTCGAGCGGTACCTGGCGGAGGGCCGGGACTGACCGGATCGGGCGGGGCCGGCGCCCCGCCCGCGCCCGTTCCCTGAGACAGGGCTGACCACGATATGGGCGACCGGTAGGGTCGGATACGTGCCGAAGCCGCTCAGTCTCCCCTTCGATCCCATCGCCCGCGCCGACGAGCTGTGGCAGCGCCGGTGGGGGGCCGTCCCGTCGATGGCGGCGATCACCTCGATCATGCGGGCCCAGCAGATCCTGCTCGGCGAGGTGGATGCCGTGGTCAAGCCGTACGGCCTCACCTTCGCGCGCTACGAAGCCCTGGTGCTGCTGACCTTCTCGCAGGCCGGCGAGCTGCCGATGTCCAAGATCGGCGAACGTCTGATGGTGCACCCCACCTCGGTCACCAACACCGTCGACCGGCTGGTGAAGTCCGGCCTGGTCGCCAAGCGCCCGAACCCCAACGACGGGCGCGGCACGCTCGCGTCCATCACCGACAAGGGGCGCGAGGTCTGCGACGCGGCCACCCGCGACCTGATGGCGATGGACTTCGGGCTCGGCGCGTACGACGCCGAGGAATGCCAGGAAATCTTCGCCCTGCTGCGCCCGCTGCGGGTGGCGGCGGCGGATTTCAAGGACGAATGAGCACGGCCGCATAAGACCCCCGTGAATAAGGGCCGATCAAGCCCTTCGCCATGCGTGGGGGCGGCGAAGATCGCCCCCGTCGGTGCGGTTACGCTCGATGCATGAAGAAGAGCGTGCTGACCCGCTACCGGACGATGGCGTACGTGACGGGCGTGCTGCTGGTCCTCCTGACCCTCGGCGTGATCGCCAAGTACCTGCTGCACATCGACGGTGCGGCCGGCTTCACCAGCGTCGTCGGCATCGCCCACGGCTGGCTGTACGTGATCTACCTGGTCTTCGCCTTCGACATGGGCTCCAAGGCCAAGATGCCGTTCGGCAAGCTGCTGTGGGTGCTGATCGCCGGCACGATCCCCACCGCCGCCTTCTTCGTCGAGCGCAAGGTCTCCCGCGAGCTGGAGCCGCTGGTCTCCGGCACCGCCGCGCCGCAGACCGCCAAGGTCTGAGCCCGGCACCCGTGAGCACGCCGTACGACGACCACCCGCTCGTCACCGCCGCCCGGCGGCTCGCCCGTGACACCCTCGCGCCGGCCGCCGAGCGCGCCGACCGCGAGGGCGTGGACCCGGCCGCGATCGCCGCGGTCAAGGCGTCGGGCGTGCTCGGGGCCACCGGCCCGGCCGCGTACGGCGGGGCCGCGGCGCCGGCCCCCGTGTCCGGGAGATCGCCGAGACCCTGGCCGGGGCCTGCTGCGCCACCTTCTTCGTCCAGGCGCAGCACCACACGCCCGTCGCCACCCTCGCGGCGGCGCCCGAGGGCACGCCCGTCCGTGAGCAGCTGCTGCGCCCGCTGTGCGACGGCACCCTGCTGTCCGGCATCGCCTTCTCCCATCTGCGTGCCTTCCCCGGGCTGCCGGTGCGGGTCACTCGCGAGCACTCCGGCTGGCGCTTCGACGGCCGGGTGCCGTGGTACACCGGCTGGGGCCTGAACGACGTCCTGATGCTCGGCGGCGCGACGGAGGGCGGCGAGGTCGTCTTCGGCGTCGTGGAGGCCCGTGAGCAGCCCGGGCTGCGGGCCACGGAGCCGCTGGAGCTGGCCGCGCTCTCCGGTACCCGCACGGTCGGCCTGGAGCTGGACGGGCTGGTGCTGCCGGACGGCGCGGTGGCGCTGCGGCAGCCGTACGCGGCGTGGGCCGCGGCCGACCGGCCGAAGAACACCAACGTGAACCCGGCGGTGCTGGGCGTGACGCGGGCCGCGCTGGACCTGCTGGATGCCTCGGGCGACGAGGCCGCCGCGCAGACCGCCGGGGTGCTGCGCGAGCGGCTGGCGGCGGTGCGCAAGGAGGCGTACGCGCTGCTGGACGAGGTGCCGGCGGGGGAGCGGATCGCCGACCGGCTGGCCGCGAAGATGCGGGCGTACGACGTGCTGCGGGCGGCGACGACGGCCGCTGTCGTGGCGGGCGGCGGCCGGGCCGTGGGTCTGGACCGGCCGGCTCAGCGGCTGGCCCGTGAGGGCATGTTCCTGCTGGTCCAGGGCCAGACGGCGGACGTCAGGGACGCGCATCTGGCGGCCCTGCGGGGCTGATCGCGGGCCCTCCGGGGCGTTTCGCGGCGGACTGCCATCGACAATTAGTAGGACGTCCAAGTAAATTTGAGGCATGGACGCTGACGCGATCGAAGAGGGCCGCCGCCGCTGGCAGGCCCGGTACGACTCCGCACGCAAGCGCGACGCGGACTTCAGCACGCTCTCGGGCGACCCCGTCGACCCGGTCTACGGTCCCCGCCCCGGCGACGCCTACGAAGGCTTCGAGCGGATCGGCTGGCCCGGCGAATACCCCTTCACGCGCGGCCTGTACCCGACCGGCTACCGCGGCCGGACGTGGACCATCCGCCAGTTCGCGGGCTTCGGCAACGCCGAGCAGACGAACGAGCGGTACAAGATGATCCTCAAGGCGGGCGGCGGCGGCCTGTCCGTCGCCTTCGACATGCCGACCCTGATGGGCCGCGACTCCGACGACCCGCGCTCGCTCGGCGAGGTCGGCCACTGCGGCGTCGCCATCGACTCGGCCGCCGACATGGAGGTCCTCTTCAAGGACATCCCACTCGGCGACGTCACGACCTCGATGACGATCTCCGGACCGGCCGTCCCGGTCTTCTGCATGTACCTGGTCGCCGCCGAGCGCCAGGGCGTCGACCCCGGCGTCCTGAACGGCACGCTGCAGACCGACATCTTCAAGGAGTACATCGCCCAGAAGGAGTGGCTGTTCGAGCCGGAGCCGCACCTGCGGCTGATCGGCGACCTGATGGAGCACTGCGCGCGCGACATCCCCGCGTACAAGCCGCTCTCGGTCTCCGGCTACCACATCCGCGAGGCGGGCGCGACGGCCGCGCAGGAGCTGGCGTACACCCTCGCCGACGGCTTCGGCTACGTCGAGCTGGGGCTCTCCCGCGGCCTGGACGTCAACACGTTCGCGCCCGGCCTGTCCTTCTTCTTCGACGCGCACGTCGACTTCTTCGAGGAGATCGCCAAGTTCCGCGCCGCGCGCCGCATCTGGGCCCGCTGGATGCGCGACGTGTACGGCGCCACCAGCGAGAAGGCGCAGTGGCTGCGGTTCCACACGCAGACCGCGGGTGTCTCGCTGACCGCGCAGCAGCCGTACAACAACGTCGTGCGGACCGCGGTCGAGGCCCTCGCCGCCGTGCTCGGCGGCACCAACTCGCTGCACACCAACGCCCTGGACGAGACCCTGGCGCTGCCCAGCGAGCAGGCGGCCGAGATCGCGCTGCGCACGCAGCAGGTGCTGATGGAGGAGACCGGCGTCGCCAACGTCGCCGACCCGCTGGGCGGTTCGTGGTACGTCGAGCAGCTCACCGACCGGATCGAGGCGGACGCCGAGAAGATCTTCGACCGGATCAAGGAGCGCGGCGCCCGCGCCGTGCCCGACGGGCAGCACCCGATCGGCCCGATGACCTCCGGCATCCTGCGCGGCATCGAGGACGGCTGGTTCACCGGCGAGATCGCCGAGTCGGCCTTCCAGTACCAGCAGGCGCTGGAGAAGGGCGACAAGAAGGTCGTCGGCGTCAACTGCCACGAGGGCTCGGTCACCGGCGACCTGGAGATCCTGCGGGTCAGCCACGAGGTGGAGCGCGAGCAGGTGCGGGTACTCGCCGACCGCAAGGCGGCGCGTGACGACGCGGCGGTGCGCGGCGCGCTGGACGCCATGCTGGCCGCGGCCCGCGGCGGCGGCAACATGATCGAGCCGATGCTGGACGCCGTGCGCGCCGAGGCGACGCTGGGCGAGATCTGCGGCGCGCTGCGGGACGAGTGGGGCGTGTACACGGAGCCGGCGGGGTTCTGAGCACGCGCGTACGCAACGGAATCCGCGGCGTTCTTCCGGAGGCGCTGGGTAGGTGGGTGCAGTCTGCATGCACCTACCCCTCCGGGAGACGTACGTGAAGAGATCCGTGCTCGCCGCCTGCGGCGCGACCGCGCTGGCCACCGCCCTGCTCACCGGTTCCGTCGTGCTCGGCACGTCCGCCACGGCGGAGCCCGCGCCCGGGCCGCACGCGGCCGGCCTCCACCAGGCCCGTATCCAGGACGACTTCGACTCCCTCGGCCCCGAGGTCCGGGCCACGAAGCTGTCCTCGGGCCGCACCGCGCACTACATCGACGAGGGGCCGCGGGACGGCAAGCCCGTGCTGTTCATCGGCGGCACGGGCACCAGCGCGCGGGCCGCGCACATGACCGACTTCTTCCGCTCCACCCGTGAGTCGCTGCACCTGCGGCTGATATCGGTGGAGCGCAACGGTTTCGGCGACACCGCGTACGACGAGTCCCTCGGCAAGGCCGACTTCGCGAAGGACGCGCTGGAGGTACTGGACCGGATCGGCGTGCGGAAGGTCAGCGTCGCCGCGATCTCCGGCGGCGGGCCGTACGCGGCGGAGCTGGCGAGCCGCGCGCCGCAGCGCATCCAGGCGCTGCACCTGGCCGCCGCCCTGCCCCCGTACGGCAAGCGGCCCGACTACTGCGGCCTGTCCGACGCGGAGCTGGGCGAGCAGCTGGCGCCGACGATCGCCGACCCCCGCAAGTGGTGGGCGTTCCCCGACGACAGCCCGACGAAGCAGATCCCGGGCTTCGCCGACACCGCGTACGAGGAGGGCGCCCGCACCTACAACCAGCGCGGCCAGAAGGCCGACCCGGCGCCGCAGGTGCACGAGCAGAAGCTGTACTGCCAGCGGCCGGGCCCCGATCTGTCCAAGCTCACCGCGCCGGTCTTCCTCTACAGCGGCAAGAAGGACACCACCGTGCCGCCGAGCACGGTCGACACCTGGCGGCGGCACCTGCCGGGCAAGCCGGTGGTGCGCTCGTACGCCGACTCCGGGCACGACGTGCAGTACCGGCACTGGGACCAGATCCTGGTCGACCTGGCCGGACACCCGGACCGCACGGTGATCTGCGCCGGCGGCCACAGCGGCATGGCGAAGGCCGCGGCGGCGGAGAAGCTGGTGGCCGCGGGGCGCGCCACGCTGGGCAGCTGCGCCTGGCAGAAGACGGACTGACCACCCGTCACTCCGCCCCGTCCAGCGGGAAGCGCAGCCGGAACAGCGCCCCGCCGCCCGGCGCCCGCTCAGCGGTGAGCCGGGCGCGGTGCGCGCGGGCGATCTGCCGGGCCATCGCCAGGCCCAGCCCGGAGCCGGGCAGCGCTCGCGCGGCCTGTGCGCGGTAGAAGCGGTCGAAGACGTGCGGCAGGTCCTCGTCGGCGATGCCGGGCCCGTGGTCCCGGACGGTGATCTCCAGGCCGCCCGGCGGGGCGGTCAGCTCCGCCTCGACGGGGCCGCCGGGCGGGGAGAACTTGGCCGCGTTGTCCAGCAGGTTGGAGAGCAGCCGGGTGAGCCGGGCCGGTACGCCGGGCACGGTCACCGGCGCCGCGGCCTCGTCGGTCCGTACGGTGAAGCCGACGCCGGGCCAGTGGCCGCGGGCCGCGCCCACCGCGTGCTCCAGGAGCGCGGCGGGGCGCACCTGCTCGACCAGCGGGCGCGGCTCCTCGTCGCGTGCCAGCTCGATCAGGTCGTTGACCAGGGTGGTCACCTCGCGCAGCTGGCGGCCCAGGGCCGCCGAGGCGCGGTCGCGCTGGGCCTCGGTCAGCCGGTCGGCGCGGGCCAGCAGCTCGGCGTTGGTGCGCAGCGCCGTCAGCGGGGTGCGCAGCTCGTGCGAGGCGTCCGCGACCAGCCGGCGCTGAGCGGTGACCGACTGCTCCAGCTCGCCGAGCATGGTGTTGAAGCTGGCGGCCAGCCGGGTGAGTTCGTCCTCGCGGCCGGGCGGCCCGGCGGGCAGCTCGATCCGGTGCCCCGCGTCGCGGGTGGCCGCGATCCGTTCCGCCGCCGCGGTCAGCCGGGCCACGGGCGCCAGCCCCGTACGGGAGACCCAGTAGCCGAGCGCGGCGGCCAGCAGCACGCCCGCGCCGCCCACCGCCGCCAGCATCCCGGCGGCCTGCCGCACGCCCTTCTCCACGGTGTCCGCACGCAGCGCCACCTGCACCGCCGTGCCGTCCTTGAAGTGCTGGGTCAGCATCCGGGCCGGGCGGCCGTGCAGGGTGAGCGCGCTGTAGTAGGGGGCGCGCCGGCCGGCCGCTGCCTCACGGGTGGCGTCGGTGACCGGCAGCGCGTACGGCCGGTCCGGATCGTCGGCGGGGTCGGTGGGGACGATCTGGGAGCAGGCCGGGGCCGACAGGAAGCGGCACTCGGCGGCGAGGACGCCGGGCGGCTCGTCCCGGTGCTGCTGCATGACCAGGGTCGCCGACTGGGTGAGGTTCAGCTCCAGCTGGTGGCCCATGGCGTACCGGATGATGACGAAGGCGGCGGTGCACACGCCGACCGCGACCAGGGCGACGGCCGCCGAGGCGGCCAGCGCCAGCCGGGTGCGCAGCGGCCGCCGGCGCCGCCACGGTGCCCCGGCCCCGCGCCGCCCGCTCATGCCTCGCCCAGCCGGTAGCCGATGCCGTGCACGGTGTGCAGCAGCCGGGGTTCGCCGCCCGCCTCCAGCTTGCGGCGCAGATAGCCGACGTAGACCGCGAGGGAGTTGGAGTCCGGGCCGAAGTCGCGGCCCCAGACCCGCTCCTGGATCACCTCGCGCGGCACGACCTGGCCGGGGTTGCGCGCGAGCAGCTCCAGCAGCGCCCACTCGGTACGGCTGAACTCCAGCCGCCGGCCGGCCCGGTGCCCGCTCCGGGTGGCCGGGTCGAGCACCAGGCCGGCGACGGCCAGGACCGCGCCGTCGGCCTCCGGCGGGGTGACGCGGCGGAGCAGGGCCCGCACCCGGGCGGTCAGTTCGTCCAGCGCGAAGGGCTTCACGAGGTAGTCGTCGGCGCCCGCGTCCAGCCCGTCCACCCGCTCGCTCACCGAGTCCAGCGCGGTCAGCACGAGGATGGGCGTACGGTCCTCCAGCGCGCGCAGCCGCCGGCAGACGGCGAGCCCGTCCAGGACGGGCATCATCACGTCCAGCACGATGGCGTCCGGCTGCCAGGCGGCGACCGCGCTCAGGGCCGCCAGGCCGTCGGCCGCGCCGCGCACCCGGTAGCCCTCCACGGTCAGGCCGTCCTCGACCGCGGCGCGCACTTCGGCGTCGTCGTCGACGACGAGGATGCGGGGCGCGGCCGGGGCGGCGTCCGGGAGCGGCGGGGGCGATGCGGTCGGCGGCATGATCCAAGGCTGCCAAAGGGTGCTCTTAGAACGTTCTTAGGGCGCGCGGCGAGCGTGGCGGCCATGCGCACACCACTCTCCGTCGTCATCGGTGCCGGGGGCACCGGCGGCCACATCTATCCGGGGCTGGCGCTCGCCGACGCGCTGCGCCGCGCCGAGCCCGACGCGGTGATCTCCTTCGTCGGCACCGAGCGCGGGCTGGAGACGCGGCTGATCCCGCGGGCCGGCCACCGCCTGCACACCGTCGACATGATCCCCTTCGACCCGGCGCTGGGCGCCCGGCGCTTCCTGCTCCCCGCCGACCTGCTGAGGTCCGGCGCCCAGTGCCGGGCGATCCTGCGGGCGCAGGGCGCGCAGGTCGCGGTCGGCATGGGCGGCTACCCCAGCGCGCCGGTGATCGTCGGCGCCCGGCTGGCCGGGCTGCCGAGCCTGATCCACGAGTCCAACGCGGTACCGGGCCGGGCCAACAGGTTCGCGGCCCGGCTCACCCCGCACATCGCCCTCGCCTTCGACCGCAGCCGCGCGCACCTGCCGGGCGGCGAGCGGGCCGAGACGGTCGGGATGCCGCTGTCCGGGCCGCTGGCGGGGCTGGACCGGGCGGCGCTGCGCGGCCCGGCCCGCCGCGCGCTGGGCATCCCGGACGGCGCCCGGCTGCTGCTGGTCAACGGCGGCAGCCTGGGGGCGGCCCGGCTCACCGAGGCCGCCCTCGGGCTGGCAGCGCGGCACCGGCACCGCACGGACCTGCGGCTGCTGGTCAAGACCGGCCCGGCGGCGCTGGACGCGGCGCGGGAGCGGCTGGCCGCCGAGGGCGGCGCGGCGGTCGCCGAGGCGGTCCCGTACCTGGACCGGATGGACCTCGCGTACGCCGCCGCCGACCTGGTGGTGTGCCGGGCCGGTTCGGCGACCGTCGCCGAGCTGGCCGCGATCGGCATGCCCGCCGTCCTCGTCCCCTATCCGCACGCGCCCGGCGACCACCAGACGCACAACGCACGGGTGCTCTCCGACGCCGGGGCCGCGGTGCTGCTGCCGGACGCGGAGACCACCGCCGAGCGGCTCGACGCCGTCACCGGCCCGCTGCTGGACGACCCGGCGCGGCTGGCGGCGATGGGCGCGGCGGCCGACCCCGGCAGCCACGCGCGCGCCGCCGACCTGCTCGCGGCCAAGGTCCTCCGGCTGGCCGGCCGGGCCCCCGCCACCACCGCCACCTCTCCGAAGGAGTACGCATGACCACGCAGCACAGCTTCTGGGAGGGCCGCCGGGTCCTCGTCACCGGCGCCGAGGGGTTCATCGGGTCCACGCTCGTCGACCTGCTCGTCGCGCGCGGCGCCCGGGTCCGTGCCCTGGTGCACTACAAGCCGTACGCGGAGAAGGGGCATCTGGCCCGCTACCTCCGCGCGGACGGTCCCGTGGAGATGCTGGCCGGTGACGTGCGGGACCCCGGCCGGGTGCGGGACGCGGTGGCCGGCTGCGACACGGTCTTCCACCTCGCCGCGCTCATCGGCATCCCGTACAGCTACGACTCGCCCGGCGCCTACGTGCAGACCAACGTGGTCGGCACGGAGAACGTGTGCGAGGCCGCCCGGCTGCACGGCGTGCGGCGGCTGGTGCACACCTCCACCAGCGAGGTGTACGGCACCGCGCGCACCGTGCCCATCGGCGAGGACCACCCGCTCCAGCCGCAGTCCCCGTACTCCGCCTCGAAGATCGGCGCGGACATGACGGCGCTCTCCCACTGGCACGCCTTCGAGCTGCCGGTCACGGTGGTCCGCCCGTTCAACACCTACGGGCCCCGGCAGTCGGCACGGGCCGTGATCCCCACGATCCTCGCCCAGCTGCACTCCGGCGCCCGCGAGATCCGGCTCGGCTCGCTCACGCCCACCCGCGACTTCACCTACGTCACCGACACCGCCGAGGGGTTCCTCGCGCTCGCCGAGTGCGACGGGGCCGTGGGGGAGGTGGTCAACCTCGGTACGGGCCGGGAGATCTCGATCGGGCGGCTCGCGGAGGAGCTGATGGCGGCCTCGGGGCGGCGCGCCGAGGTGGTCGTGGACCGGGCGCGGCTGCGGCCCGCCGGCAGCGAGGTGGAGCGGCTGCTGTCGGACAACGCGCGCGCCCGTGAGCTGTCCGGCTGGGAGCCGCGGGTGCCGCTGGCGGTGGGGCTGCGGCGCACCTCGGACTGGGTCGGCGGGCATCTGCACCTCTTCGCGGCCGACCGCTACCAGGTCTGAGCGGCGGGCCGCTCCGGCCGGGGCCGGGCGGTGGGCCGCTCCGGCCGGGACCGGGACGGGGCGGCGGTGCCGCCGGTGCGGGGCGCCGCGCTCAGGCCCGGTTCTCGACCCCGCCCAGCCCGGCGAGCAGCAGGCTGGTGAAGCGGGCCGCCCAGGCCGCGTCCACCGGCTCGCCGCTGACCAGGGCGCGGTGCACCACCGCACCCGCGATCACGTCGAAGATCAGGTCGACGGCGCGCGCGGCCGCCGCGGCACCCTCCGGGCCGTCGGCGTCCGGCGGCAGTTCGCCGCGCCGCTGGGCCCGCTCCCGGCCCTCCACCACCAGCCGCTTCTGGCGCTCCACGACGGCGGAGCGGATGCGGCCGCGCAGCGCCTCGTCCGTGGTGGACTCGGCGACCACCGCCATCAGTGCCGTCTTGGTCTCCGGGCGGGCCAGCAGCGCGGCGAACTGGAGGACCACGCCCTCGATGTCGTCCTTCAGACAGCCCCGGTCGGGCAGTTCGAGCTCGTCGAAGAGGACCGCGACGGCGTCCAGGACCAGTTCGTTCTTGCCGGCCCAGCGGCGGTACAGCGTCGTCTTGGCGACCTTGGCGCGCGCCGCCACGTCGCTCATCGTCAGCTTCCCCCAGCCCAGCTCGACGAGCGCGGCGCGGGTGGCGTCCAGGATCGCGGCGTCGGCCTCGGCGCTGCGCGGGCGTCCCGTGCGGCCGGTGGGGCGGGCGCGCCCCTCGCGGGGGCCGGTGGGAGAGCACTGCATGCGGCCGACCATACCGGCCGGTAGGCGCGGGGCCCATGCGGCGGGTGAGGCAGATCACGGGCGCGGCGGGCCCGCGCGCTTGCGGCGCCGGGGGACCGGAGAGTTACGCTACGACTCGTAGCGAAAGAGCGACGCCACACTGGCCGAGGGTGGGGACCCTTGGCCGCAGCGCGGTCCTCCCTCGGGGGCCGCACATGCCGGCCCTCCTCGGGGCCGTGCCCACGAACCGGTCCTCCTCGGGACCACCACAGAGCTCTGTTTCCGGCCCGCCTCAGGCAATCCGGCGGGATGCGCGGCCGGGTGCGGAGCTCACCCCGCGGGGTCCAGGGCCATGGGGGCCCTGGATTTTCCGCACCGCTTTCCGGAACGGCCCGCTCAGGGGGGAGGATGGGACCATGCAGCCACGCAATATGTCCATGAGTGGAGTGGTCGACCTCGCCGCGGTGAAGGCGGCCGGGGAAGCGAAGCAGAAGGCGGAACAGGCGCGCGCCGAGGCCGCGCGCACCGGCCGGGCTCCGGCGGCCGGCCGGCTCGTGATCAATGTCGACGAGGCGGGTTTCCAGCAGGAGATCCTGCAGCGCTCCACCGAGGTCCCGGTCGTCATCGACTTCTGGGCCGAGTGGTGCGAGCCGTGCAAGCAGCTGGGGCCGCTGCTGGAGCGCCTGGCCGGGGAGTACGCCGGCAAGTTCGTGCTCGCCAAGATCGACGTAGACCAGAACCAGGCCCTCTTCCAGCAGTTCGGCGTGCAGGGCATCCCCGCGGTGTTCGCCGTCGTCGCCGGCCAGCCGATCCCGCTGTTCCAGGGCGCGGCCCCGGAGGCGCAGATCCGGCAGGTGCTGGACCAGCTGATCCAGGCCGCCGAGCAGCAGTTCGGCATCGTCGGCGCGCCCGTCGACCCGGCGGAGCAGGGCGCGGCCGAGGCCGAGGCGCCCGCGCCGGCCGGCCCGTACGACGCGCTGCTGGAGGCGGCGACCCAGGCGCTGGACTCCGGCGACCTCGGTGGCGCGATCCAGGCGTACAAGAACGTGCTCTCCGACGACCCGGCCAACGCCGAGGCCAAGCTGGGGCTCGCGCAGGCCGAGCTGCTGCACCGGGTGCAGGACCTCGACCCGCAGGCCGTGCGCAAGGAGGCGGCCGACAGCCCGGGTGACGTGCAGGCCCAGATCCGCGCCGCCGATCTCGACCTGGTCGGCGGGCACGTGGAGGACGCCTTCGGGCGGCTGGTCGACGTCGTGAAGCGCACCGCGGGTGACGACCGGGAGGCCGCGCGCGTGCGGCTGCTGGAGCTCTTCGAGGTCATCGGCACCGACGATCCGCGCGTGGTGAGCGCGCGCACCGCGCTGGCCCGCGTCCTGTTCTGACGCCTCGCCAAGTCCTTCCTCCTCAAACGGAACGGCGGCCACGTTTTACCAAAACTTGGTAATCGTGGCCGCTGTTACTTGGAGTAAGCCCGCTGGGCTGCCTTGAGGCGTTTTGACCGGAATTTATGGATGTTTCTTCCGCGTTAAAGGCGACCCTGTGTACCCGGGTGATCTCGCTCGGTACGCGCCTCGTCATTCTTCTGTTACTCGTAGGTAACGAGCCCCTTGTGCGGCGGCTCCGAATGGACCACGATCAGCCAAGCTCGGTCCATCACCCCCGCAGCCCGGCAGCCGGCCGGGAGCCGCGGGAGATGGGTCCCCACCGGGTGGCCGGCGCAGTCGCCGGCCGAGGACAGGGGGGTCTTCGCCGTCCCGGCGGAGCCTGTCCAGAGAGGTTGCGCGAGAGCGTGGCCAGTGGTTGTCGCTCGGGGGTGATCGCCGGTGGTTCGGAAACGCAAGTCCTCCGAAGCGGCGCTCTCCTTCCCGAGGACGTAGCACTTCTCCCATCCCAGGTGCGGCCGCATCCATGACCGAGCGGCCGGCGCCGGAGATGTACGTCCGAGAAGGAGGAAAGTCATGGAGTCCCTGGCTCGTGGCGGGACCAGATGGAAGCGGTTCGCCGTCGTCATGGTGCCGAGCGTCGCTGCGACGGCCGCGATCGGCGTGGCCCTCTCGCAGGGCGCGCTGGCGGCGTCGTTCAGCGTGTCCGGCCAGCAGTTCAAGGTGGCTACCGACCGCCTGGACGGCACCGGGTTCGTCCAGTACGGCGCTGTTGACGCCCAGAAGGGCGGCAAGCAGATCCCGGTCGCGGTCTCGGCGTTCTCCAACGCCAAGATCAAGAACCTGTGCCAGTCCGTCGTCGTGCCCGTCCCGGTCTTCGGTGACGTGTCGATGAAGCTGCAGGCGGGTGGCGGTGACACGCCGGTCGAGGCGAAGAACCTCTACATCGACCTGGACCAGCTGCAGGCGGACGCGACCTTCAACAACATCAACATCGGTGTTGCTGCGGGTTCGACGTCCAAGGGCCCCGGCATCAAGAAGGGCGACAAGGCGGACCCCGGTTCGTTCGCCCAGGAGGCCGACACGGCCACCCTGACCGGCGTCAAGCAGACGGCGTGGGCGACCACCGCCGGCACGTTCAAGCTCAGCGGCCTGAAGATGAAGGTCTCCGCGGGCAAGAACGAGTGCTACTGACGCACTGAGCGTGCGGGCACGGGGCCGCCGACCGCGGCAGGCCCCCGGGCCGTCCCTGTGCCCGTGCGCCGGCCGTCGACAGCACCGAGCACCACCAGCTCACGTACCACCGAATTGCCAGTCCCGAGGAGCTGTACGAGATGAGCGCCGACACGCGACCACGGCTGAGCGAGACAATCGGCCGGCAGCGCCGTTCGTTCCGGGTTTGGCGTGGACAACGCCCGTACTGGGGCGGGCTGCTGACCCTGCTGGCCGGCATCCCGATCATGTACATCCCTTACGCGAACCTCACGATCGGTTCCCTGACCGTCCGCATGGCGACGACGGCGGGCGCGGGCTCGCTGATCATCGGCGTGCTGCTGGTCGTGCTCGGCCTGACCATGTGGTTCCAGCCCGCTTCGCGCGTGTTCGCCGGTGTCGCGGCGATCCTGCTCTCGCTGGTGTCCCTGGTCGTCTCCAACTTCGGTGCCTTCCTGATCGGCTTCCTGCTGGGGCTGATCGGTGGTGCGCTGGCGGTCTCCTGGGCGCCCGGCAAGCCGGTCCCGGCCGAGGCCGGGGACGGGGAAGCCGACGGGCCCTCCGGGCGTACGGACGACGGCGCGGATGACGCGTTCGACGCGTTCGGCGGCGGCCGGCCCGCGGCGGCCGGAGCGGGCGGTTCGCGGGGCGTACTGGACGACCTGTCAGGCAAGAGCCCGACCAACGGGACGAACGGGAGGCACCGTGCCGGGTGACGAGCTGCACGACGAGGGCGCAGCCGCCGGGGCGAGATCCGGGCGGCACGCGGCGCCGAGGAAGCCGCTGCTGACGCGGCTGCACGTGCCCGCCGGCAAGGCGATCGCCATCGCCGCCATGCCCTCCGCCGTGCTCATGGGCATGGGGCTCACGCCCCAGCTGGCCATGGCCAAGCCCAAGCCCCCGGAGAGCCCCTTCCGCGGCGGTCCGTGCGTGACCGCCCCGGACAAGGTGGACGACAAGGACGCCAAGTCCAAGGACGAGGACGGCACCGAGGCGAAGGACAAGGACGCCAAGGACGGCGCCAAGGACGGCAAGGACACCACCGAGCCGTCCGCGAAGCCCTCCGCCTCGCCCTCCGGCACGGACGAGGACAAGACGTCCGAGCCGTCCGCCACGCCCAAGAGCGAGAAGAGCGACGAGTCGTCGGACTCCGCGACGCCCTCGCCGTCCGCCTCCCCCGAGGAGGAGAAGAAGGACGGCGGCCTGCTGGGCGGCGTCGGTGACGCGCTCGGCGGTCTGCTGGGCGGCGGGAAGTCCGGCGAGGAGTCCACCGACTCGCCGAGCCCGACCCCGTCGGCCTCGGAGTCCGCTGCCGAGGACACCGAGGACACCAAGGACACCGAGGACACCAAGGACACCGAGGACACCAAGGACTCCGACGCGTCCGCCGGGAAGGCCACCAAGCCCGTCGAGGACACCGTCAAGGGCGTCACCGACGGCCTCGGCAAGGCCGGCGACTCGCTCAAGGGCGGCTCGAAGACCGTCGGCGACACCGTCCACGGCGCCGTGGGCATGGCGGACAACGCCCTGCCCGGCGGCGGTCTGGA
Organism: Streptomyces sp. Ru73; assembly: GCF_002920575.1. Taxonomy (GTDB): domain Bacteria; phylum Actinomycetota; class Actinomycetes; order Streptomycetales; family Streptomycetaceae; genus Streptomyces. The sequence goes on along the minus strand of NZ_PQSQ01000053.1, from coordinate 28,490 downwards.
CGGCAAGGACGCCAACGGCAAGCAGGGTTACCCCTGCGTCGTGGAGAACAAGCAGAAGGGCAAGGACGAGCAGACCCCCGTCACCCTGCCCGACGACCCCTGGCACCTGGAGTCCTCCGCGCTCACCCTGCGCGGCCTGGACTACGCGGGCGTCGTCAACGTCACCACCCAGAACGGCCACACCAAGCAGGCCCTGAAGTTCACCGCCGACAGCGTGGACATCGGCGACCTGCACCAGATCGTGGACGACCCGACGTCCGGCAAGAAGTACCACGTCCAGGCGGCCAAGGGTTCCACGTCCACGATCCGCGGCGGCAAGGTGACCATGTACACCGAGAAGCTGCAGGGCAACCTCTTCGGGCTCATCCCCGTGACGTTCGACCCGGAGCACCCGCCGCCGCTCAACACCCCGTTCGCCTACTTCACCAAGGTGAAGATCGACCAGGCGGGCCAGTTCGGCGGCAACCTGCACGTCCCGGGCCTGCACCAGTTCATCACCGACTGACGCAGCAGCACCGGCCGATACCACTCCGGGAGCCGCACAGCGAAGGCCCCGCTCCTCCTCCGAGGAGCGGGGCCTTCGCGTACGTACGGGCGCGTCAGGCGCGCTCGCCGCCCAGGTGGTGCACCCGGACCATGTTGGTGGTGCCGGGGACGCCGGGGGGCGAACCGGCCGTGATGATCATGGTGTCACCGGCGTTGTACCGCTTGAGCTTCAGCAGCTCGGAGTCGACCAGGTCGACCATGGCGTCGGTGGTGTTCACGTGCTCCACGACGAAGGTCTCCACGCCCCAGCTCAGCGACAGCTGGTTGCGGGTGGACTCGTCGGTGGTGAAGGCCAGGATCGGCTGCACCGCGCGGTAGCGGGACAGCCGGCGCGCGGTGTCACCGGACTTGGTGAAGGCCACCAGCGCCTTGCCGTCCAGGAAGTCGGCCATCTCGGCCGCCGCACGGGCCACCGAACCGCCCTGCGTACGCGGCTTCTTGCCCGGCACCAGCGGCTGCAGGCCCTTGGACAGCAGCTCCTCCTCGGCCGCCTCGACGATCTTCGACATCGTCTTGACGGTCTGGATGGGGTACTGGCCGACCGAGGACTCGGCGGAGAGCATGACCGCGTCGGCGCCGTCCAGGATCGCGTTGGCGACGTCGGACGCCTCGGCGCGGGTCGGCCGGGAGTTGGTGATCATCGACTCCATCATCTGGGTCGCCACGATCACCGGCTTGGCGTTCCGCCGGCACATCTCCACCAGGCGCTTCTGCACCATCGGGACCTTCTCCAGCGGGTACTCCACCGCCAGGTCACCGCGGGCCACCATCACGCCGTCGAAGGCCGCGACGACCTCTTCCATGTTGGCGACCGCCTGCGGCTTCTCCACCTTGGCGATCACCGGCACCCGGCGGCCGACCTCGTCCATGACGCGGTGCACGTCCTGGACGTCCTTGGCGTCCCGCACGAAGGAGAGCGCGACCAGGTCGCAGCCCATGTTCAGCGCGAACTTCAGGTCCTCGATGTCCTTCTCGGACAGCGCCGGGACGTTGACCGCCGCGCCGGGCAGGTTGATGCCCTTGTGGTCGGAGATGACGCCGCCCTCGATGACGATGCAGCGCACGCGCGGGCCGTCGACCTCGACCACCTGGAGGGCGACGTTGCCGTCGTTGATCAGGACCGGGTCGCCCTTGGAGACGTCGCCGGGCAGGCCCTTGTAGGTGGTGCCGCAGATGGTCTTGTCACCGGGGACGTCCTCGGTGGTGATGACGAACTCGTCACCGCGCACCAGCTCCACCGGACCGTCGGCGAAGGTCTCCAGGCGGATCTTCGGGCCCTGGAGGTCGGCGAGGACACCGATGGCGCGGCCGGTCTCCTCGGCGGCCTTGCGGAGGCGGTGATACCGCTCCTCGTGCTCCGCGTGGGTGCCATGGCTCATGTTGAAACGGGCCACGTTCATGCCGGCCTCGATCAGCGTCTTCAGCTGGTCGAAGGAGTCAACGGCGGGGCCCAGGGTGCAGACGATTTTCGAACGGCGCATGGGCTGAATCCTATCGGTTTGTTTCAGAGCGGAATATTCCACCTGGCGGAAGCGCCGAAACTTAGGCGCTGACCAGTGCGTATGTCTGGTTGGCGATCTCCAGCTCCTCGTCGGTCGGCACCACTGCCACCGCGACCCGGGAGTACTCCGGGGAGATGATGCGTGCCTCGCCGGACCGCTCGGCGTTCAGCCGCGCGTCCACCGCGAGCCCCATCTCCTCCAGGCCCCGCACCGCGGCCTCGCGCACCGGCGCCGCGTTCTCGCCGACGCCCGCGGTGAAGGCCACCGCGTCGACCCGGCCCAGCACGGCGCTGTAGGCGCCGATGTACTTGCGCAGCCGGTGGATGTAGATGTCGAAGGCGAGGGCCGCCCGCCGGTCCCCCTCGTCGATCCGGCGCCGGATCTCCCGCATGTCGTTGTCGCCGCAGATCCCGACGAGCCCGCTCTTCTTGTTCAGCAGGTCGTCGATCTCGGCGCTGGACATCCCGGCGTTGCGCTCCAGGTGGAAGATGACCGCCGGGTCGATGTCACCCGAGCGGGTGCCCATGACCAGGCCCTCCAGCGGGGTCAGCCCCATCGAGGTGTCGACGCAGCGGCCGCCGGCCACCGCCGAAGCCGAGGCGCCGTTGCCCAGGTGCAGCACGATGACATTGACCTCGGACGGGTCCTTGCCCAGCAGCTTGGCGGTCTCGCGCGAGACGTACGCGTGCGAGGTGCCGTGGAAGCCGTACCGGCGCACGCGGTGCGCGTCGGCCGTCTCCACGTCGATCGCGTACCGGGCCGCGTACTCCGGCATCGTCGAGTGGAAGGCGGTGTCGAAGACCGCGACCTGCGGCAGGTCGGGGCGGAGCCGCTGGGCCGTCCTGATCCCGGTGAGGTTGGCGGGGTTGTGCAGCGGCGCCACCGGTATCAGCCGCTCGATCTCCTTGAGCACCGCGTCGTCGACGACGGTCGGCTCGGTGAGCTTCAGCCCGCCGTGCACCACCCGGTGGCCGATCGCGGCCAGCTCGGGGGAGTCCAGGCCCAGCCCGTCGGCCGCCAGCTCGTCCGCGACCGCCTTCAGCGCCGCGTCGTGGTCGGCCAGCCGCTCCGTGCGCTCGCGCTCCTTCCCGCCGGTGGCCAGCGGGGTGTGCACCAGCCGCGAGGTCCGCTCGCCGATCCGCTCGGCCAGCCCCACCGCCAGCCGGGTGCCCCCGTTCATGTCCAGCAGCTGGTACTTGAGCGAGGAGGATCCGGAGTTCAGGACGAGGACTCGGGTGGCGTCGGCAGTCATGGAGAGGCTTTCGGTTCGGGAGAAGGGATGGGTCGGGGAGCGCCGGTCAGCGGCCGGCCGGGGCGGTGCCGCCCTGCGCCTGGATGGCGGTGATGGCGACGGTGTTGACGATGTCCTGGACCAGGGCACCGCGCGAGAGGTCGTTGACCGGCTTGCGCAGTCCCTGCAGGACCGGGCCGACGGCGACCGCGCCGGCCGACCGCTGCACGGCCTTGTAGGTGTTGTTGCCGGTGTTCAGGTCGGGGAAGACCAGCACGGTGGCCCGGCCCGCGACCTCCGACTCCGGCAGCTTGGTACGGGCGACGTCCGCGTCCACCGCGGCGTCGTACTGGATCGGGCCCTCCACCAGCAGGTCGGGGCGGCGCTCGCGGACCAGCTCGGTGGCCTTGCGCACCTTGTCCACGTCCGCGCCGGACCCGGAGGTGCCGGTGGAGTACGACAGCATCGCGATCCGCGGCTCGACGCCGAACTGCGCCGCCGTGGTGGCGGACTGGATGGCGATGTCGGCCAGCTGCTCGGCGTTCGGGTCAGGGTTGACCGCGCAGTCGCCGTAGACCAGGACCCGGTCGGCCAGGCACATGAAGAAGACCGAGGAGACGATCTGGGCGTCCGGCTTGGTCTTGATGACCTCGAAGGCGGGCCGGATGGTCGCGGCGGTGGAGTGCACGGCGCCCGACACCATGCCGTCGGCCAGGCCCTCCTGCACCATCAGGGTGCCGAAGTAGGAGACGTCAGCGACCACGTCGTACGCCAGCTCGTACGTCACGCCCTTGTGGGCGCGCAGCTCCGCGTACCGCTCGGCGAAGCGCTCGCGCACCGGCGCGGTCTGCGGGTCGATGATGTGCGCGTCGCCCAGCTCGATGGAGAGGTCGGCGGCGCGCTTGCGGATGGCGTCCTCCTCGCCCAGCAGCGTCAGGTCGCACACGTCCCGGCGGAGCAGCACGTCGGCGGCGCGCAGCACCCGCTCCTCGGTGCCCTCGGGCAGTACGACGCGGCGGCGTCCGGACCGGGACCGCTCGATCAGCTCGTGCTCGAACATCATCGGCGTGACCCGGTCGGACTTCAGGACGGCGATGCGCTTGGTCAGCTCGACGGTGTCCACGTGCCGCTCGAAGAGGCCCAGCGCGGTCTCGGCCTTGCGCGGCGAGGCGGCGCTCAGCTTGCCCTCGATCGCGAAGAGCTCGCCGGCCGTGGGGAAGGACCCGCCGGGCACGGATATCACCGGCGTACCGGGCGCCAGCCGGGCGGCCAGCGCCATGATGTCGGGCCCCGGGCGCTCGCCCAGGGTGAGCAGCACACCGGCGATGGGCGGGGCGCCTGCGCTGTGCGCGGCGAGCGAGCCGATGATCAGGTCGGCGCGGTCGCCGGGCGCCACGACCAGGCAGCCCTCGGTCAGCGCCTTGAGGAACGTGGGCAGCATGGCGCCGCCGAAGACGAAGTCCTTCGCGTCCCTGGCCATGCCGGAGTCGTCGCCGAGCAGCACCTCGCCGCCGAGCGCGTGCACGATCTGGGAGACGGTCGGCGCGGAGAGCGAGGAGTCCTCGGGGAGCGCGTAGCAGGGCACGGGGAGGTGGGCGGCCAGCGCCTCCACGACGGCGGCGCGGTCGGCGGGGGCCACCCGGTTCACGACCACGGCGACCACGTCGCAGCCCATGGAGTCGAAGGCGCGGTAGGCGTTGCGCGCCTCGTCCCGGACGGCCTCCGGCTCCTGGTCGCGGCCCGCGACGACCGGGACGAGGGAGGCGCCGAACTCGTTCGCCAGCCGGGCGTTCAGGCTCAGCTCGTCCGGCAGGCCGGTGTCGGCGTAGTCCGTGCCCAGCACCAGGACGTAGTCGTACTCCCTGGCGACCGCGTGGAAGCGGTCCACCAGCCGGGAGACCAGCTCGTCGGTGCCCTGCTCGGCCTGGAGCGCGTTGGCCTCCTCGTAGCCCATGCCGTACACCGAGTCGGCGGGCTGGGTGAGGCGGTACCGCGCGCGCAGCAGATCGAAGAGGCGGTCGGGGCCGTCGTCGTGCACGAGCGGGCGGAAGACGCCGACCCGGTCGACATGGCGGGTCAGCAGCTCCATGACCCCCAGCTCGATCACCTGGCGTCCGTCGCCGCGGCCGATGCCGGTCACGTACACGCTCCGCGTCACGCGCGATCTCCGTCCTTTTCCGATGCTCACAGGGGGAAATTACCCGTTATGGTGGCCTTGCCCCCCTTGACAATACCTGCGTCAGTGGATAAGCCGCTTCCTCCCAGTGTCCATGGTTGCCGCCCGTGGGCGAAGGCGGGTGCAGGAGGCGGGTGAGGCCCCCTGTGCGGGGTACCCGGAGACGGAGTACCCGAGGCGCGTGAGGTCACCGGACACCGGCCCGTGAAACAATCGCACCGGCTCACCAGAACCAACATCGAGCACAGGAGACTCAGCACGATGCGTATCGGAGTCCTGACCGCGGGCGGCGACTGCCCCGGCCTCAACGCCGTGATCCGCTCTGTGGTGCACCGCGCCGTCACGGGCCACGACGACGAGGTCATCGGCTTCGAGGACGGCTTCAAGGGTCTGCTCGACGGCCGTTACCGCAAGCTCGACCTCGACGCCGTCGGCGGCATCCTCGCCCGGGGCGGCACCATCCTCGGCTCCTCCCGGCTGGAGCGCGCCCGGCTGCGCCAGGCCTGCGAGGAGGCCAAGGACCTGTCCAAGGACTACGGCATCGACGTCCTCATCCCGATCGGCGGCGAGGGCACGCTCACCGCGGCCCGGATGCTCGCCGACGCGGGCCTGCCGGTGGTCGGTGTGCCGAAGACCATCGACAACGACATCTCCTCCACCGACCGCACCTTCGGCTTCGACACCGCCGTCGGCGTCGCGACCGAGGCCATCGACCGGCTGAAGACCACCGCCGAGTCGCACCAGCGCGTCATGGTCGTGGAGGTCATGGGCCGGCACGCGGGCTGGATCGCGCTGGAGTCCGGCATGGCCGGCGGCGCCCACGGCATCTGCCTGCCCGAGCGCCCCTTCGACGTGAACGACCTGGTCAAGATGGTCGAGGAGCGCTTCGCCCGGGGCAAGAAGTTCGCCGTCGTCTGCGTCGCCGAGGGCGCGCACCCCGCCGAGGGCACGATGGACTACGCCAAGGGCGAGATCGACCAGTTCGGTCACGAGCGCTTCCAGGGCATCGGCACCAAGCTCGCCGTCGAGCTGGAGCGGCGGCTGGGCAAGGAGGCCCGCCCGGTCATCCTCGGCCACGTGCAGCGCGGCGGCACCCCCACCGCGTACGACCGCGTGCTCGCCACCCGCTTCGGCTGGCACGCCGTCGAGGCGGCGCACCGCGGTGACTTCGGCAAGATGACGGCGCTGCGCGGCACGGACATCACCATGGTCCCGCTCGCCGAGGCGGTCACCCACCTCAAGACCGTGCCGGCCGACCGCATGCTGGAGGCCGAGTCGGTCTTCTGAGCCGGCCCGCGGGCCGGGGCCGGGACGCCGGCCGGTCCCGGCGCCGTCAGCCCTCCCCGACCTGCTCCCAGAAGTGGCCGAGCACGTCGGCCAGGAACTCCCGGCCCGCGTCGCTGGACTCCGCCGCGGTCTCCACGCCGCCGCCCCAGCCCAGCGTCCCGGCCATCCGCCGGTGGTACTCCTCGAAGAGGAACTCCAGCGCCTTCTGCACCACGGGCTTGGGCAGCCCCAGCAGCTTGCAGACCGGGCGCGTGTACGCCTGCCAGCGTGTCGTCGCGGCGCTGCGCAGCATCTCCGCCAGCTGCCGGTCGCGGCCGGTCAGCTTGACCAGCGCGGGCAGCGGGAGGTCCAGCTCGGCCTTGAGGGCCGCGGCCTGCCGGTCGTTGCCCTGCCACTGGCCGGTGGCCTCCATCCGCTCGTACGCGGGGATCTCCATCCCGATCCGCAGCGCGAGGTCGTCGGCGGCGATGCCGCGGGCGATGCGGTACTCGCGCAGGGTGTCCGGGGTGCCGAGCAGATCACCGGGCGCGCACCACAGGGCGCCCGCGAGCGCGTTCAGCTCGCTCTCCGTCGGCGAGCCCTCGCCCCGCTCCCACGCGGCGATCGTCCGTGGCTGGATCGGTCGCCCGTAGGCGGCGTTGATCCCGTACGCGACGTGCGCGGGCGTCATTCCGAGAGCCTCGCGCATGCGCTTGGCTGCCTGGGCGTCGAAGGGTGGGCGGCGCTCGCCCCTGTCTGGCGTGTGCACGGCCACACCGTAAAGGACCAGGATGTGTCTACGCGGGTAGTTCGGCGCTTTGCTTCGAAAACTCGTAGCAATCTACGGGTAGCGCAGAGTGATCTTGTGACGGTGGGTGATTTTTTCACGGACCGTGACCGGTTGGCGAGAGGATTCTCGGCCAAAACTGGCCACTTACTGAGCGCTCGCTCAGCCCTTCACCGCCCCGCCCAGCGTGAAGCCGCCGCCCAGCCGGCGGGAGATCAGCACGTACAGCACGATGACCGGCATGGAGTACAGCACCGAGAACGCGGCCAGCTCGCCGAAGGCGACGGCGCCGTAGTTGCCGAAGAAGGTGAAGATGCTGACCGAGGCGGGCAGCTGGTCGGGGGAGAGCAGCAGCATGAACGGGACGAAGAAGTTCCCCCACATCATGATGAAGGTGTAGATCGACACCACGGTCAGACCCGGGCCCATGAGCGGCAGCACGATCCGGAAGAGGGTCTGCCGCCAGGAGGCGCCGTCGGTCCACGCGGCCTCCTCCAGCGCCTTCGGCACCCCGTCCATGAAGTTCTTCATCAGCCATACGGCGAAGGGGAGTTGGGCGGCGGCGAGGAAGAGCGCGGTGCCGTAGAGGGTGTCGATCAGGTTGATCTGCACGAAGAGGCCGTAGACCGGGACCATGATCGCGGTGATGGGCAGGCAGGTGGCGAAGAGGATGGTCAGCAGGTACGGGCGGCTGAACCGCGAGCGGTAGCGGGAGAGCGGGTAGGCGGCCAGGGCCGCGCAGACCACCGTCACGACCGTGCCGCCGCCGCACAGCACGAGGCTGTTGAGCATCGGCGTGAAGGTGATCTCGTCGGTCAGCACGGCGCCGAAGTTGGCCGTCGTCGGGGCCTCCGGCGGCCGGACACGCAGCGTCGCGTGCGCGTCCAGCGAGGCGAAGACCATCCACAGCAGCGGCAGGGCGAAGGCCGCGGCCACCAGCAGCAGCGCGGCGTCCGCCGCCAGCCGCCGGCGGGTGCGGCGGGACAGGGCCCCGGCCATCAGACCTCCTCGCGCAGCAGGCGCAGGTAGACGGCGGAGAAGAGGGCGCCGACCAGCAGGAGCAGCAGCGCGACCGCGGTGCCGTAGCCGATCAGCGCCTTCATGAACGCCTGGTCGTACATGAACACCGGCAGGGTCTGGCTCCGGTTGCCGGGCCCGCCGCGGGTCATCGCCCAGATCAGCCCGAAGACCGAGAGCGTCTGGAGGGTGTTCAGCATCAGGTTGGTGCCGATGGAGCGGCGGATCATGGGCAGGGTGATGTGCCACAGACGCTGCCGGCCGGTCGCGCCGTCCACCTCGGCCGACTCGGTGATCTCGGTGGGGATGTCGGAGAGCGCGGCGGAGTACAGCAGCATCGAGAAGGCCGTGCCGCGCCAGACGTTGGCGAGCGAGACGGCGAGGACGGGCAGCGTGAACAGCCAGTTCTGGGTGGGCAGATGGAGCCAGTCCAGGAGGGCGTTGAGGGTGCCGCGGCGCTCGAAGAAGGTGTAGAGCAGGAAGCCCGCGACGATCTCGGGGACCACCCAGGCGCAGATCACGACCGCGCCGGTGACCGTGCGCACCGGCTTCGAGGCGCGGCGCATCAGCCCGGCCAGGGACAGGCCGAGGAGGTTGTGGCCCAGGACGGTGGAGACCAGGGTGAAGACCAGCGTGAGGACGACCGCGTTCAGGAAGTCGTGGTCGGCGAAGGCGCGCCGGAAGTTGGCCAGCCCCACGAACGAGGTGGACTCCTGCCCGGTCAGCTGCATGTCGGTGAATGCGATGTACACGCAGTAGACGATCGGGCCCGCGAGGAAGAGCAGCAGGACGACGGTGGCGGGGGCCAGCGGCAGCCAGCGCAGGGGACGGGAGCGTCGCACGGTCCGGCCCCGTCAGCGCCTGGTCACGACCTGGCCGTCGACGGTCGACCTCAGCTGACCGTCGTACGCCTTCGCCGCCTGCTCGGGTGAGGCGTCGCCCGCGGTGACCGACTCCATCGCCTCTCCGATGGCGGCGGAGACCTTCGGGTAGACGGGCAGCGCGGGCCGGTACTGGCTGACCGGCACCAGCCCGGTGAAGAAGCCGACGCCGGGCATGGACTTCAGGTACCGGGGGTCCTCGGCCACGTCCTTGCGCACCGCGATCTGGGCGCCGCGCAGGCACCACTCCAGCGCGTTCTGCTTCGTCTGCAGGGTCTCGATCAGCTTCCAGGCCAGCTCGGGGTTGCGTGCCCGCTGCGGGACGGACCAGGTCCAGCCGCCGGCCAGCGACACCTTGCCGGGGGCCTGGCCGTGCTGCGTCGGGAAGGGCGCCTGGCCGAGCGTCTTCGACCACTCCGGCCACGGCTTGCCGCCGCCCTTGGGCTGCCACTGCTGGCCCAGCCAGGAGCCGTCCAGGTCGATCGCGAGCTTCCCCTCGGGCAGCAGCTCGGTGGCGACATTGGTCTGGATGTTGGGGCTGAGCGCGTCGGAGACGTCGGGGCCGAGCTTCTCGGAGTAGACCGTGTCGATGAACTCCAGGCTGTCCTTGAAGCCCTGCGAACCGGCCACCCACTTCTTCGACTTGGGGTCGTACAGCGGGTCCTTGCCGGTGCCGTACAGCAGCATCTCGAAGCCCTGCATGACGGCGGCCTCGCCGGGTCCCTTGCCGGTGAAGACGTTCAGCGGGATGACGCCGGGCACCTTCTTCTTCACCGTGCGGGCCGCGTCCAGCACCTCGTCCCAGGTCTTCGGCCGCCAGTCGGCGGGCAGCCCGGCCTTCGCGAAGATCTTCTTGTTGAACCACAGGCCGCGGGTGTCCGTGCCGTCCGGGACGCCGTACGTCCTGCCGTCCTGGGCTCTGGCCGCCGCCTTCGCGCTGGGCTGGAACTGCTGCCAGCCGTCCCACTTGGCGAGGTAGGCGTCCAGCGGGCGCAGCAGCCCGGCCTCGATGTCGGAGTTGATCAGGAAGGTGTCCTCGTAGACCAGGTCGGGCGCGGTCTTCGGGGAGCGCATCGTCTGCTGGATCTTGGCGTAGTAGTCGTTCTCCGACGCCTGGATCGGCAGCAGCTTCACCTTCTTGCCGGGGTTGGCCTTCTCGAACTGCTTCGCGACCATCCCGACGTAGTCGTCCCGGACCGTGACCTTGTTGTTGGTGTCCTTGATGAACGCGACCTTCACGGTGTCCGGGTCACTGCCCGCACCTCCGCCGCAGGCGGTCAGCGTGCCGGCGGCGAGCACGGCGGAGAGGAGCATCAGCGGGACGGCAGGACGCATGGTACGACCTCCAACTGGCCACGGCGGGCTGCGGGATGACCGTAAGGTGACCGGTTGGCCAGGTCAATGGTCCGACCAGCGATACCGCAATTCGGGGCGTCCGACGTGGCCGTACTGCGGAGCCCGGACCGCCCGCCCGGCGGTCACCAGGTGCTCCAGGTAACGGCGGGCCGTGATCCGGGAGATGCCCACCGTCTCCGCCGCCGCGCCCGCCGACAGCCCCTCGGGGGACGCCCGCAGCGCGTCGGTCACCGCGCGCAGCGTCGCCCGGGTCAGCCCCTTGGGCAGGGTGGCCGGCTGCGGCGCCCGCAGCGCGCCGATCGCCCGGTCCACCTCGTCCTGGCCGCTGGCCTCGCCGGCCGCCGAGCGGAAGACGGCGTACCGGGTGAGCCGGTCGCGCAGCGTGGAGAACGTGAACGGCTTCAGCACGTACTGCACGATCCCGAGCGACACGCCCTCGCGTACGACGGTGAGGTCCCGGGCCGAGGTGACCGCGAAGATGTCGGCCGTGTGCCCGGCCGCGCGCAGCGTCCGTACCAGCGTGAGGCCGTGCCCGTCGGGCAGGAACAGGTCCAGCAGGAGCAGGTCGACGGGGTGCTGGTCCAGGTGACGGCGGGCAGCGGCGGCGGTGTGCACGGTGCCGGAGACGGTGAAGCCGGGCACCCGCCCGACGTACAGCGCGTGCGCGTCGGCCGCCACGGGGTCGTCCTCGACGACCAGCACCCGGATGGGGGACGACGGCGGCCGCTGAGTGCCGCCGGTGGTGTCCGGCGGGGTGCCACCCGTGCCGTCCTGAGAGGTCATACCGGCTGCTCCGTCCGCAATGGCAGGCGGACGGCGAACGCCGCACCGCCCTCGGGTGCCCGGTCCAGCGTGACCGTGCCGCCGTGCCGGCGCACGGTCTGCCGCACGATGGCCAGCCCCAGGCCCCGGCCGTGCACCGTAGGCCCCGCTTCCTTCGTCGTCCAGCCGCGCCGGAAGATCTCCTCGGCGTGGTCCGGGTCCACGCCGGGCCCGGAGTCGGCGACCCGCAGCAGCAGCTCGCCGTCCGCGGCCCGCGCGGTGACCACCACACGGCCCGGCTCGCCCGCCGGACGCCCGCCCGACGCCGCGTCGATCGCGTTGTCGATGAGGTTGCCGAGGACGGTGACCAGGTCGCGCGCGGGCAGCCGGGCGGGCAGCAGCCCGTCGTCGATCCCGCTGTCCTCGGTCAGCGACAGCTCCACACCGTACTCGTTCGCCTGCGCGGCCTTGCCCAGCAGCAGCGCCGAGAGCACCGGCTCGGTCACCGCGCCCACCACCCGGTCGGTCAGCTCCTGGGCCAGCTCCAGCTCCGCCGTGGCGAACTCCACCGCCTCCTCGGCGCGGCCCAGCTCGATCAGCGAGACGACGGTGTGCAGCCGGTTGGCGGCCTCGTGCGCCTGGGAGCGCAGCGCCTCGGCGAAGCCGCGTACCGAGTCCAGCTCGCCGGAGAGCGCCTGCAGCTCGGTGTGGTCCCGCAGGGTGACCAGGGTGCCGCGCCGTTCGCCGCCCGAGACCGGCGAGGTGTTCACCACCAGCACCCGGTCGGCGGTCAGGTGCAGCTCGTCGACGCGCGGGCCGGGGGAGCGCAGCGCCTCGGTGAGCGGCGCGGGCAGGCCCAGCTCCGTGACCGGCCGGCCCACCGGGTCTCCGGCGAGGCCCAGCAGCTCGCGCGCCCCGTCGTTGATCAGGGCGACCGCGCGCCGCCCGTCGAGCAGCAGCAGCCCCTCGCGCACGGCGTGCAGCGCGGCCTGGTGGTAGTCGTGCAGCCGGCTCAGCTCGGCGGCGTTCATGCCGTGCGTGTGGCGGCGCAGCCGGGCGTTGACGACGTACGTGCCGAGGCCGCCCAGGGCCAGCGCCCCGGCCGCCACGGCGATCAGCGACAGCAGCTGGCGGCGCACCCCGCCGTTGATCGTCTCCACGGTGATCCCGGCGCTGACCAGCGCGACGACCCGGCCGCCGGACCGTACGGGCGCCACGACCCGCACGGACGGCCCGAGCGTCCCGCGGTGGGTCTCGTGGAAGACCTCGCCGCGCAGCGCGGGGCCGATGTGGCCGAGGTACTTCTTGCCGATGGCGGACGGCCGTGTATGGGTATACCTGGTCTTGTCGGTGTCCATCACGACGACGAACGCCATGCCCGCGTCCTTGCGCACCCGCTCGGTCCAGGGCTGGAGCAGCTTCGTGGGGTCCTCGGCGCGGACCGCCCGCGCGGTGAAGGGCGCGTCGGCCACGGAGGTGGCGACGGCGGTGGCCTGGCGGCGCGCGGTCTCCTCGGCCTGCTCGCCGGCGCTGACGTACGCGAAGACGGCACAGCCCGCGACGACGACCGCGATGAGCACGGCCTGCACGGCGAAGAGCTGGCCGGCCAGGCTGCGGGGGCGGGGTAGGCGCATGTGCATAAGTTTGCCCGGTCACGTTTACATGAACGAAATGTACGTAAGGGTGACGTGATCAAGAGGGGGGTGCATAGTCGCCGGGACTTTGTTCTGCGTTCAAGAGCCGCAGGTCGCACGCAGAACCGGACAATCGAGGACAGGAGGCAGTCGTGGCCGCAACGACCCTGCCGGGTGGCGGGACCCCCGGCGAGCCCGCCACGCCCGCGCCGAAGAAGCGTGACCGCACCCACTACCTCTACATCGCCGTCATCGGCGCGGTGCTGCTCGGCATCGCGGTCGGTTTCATCGCGCCCGGCTTCGCCGTGGAGCTCAAGCCGCTCGGCACGGGCTTCGTGAACCTGATCAAGATGATGATCTCGCCGGTCATCTTCTGCACGATCGTCCTCGGCGTCGGCTCGGTCCGTAAGGCGGCCAAGGTCGGCGCGGTCGGCGGCCTGGCCCTCGGCTACTTCATGCTGATGTCCACCGTGGCGCTCGCCATCGGCCTGGTCGTCGGCAACATCCTGGAGCCCGGCTCCGGGCTGCACCTGACCGAGACGGTCCGGCACGCGGGCCAGGCACAGACCGAGGGCGGCGGCGAGTCCAGCTCGGAGTTCGTGCTCGGCATCATCCCGACCACCCTGGTCTCCGCCTTCACCACCGGTGAGGTGCTGCAGACCCTGCTGGTCGCGCTGCTGGTGGGCTTCGCGCTGCAGGCGATGGGCAAGTCCGGCGAGCCGGTCCTGCGGGGCATCGGCCACCTCCAGAAGCTGGTCTTCCGCGTCCTGTCCATGATCATGTGGGCCGCGCCGGTGGGTGCCTTCGGCGCCATCGCCGCGGTGGTCGGCGAGACCGGCCTGGACGCGCTGAAGTCCCTCGCCGTCATCATGGTCGGCTTCTACGTGACCTGCCTGCTCTTCGTGATCGTCGTCCTCGGCACGCTGCTGCGGCTGATCGCCGGCGTGAACATCTTCGCGCTGCTGAAGTACCTGGGCCGCGAGTTCCTGCTGATCCTCTCCACCTCCTCCTCCGAGTCGGCGCTGCCGCGGCTGATCGCGAAGATGGAGCACCTGGGCGTCAGCAAGCCGGTGGTCGGCATCACCGTCCCGACCGGCTACTCCTTCAACCTCGACGGCACCGCGATCTACCTCACGATGTCCTCGCTGTTCGTCGCCGAGGCGATGGGCAGCCCGCTCTCCCTCGGCCAGCAGATCTCCCTCCTGGTCTTCATGATCATCGCCTCCAAGGGCGCGGCCGGCGTCACCGGCGCCGGCCTGGCCACCCTGGCCGGCGGCCTCCAGTCGCACCGCCCCGACCTGGTCGACGGCGTCGGCCTGATCGTCGGCATCGACCGCTTCATGAGCGAGGCCCGCGCGCTGACCAACTTCGCCGGCAACGCGGTCGCCACGGTCCTGATCGGCACCTGGACCAAGGAGATCGACAAGGCCCGCGTCACCGAGGTCCTCGCGGGCAACCGCCCCTTCGACGAGACCACCCTCGTCGACGACGGCCACGCCCCGGCCCCCGAATCCCCCGGCGACCTCCCGGAACCCCGAGCGGAGGGCGACAAGGCGGCGGTCTGACCGCGCCCGCTTCCCCGTGCGAAGGTCCCCGCCGCATCCCGCGGCGGGGACCTTCCAAGTTCGCGATCTTGTGCGGAATTTCTCGATTGCGTCTCAGGGTGTCGCGGGCGCGAAACGAAGCCGTGGCGGGACTGTCCCCGGACGCTGTGAAGCGGCAGAGTCGTCAGGGCCGGCGGGGAGCCGCCGGTGAACGGGGGATCACGGGGGAACGGGGCCCGCCGGCGGCAGACGCCGGCGGGCCCCTTTTCTGTGCGTACGGGCAGGGGGTGCGACACCGGCCCGCAAGCACGTCCGTACGGCCGTCAGCCCTCGGGGCGCAGCCAGATCGTGGCGAGCGGCGGCAGCACCGGCGCGATGGAGGCGGACCGGCCGTGGTACGGCACCGGCTCGGACTTCAGCCGCCCGGCGTTGGCCACCCCGCTGCCGCCGAACCGCTCCTCGTCGGTGTTGAGCACCTCCCGCCAGGACGGCACGTTCTCCGGCACGCCGAGGCGGTACTCGTGCCGCACCACCGGCGAGAAGTTGCAGACCGCGAGCAGCGGGTCGCCCTCCTTGTCGTAGCGCAGGAAGGAGAAGACGTTGTCCTCCCACGCCCCGCCGTCCACCCAGGAGAAGCCGCCCGGATCGGTGTCCCGCTCCCACAGCGCCGGGGTCGCGGTGTACAGCCGGTTCAGCTCGCGCACCAGGTCGCGGACGCCGCGGTGGTCGGGCTCCGCGTCGTACGCCGGGTCCAGCAGCCACCAGTCCGGGCCGTGCCCCTCGGACCACTCGGCGCCCTGCGCGAACTCCTGGCCCATGAAGAGCAGTTGCTTGCCCGGGTGGGACCACATGAAGCCCAGGTACGCACGGTGGTTGGCGCGCTGCTGCCACCAGTCGCCGGGCATCTTCGAGACGAGGGACCGCTTGCCGTGGACGACCTCGTCGTGGGAGATGGGGAGGACGTAGTTCTCGGAGTAGGCGTACACCATCGAGAACGTCATCTCGTTGTGGTGGTACTTGCGGTGCACCGGCTCCTTGGACATGTACACCAGCGAGTCGTGCATCCAGCCCATGTTCCACTTCAGGCCGAAGCCCAGGCCGCCGAAGCCGCCGGGCCCGACGTGGTGGGTGGCGCGGGTGACGCCGTCCCAGGCGGTGGACTCCTCGGCGATGGTCACCACGCCCGGGCAGCGCCGGTAGACGGTGGCGTTCATCTCCTGCAGGAAGGCGACCGCGTCGAGGTTCTCCCGGCCGCCGTGCTGGTTCGGTGTCCACTCGCCGTGCTCGCGGGAGTAGTCCAGGTAGAGCATGGAGGCGACGGCGTCCACGCGCAGGCCGTCGATGTGGAACTCCGAGCACCAGTAGACGGCGTTGGCGACCAGGAAGTTACGGACCTCCGTGCGGCCGTAGTCGAACTCCAGGGTGCCCCAGTCGGGGTGCGCGGCACGCGCCGGGTCCTCGTGCTCGTACAGCGGCCGGCCGTCGAACTCCGCCAGCGCCCAGTCGTCGCGCGGGAAGTGCGCCGGCACCCAGTCCATGATCACGCCGATGCCGGCCTGATGCAGCGCGTCCACCAGGTACTTGAAGTCGTCCGGGGAGCCGAGCCGCGCTGTCGGCGCGTAGAAGCCGGTGACCTGGTAGCCCCAGGACCCGCCGAAGGGGTGCTCGGCGACCGGCATCAGCTCCACGTGCGTGAAGCCGAGGTCCTTGACGTACGCGGGCAGCTGCTCGGCCAGTTCGCGGTAGGACAGCCCCGGCCGCCAGGAGGGGAGATGGACCTCGTAGACGGAGAACGGGGCCGTGTGGACGGGGCGTTCGGCGCGTCGCGCCATCCACTCCGCGTCGCCCCACTCGTGGCGCGAGACGTCGATGACGGAGGCGTTCGCGGGCGGGCACTCGGTCCGCCGGGCCATCGGGTCGATGCGCAGCGTGTGGCTGCCGTCCGGGCGCGCGATGTCGAACTTGTACAGCTCGCCCTCGCCGAGCCCCGGGATGAACAGCTCCCACACGCCGGTGGAGCCGAGGGAGCGCATCGGGTAGACCGTGCCGTCCCAGTAGTTCATGTTCCCGGCGACGCGGACGCCCTGTGCGTTCGGCGCCCAGACCGTGAAGCGGGTGCCGGACACGCCCTGGTGCTCCATGACGCGCGCGCCGAGCGCCTGCCACAGCTCCTCGTGCCGGCCCTCGCCGATCAGGTGCAGGTCCAGCTCGCCGATGGCGGGCAGGAAGCGGTACGGGTCGTGGGTGGTGACCTCGTGGGCCTCCGGGCCCTCGCCGTAGGTGACCACCAGCCGGTAGTCGGGGATCTCCGACAGCGGGAGCACCCCGGCGAAGATCCCGTCGCCCTCGTGCGGCAGCTCGGCCCGCAGGCCCTTGGCGAGTACCGCGACCGAGGTGGCGTACGGGCGCAGCGCGCGGAAGAGGACCCCGCCGGGCACCGGGTGCGCGCCGAGCAGCCCGTGCGGGTCGTGGTGGGTGCCGGACAGCAGCCGGCCGCGGTCGGTGTCGCCCAGCGGCGGCGCGGGCCGCACCCCGCCGGGGGCCGCGGGAGCCGCCGGGCCGGCGAGGGCCCCGGCTGCAGTCGCGGGTTCGGGGGTGCGGGAATCGGCCCCGTCGGCGGGGCCCTGTGCGGGCGGCACCTGCGCGGTGGCGCCCTCGGTGACGGCCGCGGCGGGCACGGCCGCGCGGGTCCCGGCCGGGACGGCGGCCGCTGCCGGGGTTCCGGTCACCGGCGACTCGGCCGCCGGCTTCCTGGTGCCGGTCTTCCTGGCGGCCGGCTTCTTGGCGTCCGCCTTCTTCCCGGTCGCCTTCTTCCCGGTCGCCTTCTTCTCGGTCTTCTTCGCGGCCGGCTTCCCGGCCGCATCGGCCGTGGTCTTCTTCGCCGCGGTCTTCTTGGCGGTCTTCGAGGCGGCGGCCGGCTTCTTCGCGGCGGGCTTCTTCGCCGTGGCCTTCCTGGCGGCCGGGCCGGCGGCGTCCGGGCCCCCGGCCCCGGGGGCACCGGCCTCCGGCGTGCCGGCCGGCTTCACCTCGGTGGCCGGCGCGTCGGACGGCCCGGCGGCGGCCGGCTTCGTACGCGAGGTCTTCTTCCGCGCCGGCGGCGCGGCGGGTTCGGCGGCCGCCTCCGCCCCCGGGCCCGGCCCGGTGCGCTGGGCCGGCGGGGCTTCCTGCTCCCCGTCCGGCCGGGCGGGGGCCGGCAGGAAGGTCTGCGGTACGTCGGCGTCGGGCGCCGCTGCGGGGTCGGACGAGGGGCGGGACGGCGGACGGGGGGTCACGGGAGGAGCCTCCTGGCGGGGCGGTCGGGGGATCGGGGGATCGAAGGGCTGTGCACGGTGATCAGGTGCGGTCCTCGGGCGGGGCGTGGGTCGTGAACGACGGATCGCCCTCCTCGGGGGCCGTGTCGGCGTAGGGGTCGGGCCCCGCGCCCACGTGCGGGTCGGTCGTCAGGTCCGGGTCGGTGCCGAGGCGCGGATCGGGGCCGGCGAGGCGGCGGACGGCGGCCATCGGGATCGGCAGCCAGTCCGGCCGGTGCCGGGCCTCGTAGAGCACCTCGTACACGGCCTTGTCGGTCTCGTACGCGCGCATCAGCTCCGGAACGGAGTCCGGGTCCAGGCCGCCGGCCTCGGCGTAGCCGCGGCAGAACGCGGCCCGTGCGCGCCGCGCCCACTCCAGCGACCAGGCGTCGCCGCCGCCGGGGCCGCTGCGCGCCGCGTAGTCGAAGGACCGGAGCATAGCGGCCACGTCGCGCACCGCGGGCTGGACGTCGCGCCTTTCCGCCAGCGGCCGGGCCGGCTCGCCCTCGAAGTCGATGACCGACCAGCGGCCCTCGCCCGCGGACCGCAGCGTCTGGCCCAGGTGCAGGTCGCCGTGGATGCGCTGGGCCGCGTAGGTGCGGCCGTCGGCGCCGAGCGTGGTGAGCGCCTGGAAGGCGGTGCGCAGCCGGTTGCGGTACGGGCGCAGCGCCGGGACCGCGCGGGCCGCCGCGTCCAGCCGCTCGGTCATGCCGGCGGCGATCAGCTCCAGGTGGGGGCGGCGCAGCTCGGTGGTGGGCAGCGCCTCGGCGAGCGCGGTGTGCACCTCGGCGGTGGCGTGGCCCAGCGCGCGGGCCGAGCCGGTGAAGTCGGCGCGTACCGACAGGGCGTTGAGCGCGAGCTGCCAGCCGTCGGCCGCGCCGTCCAGGAAGGGGGTGAGCACGCCGAGAGTGATCGGTTCTGCGGCGTGGTGGCGGTGGCCGTCGGCCGGGCGCACCGGGCCCGCCGCCGACGACTCGAACCATGCGACGGGCGGCGGTACCCGGCAGCACTTGGCGCGGGCCAGCGCCAGCGGCAGTTCGAGGTCGGGGTTGAGGCCGGGGGAGGCCCGGCGGAACACCTTCAGGATGTACGCGTCGCCGAAGACCACCGAGGTGTTGGACTGTTCCGTGGTGAGCGGCCGGGCGCCGAGCCCGGAGGTGATCTCGGTGTCGGGTGCGACGGTGAAGCGGAGCGCGCCCAGCTGCCCCGGCACCCGCAGCCGTTCCAGCAGCAGCGTGCACAGCCGCGGGTCCAGCAGCGCGTCGTAGACCGACAGGCCGGCCAGCGGGCCCTCGTCCGGACGGCCGATCAGGGCGTGCGCGAGCCGCGGCGGCAGCGTCTCCTGCACGCCGAGCAGCAGCTGGTAGCAGTCGTCGTCCTCCCGCGTGCCGGCCGGCGGTCCGGGCTGCCGGGCACGGACGAGGAGGTGCAGCAGGCCGGGGGCGCCGGCCCCGTCGACGGGCAGCAGTTCGGCGGCCGAGACCAGGTCGAAGCCGGTGACGGGGCGGCCCTTGCCCGCGAACCACCGCTGGCGCGGCACCCATGCGCGCAGCGTCGGCACGAGCGAGGGCAGCAACCCGGGCGTGGCGGTGACGGGCGGCCGGTGGTGCCGGCCTTGCAGAGCACGGGTCGAGGCGGTTTCCGACATGACGTCGCGTCCTTTCCCCGGGCACACGACAGCTACGGCAAGTGTCCCGGAATACGGCCTTTACTGTGGGGCGGTGCGGGACGTGTCGGGCGAGGATCGTCCGTACGGCAGCGGAAATCTGCGGCAGGTGTCCCCACGCCCGCAGGCTCGGCGTGTGGATCATCCGGCCCGTGCGGCAGTAGGGAGACTGCCCGGACGAAAGGTCGAAAAACACCCGAACACGCCTTGCGAGCATGTACGGGCGGGTAATGCACGCCCCCGCCGCGGCCGGCCGGCCGGCGCGACGGGCCCGTACGCGGCGGTGCGCGGGCGCTCCCGAGCAGGAACGCCCGCGCGGCACCGGCCCGCAGGCCCGGCCGGTGCCCGGAACGTCCGTCCGGCTAGGCCACCGCGTCCTTGCGCAGCCGGAACCAGTAGAAGCCGTGGCCCGCCAGGGTGAGCAGGTACGGCAGCTGGCCGATGGCCGGGAACCGCACGCCGCCGATCAGTTCGACCGGATGCCGCCCGTCGAACGCCTGCAGGTCCAGCTCGGTGGGCTGGGCGAAGCGCGAGAAGTTGTTCACGCACATCACCAGGTCGTCCTCGTACTCGCGGAGGTACGCGAGGACCGCGGGGTTGGAGGACGGCAGTTCGGTGTAGGTGCCGAGCCCGAAGGCCGGGTTCTGCTTGCGGATCTCGATCATGCGCCGGGTCCAGTGCAGCAGGGACGACGGCGAGGACATCGCGGCCTCGACGTTGGTCACCTGGTAGCCGTAGACCGGGTCCATGATCGTGGGCAGGAAGAGCCGGCCCGGATCGCAGGACGAGAAGCCGGCGTTGCGGTCCGGCGTCCACTGCATGGGCGTGCGCACCGCGTCCCGGTCGCCGAGCCAGATGTTGTCGCCCATGCCGATCTCGTCGCCGTAGTACAGGATCGGCGTGCCGGGCAGCGACAGCAGCAGGGCGGTGAACAGCTCGATCTGGTTGCGGTCGTTGTCCAGCAGGGGCGCGAGCCGGCGGCGGATGCCGATGTTGGCGCGCATCCGCGGGTCCTTGGCGTACTCCGCGTACATGTAGTCGCGCTCTTCGTCCGTGACCATCTCGAGGGTCAGCTCGTCGTGGTTGCGGAGGAAGATGCCCCACTGGCAGCCGGACGGGATCGCCGGGGTCTTGGCGAGGATTTCCGAGACCGGGTAGCGGGACTCCCGGCGCACCGCCATGAAGATCCGCGGCATCACCGGGAAGTGGAACGCCATGTGGCACTCGTCGCCGCCGGTCTCCGGGTCGCCGAAGTAGTCGACCACGTCCTCCGGCCACTGGTTGGCCTCGGCCAGCAGCACCGTGTCCGGGTAGTGCGCGTCGACCATGGCGCGCACCCGCTTGAGGAAGGCGTGCGACTGCGGGAGGTTCTCGCAGTTGGTGCCCTCCTCGGCGTAGAGGTAGGGCACGGCGTCCAGCCGGAAGCCGTCGATGCCCAGGTCCAGCCAGAAGCGCAGCGCGGAGATCATCTCCTCCTGGACCGCCGGGTTCTCGTAGTTGAGGTCCGGCTGGTGGGAGAAGAAGCGGTGCCAGAAGTACTGCTTGCGCACCGGGTCGAAGGTCCAGTTGGACGCCTCGGTGTCGACGAAGATGATCCGGGCGTCCTGGTACTGCTTGTCGTCGTCCGCCCAGACGTAGTAGTCGCCGTACGGCCCGTCGGGGTCGCTGCGGGACTCCTGGAACCACGGGTGCTGGTCGCTGGTGTGGTTCATCACCATGTCGATGATCACCCGCATGCCGCGCTGGTGCGCGGCGTCCACGAACTCCACGAAGTCGGCGAGGTCACCGAACTCCGGCAGCACCGAGGTGTAGTCGCTGACGTCGTAACCGCCGTCCCGCAGGGGGGACTTGAAGAACGGCGGCAGCCAGAGGCAGTCGACGCCCAGCCACTGCAGATGATCCAGCTTGGCCGTCAGGCCCTTGAGGTCGCCGATGCCGTCCCCGTTGCTGTCCTGGAACGACCGCACCAGGACTTCGTAGAAGACGGCTCGTTTGAACCATTCGGGATCGCGGTCCTTGGCCGGAGTGTCCTCGAACGTGTCGGGGACGGGCTCGTTGACGATCAATTGGGTGACCCTCCGATCGGTGAGGACGGTCGCAGGGACAGTACGTGCGCGGGCGCCATGGCGCGTCCCGGCTCAAGGCGCACATAGTTGTCCCTGCCCCAGTGGTAGGTCTCGCCGGTGAGCTCGTCGCGCACCGGTACGGACTCGTGCCGGTCGAGGCCGAGCTCCGGCATGTCCAACGACACCGTCGCCTCGTGGGTGTGGTGCGGGTCCAGGTTCACGACCGTGATGACCACATCGGCCCCCTCGCGCTTGGAGTAGGCGAGGATCGCGTCGTTGTCGACATGATGGAAGTGCAGATCACGCAACTGCTGGAGTGCCGGATGACGGCGGCGCAGCCGGTTGAGTGCCGTGATGAGGGGAGCGATGCTACGGCCCTCACGGCCCGCTGTCTGCCAATCCCGGGGACGCAGCTGATACTTCTCCGAATCCAGGTACTCCTCGCTGCCCTCTCGGACGGGAGTCCCCTCACAGAGCTCGAAGCCGGCGTACACGCCCCACGTCGGGGACAGCGTCGCCGCGAGCACCGCGCGTACCTCGAAGGCCGCCCGGCCCCCGTGCTGGAGGTAGGCGTGCAGGATGTCGGGGGTGTTCACGAAGAGGTTCGGCCGCATGTAGGAGGCCGATTCGCGGGAGAGCTCGGTGAGGTACTCGGTCAGTTCGTGCTTGGAATTGCGCCAGGTGAAGTAGGTGTAGGACTGCTGGAAGCCGACCTGCGCCAGGGTGCGCATCATGGCGGGGCGGGTGAACGCCTCCGCCAGGAAGATGACGTCCGGGTCCGTGCGGTTGATGTCCGCGATCACCTTCTCCCAGAACACCACCGGCTTGGTGTGCGGGTTGTCCACCCGGAAGATGCGGATGCCCTTGTCCATCCAGAAGCGCAGCAGCCGCTCCGTCTCCTTCACCAGCCCGCGGAAGTCCGCGTCGAAGGCGATCGGGTGGATGTCCTGGTACTTCTTCGGCGGGTTCTCCGCGTACGCGATGGTGCCGTCGGGGCGATGGTGGAACCACTCCGGATGTTTGTCCAGCCACGGATGGTCCGGTGAACACTGCAGCGCGAAGTCCAGCGCCACCTCCATCCGCAGGTCCCGCGCGGTCTGCACGAAGTGCGCGAAGTCCTCGAAGGTGCCCAGGTCCGGGTGGAGCGCGTCGTGGCCGCCCTCGGCCGAGCCGATCGCCCACGGCGAGCCGACGTCGTGCGGCCCCGCGGACAGCGCGTTGTTCGGGCCCTTGCGGTGGGTGGTGCCGATCGGGTGGACGGGCGGCAGGTAGACCACGTCGAAGCCCATCGCGGCGATCTCCGGCAGCCGCTCGGCGGCCGTCCGGAACGTGCCGCTGACCATGGTCCCGTCGGGCGCCTCGTACGCCCCCTCCGAGCGCGGGAACATCTCGTACCACGAGCCGTACAGCGCCCGGCGCCGCTCCACCAGCAGCGGCATCGGCCGGGAAGCGCTGACCAGTTCGCGCAGCGGGTGCCGGCCGAGGATGTCCATGACCTCGGGGGTGAGCGCGGCGGCCAGCCGGGTGGCGGCCGGCAGGCTCTCGTCCCGCAGCGTGTCGGCCACCCGGAGAATCGATTCGCGCCCCGCGTTCTTCGGCACCCCGGCCGCCGCCCGCTCGTGCAGCGAAGCCCCCTCGGCCAGCACCAGCCCGGTGTCCTGACCGGCCGGGATCTTGACCTGCGCCGCGCGCCGCCAGGTGGTCACCGGATCCGACCAGGCCTCCACGGTGTACGTCCAGCGGCCCTCGGCGTCCGGCGTGACCGTCGCCCCCCAGCGGTCGGTGCCCGGCGCCAGCTCCCGCATCGGCGTCCACGGGCCGCTCCGGCCGCTCGGGTCGCGCAGCACGACGTTGGCGGCGACCGCGTCATGGCCTTCCCGGAAGACCGTGGCGGACACTTCGAAGGTTTCGCCGGTCACCGCCTTGGCCGGGCGGCGCCCGCAGTCGATCTGGGGACGGACGTCCAGGACGGGAATGCGACCGATCATGGGATCACCTGAGACTTGGGACACTTTGCGGGGTGTTGTCCTTTGTATCTCCGCGGCGGGCTTACGGGTTGCGGGCATGAACGGTCCTGTCGCCTTTCACTCGGTTGGAGGTGCGCAGGGCGGGGGACACGCGGGGGAGGGGGGCACGCAACTGCGTACCGACAGAGCCTTCCCACGCGCCGCGGCCGGGCAATCCGCCCGCAGGTGAACTACTCGTACGTAACAGACGCGGTGACCGGGCCGGGCGCGCCGCCCGCCGCGCGGGGTCCGGACAGCAGCGGACCGGCCCCGCCGTCGGGCGGAGCCGGCCGTCGTGCCGGGTCCCGAAGGGTCCCGCGGGTCAGGAGCCCTCGACCCGGAGCAGCCGGTTCGGCGAGCCCAGGGCACTCTTCACCTGGCCCGCCGAGGCCCGCCCGACCAGCGCTTCGCCCACCGCCGCCGGCTTCGCCGCCGGATGGTCCGCCAGGTACAGCGCGGCGGCGCCCGCGGCGTGCGGCGCGGCCATCGAGGTGCCGGTCAGCGTCTTCACGGCCGTGTCCCCCGAGTGCCACGCCGACGTGATCCCCACCCCCGGCGCGAACAGGTCCACACCCGGGCCCCAGTTGGAGAACTCGGCGCGGGCGTCGTCACTGCCGGTGGCGCCGACGGTGATCGCCTCCCGCACCCGGGCCGGCGAGTACAGGTCGGCCGGCAGGCTGTTGTTCCCGGCCGCGACGGTGAAGGTCACCCCGGCGGCGATGGCGTTGCGCACCGCCTGGTCCAGCTGCGGCGAGGCCATGCTGCCCAGGCTCAGGTTGGCCACGGCGGGTCCCCGCGCGTGCTGCGCCACCCAGTCGATGCCGGCGATGACATTGGCGGTGGTGCCGGCCCCCTTGCTGTCCAGCACCCGTACCGAGACGATGCCGGCCTTCTTGGCCACGCCGTATTTCTCACCCGCAATGGTGGCGGCCACATGGGTGCCGTGCCCGTTGGTGTCCCGCGCGTCCGCGTCGTCGTCGACGAAGTCCCACCCGCTTCTGGCGCGTCCCCCGAAGTCCCGGTGCGAGGTGCGCACCCCGGTGTCCAGCACGTACACCTGCACCCCGGCCCCGCCCGTCGCGGGCGCCGTGTACGACCTGTCCAGCGGCAGGGCCTTCTGGTCGATCCGGTCCAGCCCCCAGGACGGCGGGTTCTTCTGGGTGACCCCGGGGGCCGCGGCCGTGCCCGGCGTCCCGGTGGCGGTCCCCGGCGTTCCAGTTGTGGTCCCCGGCATCCCGTCGGCGGCTCCCGGCGACCGCGCCGTGTCCGTCAGCCGCACCGTGCGGTTCTGGCTCACCGACGCCACCGCCGGGTCGGCCGCCAGCCGCCGGGCCTGCGCCTCGTTCGCCCGGATCGCGTAACCGTTGATGGCCTTGTGGTACGTCCGGCGGATCGCCACGCCGTACTTCGCCGCCAGGCCCTTCCCCGCCGCCGAGCGCGCCTCGACACCCCGGGTGCCCGCCTTGAGGGTGACGATGTAGCTGCTGCGCACCGCGCCGGACGCGCCCGCTCCCAGGATCCGGCCCTCGGGCGGCGCGGCGTGGGCCGGCAGCGCGGCGGCACAGAGCAGGGCAGCCGACGCGGTGGCCGTACCACCCGCAGCAAGCCGTCGCCGGGCTATTCGTGTCCAGGCCATGTACGGAGTTCCCCTCTTCAACTCGACAGGCGGGCAAGGGTGTTGCGATCCGTGGCGCCGGCTGCCGCACCGCGCTCCACCGACGCCATCCTGCAGCCTTCCGTGGGCCAGGAGTCCGTACAAGAGTGGACGGCGGGGCGGAATCGGCCATATCGGGTGCGCCGTGCGTGGCGAAGGTTGCGGTGATTTCTGGCCGGATTCCCGTGCCCGGCCCGCTCCCGCACCCGGCGGGGCGCCCCCGGACCTGCCCCGCCGCCAGCGCCGGGACAGGCACCTCGGCCAAGAGACGTACGGCTCGTTCGGCAAGGGGCGCGCGGGAGCACACCTGGCGCGTGGGGCGGGCCTTTCGAGCGGTTGTATGCGGCGCGGGGCGCGCGCTGTGGTTGCCGCGGGCGGCCCGCCGCTACGGTCGGAGCGTGAAGGCCATTCGTCGATTCACCGTGCGCCCTGTCCTTCCCCCGTCCCTACGACCGCTCAGCGAACTGGCGCGGAACCTGCGCTGGTCCTGGCACACCGAAACCCGCGAGCTGTTCCACGCCCTCGACCCCGACGGCCGGCAGCGGCCCGGGGCCGACCCGGTCCAGCTCCTCGGCACCGCCACCGCCGAACGCCTCGCCGAGCTGGCCGCCGACCGCCGCTTCCTGCGCCGCCTCACCGCCTGCGCCGACGACCTCCAGGACTACCTCGGCGGCCGCCGCTGGTACCAGTCCGTCGACGGCGCCCTGCCCGAGGCCGTCGCCTACTTCTCACCGGAATTCGGCATCACCGCGGCCCTGCCCCAGTACTCCGGCGGGCTCGGCATCCTCGCCGGCGACCACCTCAAAGCCGCCTCCGACCTCGGCGTCCCGCTGATCGGTGTCGGCCTCCTCTACCGCCACGGCTACTTCCGCCAGACCCTCTCCCGCGAGGGCTGGCAGCAGGAGCACTACCCGGTCCTCGACCCCAACGAGCTGCCCCTGGAACTGCTCCGCGAGGCCGACGGCAGCCCGACCCAGGTCTCCCTCGCGCTGCCCGGAGGCCGCCGGCTGCGCTCCTACGTCTGGCAGGCCCGTGTCGGCCGCGTCCCCCTGCTCCTCCTCGACTCCGACGTCGAGGAGAACGGCCCGGGCGAACGCCAGGTCACCGACCGCCTCTACGGCGGCGGCAGCGAGCACCGCCTCCTCCAGGAGATGCTGCTCGGCATCGGCGGCGTACGCGCCGTCCGCGCGTACTGCCGGCTCACCGGCCACCCCGCGCCCGAGGTCTTCCACACCAACGAGGGCCACGCCGGCTTCCTCGGCCTGGAACGCATCCGCGAACTGTCCGAAGAGGACGCCGGCGGGCTGGACTTCGACAGCGCCCTGGAAGCCGTACGCGCCGGCACCGTCTTCACCACCCACACCCCGGTGCCCGCCGGCATCGACCGCTTCGACCGCGAACTGGTCGCCCGGCACTTCGGCCCCGACGGCGAGCTGCCCGGCATCGACGCCGCCCGGGTCCTCGGCCTCGGCATGGAGAGCTACCCCGGCGGCGAGCCCAACGTCTTCAACATGGCCGTCATGGGCCTGCGGCTCGCCCAGCGCGCCAACGGCGTCTCCACCCTGCACGGCGGCGTCAGCCGGGAGATGTTCGCCGGCCTCTGGCCCGGCTTCGACCCCGACGAGGTACCGATCACCTCGATCACCAACGGCGTGCACGCACCCACCTGGGTCGCCCCCGAGGTCTTCCGCCTCGGCGCCAAGCAGATCGGCGCCACCCGCGCCGAGGACGCCCTCACCGTCGGCGGCTCCGAACGCTGGTCGGCCGTGGCTGAGATCCCCGACCCCGCCGTCTGGGACCTCCGCCGCACCCTGCGCGAACAGCTCGTCACCGAAGTACGCAACCGGCTGCGCGCCTCCTGGCGGCAGCGCGGCGCCGCCACCGCCGAACTGGGCTGGATCGACTCCGTCCTGGACCCCGACGTCCTCACCATCGGATTCGCCCGCCGGGTACCGTCCTACAAGCGCCTCACCCTCATGCTCCGCGACCGCGACCGCCTCATGGAGCTGCTGCTCCACCCCGAGCGGCCGATCCAGATCGTGGTGGCCGGCAAGGCGCACCCCGCCGACGACAGCGGCAAGCGCCTCGTCCAGGAACTGGTCAGGTTCGCCGACGACCCGCGGGTCCGGCACCGCATCGTCTTCCTGCCCGACTACGGCATGGCCATGGCGCAGAAGCTCTACCCGGGCTGCGACATCTGGCTGAACAACCCGCTGCGCCCCCTGGAGGCCTGCGGCACCTCCGGCATGAAGGCGGCCCTCAACGGCGCGCTGAACCTCTCCGTCCTCGACGGCTGGTGGGACGAGTGGTACGAGCCGGACTTCGGCTGGTCCATCCCCACCGCCGACGGCACCGCCACCGACGAGGAACGCCGCGACGACCTCGAAGCCGCGGCCCTGTACGAACTCCTCGAACAGCGCGTCGCGCCCCGCTTCTACGAGCGCGACGAGGCGGGCGTACCGCACCGCTGGGTCGAGATGGTCCGCCGCACCCTCGTCACCCTCGGCCCGAAGGTGCTGGCCGGCCGGATGGTGCGGGAGTACGTCGAGCGGCTCTACGCGCCGGCCGCGCACGCCCACCGCGCCCTCACCCCGGACGCCGCGCGCGACCTCGCGCGGTGGAAGGCGCGGGTGCGGGAGGCCTGGCCGCGGGTGGCCGTCGACCATGTCGAGACCGGCAGCGCCGCCACGCCCGCCAACGGCCAGGCCGAACTGGGCGGCACCCTGGCGCTCCGCGTCCGGGTCGCGCTGGAGGAGCTGGCCCCCGAGGACGTCGAGGTGCAGCTGGTCTCCGGCCGGGTCGACGAGTCCGACCGGATCGCCGATCCGGTCACCGTGCCGCTCAAGCCGGCCGGCGGGCCCGACATGGAGGGCCGCTGGATCTACGAGGGGCCGCTGGTCCTGGACCGGACGGGCCCCTTCGGCTACACCGTCCGCATCCTCCCCGCCCACCCCCTCCTGGCCTCCGGCGCCGAGATGGGCCTGATCGCCGTCCCCACGGACGCCACGGTCGAGGCGGCGGGCGTCCTCTTCCGCTGATTCGCTGAGCGCGCGGTCGGCCCCCGTGAGCCGGCCGAGCAGCCACCACCCATGGAAGAGCGGTGTCC
>NZ_PQSQ01000052.1 GCF_002920575.1 Streptomyces sp. Ru73 | reverse complement strand
CGATGATGTCGCGGTGCCAGCGCGGCACGTAACCCGTGCCGAAGTCCCGGTAGACCGTGTCGAGCATGACGGCACGCGCGCCGTCGAGGTCGTCGGGGGTCGCCGTCCTGATGCTGTAGCCGCGCATTTGCACATCATATGCATGAGGTAAATCCGCACAGAAACCCCCACCGTACGGCTCTTTCCGCAGGCCACGCGGGAGTGCCCCTTCACAGCTCGCTCAAAGGACGGGCCAAGGCTCCCCACATCGAGGGGACGCAGGGTGTGAGGGCACTTGCCCTTCTCCGTTCCCGTGAGGTTCTCCATGCCTGTACGCACGTCCGTGCGCAAGGCCGTCGTCCCCGCCGCCGGTCTCGGCACCCGCTTCCTGCCCGCGACCAAGGCCACGCCCAAGGAAATGCTGCCGGTGGTCGACAAGCCGGCGATCCAGTACGTCGTGGAGGAGGCGGCCGGAGCGGGGCTGGACGACGTGCTCATGATCACCGGCCGGAACAAGCGCGCCGTCGAGGACCACTTCGACCGCGCCCACGAACTCGAAGAGGTACTGGCCGCCAAGGGGGACGCGGACCGGCTCGCGACCGTACGCGGCCTCGCCCGGCTGGCCCGCATGCACCACGTCCGGCAGGGCGCTCCCCTGGGTCTGGGCCACGCCGTGCTCCGCGCACGCGACCACATCGGCGACGAGCCCTTCGCCGTACTGCTCGGGGACGACCTGATCGACCCGCGCGACGCGCTGCTGACGGACATGCTCGCGGTGCACGCGCGGACCGGCGGCAGCGTCGTGGCGCTCACCGAGGTCGACCCGGCGGAGACGCACCTCTACGGCTGCGCCGCCGTGGAACCGGCCGAGGACGGCGTGCTCCGGGTGACCGGGCTGGTCGAGAAGCCGGCACCCGGCGAGGCGCCCAGCACCTGTGCGGTGATCGGGCGGTACGTGCTCGACCCCGCCGTCTTCGGCGTGCTGGAGCGCACGGCCCCCGGGCGCGGCGGCGAGATCCAGCTCACCGACGCGATCCAGGAGCTGGCCGGACGCGACGCCCGCCGGGGCGGCCCGGTGCACGCCGTGCTCTTCCGGGGGCGGCGGTACGACACCGGGGACCGGGCCTCGTACCTGCGCGCCGTCGTGCAGCTGGCGTGCGGCCGCGCCGACCTGGGTCCTGACTTCCGGTCCTGGCTGCGGCAGTACGCCGAGACGCTGCCGGCCGAGACGCTGCCGGCCGGTGAGCCATCAACCGGGGAGCGGCCCGCCGCGGCACAGCCCATCGCGGTACCGGCCGAAGCCGCTGCCGTGCGGGCCGAAGCCGCCGCTCGCTGACCGCGCCCGCCCGACGACCGTCCGTCCCTGCCGAGGAAGAGCCACCGTCATGACCGCCCCGCCCCTGCCCACCGTCCCGCCTCCCGCGCCCGCTCGCCCGCGGTCCCGGCCCGCCGCGCTGCTGCTCGGCCGCCGGGACGAACCGCGCTGGTCGCGCCCCGCACTGTGGGCCGCCCTCGCCGTCGCCGCGCTCCTCTCCCTCTGGGGCACCTCGGCCAACGACCTCAACAGCTTCTACTCCGCCGCCGTCTACAGCGGCACCCAGAGCTGGAAGGCGTGGTTCTTCGGCTCCCTCGACGCCGGCAACTTCCTGACCGTCGACAAACCGCCCTTCGCGCTGATGCTCATGGGCCTTTCCTGCCGCGTCCTCGGCTTCGGCACCTGGCAGATGCTGCTGCCCATGGTCGGCGCAGCGCTCGGCTCGATCGCCGTACTGCACACCGCGGTCAAGCGGGTCTTCGGGCACGGCGCCGCCGCGGTCGCCGCCTTCGTACTCGCGCTCACGCCGATCACGGTGGCCATCACCCGGGACAACAACCCCGACCCGCTGCTGGTGTTCCTCATGGTCACCGGCACGGCGCTGGCGCTGCGCGCGATCCGCACCGGCCGGCTCCTGCCGCTGCTGGGCACGGCCCTCGCCCTGGGCCTCGCCTTCCACACCAAGATGCTCCAGGCGTACATCGTCGTGCCCGCCATCGCCGCGGTGTACCTGTACGCCGTGAACCTCGGCCTCGCGAAGCGGATTCGCAACCTGCTGTTCGCCGGCGTCGCCCTGGTGGCCGCGAGCGGCTGGTGGGCGCTGGCCGTACAGCTCTGGCCCGCCGACAGCCGGCCCTACATCGGCGGTTCGACCGACGGCACGGCCTGGGACCTGATCCTCGGCTACAACGGCCTGGGCCGGGTCCTCGGCGGCGAGGGCAACGGCGGAGGCGGCGGCAGCTTCGCGGGGGCCGCCGGCTGGGGCCGGATGTTCAACGAGACGCTGGGCGGCCAGATCTCCTGGCTGCTGCCGTTCGCCGGCATCGCGCTGGCCGCCGGGCTGGTGCTGCGCGGCCGGGCGCCCCGCACCGACGCCGTGCGCGCCTCCCTGCTGATGTGGGGCGGCTGGACCGTACTGCACTACCTGGTGTTCAGCCTCTCCGAGGGCACCGTGCACCCCTACTACACGACGGCCCTCGCGCCCGGCATCGCGGCGCTGTGCGGCGGTGGCGGGGCGCTGCTCTTCCGCGCGTTCCGCGACAGCCGCCGCTGGATCTGGGTCCTGCCCGCCGCGCTGGCCGTGACGGCGGTCTGGGCGGTCGTGCTGCTGCGCCGGGCAGCGGACTGGAACGCCTGGCTCGTGCCGGTCGTCGCGGTCCTCACACTCGCCGCGCTGGCGGGGCTGCTCGCCTTCCGCACACCGGCCGGCGCCCGCGCGGTACGCCGCACGAAGCTGCTCGCGGTCTCGCTCGCCGTGGCCGTCGTGGCCGCGCTGGCCGGCCCGACGGCGTACGCGGTCTCCGTGCCCGCTTCCTCCGGTGGCGGCGGCATGGGCGGGGTCAACCCGACCGCGGGCCCGTCGACCGGCGGCATGGGCGGCCCGGGCGGCCACGGCGGCCCGCCGGGAGCGAAGGGCGCCGGTCCCCGGGGTGCGGAGGGCGGCATGGCGCGGCCGTCCGGTCCTGCCGGCGACGGTATGCCACAGCGGCCGGGCGGCACACCCGGCCGGAACGGCAGCAAGGACGCCGCTGCCGGTCCCGCCAACGGCTCCGGGGACTCCGGGGATTCCGGGACCTCCGACGGCTCCTCCGGTTCGCGCGGCGGCGCCCCTCGCGGTGGTGCACGGGGCGGTGGTCCCGGCGGCATGGGTGGCGCGGACAGCAAGATGCTCGCCTACCTCGAACGGCACCGGGACGGCGCGACCTGGCTGGCCGCCGTGTCGAACTCGCAGAGCGCCGCTTCGATGATCCTCAGCAGCAAGCAGCCCGTCCTGTCCATGTGGGGCTTCACCGGGTCGGACCGGGCCATGACCGTGGCCACGCTCAAGTCGCTGGTCGCGGCGGGCAAGCTGCACTACGTGCTGGTCGGCGGCGGCATGGGCGGCGGGCCCGGCGGCGGCAACGGCCTCTCCACCGAGGTCAACGCCTGGGTGAAGAAGCACGGCACGGCGGTGCGGGCGTCCGAGTACGGCGGCGAAACCTCCAGCTCGAACTCCGGCTCCGGTTCCGGCTCCGGCTCGAACTCCGGCTCCGGTCAGACGCTGTACCGGCTGGACGCGTCCGACGTCACCTGATCCGCCCGGAGCGGAGCGCCGTTGCGCGGGCGTAGGCGAAGCCCGCCGCGGCGTCCAGCCCGCCGCCGTCCCGGTACGCCCGCTCGTACACCCGGTCGCCCAGCGCCGCCCTGGCCTCCGCGTGGCAGGTGCGGCGGGCACCGGCCAGGTGCGGGTACGAGTACGGCATCCGGCCGTCGACCTGCCGCCACAAACTGTCCGCGAAGCCCAGCAGCCGGGCCGCCCGTTCGGCCCCGCCCAGGCCCAGGGTGGCCGAGGCGACCACCTGTAGGAGGGCGGCGCTGCTCACGGTGTCGCGCAGGGCTTCCGGGCCCTCCAGCGCGTCGGCCGCGCCCAGGGCCGCCGACACCAGCTCGCCCCGGCCGGCGTCCGCCTGCGCGCGGACCAGGCCGGCGCGGGAACGGGACCACAGGTCGCCGTGGCAGGTGTATTCGCTGCGGACCCGGTCCATCCGGTCCGCCGCGCGCGCGAACTGCCCCTGGACGACCAGCGCGCACCCCCGGGTCAGCTGGGCGGCCAGCCAGACGGTGAACCCGGCGCCGTCGGGGGTGGCGGGAGGCACGCCGGCGAGCGCGGCCAGCGCGGCCGCCGGGTCCCCGCGCAGCATCCAGTTGCACCCGAGGAGGTGGGCGGCGGCCGCCATCGGCTCGTCCGGGCCCGCCGCGCGTGCCCGTGCCGCGCAGTCGGCGATCGCGCCGTCGGCGGCCCGGGCGTCCCCCTGATTGAGGGCGAGGTAGCCGCGCGACCAGAAGGCCCGCAACCGGTCCCGGTCCCTGTCCCGATCCCGGTCCCGGTCCCGCTTCGCCGCAGCGGGCCCGCCCGGCCGGCCGTCGGCCGGGCCGTGCACCGGCGCGCGGTCGAGCGCGAGCGCCCGGTCGAGGTAGCGGCGCCCCTCGCGGTGGTGTCCGCAGCACCAGAAGAAACGGAGCGCGCCGGCCATGGCCACGGCGGCGGCCGCGTCACCGCGCTGGAGGTGGTGGTCCAGCGCGGCGCGGAGGTTGGCGTGCTCGGCGGTCAGCAGCGCGTGCCACTCCCGCTGCCGCGGGCCCAGCCACGCGCCGTCCACCTCTTCGGCCAGCCGCCGGTAGGCGTCCGCGTGCCGGCGGCGTACGGTGTCCCGCTCCCCCAGCTCGGCGAGCCACTGGCCGCCGTACTCCCGTACCGTGTCGAGCATCCGGTGCCGGCCGTCGTCGATCACCACGACCGACTTGTCGACGAGGCCCGCCAGCACCGGGCCCAGCCGGTCGGGGGCGAGCGGGCCGCCCGCACACACCTGCCGTGCCATCGGCAGGTCGAAACCGTCGGCGAAGACGGACAGCCGCGCCCACAGCAGCCGTTCCAGCGGCGCGCAGAGCTCATGGCTCCAGCCGATCGCGGTCCGCACCGTCCGGTGGCGCCGCGGACCGGTGCGCCCGTCGGCGTCCAGCACGTCCAGGCGGGTGCTCAGCCGGTCCGCCAGTTCCGTCACCGGCATCTGCCGCAGCCGGGCGCCGGCCAGCTCCAGAGCCAGCGGGAGGCCGTCGAGACGCCGGCAGACCGTCACGGCGGCCGCCGCGTCCGCCGCCGTGAAGCGGATACCGGGCGCGGCGTCGGCCGCACGCCGGAGGAAGAACTCCAGCGCCTCGCACGCGTCGGCGCCGGGCATCCCGCCGTCGCCGGGCAGGGCCAACGGGCGCAGCTCCAGCAGGCGTTCGCCGCGTACGCGCAGCGGCTGGCGGGAGGTGCAGAGCACGGTGAGCCCCGGCGCCACGGTGAGGAGTTCGGCGACGAGGTGGGCACAGGAGCCCACCAGGTGTTCGCAGGTGTCCAGGACGAGCAGCAGCCGCTTGTCCCTGAGGTGTTCGGCGACGGCCTCCGCCGCCGAACACCCGGCCGGGGCCGCCACGCCCAGGGCCTCGGCGACCGCGACGGGCGGCAGCTCCGGGCTGCGCAGGGCGGCCAGCTCCACCAGCCACACCCCGTCCGGGTAGTGGGCACGCACCGCGTCGGCGGCCCGGAGCGCGAGCCGGGTCTTGCCGACGCCGGCGCTGCCGGTCAGCGTCACGAGACGGCAGCGGACCACCGTGCGCCGCAGCTCGGTCAGTTCCCGGCGGCGGCCCAGGAACGCCGTGGTCTCCTCACGGAGGTTGCCCTTGCGGTGACCGTCCGTCCCGGACATGTTTCTCCCCGGCGGCCTCTGCGCCGCCCGTCGACGTCCGCCGCCCGGATCCGGAGCCGGGCGGCCGGGCCGGCCAGGCTTCCCGGTGGGTGCGGTACGCCGAGCCTGTCACCTCCTCCGCCGTACGGGGAGGCCGTCCGGGGTCATTGGCCCGAACCGGTCGCAGGAGGACACGAGTGACCGGCGGACCATGGTCATGCGGGCTTTTCCGGACCGGACCGAGCAGCGGCGAGGGCACCGGGCCGCACGCCGCACAGCAACGCGTCCACGAGCGCGAACCGCTCGTCCCGCGCACGGTCAGCCAGTCGGATGGTTCCTCCCGGAAGCGTGACGCTTGCGCGAACGCTTCCCCGATGCCCGGCTGGGCCACCCGGTGCGATACACCGTGCGACGTCAGTCAGGCAGCGCCACGGTGAGGTCCACCTCGACGAGTTGTCCAGGAAAGCCCAGCTGGGCGACGCCCAGGAGCGTGCTGGCGGTGGTGAACGCCGGCCCCAGGGCGGACTCGGTGAGCCGACGCCACGCGGCCGCGAGACTGTCCCTCTCATCGCTCCGCACGTAGATCACTGACCGCACCACGTGTTCGGGCTGGGCACTCACCGCTGCCAGGGCAGTGAGCGCGTTGGCGACGACCTGGTCGACCTGCGTCTCGAGGGAACCGGAACCGACGAGACCGCCATTCCGGTCAAGCGGGCACTGCCCCGCCAGATAGGCGGTACGGCCGGCCTCCACCACGGTGATGTGGTGGTAGCCGGGTGTCTCATGGAGCTGCTCGGGGTTGATGCGGGTGATCTGCTCAGTCATGTCAGCGAGTCTGACCGGCCTGCAGCCGGCACGCACCGCATTTTCCCACCGGCCGGCACTCCGCACCGACGTGAGCTGGAAGGACAAGCTCAGGTGAGCCGTGCGGCCACCAATTCCGCCGTCTCGGCGACCAGTTCGTCGTGCGTGGGCCCCTCGGGGTCGTACGTCGTGGAGAGCACGGAGAGGACGAGCGGCGCGCCGTGCGGCGGCCAGCCGATGCCCACATCGTTGGCGACGCCGTAGTCCGAGCCGCCGCCGGTCTTGTCCGCCAGGGTCCAGCCGGGCAGACCGGCCCGGAACCGCTTGGTGTTGGTCGTGTTGGCGACCAGCCAGCCGGTGAGCCGCTCGCGGTCCCGCGGGGTGAGGGCGCGGCCGAGGACGAGGCGGGCGTAGGTGGTGCCGATGGCCCGCGGCGTGGTGGTGTCGGTGCGCCGCCACGGTTCGGCGGAGTTCAGTTCGGGCTCCCAGCGGTCCAGCCGGGTGATGCCGTCCCCGGCCGAGCGGCAGAACCGGGTGACGGCCGTGGGACCGCCCAGCTCGCGCAGGAGCAGATTGGCCGCGGCGTTGTCGCTCTCGCCGACCGCGGCGGCGCACAGGTCCCCGACGGTCATGCCGCGCGCGAGGTTCTCCGCCTTGCCGGTGACCGGGGCGTACCCCGCCTTCTTCACCTCGGCCGCGGTGTAGTGGAGGCGGCGGGCGAGGAATTCGCCGTCGTGGTCGAGGTCCCGCAGGACGGCGGCC
This sequence comes from Streptomyces sp. Ru73, assembly GCF_002920575.1. Lineage (GTDB taxonomy): Bacteria > Actinomycetota > Actinomycetes > Streptomycetales > Streptomycetaceae > Streptomyces. The sequence goes on along the minus strand of NZ_PQSQ01000052.1, from coordinate 47,442 downwards.
GCCGCGAGTCCCTTGAACACCGAGCACATCGGGAAGCGCTCGTCGGCGCGGTGGCGCACGGTACGGCCGGTGGCCATGTTGCGCGCGAACACCCCGAGCCGGGCTGCGTACTTGTCCTCCAGCGCTCTCAACTGCCTTGTGGTGGAGTCGTCGAGGCGCCCGGTTGCGTACGCGGTGCTGCTCGCGGGCAGGGCGGCGGCCAGGGCCGTGCCCGCGCCGAGGGCGAGGACGGTACGGCGGGTCGGACGCGTCGTTCCGGTGGTTTCCACGCTTCTTCTCTCTCTTCCTCGCGCCGCAGCGCTGTTGTCAGTGGTTGCTGCCGGGTGTTGCTGGTCGTTGCTCGGCACTGCGGTCAGTGGTTGGTCTTCGGCCTTGCGGTCAGTGGACGTTCTTCAGGAACCGGGCCGCTACCGGGCCGGCGTCCGCGCCCCCGGAACCGCCGTCCTCCAGGAACACCGCCCACGCCAGGTCGGACCCGCCCTGGTAGCCGATCATCCAGGCGTGGGTGCGCGGCGGCTTCGCCGTACCGAATTCGGCCGTGCCGGTCTTCGCGTGCGGCTGCCCGGGCAGGTCCTTCAGGGCGTGGCCCGAGCCCGAGGTGACCGTGGCGCGCATCATGGCGCGGAGGTCGTCGGCCACCTTCGCATCGAGCTTCCCGGGCGCCCGGTACAACTTCTTCACCGCGTCCGGGACGAGGACCGGCTGCCGGAAGGAGCCGTTCTTGACGGTGGCGGCGACGGACGCCATCACCAGCGGCGACGCCTGGACGCGGGCCTGGCCGATGGCGGCGGCTGCCTTGTCGTTGTCGCTGGTGCTGACGGGCACACTGCCGTCGTACGTGGCGATGCCCACGTCCCAGGCGCCGCCGATGCCGAAGGCGCGCGCGGCGTCCCGGAGCGCCGAGGCGGAGAGCTTCGCACTGGCGTCGACGAAGAAGGTGTTGCAGGACCTGGCGAAGGCGTCCTGGAACGTGGCGTCGGCCGGCAGGGTGAAGAGGTCCTGGTTCTCGAAGCGCTGGCCGTCGACGCGGGCGTACTTGGGGCAGGCCGCGGGGCCCGAGGGGCGCAGCCCGGACTTCAGCAGCGCCGCCGCGGTGACGACCTTGAAGGTGGAGCCGGGCGGATAGCGGCCGGCCAGCGCGCGGTTGAGCCCGCCGGGCTTGTTGGCCGCGGCGAGGATGTGGCCGTTGCGCGGGTCGACGGCGACGATCGCCGCCTTCTTGGTGACCCCGGACAGCGCCTCGGCCGCCGCCCGCTGCACGCGCGGGTCGATGGTGGTCCGCACCGGGCGGCCCCCGGCCGGTTCCTTCGCCGTGAGGGTGCGTACGGCCCTTCCACTGCCGCGGTCCACCGCGACCACGGACTTCGTCGGCCCCTTGCCGCCGGAGAGGCGCGCGTCGTACCGCGCTTCGAGCCCTGAGGTGCCGCGTCCGGTGCGCTCGTCGACGGTGCCGACGAGGGAGGCGGCCTCCAGCGCCGCACCGTTCTTGTCGAGGACCTCGGCCCTGTCCCGGCTCTTGAGCGCCAGGGTCTGGCCGGGCTTCAGCTCCGGATGGACCAGCGGCGTGGAGAACACCACCGTCCACGTGCCGGAGGTCTGCCGCAGCCGGGCCTGCGACCGCCACTCGACGGCGCCCGCGCCCGGCACCTTCATCGCGACCGTGAAGGGCAGGCGGACCTCCCCGTCGCGCTGCTTCTCGCCCTCGCCGGGCCGGATGTCGGCGGAGGTGGGGGCGAGGTTGGTCATGACCGACGTGAGGAGCGAGCGGGCGACGGGCGGGGTGTCGGTGTACGCGGCGGCCTTGCGTGCCTCGCCCACCTCCCACGCCCGTGCGAACGCCTCGAAGCGGGAGGTGGCGGCAACCACCTGGGGGTCGTCGGCGCCCCGGTCAGCCAGCAGGAAGGAGTAGCCGGCCCCGGCCCCCGCGCCCACGAGCAGCAGGCCGGCCAGCGCCGCGGCATACCGCCGGCGACCACCGCGCCGCCGCCCCGGGAGATCCGGTCCCGCCGAGTGATGCGCGTACGTCATGGTTCCCCCTATCGGTATGCCGGCACGCCCGCGCCGAGCGGGGTCAGCGCGTCGACGTCACGTCCCGGAGTCAACCCGCGACCGGCGCCCATGTCGAATACGCTTTTGGCCTGAGCTTGATTCACAGGTGATATCGGCGCACGCCACGGGAGCGGGATGCTGACGGAACGGCACTTGGAAATCTTCGTCGCACTGGCGGAGGAGGAGCACTTCGGTGCCGCGGCGCAGCGGGTCGGGATCACCCAGCCGCCCCTGTCACAGGGGCTGCGCCGGCTGGAGGCACTGCTCGGCGTGCGCCTCTTCGACCGCGACCGGGGCGTCGCGCTCACCGACGAGGGGGCCGTACTGCTCCCGCACGCGCGCAGGGCGCTCGCCGCGCTCTCCGAACTGCGCGAGACCGGCGCACGGGAACACGCCGACGGGCCCCGGCTGCGGCTCGGCCTGGCGCCGGAGGTGCCCGCTCCGCTCGCGGCGGCCGTGGCGGCCGCGCCGGTCAGGGCCGGGGAGCAGACCCGCATCGGGGTGGTGACGGCGCCCACCGCCACCCTGCTGTCCGACGTCGCGGCGGGGCGGCTGGATCTCGCCGTCATCCGGCATCCGGCCGTGCTGGACGGGCTGGCCGCCGGACGGGTGGTGCTCTTCCCGACCTGGCTCCTCACCCCCGAGGACCACGGCGGCAGACCCGCCGGCGGCACGCCCCGGCGGCTGCCCGTGGCCGTACGGCCGCGCGAGGAGGCACCGGCGGCCCACGACCTGTTCATCGACACACTGGCCAGCCGCGGGCGGCGGGTGGAGACCGTCGTGGTGTCCGACGAACGGGCCGGGCTCGCGCTCGTCGCGGCCGGGCAGGCCGTGCTGGTCACCGCGGACGAGACGCTGACCGCCGAGGGCGTCGAGCGGCGCAGGGCCACCGATCCGGCGCTGCCCCTGCGGCTGCGGGTGGTGTGGGACCCGCGGCGGCCGGCCGCGGCGGAGACCGCGGACACGGCGCAGCTGCTGGTGGACACGCTCGCCCGGCAGGCGGCGAAGTGAGCGCGGCACGGCGCGGCGGGGGCGTGACCCGCACGATCCGCGAGATGTTCGCCGACGCCGGGGTGCGGGGCTGGCTGCACGTGGCGGAACTGCACCGGCCCGAGGCCCGGGTGACCGTCGACCCCGACGAGCCGGTGCCGATGGGCTCGGTCTACAAGGTGCCGCTGATGGTGGCCTTCTGCCGGCTGGCCGATGCCGGGGAGATCGATCCGCGCCGGCGGGTGACCCTGGAGCCGTCGCACCGGATCGCCGGCCCGACCGGCATCTCGATCCTCCAGGACCCGGTCGAGATGTCACTGCGGGACCTGGTCGTCATGATGATGACCATCTCCGACAACACCGCGGCCGACGCGGTGCTCCGCGCCGTGGGCGCCACGGCGGCCGACGCGGTCTGCCGCGAGCTCGGCCTGCCGGACACCCGCATCCTCGGCGGTGTCGCGGAGACCTGGGCGCGGCTGGTCACCGAGACCGGTACGGAATCGCTGGCGGCCGCCATGGAACGCCTCTCCAGCAATGACACGACCGTGCCGCCCGGCGTCTACGACCCGGTCTCCAAGGCGTCCACCACGCCGGCGGACATGGCGCGGCTGCTGCGCGCGATCTGGACCGGGCGGGCGGCGTCCCCGGAGCGCTGCGCTTTCATGCGCGACGTCATGGGCAGGCAGCCGTGGCGGCACCGGCTCGCCTCCGGATTCCCGTACGACGACGTGACCGTGTCGGGGAAGACCGGCACGTTCGGTGCGATGCGGCACGAGGCCGGGGTCGTCGAGCTGGCGGACGGCAGTGCCTATACCGCCGTGGTCTTCACCCGGGCGGCCCGCGCCGACGCCACCCTGCCGCGTGCCGACGCGGTCATCGGCGCGGCGGCCCGTACCGCCGTGGAGGAGCTGCGCGGCAGGGAGGGGACGTGAGCGGGCTCAGTCCGTGCGGGCCGGCGTGCCGGGTTCGCGCCGGAAGAGGGCGGTCCACAGGAACGGTTCGCCGAAGTACGGGGAGTCCTCCGGCTCGTCGTGCATGCGGCGCAGTTCCACCTCGGTGAGGTCTGTGAAGATCCGGCGCAGCGACTCCGGCGTGTACGCGAGGCCGCCGTGCAGCCGGGAGGTGCGGTACAGCTCGGCGTCGGGGAGCTCCGAGCCCATCCCGCCGGCCGCGAAGCAGGTGAGGGCGAAGTGGCCGCCGGGCGCGAGGACCCGGTCCAGCAGGGCGAGGTAACTGACGCGGCGGTGCGGCGGCAGGTGGTGGAAACAGCCGGAGTCGTGGATCAGGTCGTACGGCCCGGACAGCTCGGTCGCGGCGAGCTCGAAGGCGTCACCGCGGAGGAACCGGATGTCGGCGCCGGCCTCGCGGGCGCGCTCCTCGGCCCAGCCGATGGCCTCGGGCGAGAGGTCGACGGCGTCGACCTCGAATCCGGCGGCGGCGAGGTGGAGGGCGTTGCGGCCGGGGCCGCAGCCGAGGTCGAGGGCCCGGCCCGGCGCGATGAGGCCCCGGTCCAGGTACGCGGCGAGGTTCTCGTCCGGCTTCGCCACGAAGAACGGCACGGGCCGGGAACGGTCGGTGTAGAAGCCGTCCCACCAGCCGGCCGCACGGTCCGTCCAGCGGTCGGCCCCCGGCTCGAACAGCTCGTCCAGCAGCTTCATCACGTCATCGATCGTGCGCACATTGCGGTCCATCCGACCCCCTCCAGGCTCGTGGAAAAGGTACGGTAACCGGGGCTTGTGCGCGATGGTTTGGCGGGTGCTTCGCGATCTTTGGCGGGGGCTTCGCGGGGGCTTCGCGGTCTTTGGCGGGGCGGGCGTGGCCTGCCCTTCGCTTCGCGCCCCGCTCGCGTTTCCTGGCAGGGCCCCTCCCTCTCCCCACCACCGAAGAGAGAGCGTCTCCCGTCGGGGAACCCCCCTCCCGAAGACCCGCAACGAAGGCCCCTCCCCACCTCCGCCGCACACCTCCCGAAGCTACCGCCCGCCACTGACAATCGGTCCTCGCCGCCGGGCCGCGCCCGACCGGGGCGCCGCCCGCCGCTCAGTCCTCCGCCGGCCGCTCCCCCGGCAGGTGTTCCAGCATCCGGGCCATGTCCGTCCGACGGGCCACGTCGGTCAGCGCTCGGGCCATGACCGAGCCGGGCTCGCGTGCGGTGAGGACGAGGCCGATGGCGGCGGTGCGGACCGGCTCCACCAGCGGCACGGCCCGCATGCCGGGCGGCATGTCGAAGACGCGGAGCCAGGCGCGGGGGACGATGCCGGCCCACCGGCCGGTACGGACGTGTGCGTACACCGAGGCGATCGAGTCGGTCTCCACCTGCGGCGCGGCGCGGACCCCGGCCTCCGCGAACACCTCGTCGAGCACCCGGCGCCCCTGCATGCCGGTGCTCAGCAGGCACAGCGGCAGGGCGGCGGCCGTCGCCCAGGACACCGTGGGCTCCGCGGCCGCCGGGTGCGACTCGCCGGTCAGCAGGACGTAGCGCTCCCGGTAGAGCGGCACGGTGCGGAACTGGTCGGAGATCTCCTCACTCAGGTACGTGATGCCGGCGTCCAGCTCGAAGTTCTCCAGCCGGCCGAGGATGTCCCGTGAGCGCAGGTCGGACGCGATGCGCACCTCGACCAGCGGGTGTGCCGCGCAGAACGGCTCGACGAGGAGGGCCACGGCGGCCGAGGCGGTGGGCACACAGCCGATCCGCAGCTCCCCGCTGAGGCCGGTGCGCAGGGCCTGGACCTCGGAGGTGAGCGCGTCGCGGTCGGCGAGTATGCGCTGTGCCCACAGCACGACGCGTTCGCCCTCGGGGGTGAGGCCCTCGTACTTGCGGCCGCGCTGGATCAGCGGGACGTCGAGTTCCTCCTCCAGTTTGCGGATCGCCTCGGACAGCGCGGGCTGCGAGACATAGCAGGACTGCGCGGCGCGGGCGAAGTGGCGTTCGCGCGAGAGGGCGACCAGGTATTCGAGCTGGCGGAAGAGCACCGCACCGGTCTACCGCAGCCGCGTCCGCCGCGCCAATCAGGCCCCGGCCGGCTCCAGGCATACCACCACGCTCTTCGACGTCGGTGTGTTGCTGAGGTCGGCCACGCTGTCCAGCGGGACGAGGACGTTGGTCTCGGGGTAGTACGCGGCGGCCGAGCCGGGTGTGGTGGGGTACGGGATGACCCGGAAGGCGGGGGCGCGCCGCTCGATGCCGTCCCGCCAGACGCTGACCAGGTCCACCTCGTCGCGGTCGGCCAGGCCCAGCGCGGCCAGGTCGGCGGGGTTGACGAGGACGACGCGGCGGGCGTTGTGGATGCCCCGGTAGCGGTCGTCCATGGCGTACGGGATGGTGTTCCACTGGTCGTGGGAGCGGAGCGTCTGCAGCAGGAGGTGGCCTTCGGGCACCTCGGGTGCCTCGAAGTCGTTGCGGGTGAAGACGGCCTTGCCGCTGGGGGTGTGGTAGACGCCCTCGTTGACCGGGTTGGGCAGCCGGAAGCCGCCGGGCCGGGCGACGCGGGCGTTGAAGTCCTCGAAGCCGGGGACGACGCGGGAGATCCGGTCGCGGATGAGGCCGTAGTCGCGCTCGAAGTCCTCCCAGGGGATGTCGGGGCTGTCGCCGAGGGTGCGGCGGGCCAGCCGGCCGATGATGGCGACCTCGCTGAGCAGGTGTTCCGAGGCGGGGGCGAGGCGGCCGCGTGAGGCGTGCACCTCGCTCATGGAGTCCTCGACCGTGATGAACTGCTCGACGCCGTTCTGGATGTCGCGGTCGCTGCGGCCGAGCGTGGGCAGGATGAGCGCCGTGTCGCCGCACACGGTGTGGGAGCGGTTGAGCTTGGTGGAGATGTGCGCGGTGAGGCGGCAGTTGCGCATCGCGCGCTCGGTGACGTCGCTGTCGGGGGTGGCGCGTACGAAGTTGCCGGCGACGCCGAGGAAGAACGTCGCGCGGCCGTCGCGCATGGCGCGGATGGCGTCCACCGAGTCCACGCCGTGCTTCTTCGGCGGGGTGAAGCCGAACTCGCGCTCCAGCGCGTCCAGGAACGACTGCGGCATCTTCTCCCAGATGCCCATGGTGCGGTCGCCCTGCACGTTGCTGTGGCCGCGTACGGGGCAGACGCCGGCGCCGGGCCGGCCGATGTTGCCGCGCAGCAGCAGGAAGTTGACCACCTCGCGGATGGTGGGCACGCCGTGCTTGTGCTGGGTCAGGCCCATCGCCCAGCAGACGATGACCTTCTTGCTCGCCAGGACCATCTCGTGGACCCGCTCGATCTCCTCGCGGGTCAGTCCGGTGACGTCGAGGATGTCGTCCCAGGAGACCTTGCGGGCCTGCTCGGCGAAGTCCTCGAAGCCGGTGGTGTCGGATGCGATGAAGTCGTGGTCGAGCACGGTGCCGGGCGCGGCGTCCTCGGCCTCCAGGAGCAGCCGGTTGAGGCCCTGGAAGAGGGCGAGGTCGCCGCCGGGGCGGATCTGGAGGAAGCGGTCGGCGATCTGGGTGCCGCGGCCGATCACTCCGCGGGCCTTCTGCGGGTGCTTGAAGCGCAGCAGGCCGGCCTCGGGCAGCGGGTTCACGGCGATGACGCGGCCGCCGTTGCGCTTGGTCTCCTCCAGCGCGGAGAGCATTCGCGGGTGGTTGGTGCCGGGGTTCTGGCCGACGACGAAGATGAGGTCGGCGTCGTAGATGTCCTGGAGGCTGACGCTGCCCTTGCCGATGCCCAGTGTTTCGTTGAGCGCGGTGCCGCTGGATTCGTGGCACATGTTGGAGCAGTCGGGCAGGTTGTTGGTGCCGAAGGCGCGGACGAACAGCTGGAGGAGGAAGGCGGCTTCGTTGTTGAGCCGGCCCGAGGTGTAGAAGAGTGCTTCGTCGGGTGAGGCGAGGCCGCGCAGTTCGGTGGCGAGGAGGTCGAAGGCCTCGTCCCAGCCGATCGGTTCGTAGTGGTCGGCGCCGGGGCGCTTGACCATGGGCTCGGTGAGGCGGCCCTGCTGGTTGAGCCAGTAGTCGGACTTGGCGGCCAGTTCGGAGACGGGGTGCTGCCGGAAGAAGTCGCGGGTGACGCGGCGGGTGGTGGCCTCGTCGGCGATGTGCTTGGCGCCGTTCTCGCAGTACTCGTTCTTGTGGCGCTGCTTCGGTCCGGGCTCCGGCCAGGCGCAGCCGGGGCAGTCGAAGCCCTTGGCCTGGTTGATGTTGAGGAGGGTGAGTGCGGTGCGGCGGGGGGAGGTCTGGCCGAGGGCGTACTTCAGTGCGTGTGCCACGGCCGGTGCTCCGGTCGCCCACGTCTTGGGCGGGGTGACCGCCAGTCCCTCGTCCGTCGGGTCCACGTCGGCACTCATCGCCTGACCTCGTCTCTCCTGCCCGGGCACGCCCGCGTGCCGCTCCGTCGCCGGGCCGTGCCGCGTGTGTGCGGCGGTGCCTCCGGCCCGATCAGCTTCCGGCAGTCTCCGGTGATCGTCAAAGACGCCGTTGTTATCGGCTGATAGGCGGTGCTTATCGTGCGGCGCGGGCGGCCCGGGTGCGGGCGGCCGGTGCGGGTGGTGGTCAGGCCCGCAGGTGGTGCAGTAGGGAGTGCACCGCGTGCCGGACGGCGTTGCGGGCGGGTTCGGTGTGGTCGAGCGTCTCGAAGCCGTGGTGGCCCTCCGGTACGTCGATCACCTCCACGCGGGCCGCGGTTTCCTCGGCCGCGGTGAGGAATTCCCGCACTGTCGCGGCGATCCCGGGGACCTCGTGCTCCACGCGGGTCAGGACGACCGGCAGCGGGCCGGCCGTGCGCACCGCGTCCGCCGGGTGGAAGCGGGGTCCGGTGAGGCCCCAGGCCGGTGGCGGTACGAGGATCGGGTAGGTCGCCGCCACGCAGCGCAGCCACGGTGGCGGCGCCGCGAGCCACTCCGCCGCCAGCGGTCCGCCGCCGGAGAAGAACCAGAGCGCGATGCGGTCCGCGTCGATCCGCGGGTCGGCGCGTACGTGGGCGACGGCCGCTGCGACGTCCTCGGCGGCGCGCGGGTAGTCCGTGACGTCGTGCAGCCGGTGGTCGACCGTGACGGCGGCGGCGCCCAGGCCCGCCACGTACCGGCCGTAGCCGGTGAAGGCGGGCCAGTCCCGCGGTGTCGGCCGTGCCCCGGCGGGTACGGGGCCGCCGTGGACGAAGACCACGGCGGGGTGCGGGCCGTCGCCGTCCGGCAGGTAGAGGTCGGTGCGGCCGGTCCGTTCGCGGGGCCGCTCCGGCACGTCCAGGAGGAAGGGGCGGAGGTGGCCCGGCCGGCCGTCCTCCGGTGCGGTCAGCCGGTGTCCCTTGCCGGCGGCGGCGTCGAGCAGTGCGTCGGTCAGGTCGCCGGGTGCGGAGAGCATCGGCCAGTGGCCGGTGTGCAGTTCGGCGAAGGTGACCTTGGGGTCGACGAGGGCCAGGAGGCGGGGGTCGCCGAGCCGCAGCACCTGTTCGACCATGGCGATGCTGGATCCGTTGGCGGTGCAGAGGATTCCGGTGGTGGGCAGTGCGGCGGCGGCCTCGGTGAGCCGGAGCGGCTGGGTGAGGGTGCCGGCCGGCTGGGGTGCGGCGAGGTCGGCGAGGCGGGTCAGTGCGGCTTCGGGTACGCCGTCGAGGCTGCCCCAGCGGTGCCATGCGCCGGGCGGTGGCGGCGGCACCCGCCAGTCGTCCCGGGCCGGTCCGTCCGTGCCGGGCGCTGCCGACAGCCGGTCGCGGAGCGCCTGGTCGGGGATGAGATTCAGCGGTGGGTCGCCGTCCTGGGGAAGGCCCGCGTCGAGGTACACGATCCGGGCGACTCGTTCGGGGCGGTGGCCCGCTGCGCCCAGGACGGGGTGGATGCCGTAGCAGTGGCCGACGAGCACCACGTCGGGCGCGCCGGTCCGGTCGATCAGCTCCACCACGTCCCGGACGTGCGTCTCCAGGTCCGTGTCCGGTCCCGCTTCGTGGCGGCGGTCGCCCATGCCGGTCAGGGTGGCCGGGTGGGCCTCGGCGCCCGCCTCCCGCAGCCGGGCGGCCACCTCCTGCCACACCCAGCCGCCGGTGTGGGCGCCCGGCACCAGGATGAATGCCGTCATGAGGGTCTCCTCGCATGCCGTGGTTCCGCGGCCCGGCCTCGTCCGCCGTCCGCGCTCGCCGGTACGGTAGGAACTCCCCCTGAGGGAGGTTCAAGCGTGCGCCCTGATCCGTCCGAGCAGTACGAGTCCTCCGAGGTCCCCGGGCCGCCGGTGCCGGGCGACGGCCTGTGGAGCATCGGTGAGCTGGCCGAGCGCGCCGGCGTCACCGTCAAGACCGTGCGCTTCTACTCCGACCGCGGTCTGCTGCCCGAGGCGGCGCGCAGTGCCGGGGGCCACCGGCGGTACGGTCCGGACGCGCTCGGCCGGCTGCGGACGATCCGCTCGCTGCGCACGCTCGACCTGCCGGTGGCGGACGTCGGCCGGGTGCTGGACCGGGAGGACGCGCTGGAGGACGTCATCGCGGGGCAGTTGCGGGAGCTGGGTTCCCAACTGGCCGCGCTGCGCTGGCGGGAGGCGGCTCTCCAGCTGCTGCGGGACTGTGCCCCGGAGGAGCGGGCGGAGCGGCTGCGGCTGATCGGCGGGGTGTCGGCGCCGCCCGACACGGCGGCGCTGGCCCGTTTCTGGCGGCGCTGGCTGCCCGCGCGGCTGCCGGCCCGGCTGACGTCCGAGATCCTGGACCATTCGGTGCCGCAGCCGCCGGCGGATCCGACGCCGGAGCAGGTGCTGGCCTTCACCCGGCTGCACGCGTTCGTCTCCGGGCCCTGTCCCGGTACCGGCACCGCGCAGTGGCAGCCCGCCGCGCACCGGCCCGAGGAGGGGTACCGTCCGGCGGTCCTCTATGCGGGGCTCATCGAGGCGTACGAGCTGGCGGCCGCTGACGTGCGCGCGGGCCGGTCGCCGTACGGGGGCGAGGCGCTGGACTGTTTCGTCGCCGCCTATGCCCGTTCCCGCGGCACGCGGGACACGCCTGCCTTCCGCCGGGTGCTCGGCGGCCAGCTGGACGCCGATCCGCGCGTCGACCGTTACTGGCAGCTCACCGCGGAGCTGAACGGGCCGTCGGAGCCGACTCCGGGTGCCCTGCACGACTGGCTGCGGGCGGCGCTGGATGCGGGGGACGCCCGGCCGGCCGCCTGATCAGCGGGCGTTATGCGGTGTCCTGCGGGCGGGCCGCCGTCTCCTGCTGCTGTGCCGGGCCGGTGGCGGCCGCCCTGGTCAGCAGGGACCGCAGTGCGGCGAGGGCGGCTTCGGTGTCGGCGCGCTCGCCCAGGGTCAGCTGGTGCAGCACGAGTCCGTCCAGGGCGGCGAAGACCAGGCGTGCGAGGGCCGGTCCCGGCGCGTACGGCAGCATGCGGGAGAGTTCGCGTTCGGAGGCGGCGAAGTAGGCGTCGTAGAGGTTGCGTACCTGGGGCAGCAGTTCCGGGCGGCGGCGCGCTTCGAGCAGCAGCTCGTACTGGAACGCCTGGAGGCCGGGGCCCGTCTCGACCATCTCCGGGACGCCGGCCGCGAAGTCCGCGGGCTCGCCGGTGCCGGGTTCGAGCAGGCTGCTGTGCAGGCTCTTCCGTACGACGTATCCGAGGGCCTCCTCGATCAGGGCGTCGCGGGAGCCGAAGTGGTGGACGACCAGGCCGTGCGTGACGCCGGCCTCCTCGGCGACCGCGCGGTAGGTGAGGCCGCGCAGGCCGTTCCGGGCGACGACGCGGACGGCGGCGTTCAGGAGGGCGTCGCGGCCCTCGCCGTACCCCACTCCGCGGCGGCCGCCGCGACGGCCGGTCCGCTTGGCTGCTTCCGTCATGCGGGCCACCCTATCCGCAGGTCACGAACGGCCGTGCGGTCCGGGAAGCCGTCCGGAGGGAGCGCGCGCCGGGTGCCCTCCGGACGTCTCCTGGCCGGCGTCTCAGCCCCGCTTCGGCGGGCGGATGCCGCGGAATTCCCAGTCGCCGCCGAGCGCGGTGGAGAGGACTTCCTCGGACTCGGTGGGCTGGGCGCCGACGTCGGTGCGGATGGCGGTGGGGCCTGTGACGATGTGGTTGGTGAGCCGGCCCAGGCCCTCGGCCTCGACCTCGACGACGTCGCCGGGCTGTACGGGCCGGGAGTTGGCGGGGGTGCCGGAGAGCAGTACGTCGCCGGGGTGGAGGGTGATGGTGCGGGCGATGTCGGCGACGAGGTAGTGCATGTCCCAGGTCATCTCGTCGGTCGAGCCGTCCTGGACGACCTCGCCGTTGACGTAGGTGCGCAGGCTCTTGCCGCGGAAGTCCCAGTCGGTGACCAGTCCGGGGCCGAGCGGGCAGAGGGTGTCGGAGCCCTTGACGCGGAGCATGGAGCCGGCGTCGGTGTCGCGGAAGTCGTGCAGGCCGTAGTCGTTGGCGAGGGTGTAGCCGGCGATGTACTCGGCGGCGTCGGCGGGGGCGATGTTGCGTGCGGTCCTCCCGATGACGATGGCGACCTCGCCCTCGTAGTTGAGCCATTTGCAGCCCTCGGGGCGGACGACGGCGCCCCGGTGGGAGTTGAGGGCCGAGGTGGGCTTGTGGAAGTAGGTGGGGGTCGCGGGCAGTGTGATCCGGAACTCCTCGACCCGGCTGCGGTGGTTGAGGTGCACCGCGATGATCTTGGAGGGGACGACCGGGGGCAGGTGCCGGGCGTCTTCGGTCGTGACGCGGCGTCCGTCACCGGCGACCAGTTCCTCGCCCTCGCGGACGGTCCGCACGACGGCGCCGTCGAGGAGGATGCGGCGGTACTCAGGCATGGGTGGTCTCCTTGGAGGGGCGGGGTGCGGTCCAGCCGCCCGCGGGGCGGTCGAACCACAGGTGGACCTGGCCGGTGCCGACGGAGTTCTCGTACTCCCCGTACTGGCGTCCGCGTGCGGTGCAGGCGGCCTCGCCGAGCGCGCCGGCCATCATCAGGTAGTGGAAGAACTTCGCCTCGGGCTTGAAGCGCCAGAACTCCGGCATGGTGCGCAGCACTTCGTCGTGGCGGCCGTCCTTGAACCACGCGATGCGCTGCTGGTCGGCGGCGCGTGCCTCGGGGCTGAAGATGTGGGACGGGTCGCTGGCCTCGTGGTCGCGGAGCTGCCGCAGTGGCCAGAAGGTGTGCGAGAGGGCGCCGGAGGCGATCAGCAGGACCTTGCGGCCCTCGGTGGCGGCGATGCCGTCGGCGAGGGCGCGGCCGAGCCGGAGGTGGTCCTCCATGTCGCCGGTCTGGCAGACGCCGATGGTCACCCACCGCTTGTCGGGCAGGCCCTCGCCGAGGTACTTCCAGAGGTTGGTGGTGGCGTAGTAGATCGGCAGGTACGCATCGTCGATGGGGGTGATCCAGGTGCCGTGCTTGTCGGCGAACCGTGCGATGTTGTGGGCCAGTTCGGGGTCGCCGGGGAAGTCGTACGGCATCCGGCACATGCCGCGCGGGAGTTCCTCGGAGGTGAAGAGGCCGGCCCGGCGGTGGTGAGCGGTGACGACGAATTCGACGGTGGTGGCCCAGTGGGAGTCCAGGACCACGACGGTGTCGTAGTCGGCGGTCTCGAAGACGTCCTTCCGGAGTTGCCGGAGGCCGGTGACGAGGGTGATCTCCTTGCCCTCGTTCAGCTCTCGCCGGGTCTCCTCGGGCAGCACGATGGTGGGGACGTGGGCGAGCAGCCCGGCCCCGACGATCTCACCCATGGTCGCGCCGGCCCTTCGGCGCGGTGACGGTGTTCTTGACGTCGCAGAAGAAGTCGAAGCTCCAGGTGCCGCCCTCGCGGCCGATGCCGGACTCGCGGGAGCCGCCGAAGGGTGCCTGGAGGTCGCGGACGAAGAAGCAGTTGACCCAGACGGTGCCGGCGACCAGCTGTCCCGAGACCCGCTCGGCGCGCTCGGGGTCGCCGGTGGCGAGGGTGGCGGCGAGGCCGAAGCGGGTGTCGTTGGCGAGCCGGACCGCTTCCTCCTCCGTGTCGAAGGTCTGCAGGGTCAGGACCGGGCCGAAGACCTCTTCCTGGACGATCTCGCTGTCCTGGGCGACGTCGGTGAGCAGGGTCGGCGCGTAGTACTGGCCTTCCTTGCGGTGGCCGCCGATGACGGTGCGCGCCCCGGCCGCGACCGCGCGCCGCACGAAGCCGTCGATCTTCTCCAGCTGGCGGGGGTGGATGTTGGGGCCGATGTCGGTGGCCTCGTCGCGCGGGTCGCCCTGGCGCAGCCGGGCCGCCTTCTCGGTGAAGCGGCGGGTGAACTCCTCGGCCACCGAGGACTCGACGAGGAGGCGGGTGGCGGCCAGGCAGACCTGTCCGGCGTTGTCGTACTGCTCGACGGCGAGGTCGGTGGCCAGGTCCAGGTCGGCGTCGGCGAAGACCAGCAGCGGGGACTTGCCGCCCAGTTCGAAGCTGGTGGGCACGAGGTGGGCCGCGGCCGCCGTGGCGATGGTCTTCGCGGTGGGCACGGAGCCGGTGAAGCTGATGCGGCGTACGCGGGGGTCGGAGACCAGTGCGTGGCCCGCTTCGGCGCCGTAGCCCTGGACGACGTTGAGGACGCCGGCCGGGAGGCCCGCCTCGTGGGCGATGTCGGCGAGGAGGGAGGCGGTGAGCGGGGTCCACTCGGCGGGCTTGAGGATCACGGTGTTGCCGGCGGCGAGGGCGGGGGCGATCTTCCAGCTGGCGAGCATCAGCGGCGCGTTCCACGGCGTGATGAGGACGCAGGGGCCTGCCGGGTCCCAGGAGACGTGGTTGGTGTGGCCGCGGGTCTGGAAGTCCTCGTGGTCCAGCTTCAGGAGCCAGTCGGCGAAGAAGCGGAAGTTGTGGGCGACGCGGGGCATCACGCCGCGGCGGTGCGAGCGGAGCAGTGCGCCGTTGTCGGCGGTCTCGACGGTCGCGAGGTCCTCGATGCGCTTCTCGACGCCGTCGGCGAGGGCGTGCAGGAGGCGGGCGCGTGCGGCGCGCGGGGTGGCGGCCCAGCCGGGGAATGCCTCCTGAGATGCGGTGACGGCGGCCTCGGCCTCGGTGGCCGTGCCGCGGGCGATCTCGCCGAGCCTGCTGCCGTCGAGGGGCGAGACGTCGGTGAAGGTGTCGGCGGAGGCGACGCGGCGGCCGCCGATCCAGTGCCGGGTGTCGACGGCGGTGCCGGCGACGGTGGTGAGGTGTGCGGTCATGTCCGGTCTCCCAGGGGTCGGATGCGGTGGTTACTCGGCTGCGGAGGTGCCGGACTCCAGGAGGGTGCCGCCGTTCCAGACGACGCCGACCTGGCGGTAGTACGCGGCGATCGGCTCGCGGATCTCCAGCCGGGCCAGTTCCTCGGTGGGGGCTTCGAACAGCTCCAGTTCGGCGTCGCCGCGCCAGGCGGGCCCGGCCTCGAAGGAGGCGGCGCCGCTCTCGATCAGCTCGTCCAGCGCGAGGCCCTTGCCCGGTTCGACGGCCGGCAGCCAGCGGTGGTGTGCCATCGGGTGGCCGTTGACGAAGCCGTTGGTCTCCGACGGCTCGCGCAGCGTCACGACGGCCTGGGCGAGCCGCCGGTCGGCAGCGGCGAGGGTGGCGCCGAAGCGGGCGCCCGCCTCGATGCGCGGTGCGGGGCCGTAGGGGTGCGGGCGGGTCTGGTGGATCGAGCCGAGCTTCTTGGGGTAGCCCTGGTGCAGTCCGCGGGCGATCGCGAAGTCCTTGTCGACCCAGATGTACACGCAGCGGGAGTAGGTGCGGCCCTTGTAGGAGCAGCGGACGACCGCGAAGGCTTCCTTGTACTGGGCGCGCACGGGGTCGAGCAGTTCTTCGCCGGAGGCCGCGCAGGACTGCCAGTCGGCCCAGATGAGGGCGACGGCGCCGGGGTCCTCGTCGGCGAGTCCGAGCGGTTCCGGCAGCAGTTCGCGGACTCGTGCGGGGTCGGTGCGGTACTCGACGGTGAGGAGGTCGCCGGAGTAGTGCCAGGGGGGCGAGGGGATGAGCGAGGCGGCACCGGTCGCCGTCTTGGGATGGAAGTAACCGCGGACGCTGGCCATGGTGGTCGGACTCCTTCAGGCGTACTGGGTGCGGGAGGCCGGCTGCTGCAGCAGTCCGGCGCGGTGTCGTGCGGCGGCGCCGGCGGCGCGGGGGCCGCCGAGGGCGAGGACGCCGACCGGGCGGCCGGCGGTGTGGTAGCCGAAGACCACGTCCCCTTCGGGGTCGCCGTCGAGGACGCGGATGTCGCCGAGGCCGAGGGACGGGGCGCCGAAGGACTGCAGCCGGAAGTCGTGCTGGTCGCTCCAGAAGGTGGGGAGCGGCGCGAAGGGCGTGGGGTCGGGTGCGGCGCCGGCCAGGTGGGCCGCGAGGGTCTTCGCCGCGCGCTTGGCGGTGTCGCCGGGGATGGACCAGTGCTCGACGCGGCGGGGTACGCCGTCGTAGCGGGCGTTGGGGAAGCGGGCGACGTCGCCGACGGCGACCACGTACGGCAGGCCGCCGACGCGCAGCAGCTCGTCGGTCAGTACGCCGTCGGTGAGGTCCAGGCCGTTGTCCGCCAGCCACTCGGTGTTGGCGGCCGAGCCGACCGCCTCGACGACGACGTCGGCGGGGAGGGTGCGGCCGTCGTCGAGGACGACGCCGGTGACGTGGTCGTCGCCCGCGTACGAGGCGACGCCGGTGCCGAGGGCGAAGCGGACGCCGCGCTCCTCGTGCCGGCGGCGCAGCAGGCGGGCCGGGGGTTCGCCGAGCGCGCGGAGCATCGGCAGGGGTTCTGGGTCGACGACGGTGACCTCGGCGGCGCCGAGGCCGACGGCGGTGGCGGCGACCTCGCAGCCGATGAAGCCGGCGCCGACCACGACGACCTGGGCGCCGGGCCGGGTGAGCGCGTCGCGCAGGCCCTGTGCGTCGGTGAGGGTGCGTACGGTGTGCCGGCCGGCGGCGGGGCCCGGGCAGTGCAGCCGCCGGGGCCGCATGCCAGTGGCGATGACCAGGCCGTCGAAGGGCAGGTGTGTGCCGTCGGCCAGCTCGACGGTGCGGTCGGCGAGCCGCGCGGCGGTCACCCGGGTGCCGAGCCGCCATTCGGCGTCCGCGACGCTCGCGCGGGGCCGGAAGGCGAGGGATTCGAAGGGGGCCTTGCCGGCGAGGACTTCCTTGGAGAGCGGTGGCCGGTTGTACGGCATGTGGGGTTCGTCGCCGATGAGGGTGAGCCGGCCGGTGAAGCCGCCTGCGCGCAGCTGCTCGGCGGCGCGCAGGCCGGCCATGGCGGCGCCGGCGACGACGATGCGGGGCGTCATGGTTCAGTCCTCGATGCGGATGGCCTGGAGCGGGCAGACGTCGGCGGCTTCCTCGACGTCCTCGCGGAGCGCGTCGTCCGGGTCGCTGACGTAGGCGAGCCGTCCGTCCGCGTCGAACCGGAAGACGTCGGGCGCCGCGAAGACGCACTGGCCGTGGTCCTGGCACTGGTTCATGTCGACGACGACCTTCATGGCCGGTCCTCCTGGGGCATCAGGGCGTAACTCGTTTGACCTCAAACAAGATAGGGAGGCCCCGACCCCCGGTCAACACCTATCCGCATGGATAAATTTTTGCCGCCCGCCTCTTGCGGTCACCTGGGGCGCTGCCTACCGTTTGGCTTCAAATGAGACCCGGTCGCCCTCGCAACGGCCCTGGTCCGCCCCCTCCCCGCCACCGTTCCCGCCCCTCCGAGGAGACACTGGTGAGCGCTCACGACTCCGCCCAGGTCCGGCAGCACATGGACCGCCTGGCCGCCGACGGCATCGACGTGGTCCGGGTGACCTATCCCGACCTCATCGGCACCGACCGCGCCCGCGACGTACTGCTCGACCACCTGCCCTCGGCCTGCGACCACGGCCTCGCCTTCTGCCGGGCCGTCTACCACACCAGCCCGCAGGGCGACGTCGTCGACGTGGCGGGCGGCCTGGACGCCGGACTGCCGGACATCTGCGTACGCCCCGACCTGAGCACGCTCACCCCGCTGCCCTGGGAGCCGGGCGTCGCCGCCTGCCTCGGCGACGTCACCGACCCCGCCACCGGAGCGCCCGCCCCCGAATCCCCCCGCGACCTGCTGCGCCACGTACTGGACCAGTGCGCCGCCGAAGGCATCGAGCCGGTCGTCGGCCCGGAACTGGAGTACTTCCTCTGCGACCCGGCGCCCGGGTCGCCCACCGGCTGGCAGCGGTACGCCGAGGCTCCCGGCAACGTCTACACCGCGGGCCGCCGCGGCGACCCGGACGGACACCTGCTGCGCACCCTGCGCCGGCTCCGCGCGCTGGACATCGGCGCGAGCATGGGCAACCACGAGTTCAGCAGCGGGCAGTTCGAGATCAACCTCACCCACTCCGCCGCGCTCGACGCCGCCGACCGGGCCTTCCGCTTCAAATCCGCGGTCAAGGAACTCGCCCGCGCCGAGGGTCGGCTGGCCACCTTCATGGCCAAGCCCTTCAACGACGAGGGCGGCTCCGGCTTCCACGTCCACGTCTCCTGCCTGGACGGCGACGGACACAACGCCTTCGCCGACCCGGCCGCGCCGCACGGGCTCTCCGCCACCGCACGGCACGCCGTCGCCGGCGTCCTCGCACACGCCCCCGCACTCACCGCACTGCTCAACCCCACCGTCAACTCCTACAAGCGGTTCGGCCCCGACACCCTCGCGCCCTGGCTGGTCGACTGGGGGCTGGACAACCGCAGCGCCATGGTCCGCATCCCGCCCGAGCGCGGCGCCGGCACCCGCTTCGAGCTGCGCCTCGCCGACGCCAGCGCCAATCCGTACCTGCTGCTGGCCGGCACCCTCGCGGCCGCGCTGCTCGGCGTGCGCGCGGGCCAGGAGCCGCCCGCGCCCCTGGAGGGATACGGCTACGACACCACCAGGGCCGCGACGCTGCCGATGACACTGCCGGCGGCGCTCGACGCCTTCGAGGCCGACACCGCGCTCACCGACGTGCTCGGCAAGGGCTTCACCGCCGCCTTCCTCGCCTACAAGCGCGACGAGGTCGCGCGCTTCCAGCGGCACGTCACGGACTGGGAGTTCACCGAGTACGCCCACCACCTGTGACACCCCTCGCCCGTGACGCCCGCGCCCCGTACCGCCACCGCAAGGAGCCTCGATGACCCGCACCCCGCCCGCCGTCCACGAGCCGCTGCCGCTGGACGAGGTGAACCTCGCCGACCTCGACAACTTCACCGACGGCGTCACCCCCTGGCGGATGTTCCACACGCTGCGCCACGAGGACCCGGTGCACTGGCAGCCGGAGGAGGCGCCCAACTCCGGCTTCTGGGCGGTCACCCGGCACGCGGACATCGCCCGCGTCGACCGGGACGCGGAGACCTTCACCTCCACCAGGTTCGTCAACCTCGAAGAGGTCGACGACGACCAGATCAAGAAGCGCGCCTCGATCCTGGAGCTGGACGGGGTCCGCCACCGCGCCCTGCGCAGCCTGCTCCAGCGCCAGTTCGGCGCGAGCACCATCAGCCAGTACGCCGACTTCCTGCGCGGGCTGACCGCCAGGACGCTGGACGCCGCGCTCGCCAAGGGCCGCTTCGACTTCGTCAAGGAGGTCTCCGCCGACTTCCCCATCAACGTCCTCGCCCGGCTGCTGGACGTGCCCCCGGAGGACAACCAGCAGCTCATCGACTGGGGCAACCGGATCATCGGCAACACCGACCCCGACTACGCCGACGTGCTGCTGGAGAGCGAGGAGAGCGAGCAGTACCGCGACCTGCCGTTCCGCTCCCCCGCCTCGCTGGAGGTCTTCGCGTACGGCCGGGAGCTGGCCCGGCAGCGGCGCGGCGGCGACGGCACCGACCTGATCTCGCGGCTGGTCAACCAGACCCCGCGGGACGGCATCCCGCTCTCCGCGCAGGACTTCGACAACTACTTCCTGCTGCTCGTCGTCGCCGGCAACGAGACCACCCGGCACTCCATCACGCACGCCATGCTCGCGCTGATCAACAACCCCGACCAGCTCGACAAGCTCCGCAAGGACCACTCCCTCATCCCCACGGCGGTCGAGGAGTTCCTGCGCTGGGCCTCGCCCGTCTACCACTTCCGCCGCACCGCCACCCGCGACGTCGAGCTCGGCGGCAAGCGGATCAAGGAGGGCGACAAGGTCGTCATGTGGTACGCCTCGGGCAACCGCGACGAGCAGGTCTTCGGCAACCCCTACGACTTCGACGTGACCCGCGCGCACAACGACCACGTCACCTTCGGCAAGGGCAGCCCGCATCTGTGCCTGGGCAACCTGCTGGCCCGTACCGAGATGCGCATCATGTTCGAGGAGCTGATCCCGCGCCTCGCCGACATCCGGGTCACCGGGCCGGTCCCCCGCGTCCGCTCCAACTTCGTCAACGGCATCAAGCAGCTGCCGGTCGAGGTCACGCTCGCCTGAAGCCGCTGCGGGGCAGGCGGCCGCGTCCGGTACGGAACCGGGCGCGGCCGTCGCGCTTCCGTGCTCCGTACGGGCTACGGCGTGGTCACGGGCGGCCAGACGGGGCGGCAGTGCTCCGGCAGGGCCGCGAGCGCCTTGCTGACCGTGGGATGCAGCGGGAAGAGCTGGGCGCTGCCGGTGTGGACGAGGAGGTCGGAGAGCCTGCGCCCCGCACACGCGAGCAGCAGGGTGCCCTCCCGCCGGCGCAGCAGCCAGTGCAGCGCGAGCAGGCAGTTCAGGCCGCGCGAGTCACAGAACGTGAGCGCGGCCACGTCCAGCACCAGATAGCGGCACCCGTCGGCGAGCACCACCCCGGTATCGGCCAGGAACGCCGCTTCGGAGGCATGGTCGAGCTCGCCGCTGACGCGCAGCACGGCGCAGTCGGCGGTCTCGGTGAGGACAGTGACGGACAGCCGTCCTGTACCCGTGGACATCGCACCTCCGGTTGCCTGCCGCACGGATGTGCCACGGAATACCGGGCGGTAGCCGCACATCGGCCCCGGACCGTGAACTACAGGCTGTGAACTACGGGCATGTGATACACGCCGAGTGTCCCACACGGAGAGCTACATGTCGGAAATGTCGTTGCCACCGGTACCGTCGGCAGCAGGCCCGTCCGACACCCGGACGGGTGAAACCCGCCGAGGGGGAAGCGATGAGTGACACGCTCTGGGTCGTCGTGATCGTGGCCGGAGTCCTGCTCCTGCTGACACTGGTGGCGGCAGTCGTGCTCCTCGTGCGCACCGTGGCCGTCCGCCGCCGCATCAAGGCCGCCGGCCTCCCGGTGAACGAGTTCGCCTTCTGGGGCGCGCTCCTCTACGTCCTCTCCCCCGTCGACCTGCTCCCCGACCCGGTGTACCTCGATGACATCGGCGTCCTCCTGCTCGCCCTGCGCGCCCTCCACGCCTCGGTCCCCGCCGGGCTCCGCAAGTCCCCCGCCGGGACGGAGCCGCACGAGTGATCCGGCCGGAATGCGGCCCCTGCGCCGGGCCCGTCCGTCCCCGGCGCTCCTCGCGTCCCGTGCGCGGCGCACAGCGGTCCGTCCTGTCACACCGGGCATCCTGCGGCGGGGCGGTCACTGGCCGACAGCCGCCCGGTGCCGGCGGGCGGCCGCCCGTACGGCGTTCTCGTGCCCGGCGGCCGGGTACGCGTGCTCCGCACCCGGCGCCCGCCGGGTGATCCACGGGAAAGGGCAGGGACCATGACCGCAGCATCGTCCCCCGGGTACTCCGAATCCGGCATGCCGGGGAGCACCTACACCGCCGCACGACCCACCAGCACCGAGACCAAACCGTCCTTCAAGACCACCGAGTTCTTCGTGTACGTGGCCTCGGTGGTGGCCGTCCTCATCGCCTCGGCGGTGGTGGGCAGCGACACCGGCGCGGATCCCTTCCCCGCCGGGCGGGCCTGGCTGTACGTCACGCTGCTGAGCATCGGCTACCTGATCAGCCGGGGCCTGGCCAAGAGCGGCAGCCGTGAGCCCGCCGACCGCGGGCGCGGCTGACGTCCCCGCCCATGAGACCGGCACAGGATGCCCGGGCCCGGGCCGCGGCTGAGCCCGGCCCGGGACCCGCTCCGGCCCGGGACCGTACCGCCGCCGGGGCGCGGCCGGCCGGCCGTGGCCCGGCGCAGGGCGGGGTCCCGGTCGGTGCGGCAACCGGGACCCCGCCGCGCGCGGACGGACCGGCCCGGGGGGCCGGAGCAGCCCGTCAGACCGGGACGAAGGCGTCCAGCTCCCGGTCGTGCGTCAGGACCAGGCCGGTGTGCACCTCGTAGAACCAGCCGTGCAGCGTCACCTCGCCCGCGTCCAGGCGCTCACGGACGCAGGGGTACCCGCGCAGCCGGTCCACCTGCTCCCGCACATGCCGCTGGACGGCACCGGCGACCGCCAGGCTGTCGTCCTGGGGCAGCTCGGCGGAGAACTCGCGGGCGAGCCAGTCCCGCACCGCGGGCGCGCCGTCCAGGTTCTCGGCGCGTGCCCGCGCGCCCACCGCGCCGCAGTGGGAGTGCCCGCACACCACGATGTCGGACACCTTCAGCACGCGCATCGCGTACTCGATGGTCGCGGCCTCCGAGCAGGCCATGCCCTCGTGGTAGGCGGGGACGGCGTTGCCCGCGGTGCGCAGCTCGAAGAGCTCGCCGGGCCGCGCGCCGGTGATGAGGGACGGGATGACACGGGAGTCGGAACAGGTGATGAACAGGGCGAGCGGCGCCTGGCCCTCGGCGAGGCGCCCGAAGAGCTCCCGTTCCTCGGGGTGCTCGGCGATGCGGGCGTTCAGCTTCCGGGCCTGCTCGATGAAGGTGTCCACGGGAGGCGTCTCCTGTTGGTGAGGGTGGGTGCCACGGGTGTGGCGGGAGCGAAGGGCGTTCGGACGTGCACGGGTGGTCGTCCGTGGTGCGGCGGTGCGTCCGTGCTGGTCGGCGGCGTCACCGGCGGTCACGGGGGTACGGGTGGCGGTCGTGGTCTCCGGGTCGGGTGGCGGGTCATGCGGCGCGTCCCGTACGTCGTGCGGTCAGCGCCAGGGCGGGGAGGATCGCCAGCGCGAGTACCCCGCCGACGAGGGCCAGTACCGGGAAACCGCCCGCCGTCACGACCAGCCCCGAGGACAGTCCGCCGGTGGCCCCGGCCAGCGCGATGCCCACGTCGAGGACGCCCTGCTGCCGGGCCCGGACGGCCGCCGGGAGCGCGTCGGTGACCAGGGCGGTGCCGCTGATCAGCCCGAAGTTCCAGCCGAGGCCCAGCAGGACCAGCGCGGCGGCGAGGGCGGGCACGGAGTCGACCGGCGCCAGGGCGGCGACGGCACCGGCGGCACACAGCGTCACGCCGGAGGCGGCGGCCACCGGCAGCCGGCCCACCCGGTCGACGAGCTGCCCGGTCAGCGGCGACGGCAGGAACATGGCGCCGACGTGGAGGGCTATGACCAGCCCGGCGTCCCCCGTGTCGTGGCCGTGCGCGCGCATGTGGACCGGCGTCATGGTCATGATCGCGATCATCACGAGCTGGCCCAGCACCATGACGGACGTACCGGTGAGCAGCCCCCGCCGGTCCGGCCGGTCCCCCGCGCCGGCCGGGGCCTCGCCGGAGTCCCGCACCGTCTTCTCCGAGTCCTGCCCCGCCTTCCCCTCGGCCTCCCTCGTACGGGCTTCGCCGCCCCGGGGCGTGGCCGCCGCCCCGTCGGCCGCCAGGGTGCGTGCCAGGCGCAGGGGGTCGGGGCGCAGCAGGGTGGAGAGCAGGAGCGCGGCGGCCGCGAACGCGACGGCGGCCAGCGCGAACGGGCCCGCGAGGCGCGGCAGGCCCCAGGCGTGCGCGGCCTCGCCCGTGGCGCTGACCAGCAGCGGGCCGGCCACCGCACCGAGCGTGGTGGCCATCAGCACCGTGCTCACCGCCCG
Source organism: Streptomyces sp. Ru73 (assembly GCF_002920575.1). Classification (GTDB taxonomy): domain Bacteria; phylum Actinomycetota; class Actinomycetes; order Streptomycetales; family Streptomycetaceae; genus Streptomyces. Next base: position 23,726 of record NZ_PQSQ01000052.1, on the reverse strand, counting down.
GCCGCGCCGCTCCGGAGCCGCCAGGTCCGCGCCCGCGTAGCGGGCCATCAGGTTGGTGGCCGTGCCCGCTCCGTAGACGGTGAGCGAGACGAAGAGCAGGGGCGCGCTGCCCGCCGCGGCGGCCGCGACGACGCCGAGGCTGCCCAGCGCTCCGCCGGCGTATCCCAGGGCCAGGCCGGGACGGCGGCCCCAGCGCTGGGACAGCCGGCCGATGGCGACAGCACCCAGCGCCGAGCCGGCCGTGAAGAGCGCGCTGGGCAGTCCGGCGAGCCCCGTGCCGAGCATCTCCTCGGCGAGCAGCGCGCCGACGGTGATGCCCGCGGCCAGGCCCGCGCCGCTGAGCACCTGGGAGAGCACCAGGACGGTCAGGATGCGCCGCTGCGCGGCGGGCACGGACGCGGCGGTGGCGGCCGGGACCGGATGCAGCGGCGGGTCGTGGGCGGCCGGCACCGCTCCGGTCCGGCAGGTCATGGGCCGTCCTGCCGCGCCGGCTCCAGTGCGGAGATCTCCCGCAGCGGCATGTCCAGCTGCTCGTGCAGGAAGCGGACGATGGTCCAGTGCGGCAGCGCGCCCTCGTCGAAGGGGCCGAACTCGCGGCAGTACAGCGGTATCCAGCGCAGCGCCTCTTCGGCGGCCTGCTCGCGGCCGGGCTCCCGCTGGTACTCCTCGTACGGGATGCTGCGGTGCTCGATGAAGAACCTGCCCGGCAGGCGCTCCTCGCAGAGGTAGCGGTACTCGCGCGTCTGCAGGATGAGGTAGTGCCAGAACTCGTCGATCTCCTGCTCGACGGGGAGGAACAGGCCGCTGAGCTCTTCGGGGTACTTCGAGATCAGGTAGAGGTAGCGCAGGCATTCCAGGGCCTGCCGCTCGGTGTACGCGCGGGGGGCCTCGCTGCCGGCCGCGAAGTGCCCGACCAGCTCCGCGTGCAGGGCGGGGCCGAGCAGCGCCTTGAGGTCGTCCTCGGTCACCAGGGTCTTGGTGGTCATGCTGCGGCTCCCTCGTCCTGCCGGCCGGGCTCTTCCTGCCGGCCGGCGTTGTCCTGCCGGTCGAGCCAGGCGTACTTGCCCGACTTCCCGATGGCGATGTGTGCGCGGTGGTCGACGGCGCAGCGGCGGCCGGTGAGCTCGCGCACGCCGCGGCCGAGGGCTGCCGCCTGCGCGGCCTCCAGGGGCTTGCCGTCGAAGGTGGTGTACGCGAGCACGGCCTCGGCGCGGCTGAGGACCCGCAGCTGGTGCACGAAGACGCGGGGCGAGACGGAGCCGACGAGGGCGTCCAGGTCGCCTTGCGCGACCGGTCCGGCGGGCGCTTCCAGCAGCTCCTTCTCGCGGCCGCAGAACTGCGTGATCTTCGTGGGGTCCGGGGTGCCGTCCAGGGTGCGGGCGCAGTCGCCGGAGCGGTACCGGACCAGCGGCATGTGGGGGTTGCGGACGCTGGTGACGATGAGGTGGAAGAGCCCGTCGTCCCCGGCGTCCGGCACCAGCTCGACGCTCATGTCGTCGAGGAAGGGGTGGTAGCGGCCGCGCCGGTCGCTGTAGAAGAGGTAGCCCAGCTCCGTGCTGCCGAAGAGGTCGATGATCGGGCACGCGAAGTGCTGCTGGAGGTACCGGCGGACGTTGACCGGCGTGTACTCGTAGGCGTGCACGATGCTCGCGGGCGGCGCGAAGGCGTCCCAGAGGTGCCACTCGCCGATCTTCCGCAGCAGGTGCGCCAAGTGGTAGCCGGAGCAGTCGAGGTGGTACCGGCCGAGCGGGTGCGCCTGCCGGGCCTCCGCCATCTCGGCGAGCATCCGCTCGACGTCGGCGCGCTCCCAGAGGGCCGGGTCCAGGCGGGTGTTGAGGTAGAAGGTGCGGTCGTCGAGCCGGCGGTCCTCGGGGCCCGGCACGGCGGGCGGGTCCTCGCCGCGCTTGCGGGCGTTCACCCGGGCGACGTGCTCGGTGGCGAGCACGGTCGTCAGGGACACCCGCCGGCAGCCCGCCTCCCAGGTCTCCTTGATGTCCGGGTGCTCGCTCCACAGCCGGTAGTAGGAGGTGAGGAGGAAGTAGGGCGGCCGGATCAGCTGCATCCGGGCGTGGTTGGTGCCCGTGGAGAGCACGAACTCCGCCTCGCCGGACTCCAGGGCCGCCGCGAGCGCCGGTGTCATCCAGTTGTCGGGGAAGCCGCGCGCGATCTCGGCCTTCTCCAGTACGGGGAAGTGGCCGCGCGCCAGCGCGTCGCGGTACAGCGGGATGTCCTTGACGCGCGCGATGACCTCGGCCGTCGGCTGACCGTCCGGGGAAACCTTCACGGGAAACCTCAACAGTGCTCGTGGGCCGGGGCCGGGACCGTCCGGCGACGGGGGTGTGCCGCCGCCGGACGGACCCGGCCGGCCCGGCGGCGGGTCAGGAGATGCAGCCGGTCTTCGTCGCGCTGATGCAGCCGGACTTCGGCGAGGCGCTGATGCAGCCGTCCTTGTCCGCCTTCTGCGCGGAGTTGGCGGCGACCCAGCCCTGCCAGACGTCGTCCTGGGCCATCTTCTTGATGAGCTGTTCCATGCGGGCCTCCGAGAGGTGGAGTTGAGCTGGACATGCTGCTTCTGACGTGCGCTTTTACCGCACCGCTCGAAGGTAAAAGAATCACCAAGTGATTGTCAACGAAAGGCAATGACCGGGGAGGGTGAAGGCAGCCGGGCGCGCCACCTTTTGGCCTGATCGCGCCCCGGCGCACGGCTCCCCTCCGCGCGCCCGCGGAGGCGCCGCCGGACCGTGCGGGGCACGATGTCCGTATGCTGCTGGCCCACCTTGCCCGCGTGTCCCAGGAAGTCGCCTCGACCACGGCGCGCTCCAAGAAGGTCGCGCTGCTGGCCGAGCTGTTCCGGGAGGCCGCGCCCGAGGACGTACCGGTCGTCATCCCCTACCTTGCCGGGCGGCTGCCCCAGGGACGGATCGGCGTCGGCTGGAACGCGCTGCGCGACCCCGCTCCCCCGGCGGCCGACGCGACCCTCACCGTGCGCGGCGTGGACGCGGCACTCACCGCGCTGTCCGAGGTCGCCGGGGCCGGCGCGCAGGCCGAGCGCCGGCGGCTCGTACAGGAACTGCTCGCCGCCGCCACCGCGCCGGAACAGCGCTTCCTCACCGGCCTGCTGACCGGCGAGGTGCGCCAGGGCGCGCTGGACGCGCTCGCCGTCGAAGGGCTCGCGGCCGCCACCGGCGCGCCCGCCGCCGGCGTCCGGCGGGCCGTGATGCTCGGCGGGCTCCAGGACGTGGCCCGCGCGCTGCTCACCGAAGGGCCGTCCGCATTGGCCGGATTCCGGCTCACCGTCGGGCGGCCCGTCGGCCCGATGCTCGCGCACAGCGCGAAGTCCCCGGCCGAGGCCGTCGCCAAGCTGGGCCCCTGCGCCGTGGAGGAGAAGCTCGACGGCATCCGCGTACAGGTGCACCGCGACGGCGGCGACGTCCGTGTCCACACCCGCACCCTGGACGACGTCACCGACCGGCTCCCCGAGGTGGTCGAGGCCGCGCTCGCCCTGCCGGCCGACCGGTTCGTGCTGGACGGCGAGGTGATCGCGCTGGGCGCCGACGGCCGCCCGCTGCCGTTCCAGCGCACCGCCGGGCGCTTCGGCTCCCGGGTGGACGTGGCCGCCGCGCAGGCCGCGCTGCCGCTCTCCCCCGTCTTCTTCGACGTCCTCGCCGCCGACGGCCGGGACCTGATGGACCTGCCCTTCGAGGAGCGCCACGCGGAGCTGGCCCGGCTCGTGCCCGAGGCCATGCGGGTCCGCCGCGTCGTGGTCCCGGATCCCGGTGACGCGGCGGCCCTGGAGGCGGTGGAGGACTTCTGGGCCGCGACCCTGCGCCGCGGCCACGAGGGCGTCGTGGTGAAGGCGCTCGCCGCGCCCTACAGTGCGGGCCGCCGCGGTGCCTCGTGGCTGAAGGTCAAGCCGGTGCACACCCTCGACCTCGTCGTGCTCGCCGCCGAGTGGGGCCACGGCCGCCGCGCCGGGAAGCTGTCCAACCTGCACCTCGGGGCCCGCGCCGAGGACGGCACGTTCGTCATGCTCGGCAAGACCTTCAAGGGCCTCACCGATGCCACACTGGCCTGGCAGACCGACCGGCTGCGGGAACTCGCGGTGGACGAGAGCGGGTACGTGGTGACCGTCCGCCCCGAGCTGGTCGTGGAGATCGCCTACGACGGCCTCCAGACCTCCTCCCGCTACCCGGCCGGCGTCACCCTGCGGTTCGCCCGCGTGGTGCGGTACCGCGAGGACAAGCGACCCGAGGAGGCCGACACCGTGAAGACCGTCCTGGAAGCCCACGGCGCGGCGGACGCATGACCGGCAGGCGGAGCGCCGGACTCCTGCTGTACCGGCGGACGGGCACCGGTGTGGAGCTGCTGCTGGCCCACATGGGCGGGCCGCTGTGGGCCCGCCGTACGGCCGGGGCGTGGACGCTGCCCAAGGGCGAGTACGTGCCGCCGGAGGAGCCGCTCGCGGCGGCGCGGCGGGAGTTCCGGGAGGAGCTGGGCCTGCCGCCCCCTGAGGGCCCGTACGTGCCGCTGGGCGAGGTCCGCCAGTCGGGCGGCAAGACCGTCACCGCCTGGGCCGTCGAGGGCGACCTCGACCCCGCGTCGATCGTGCCGGGGACCTTCGAGACGGAGTGGCCCAGGGGCTCCGGCACCCTGCGCACGTTCCCCGAGATCGACCGGGTGGCCTGGCACACTCCCGACCGGGCCGTCGAGGTACTGATCACGGCCCAGCGCGCCTTCGTGGACCGACTCGGCGCCCACCTTGCGGACGGCCCGGCCGGCTGACGCCCTTCAGACCGCGGCGCCGAACAGCTCCTCCGCCTCGGTGAGGGCGCGCGTGAGGACGTCGGGGTCCGGGCGCAGGCCGGCGAGGATCGTGTCGAGGCCGCGCAGCCCCGCCCGCTCCAGGAGCCGCTTCTCGTTGGTGGTCCACTCGCCGCGTGCCGCGAGGACCGCGTGCGCGGTCTCCATGCCGGCCGTGGCGAGGGCCCCGGCGACCTCGGTGGCCCGGCCCCGTGCGGCGTACGCGCCGTGGGCGTACCGGAGCGTCAGGTCCGCCCGGCCGCGCCACACCGGAGGGGCCGCGGCGCGCAGTGCTTCGGGGAAGGCGGGGCGCGGCAGCTCGCCGCGCAGCACTTGGTTGACGGCGAGTTCGGCGACCACGAGGTAGCTGGGGATGCCCGCCAGGTGGAACATCAGCGGCTCCCAGCGGAAGCGGCCCGCCGCCGCCTCGGCGAGTTCGTGCTCGACGACGTCGAGGTCGCGGTAGTGGACGTCGGCGCGCCGGCCGTCGACGGTGAGCCACGCGCCGCCGTTGAAGACGCCGCCGCCCCAGTCGCCGATCCCGGAGACCTCGCCCGCCCAGCCGACGGCACGCAGGTCAGCGGGGTCGAACGTGCCGCGGTAGTAGAGCGCGAAGTCCCAGTCGCTGTCGGCGGTGTGGGTGCCCTGGGCGCGGGAGCCGCCGAGGGTGACGGCCCGCACACCCGGCAGCGCGGCGAGCCGCCCTGCGACGTGGTCCGGGAAGTCCTGGTCGGTGAGAGCAGCCATGACGTTGCCGTTTCGGGTGCGGGAGCAGTGGCGGGCGGCGCGCCGGAACGCCTGCGTACGGGTGACCCCGTCGGCCGAAGGGGGCTTCCGGCGCCGGTACCGAGGATATGCGCGGTGCGCGGGGGTACCCGTCGCCGCATGACGAAGCCCACCCTGACCCGTTCCGTTCAGCGCGGCCCGCAGGGCGACCGGCTCGCCCTGCTCGGCGTGTACCTGAACGACCATCTGGCCGGGGCGACGTTCGGCACCGAGCTGGCCCGCCGGCTGGCCAGGAGCCCCGTGGACGCCGCGACCGGCGAGACGCTCAGAGCGCTGGCCGCCGAGATCACGGCGGACCGGGCGGCGCTGCTGCGCATCATGCGGGAGCTCGGCATCCGGGCCCGCGGCTACAAGGCCGGCGCGGGCTGGGCCGCCGAGAAGATCGGCCGGCTCAAGAGCAACCGCCGGCTGCTGTCCCGCTCGCCGCTCAGCCCGCTGCTGGAGCTGGAGGTGCTGCGGCTCGGCGTGGCGGGCAAGGCGGCGGGCTGGCGGACGCTGCGCGAGCTGGCGGAGACCGACGGCCGCCTGGACGCCGCCCGGCTCGACGGCCTCCTGGAGCGCGCCGACGGCCAGGTCGAGACCCTGGAGCGGCTGCGCGTGGAACAGGCGGCCCGGTCCTTCCGCACGACGTGACGGCGGCAGCCCGCCCGGAGCCGTACGACAGCCTGCCGTACGGCAGCCGCAGGGCCGCCGCACCGCCGAGCCGCAGGGCCGCTGAGCCGCAGGCCCGCCGCGCCGCCGGGCTCAGCGAAGGCTCAGTGACGCCCGGGAGTTGAGCGCGGCCACGTCGCTGCCGGTGGCGTGCCGGTAGGCTGCGGTGATGCGGGCCAGGTCCCCGGGCGTGCGGCCGCCGGCCCGGTGCATCTCCCGGTTCGCGTCCACCACGGCAGCCGTCGCGGCGCGGCGCGCGGCCTCGTAGCGGGCGAGTCCGTCCGGTACGCCGTCGGCCCGCGCGAGTTCATGGGCCAGTACGCGGGCGTCCACGACCGCCTGGGAGGCGCCGTTGGCCCCGACCGGGTACATCGGGTGCGCCGCGTCGCCGAGCAGGGTGACCCGGCCGCTCCCCCACGTGGGCAGCGGGTCCCGGTCGACCATCGGGTACTGCAGGAGGACGTCGCTGCCCGCCACCAGACCCGGTACGTCGAGACAGCCCAGCGACCAGTCGGCGACGTGCGGCAGGACGTCGGCGGGCCGGCCCGCGCTGTTCCACGCGGCGTCCCCGGTGAGCGGCCCCGGCCCCGCCTCCCTGACCTGGCAGACCCAGTTGATGCGGCCCCGGCCGATCGGGTACGCGACCAGTTCCACGTCCCCGCCGGCCACGATGACCATCGAGCAGCCGGTGAGGAACGGTTCGGCCCGCGTCACCCCGCGCCACATCCGGATGCCCGACCACCGCAGCGGCCCCTCCTCCGGGTGCAGCCGGGCCCGGACAGCCGAGTGCAGGCCGTCGGCGCCGATGAGCGCCGTGGCGTCGTACCCGCGCTCCTCCCCGGTCGCCCGGTCGAGCAGGCGTGCCCGCACACCGTCCGTGCCCTGTGCGAAGTCCACCAGGCGGGTGCCGGTGCGCACGGCGTCCGTGCCCAGCCGCGCGCGGACGGCCGCGAGGAGCAGCAGCTGCAGTTCGCCGCGGTGGACGGAGTACTGGGGCCAGCGGTAGCCCTGTGCCCTGCCGCGCGGTTCGGTGAAGATCCGCCGTCCGTGCCGGTCGTAGTAGACGTTCTCGGCGGTGGCCACGCCGAGCGCCGCGAGGTCGTCGCCGAGGCCCAGTTCGGTGAGTTCGCGTACGGCGTGCGGCAGCAGGTTGATGCCGACACCGAGCGGACGGATCTCGCGGGCGCTCTCCACCACGGTGGCGCCGATGCCGGCGGCGTGCAGGCTCAGTGCGGCGGTCAGCCCGCCGATGCCGGCACCGGCGATGAGGACGGTCACCGCCCGGCCCCCGGCTGGATCTCGGGGCGGTCCATGATCCGCAGCCAGGTGCCGTCCGGCTGGCGGCGCGCGACCTGGACCCGGCCGCCCGTGCCGTCGGCGGGCCGGGTGGAGGTCAGCGCGAGGTCGCCGTACCGGACCGTCGGCAGCGGCTCCTCCTCGGCGAACGGCAGCGGTGCGTGCGCCACCAGCCGCTCGCACACCGCGCGGATCGCGTCCCGGCCGACGGTCACGGAGCCGGGCGGGTAGGCGAGCACGGCGTCGGGCGCGTACAGCTCGGCCAGCCCCTCGGCGTCGCGCGCGTTGGCGCGGGCGACGAACAGCCGGGCCAGGTCCTCGGGGGTGGCGGCGCGTTCGCGGGTCTCGGTCATGGTGGTTTCCCTTCTCGGTTCGCGCGGCCGTCGTGCCGCGGTGTCTCTCGTTCGCGCGGCCCTCGTGCCGCGGTGTTTCCAGCCTCGTCCGGCCCGCGTCAGAAGTCCAAGAGATGATGAGTATGGCAATCAGAAGCAGTGGTTATGGCGGAGTAGACTCGCCGGCCATGGAGCTTCATCAGTTGCAGTACTTCGTCGCCGTGGCCGAGGAGGGCAACTTCACCCGGGCGGCCGAGAAGCTGCACGTGGCCCAGCCCGGGGTCAGCGCGCAGATCCGCCGGCTGGAGCGGGAGCTGGGCCAGGAGCTGCTGGACCGCTCCGGGCGCGCGGTGCGGCTGACCGAGGTGGGCGCGGCCGTGCTGCCGTACGCGCGGGCCGCGCTCGCCGCGGTGGCGGGGGCCCGGTCGGCCGTCGACGAGCTGACGGGGCTGCTGCGGGGGCACGTCGCCGTGGGGACCGTGACCTCGCACGGCGTCGATCTGCCCGGCCTGCTCGCGGAGTTCCACGACGCGCACCCGGCGGTCGACATCACCCTGTCCGAGGCCGACTCCGACCGGCTGGTCGACGGGCTGCGGTCGGGGCGGCTGGACGCGGCGATCGTCAGCGTGGGGAGCACCCTCCCGGCGGGGCTGGCGGCCGAGGTGGTCGACGACCAGCCGATCGTCGCGGCGGTCGCCCCGCGGCACGAACTGGCCGTCCACGAGGTCATCTCGCTCGACACCCTGCGCGGCCGCCCGCTGATCAGCCTGCCGCCCGGCACGGGCCTGCGCGCCCGGCTCGACGAGGCGTGCGCGGCGGCCGGTTTTACGCCGCAGATCGCGTTCGAGGCGAGCAAGCCGGAGGTCCTCGCGCAGCTCGCCGTCCGGGGGCTGGGCGCCGCGATCCTGCCGGGCGCCTACGCCGAGTCGCTGGCGGGGCAGCTGCGGACGGTACGGATCGATCCGCCGGTGCTGCGGGGGCGGCTGGTGTTCGCCTGGCGGGCCGACGGGCCGGTCAGCCCGGCGGCCCGCGCCCTGATCGGCCGGGCCCGCGCCATGCTGGCCGGCACGGACCGGCCGTAGCCGGCACGGGGCCGGTCAGCGCTGTCCGCCGGCCCCCGGAAGGCCCTCGGCCGGCAGCTCCAGGTGGAGCCGGAAACCGCCCTCGCCCGTGGGTCCCGCTGTGACGGTGCCGCCGAGGAGTTCGGCGCGCTGGCGCAGCCCGACCAGGCCGTGCGACGCGCTGGGCAGCGGCAGCGCGGGCCGGGTGGGCGCGGTGTTGGTGACGACGGCGTGCAGGGTGCCGCCCTCGGTGTACACGCGGACCGTCGCGGTGGCACCGGGGGCGTGCTTGCGCACGTTGGTCAGGGCTTCCTGGACGGTGCGGTAGACGGCGCGCTGGACGGTCGGCGGCAGCCCGTCGGGCAGGTCGGTCCTCAGCTCCGCCTCGATGCCGCTGCAGCCCACCAGGCGCTGGAGGTCGGCGAGGGAGGGCTGCGGGGTCAGCTCGGTGGGCCGGCTGCCGGAGGCGCGCAGCACGCTGACCATGTGCCGCAGTTCCTCCAGGGTCTGCACGCTGAGCCGCCGGATCGTGGCGGCCGCCTCCTTCACCGCCGGGTCCCGGGTGCCGACCTGGAGCGCCCCGGCCCGTACGGCGATCAGGCTGACCTGGTGGGAGACCACGTCGTGCATCTCCCGGGCGAGCTGGGCTCGTTCCTTCGCGAGCACGGTCTGGGCGAGCAGCAGCCGTTCGTGGTCGCGGGCCTCGGAGATCTCGGCGAGCCGTACGGACAGGTCCCGGCGGGCCTGGACGAGCTGGCCGAGGAAGACGGGCGCCGCCGCCATCGCCAGCTTGTAGCCGACGTGGATCAGGGTCGAGGTGTCCTGGTAGTCGTCGTACTCCGGATAGGGCCAGGGCACGATGTGGCCGGCCACGACCAGCAGGGCGCAGAGGGCCAGGACCACGCGGCGGTGGGTGAGCGAGGCGAAGGTGTAGAGCGCCGCCAGCGAGGCGTACTTGGCGTCCGCGATCACGAGGGCGGGCAGGGTGAGGAAGAAGGTGGTCAGCGGCAGCCGGTGGCGCAGCGCGAGGGAGAAGGCGGCGAGCAGGGAGGTGCCGGTGCCCAGCGGATCGTCCGGCTCGTAGTGGGCCCAGGCGTCCAGCAGGACGGCGACGATGAGGGCGATGTCCAGCACCACCACCGGCAGCCGGCGGGGTTTCAGCAGGACGAGCGGACGGCCGGATCTGAGCAGGCCCGGCGGTCGGGTGGTCTTCATGGGGCCTCCCCGGTCCGCGGGGCCCTGAGGAGCCCCGCGCGTTCGGCGAGCAGGGCGGCCTGCACCCGGCTGCCCACCTCCAGTTTGGTCAGGATCGTGCTGACGTGGTCCTTGACCGTGCCGGTGCTCAGGTGCATCCGCGTCCCGATGTCGGCGTTGGACAGTCCTTCGGCGATGAGGCGGAGCACGGCGCGTTCGCGGCCGGTCAGCCGGGCCACGCCGCGTACGGCGGCGTCGTCGGGGCCGCTGTCCAGGAAGCCGTTGACGACCGTCCTGGTGACCGTGGCGGACAGGACGACGCCGCCGGAGGCCAAGGTGCGTATCAGGTGCGGCAGTTGCTCGGGGTCGGTGTCCTTGAGGAGGAAGCCGTCGGCGCCGGAGCGCAGCGCGGTGGCCACGTACTCGTCGGTGTCGAACGTGGTGAGCATCGCGACCACCGGCGGCTGCGGTAATCGGCGCAGGTCGGCCAGGACGGTGAGCCCGTCCACGTCCGGCATGCGGATGTCGAGCAGCACGACGTCCGGCCGTAACTCCCGTACGGTCCGGACCGCTTGGCCCCCGGGGACCGCTGCCACCACCTCGATGTCGTCGGCCGCGCCGAGGATGTGCTGGAACCCCGTACGGATCAGGGCCTCGTCGTCGACCACCAGTACCCGGATCACGCGTGCTCCACTCGCCTCGGGACACCGCCCGATGTGTACCACGCCCACCGCCTGCGGCCGGGTGCGCGCGGCCGGTTCCCGCCATGCGGCGGGACGGCCCCGGCCGGTCGGCGGGGTGCGGCCGGCCGGTCGGCGCCTGCGCTCCGGCCACCCGACGGGGTGGCTCCGGAAACCTGGCGGATCGGTTGAATCCCGGCCGATCCCAAGACTGTGGCCGTGACGACGCACAGCGCACTGCCACAGCCGCACAGCGCACTGCCGCAGGTGTCACCGGAGGTGTACCCGGCCGGACGGGCTCCCAGACCCGAGCACGTCCCCGGCGGAGTCCCGGTGACCGCCGCCGTTCCCGGCCGGCGGCCCTGACACCCGGCTGTCGCCGCAGTCTCCCCGCTCTTCCGGCCCCGGGGGCTCCCCCACCGCGCCCCCGTACCCCGCGGGCCGTCCCCCCACCGCGGGCGAGTGGACGCCACCACTCCGTCCACTCGCCCGCCCGCTCGATCGTTACTCTCAAGGAGTTCATGTGGTGGGTAAGAACGTCCAGGTCTCGACGACGGACCTGGCGGAACCGTCAACCGTCCCACTCGATCCGGCGCTTCCCGCGGCGCCCGGCAGCACCGAGGACCTCTTCGCCGAGGTGCTGGCGGCCGTCGTGCGCGTCGACCACGTGCCGCCCGACAGTCACTTCTTCGACGACCTCAACGCCGACTCGATGCTGATGGCGCGATTCTGCGCGCGGGTCAGGAAGCGGGACGACCTGCCGTCGGTGTCGATGAAGGACATCTACCGGTACCCCACGATCCGCAGCCTGGCCGCGGCGTTCGACACACCGGCCCCCGCCACCGCGGCGGCCAACGGCTCGGCGCACGGCAACGGCTCGGCGGCCGCACCCGCGCCCGCCCGGCCGGTGCCGGTGCCGGGGGCGCCGGCACCGCTGGAGCCGGCCAGGACGCGCACGGCGGAGTACGTCCTGTGCGGAACCCTGCAACTGCTGCTCTTCCTGGGCTACGCCTATGTCACCGCGCTGGTCCTCGCCATCGGCTACGACTGGATCGCGGCCGGTTCGGGCCTGCTCGACGGCTACGTGCGCGCCGTGCTGTTCGGCGGCGCGGTCTTCCTCGGCGTGTGCCTCCTGCCGATCGCGGCGAAGTGGCTGCTCATCGGCCGGTGGAAGCCGCGGAAGATCCGCATCTGGAGCCTGGCGTACGTCCGCTTCTGGCTGGTCAGGACGCTGATCCAGCTCAACCCGCTGGTGCTGTTCGCCGGTTCACCGCTGTACGTGCTCTACCTCAAGGCGCTGGGCGCGCGCATCGGACGCCGGGTCGCGGTCCTCACCAAGCACGTGCCCGTCTGCACCGACCTGCTGACCGTCGGCGACGACTCGGTCATCCGGAAGGAGGCCCATCTCAGCTGCTACCGGGCCGAGTCCGGGTGGATCCGCACCGGCACCGTCACGCTCGGGAAGGACGTGTACGTCAGCGAGGCGACGGTGCTGGACATCGACGTCTCGATGGGCGACGGGGCGCAGCTCGGTCACGCCTCCTCGCTGCACGCCGGACAGTCGGTGCCGGCGGGTGAGCGGTGGCACGGCACCCCGGCACGGCCGGCGGACACGGACTACCGGACGGTGGGGCCCGCGCCGTACCGCCCGGTGAGCCGGGTGCTCTACAGCCTGACCCAACTGCTGACCGCGCTGCTGGTGTACGTGCCGCTGGTGATCGGCGGGGTGGACCTGCTGGTCGCGCAGGTGCCGCAGCTGGACTCGCTGCTGAGTTCGCAGCCGCTGACGTTCACGAGCTGGACGTTCTACCGGGACGCGCTGGCCGCGTCGTTCGTGCTGTTCTTCGGTTCGCTGGTCTTCGGGTTCCTGTTCATCACCACCGTGCCCCGGCTGCTGCACCGCTTCCTCCGGCCGGACCGGGTCTATCCGCTGTACGGCTTCCACTACTCGGTGCACCGGGCGATCGCGCGCCTGACGAACAACAAGGTCTTCATGCGGCTCGCGGGCGACAGCTCCCTCGTCGTCCACTACCTGCGGAGCATCGGGTACGACCTCACGGGGGTCGAGCAGACGGGGTCGAACTTCGGCACGGACGTCAAGCACGAGAACCCGTACCTCACCACCGTCGGGACCGGGACGATGGTCGCCGACGGGCTGTCGGTGATGAACGCGGACTACTCCAGCACGTCGTTCCGCGTCACCCGGGTGACGATCGGTCCGCACAACTTCCTCGGCAACCAGGTCTCCTACCCCTCGGGGGGCAGGACCGGCGGCAACTGCCTGCTCGCGACGAAGGTCATGGTGCCGATCGACGGGAAGGTGCGGGAGGGCGTCGGGCTGCTGGGGTCGCCCAGCTTCGAGATCCCGCGGTCCGTCGAGCGCGACGCGTCCTTCGACCACCTGAGCAGCGGGGACGAGCTGCGCCGCCGGCTCGCCGCGAAGAACCGGCACAACGCCGTCACGCTGGCCTCGTTCCTGTTCGCGCGGTGGATCCACGCCTTCGGCGTCCTGCTGCTGATGGGCGCGGCCGCCGGGCTGTACGCCTCGCTCGGGGCGCTGGCGGTCGCCGCCGCCACGGTCCTCACCGTCGCGTTCACGATCGGGTTCACCGCGCTCGCCGAGCGTGCCAGCATCCGGTTCCGGCCGCAGAGCCCGCGGTTCTGCTCCATCTACCACCCGCACTTCTGGCAGCACGAGCGCTTCTGGAAGCACCAGGCGATGGAGCTGCGGCTGCTGAACGGCACACCGTTCAAGGGGATGTTCTGGCGGCTGCTGGGCGTCCGGCTCGGGCGGCGGCTCTTCGACGACGGGGCGCGGATGCCGGAGCGGACGCTCGTCACCATCGGGGACGACTGCACGCTCAACGTGAGCAGTGTGATCCAGTGCCACTCGCAGGAGGACGGCAGCTTCAAGTCCGACCGCACCTCGCTGGGGAACGGCTGCACCCTCGGCGTGGGCACGCTCGTCCACTACGGCGTGACCGTGGGCGACGGCGTGGTGCTGGGCCCGGATTCGTTCCTAATGAAGGGCGAGGAGGTGCCGGCGCACTCCCGCTGGGGCGGTAACCCGGCGCACGAGATGTGAGGCAGCGGGCCGGCCGCCCGGGGCGGCCGGCCCGGAGCCGGTGTCAGCCCCGCTCGGCGAGCGGGGCTGCCGCGTACACCGCCTCGACGAGCTTGAGGTTGCGGGTGTCGCCGCCGGTCGTGCTGCCGCCGAAGGCGTTCATCGTGTACGCGTAGGAGAGGCGGTTCTCCGGGTCGGCGAAGGCCAGCGAGCCACCCGCGCCGCCGTGGCCGAAGGCGCCCGGGTTGGGGCCGAAGTAGCCGTAGCAGTTGAGCATGAAGCCGGTCGCCCAGGCGAACGGCAGCCGTTCGGGGGCCGCCGCGCTGAGCACCAGGTCCGGTTCGTCGCCCTCGCTCTGCTGGGCGCGCATCGCCGCCAGCGTGCCGGGGCCGACCAGTTCGCCGCCCGCCAGTGCGCGGTAGACCGTGGCCAGGCCGTGTGCGGTGGCGTTGCCGTTGGCCGCGGGGATCTCGGCGCTGCGGCAGGCGGCGCTGTTCACGTCGCCGACCGGCAGGTGGCCCATCGCCACGGCCACGCCGGCCAGGGGGTGGTCGTCCAGTGACGTGAAGGGGCCCTTGGGCATGCCGGGGAACAACGTCTGCAGGGTGCCGTCCTTGCCGGGCGGGATCATGTCGGCGCAGCGGGCCTGTTCGGTCTCGGGGGTGCCGATGTAGAGGTCGGCGCCGAGCGGTTCGGTGATCTCGGTCCGCAGGAAGGTGCCGAGCGAGCTGCCGGTGATCCGGCGGACCACCTCGCCGACCAGGAAGCCGAAGCTGACGGCGTGGTAGCCCTGTGCGGTGCCCGGCTTCCACCACGGTTCGGTGGCGGCCAGTACGGCGCAGGTCTTCTCCCAGTCGTACACGTCGGCGGGTGTCAGGGGCTCGCGCGGGGCGATCAGGCCCGCGCGGTGCGAGAGCAGCCAGCGCACCGGGACGTCCGCCTTGCCGGCCTGGGCGAACTCCGGCCAGTAGTGGGCGACGGGTGCGTCGAGGTCCAGCTCGCCGCGGTCGGCGAGCAGGTGGGCGCAGAGCGCGGTCATGCCCTTGCTGGTGGAGTAGACGTTGACCAGGCTGTCCCGCTCCCAGGGGCGGGTGCGGCCGGCGTCGGCGTGGCCGCCCCACAGGTCCACGACGAACTCGCCGTCGAGCGTCACGGCGAGGGAGGAGCCGACTTCCCCGCGTTCGGCGAAGTTGCGCGCGAACTCGGCACGGACGTTCTCGAACCCGGGGGCGCAGTGGCCCTGCACGACTGCTGTCACGTTCCCTCGCCTCTCACCGGCCAATAGTTGCCTTCAGCAACATAACCCGGTCAGGAATCCCCCAACAAGTGCATGAACATGCTCTCGTGCAGGGTCTGTACGTGGCGTCTGGCCACCTCGGCGGCGGCGGCCGGATCGGCCCGGCGCACCGCCTCGGCCAGGGCCCGGTGCTCCGCGTTGGACTCGCGCAGGTGCGCCAGCGGATAGGGCAGGTAGTAGCGGTACAGCTCCTTCAGGGCCCGTCCGTAGGGCTCGACGACGGACGGGAGGCCGGTGGCCGCGGCCACCGCGAGGTGGAAGCGCTCGTCCCAGCGGTGGAACTCCGCCCAGCTCTGGGCCCGTTCCATCTCCGCCACCAGGCGGTCCAGCTCCCGGCCCGCCGCCTCGTCGGGCTCCCGGACGGCGGCGAGGTGCGCGATGCCGCATTCGAGGACGAGGCGGTGGTCGATCAGGGCGTGCACGTCGGGCGCGGCGGCCCGGTAGGACGCCACGGCGTCGACCGCGCCGCGGGGCGGGTGCTCCGCCACGAGGGTGCCGCCGGTCCGGCCGCGCCGGCGCTCCAGTACGCCCTCCCGGCACAGCGCGACGAGGGCGCGGCGGACGGTGATCTCGGAGGTGTCCAGGGCCTCGGCGATCCGGTCGCCGGGCGGCAGCCGCTCGCCGGGTCTCAGCAGTCCCAGGTCGACCGCGAGGGCGATCCTGGCCCGCACGGCGTCCAGCGCGGACAGCCGCCGGATGCCCGCCAGCGACGGCGCGTTCAGCGGGTGCGGTGCCGGGGATATGGGCTCGCCCGCCGCGGGCGGGTGCACACCGGAAGGGGCAGGGGAACTCGAGGGGGAGCCGGCCATGCAGGCACCGTAGCCAAAAAACTGCTCATCTTGAACACTCTTGTTTAAGTGATCAATGTGCTCTATTTTTGCGGCCACCCGGTCATCCCGTCCGCTCCTCCCGAAGCAGGTGACGTCCATGTCCCGCCCGCTGCCCGTCGCACTCGCGCAGGCCCCGCCCCGTCCCGCCGAGGCACCGCTGTCCGGCTTCGCCGACGACGTCCAGGCGCTGCTGGCGAAGTTCCCGCGGACGCGGCTGGTCGCCTATCCGGAGCTGCATCTGTGCGGCGTCGCGGGCTCCGGGGAGGAGAGCGAGGCCCGGCTCCAGGAGGCCGCCGAGCCGCTGGACGGGGCGCGCACCAAGGCGCTCGCCGAGCTGGCCGGTGACCTCGGCGTCTGGCTGCTGCCCGGCACGGTGTGCGAGCGGGGCCCCGGCGGCGAGCTGTTCAACACCGCGCTGGCCTTCTCCCCCGAGGGCCGGCTGGCCGCCTCGTACCGCAAGGTCTTCCCCTGGCGGCCGTACGAGCCGTACGCGGCCGGCGACCGCTTCGTCGTCGCCGACCTGGGCGAGGCGGGCCGGATCGGCTTCGCGATCTGCTACGACGCCTGGTTCCCCGAGGTGGCGCGGCAGCTGGCCTGGATGGGCGCCGAGGTCATCGTGAACCCGGTCATGACGACCACCTCCGACCGGGCGCAGGAGCTGGTGCTCGCGCGTGCCAACGCCATCGTGAACCAGGTGTACGTACTCAGCGTGAACACCGCCGGCCCCGAGGGCACCGGCCGCAGCCTCGTCGTCGACCCGGAGGGCCGGGTCCGCACCGAGGCAGTGGACTCCGCCGCCACGGTCCTCACCGACGTGCTCGACCTGGACGACGTGGCCCGGGTCCGCACCCACGGGACGGCGGGCCTCAGCCGTATGTGGGAGCAGTTCGGCGAGCGGGACGCGCCCGTGGAACTGCCGCTGTACGACGGCCGGATCGACCCGCGCACCTGGCGCCCCGGGCCGCACCGCGGCCGCCCCTGACCCGGGGCCCGCGCCTCTCCCCTACCTCAGCACCGACTCCCTCAGCACCGACCCTGGAGCCCCGCCGTGACCGAGCCGACCCCCGCGCTCCGCCGGACCCTGTCCCTGAAGGGCGTGGTCGCCTTCGGCCTCGCCTACATGGCCCCGCTGATCGTGCTCGGCACCTTCGGCGTCGTCGCCGGCGAGACGCACGGCGCCGTGCCCACCGCTTACCTGCTCGCCATGGTCGCGATGATCTTCACGGCGCACAGCTACGGCAAGATGGCCGCGCGCCACCCGGTCGCCGGCTCGGCCTACACCTACGTACGGCGTGCCATCGACTCACGGGCCGGGTTCCTGGTCGGCTGGGCGACCCTGCTGGACTACTTCTTCCTGCCGATGGTCATCTGGCTGATCGGCGCGGCCTATCTCAAGGCGCAGTTCCCGGCCGTGCCCTCGTGGGTGTGGATCCTCGCGTTCATCGCGCTCACCACCACACTGAACGTCTGCGGCATCCGCACCGCCGAGCGGGCCAACGACCTCCTGATGACCTTCCAGGTCCTGGTGATCGTCTTCTTCGCCGCCCTCTCCCTGCTGCACGTCTTCCACCGGGGCGGCACCGGCGCGCTGTTCAGCGCCACGCCGTTCGTCAACGACGCGACCACCGTGACCGGCATCTCCGCGGGGGCGGCCGTGGCCGCGTACTCCTTCCTCGGGTTCGACGCGGTCACCACGCTCACCGAGGAGGCCGTCGACCCGCAGCGCACCATTCCGCGCGCCATCCTCCTCACCGCCCTGATCGGCGGCGGCATCTTCGTCGCGCTCGCCTACACCACGCAGCTGGTGCACCCCGGTGCGGAGTTCGCCGACCCCGACTCGGCCGCCTTCGAGATCGCGAAGACCATCGCGGGCGACCTGTTCGCCTCCTTCTTCCTCGCCGGGCTGGTCGTCGCGCAGTTCGCGTCCGGCATCGCCGCGCAGGCCAGCGCCTCGCGCCTGCTGTACGCCATGGGGCGCGACGGCGTCCTGCCGCGCCGCCTCTTCGGCTATCTGCACCCCCGGCTCCGCACGCCCGCCTTCAACATCGCGCTGACCGGGCTGATCGGCCTGATCGCCCTGCGGCTGAGCGTCACCACCTCGACCTCCTTCATCAACTTCGGTGCCTTCACCGCCTTCACGCTGGTCAACGTCAGCGTCATCGCGACGTATCTGCGCGAGCGGCACGCGGGGAACCGGCTCAACCCGGTCACCCACCTGGCGTTCCCGGCCGTCGGCGCCGTGGTCGACCTCTGGCTCCTCAGCCGGCTGGACGGCAAGGCGCTCACCCTCGGCCTGGTCTGGCTCGCGGTGGGCATCTGCTACCTCGCCCACCTGACCCGC
Source organism: Streptomyces sp. Ru73 (assembly GCF_002920575.1). Classification (GTDB taxonomy): domain Bacteria; phylum Actinomycetota; class Actinomycetes; order Streptomycetales; family Streptomycetaceae; genus Streptomyces. The sequence goes on along the minus strand of NZ_PQSQ01000052.1, from coordinate 5,394 downwards.
CTGTTCCGGGTCCCGCCGCCGGAGATGCACTTCGCGGAGGAGCCCGTCCCCGCGGGCGCGTCCGGTACGGCGGAGCGGCCGGGCCACGCGGCGGACTGACCGGGCGGCCGCGGGGGCACGGGCGCTGCCCCCTCTCCTGCCCGGGCGATCCTGGCGCGGCCCCGCCGCGCCGCGTAAGGGTGGCCGCAAGGCAACGGAGGTAGAGCTCATGAACGCACGGCGCCAACCGGGATCCGAGGGTGATCGCGAGCACAGGCACCGCCCGGTCCCGTCCGGCGCTGCTCAGCAGAGCGCGCACGGCACGCCGTCCGGTACGGCCTCCGGGCCGGAAGCGGTGCTGCGCCTCCAGCGCCTGGCGGGGAACGCGGCGGTGTCGCGCGCCGTGGAGGAGGCCCGGCACGAGCACGGCCCCGGTTGCGGGCACCCCGCGGCCGACGAGGGTCCCGCCGTGCAGCGTTCCGCGGTGCACTCGGTGCTCGGCTCCGCGGGGCGCCCGCTCGACGAGCCGGTGCGTACGGAGATGGAGGCCCGGCTGGGCGCGGACTTCCGTGACGTACGGGTGCACGACGACGCGGCGGCGCGGCGCTCGGCGGCCGAGGTCGGCGCCCGCGCGTACACCTCCGGCAGCCATGTGGTGCTCGGCGAGGGCGGCGGCGACCGGCACACCCTCGCGCACGAGCTGACGCACGTCATCCAGCAGCGGCAGGGCCCGGTGGCCGGCACCGACAACGGCCAGGGGCTGAAGGTGTCCGACCCCTCGGACGCGTTCGAGCGGGCCGCGGAGGCCAACGCCGCCCGCGTGATGAGCGGTCCGGTGCCGGTACGGCAACCGGAGACGGAGGAGGACCCGGCGGCCGGCGGCCCGGCGCCGACGGTGTCCCGGGCGGTGCAGCGCGCCTACACGGGCAAGCACAGCGTCTCGTACGGCAGGCTGGTGGGCGGCGCCGGCAGCAGCATGAAGGCCGAGCTGCACCCGAAGTCCATCGGCCGCGGCTCCTCGCCGAGCGTGAAGCCGTCCTGGTGGCCGACCGGCAGCGGTGCCACGGCCCAGTGGTTCGCGCGCCAGATGGTCCAGGGGCACCTGCTGAACGAGAACCTGGGCGGCCCCGGCAACACCCTCACCAACCTCACCCCACTGACGAAGACCGGCAACTCCAACCACCTGCACTACGCCGAGAAGAACGTGAAGCGCGAGATCGCGGCGGGCAACATCGTGGAGTACGAGGTCACGGCGCACTACGGCAAGGTCACCGGCGCCGAACTGGGCGCCACCGGCCAGGTCGCCGCCGACATCGACGCCAACTACGCCACGCTGATCCCCGAGTACCTGGCGTGCGACGTCACCGTGTACGACGCGCAGGGCACGTGGCTGTACGGCGAGAGCTGGCAGGTGCACAACACCAAGTGAGGCGCGGTGCCGACCCGTTGACCGTGCCCCCCGTACGTCCGTCCGATGGGGGCCGGGCAGAATGTGCGACATGTCGAACACCTGCACCCCAAGGGCCGCGACCACCGACGACGCCGGGCCGATCGCCCGGTCGCTGTCCCTGGCCTTCACCGACGACCCGCTGATGAGCTGGCTGCTCCCCGACGCCGACACCCGCGGCGAGCGCCTCGCGCGCTACTTCGGCACGCTCTTCCACCGGCAGTACGGCCCGCACGGCAGGTGCGAACTCACCGATTCGGCAGCGGCGTTCTGGGTGCCGCCGGAGTCCCGCGACAAGGCCGTGCCGGACGCCGGGACGGTCGCCGAGCTGACGGCCGTCCTCGGCGACCGCGCCCCGCTCCTGGGCGGCGTCGTGGAGCAGGTCGTCGCGCACACCCCGCAGGAGCCCCACTGGTACCTCGCCGTGATCGGCGCCGACCCGGCGGTACGCGGCCAGGGCCACGGCGCTGCCCTGCTCCGCTCGGGCCTCGCCCAGGCCGACGCGGCGGGCCTCCCCGTCCACCTGGAGTCCTCCAAGCCGGAGAACATCCCCTTCTACGCACACTTCGGCTTCACCGTCACCGCCGAACTCCGCCCCCACGCCGACGGCCCGACCCTCTGGCCGATGTGGCGCCCGGCCCAGCGCTGACAGCGGAGAGGGCGGTGCCCGTACCTCACGTACGGACACCGCCCTCCTCAGCGCCTGTGGTGTGTCACTCCCCGTGGGCCAGGGTGATGTCGAAGCCGTCGTGGCCTTCGGCGGTGACCGTGAGCGGGGTGGCGACCGGTGGGTAGCCGCTGGCCACGACCGTGTACTCGCCGCCGGAGAGGTCGGTGAACACGTACGCGCCGTCCGGGCCCGTCGTGCGGACCGCCACTACGTTGCCCGCGGGGTCCAGCAGGGAGACGCGGGCCTCGCCGAGGGGCGTGCCGGCGCTGTTGTGGACCGTGCCGCGCAGCGTGGCGGCCGGCTGGAGCACGGCGTCCTGGCGGGTCGGCACCCCGCCGGAGACCTCGACCATGCCGGCGTACGGCTGGTAGCCCTCCGCGCTGGCCGTCAGGGTGTAGACGCCCGGCACGAGGGAGGGCAGCCGGTAGCCGCCGTCCGCTCCGGAGGAGGCCGACTCGATCACGTCGCCGCGCTCGTCGGTGGCGACGACCAGGGCGCCCGGCACCGCCGTGCTGCCGGCCCGCACCGTGCCCTCCAGACCGCCGGTGCCGGCGAGCATCAGGTCGAAGGCGACCGGCTCGGCGCCGACGGCCAGGGTGGCCACGCACGGCTGGTGTCCCGCGGCGGCGCCGACCAGTACGTAGCTGCCGGTGGCCGGGGTGGCCAGCGCGTACTGGCCGTCCTGGCCCGCGGTGGCGCGGCCGAGCTGGCGGCCGCCCGGATCGATCAGCGTGACGGCGGCGTCCGGCACGGGGGCGCCGGCCGCGTCCAGCACCCGGCCGTGCACGGCGGGCCCGGCCGGCGCCTCGGTGGCGAGGGTCACCGGGGTCGGCTCCGTGTCCGCACCGGCCGCCGCGGTGGCGCCGGCCACCGGCGCTCCGGCGGCCGCCGTGGCGTCCTCCGGTTCCCCGGCGTGCCGGCCGTGACCGTGACCGTGGCCGTGGTGCTCGGCCTCGACGGGTACGGCCGGTCCGTGGTCGGCGACGGCCTTGCCCCTGCGGTACAGCAGCAGCGAGATGACCAGCCCTGCGGCGAAGAACGCGGCGGCCCACCAGTACGCGGTGTCGTAGCTGTGCAGCGCGGCCTCGGCCTGGTTCAGCTTCGTCGGCCTGCGGCCCGCCATGTAGTCCGTGGCGGCGCTGGCGGCCATGGTGTTGAACAGCGCGGTGCCGATCGAGCCGCCGACCTGCTGCATGGTGTTGACGGTCGCGGAGGCGACGCCCTGGTCGTGCGGGGCGACCCCGAGGGTGGCCAGGCTCATCGCGGGCGGCATGACCATGCCGAGGCCGAGGCCCATCACCAGCAGCGGCGGCAGGACGTGCGCGGCGTAGGTGCTGTCCACGTCCAGCCGGGTCAGCCAGATGAGGCCCGCACCGGCGAACGCCATGCCCAGCGGCACGATCGGCTTGGGCCCGATCTTCGGCACCAGGATGTTCATGGACAGCTGCGCCATCACCATCAGCATGCCGACCATGGGCAGGAAGCCGAGGCCGGTCTTGACCGGGGTGTAGCCGAGCGTCTGCTGGAGGTAGTAGGTCAGGAAGAGGAATACCCCGAACATGCCCGCGCCCGAGATGAACACGGATATGAAGGACGCGGAACGGTTGCGGTCACCCAGGACGCGCAGCGGCAGCAGCGGGTGCGCGGCGCGCGTCTCCCACAGGACGAAGGCGAGCAGCAGCACGCCGCCGGCCGCGAGGAAGGCCCAGCACATCCAGTGGCTCCAGGCGTGCGTCTCGGCGTTGGAGAAGCCGAAGACGATGCCGAAGAGGCCGGCCGCCACGAGCAGCGTGCCGAACAGGTCGAGCCGGGGCCGGTCGGCGGGCGCGGGACGGCGGATGAAGACCAGTGCGCCGATGACGGCGACGACGGCGATGACCAGGTTGACGTAGAGCGTCCAGCGCCAGTCCAGGTGCTCGGTGAGCACGCCGCCGAGCAGCAGGCCGATGGCGCCGCCGGAACCGGCGATCGCACCGAAGATGCCGAACGCCTTGGCGCGTTCCTTGGCGTCGGTGAACGTGGTGGTCAGCAGGGAGAGCGCGGACGGCGCGAGCAGCGCGCCGAACAGACCCTGCAGGGCCCGGCCGACGACCAGCATCGAGAAGCCGTTGGCCGCGCCGGCCAGCGCGGAGGACCCGGCGAAGCCGATCAGGCCGATCAGCAGCGTCGTCTTCCGTCCGAACAGGTCGGCGAGGCGGCCGCCGAGCAGCAGCAGCGAGCCGAAGGCGAGGGAGTAGGCGGTGACGACCCACTGCCGGCCGTCGTTGTTGAAGCCCAGGTCCTGCTGGGCGGACGGCAGGGCGATGTTCACGATGGTGGCATCCAGCACCACCATCAGCTGGGCGAGGCCGATGACGGCCAGTACCCACCAGCGATGGGGCGCGTGCCCCGCCGCCCGCCCGGTGGACGGCGCGTCCCCCGGCTGAGCGGCGTCGGCGCGTGCATCGACAGGGGTGGATGTCATACGGAGTCCTTTGGATCTTCCGGGGCCCGGTACTCCTCTTCCGGTGTCCCCGGGGGGTGGTTCTCGTGCGTGCCGCCCGGCGTACGGTCCCGGCGCGGCCGTCCGGCCGGCGCGGTACCGGTCCGGCTCAGCTCCGCAGCAGGGCGGGTAGCACCACGGCGTCCAGGTAACGCGTCAGGTACGCGGCATCAGCAGGGCATTGGTCGATCATCGGGCGCGCGAAGACGGCGCCGGACAGGGCGTGCGGGAAGAAGGGGATCGCGGGACAGCCGGGATCCACCTCGCCGCGGGCGACCGCCCGGTCGAGCATCGCCCGCATCACCTCCAGTTCGGGTTCGATCAGGGCCGTGCGCATGGCCTCGGCCAGCTCGGGGTCCTTGTGCACGGCGTGGGTGATGCCGCGCATCAGGTCGATGTCCTTCTTGGTGTCCCCGATGCGCCGGGCCAGTTCGTGCACGTCGCCGCGGAGCGAGCCGGTGTCCAGGTCCGCCAGCGAGAAGGGCTTCGTGTGCCGCAGCGCGGCGGACACCAGCCGGGGCTTGCCCTGCCAGCGGCGGTACAGCGTGGCCTTGCTGCACCGGGAGCGCGCGGCGACGGCGTCCAGGGTCAGGCTCTCGTACCCGACCTCGCGCACCAGGTCGAGGACGGCGGTGTACAGCTCGCTCTCGCGCTCCGGCGAGAGCCGGGTCCGGCGGGCCGCGCCCTCACCGTGGTGACGCGGCGCGGGAGCGGCGGACGACGGTGTGGAGGACGACGGTGTGGAGACGGACATGTCCACCTGTTCGTCGGGGGCGTGCATACGGTCCGCGAGGGGCGTCGACCTCTCGGCGGCCG
>NZ_PQSQ01000051.1 GCF_002920575.1 Streptomyces sp. Ru73 | reverse complement strand
CCCCCTCGGCCTTGTGCGCGGGTTCAGCCGTCGGCAGCCGCTCCGCGCGGCCGGCAGGTCATGAGCAGCGGTCCGGGACCGAGCGTTCCCCGGACCCGGACCCGCATCTTGGCACCGGGGTCGGGATGCACGCTCCAGCGGGCGCAGACGCTCGCCAGCGCCATGGTCATCTCCACCAGCGCGTACTGGTCACCGATGCACTTGCGGTTGCCGCCCCCGAAGGGGACGTGCGCGCCCCGAGGCGCGGCGTCGCCGCCCCCTTGGAGCCAGCGTTCGGGAGCGAACCGCTCGGGGTCGGGGAAGAGCTCGGACCGGTGGTGCAGCAGATAGGCGCTGTACAGAAGCGCCGTCCCCTTGGGGAGCTGCTGCCCGGCCAGGGTGGTGTCCGCGGTGGTGACGCGGGTGAAGAACCAGCCCGGTGGATACATTCGCAGCACTTCATGGACGACGCTGCGGGTGTAGGGCAGGCCGTCCATGTCGGCCGCGGTGGCGGTCCGTCCGGCCAGTGTGCCGTCGACCTCCTCGTGCACCCGTTTCTCGATCTCGGGATGCTGGCTGAGCAGCCAGAACGCGAACGCCAGGCTGTTGGCGGTGGTTTCGAAGCCGGCCCCGCTCATCACCACGAGCTGGTCGCGGACGTCCTTGTCGGACATCGGCGCACCCGTGTCGTCATGCGCCTCCAGGAGCATGCTGACCAGGTCGTCGCCTCCGGGCGAGGCCCGGCGCTCGGCAATGATGCCGTCGATGGCGCGGTGCAATCGGGTGCAGGCGCGGCGGTAACGGCGGTTGCCGGGGGTGGGCAGGCGGTAGAGCGGCCCGAGGGGCAGCATCACCCGCTGGTAGACGCCGTCGATCACGGTGTGCAGGCTGTGCTGCACCGCGGCGACGGCCTCGTCCTCCGCCTCGGCGGCGAGCACGCTGCGGGTGACGATGCGCAGGGTCAGGGTGGTCAGCGCGGCGGTGAGGTCGAAGCGCAGGCCCGGCCGCCAGGGGGCGGTCATGCGGTCGATCTCCTCGGCCATCACCGTGGCGTACGCGTCGATCCGCTCGGGCTGGAAGGCGGGCTGCATCTGGCGGCGCTGCCAGCGGTGCTCCCGCCAGCCGGCCATGGGCAGGCTGCTCCCGAACAGCACGCGGGCCTTGTCGAAGAACGGCCCGCCCTTGTCGAACGTGCGCGAGTCGGTGAGCATCCGGTGGGCCGCGTCCGGATCGCAGACGACGTACGCCGGATAGGGGCCCATCCCGATGCGTACGAGGGCGCCGTGGGCCGGGAGCGAGTTCAGGAACTCCAGGGGGCGGGAGTGCAGCTGCCAGGCGTGGCCGAGCAGCGGCCATGCGCCGGGGGCCGAGCCTGCGCGGGGCAGTGGGGTCGTGGTCACAACGGGGCACCTCCGGGGAACGAGCCGGGCTCTGAGCGCGGGTGGCCCCCGGATGTTCTCCCTCTCCGTACGGCCGGAACCCGGCGCGAAGGAGCCGACGCGGGCGCATCGGCGCCCAGCGCGGCGTCTTCCCGTGTGGAGGCGACGGCGGCGCCTTCGGGCCGAACGGACCGTGCCGGTGCCGGGCGGCGCAGCACCGGACGGTGCGGGCTGCGCAGGCGCCCGGCAGGTGCTGGGCTAGCGGCTGAGGACCTCCGGCGTGAGGGGAGCACGCCGGCGCCACTGGTCGACCATGGGCGCCATCATCGGGCCCAGCTCCGGCATCGACGGCACGACCGCCAGCGCGGCCACGATCTGCAGCAGGCGGGCCCGCTCCATGACGTCGAGCAGCGCGCGGTCCAGGGGCCGCCCGCTCGCCTCCTCGTACGCGGCCTGCGCACGCGGTGCCAGCAGGGCCAGGTCCCACTCCACGGGGCCGCGCGTGACGTCCTCGAAGTCGCTGAAGACATATCCGTCGGCGGTCCGCAGCAGGTTGTACGACGGCCCGTCCCCGTGCAGCGGCTGCACACGCGCTCCGGGGAAGTGGCCGGGCACGTCGGCCACGAGGGTCTCGAGGACCGCGTACTCCTGCTGCGCCCGGTCCAGTTCCGCCGTCGTCAGCCCCTGCGGGTCCTTCCGCAGCGCTTCCAGTAGCGGGGCGAGGGTGGGCACCAAGGGAGACAGCACCGGCAGTTCGCCGGGGTACCGGGCCAGGAAGGAGTGCAGTTCCGCCGCCCAGCCGGTCTGCTCGACGAAACGGTCCTCCAGTGCGTCCATGCCCGCGGCGGCGGCCTCCCGCATCGGCTCGCGCTCGTCGATGAACTCCCAGAAGACGAGCGACCTGCCCTCGCACTCGACGGGCTCCCGCGGCACCAGCGGGCTGGGCCTCACGACCGGCGCTCCGGCGTCGGCCAGCCAGCCCACGACGTCCAGTTCGCGCTGCTGCCGGGACGCCTGCTCCTCGGGCGGTACGAGGGCGAGCGACGGCACGCGCGCCACCACGGGATGCGGCGCGAGATGCACCAGTACGTTGAACATGTCGTGCAGGACCCGCGGTTCGTCCGCCCGCAGGCCCAGCCGCCGCCCGGCGCCGACCGCGATACGCACGGCACGCTCGGCACGTTCACTGAGCGGGGTACCGGAAATGTCCGACTGAGGATTCGTCATGGGGTGATCATGGCGCCCTACGGGGCGGACGTCGACGCGTTTTCGGGCGCTCGGGCACGAGGGGGGCGGCCGGCGCCTATCGGGTGGTGGGCAGCGGTGCGGCCTACGGAGAGGCGCGCTGCTGCCTTACAGGAGCCGGGCAGCGCTGGCCCCGAGGGAACCGTCGTCGTCGCCCCCTCGGAGCCGGAGCTTGGCCTACCCCTGATCCGTCTCTGCTGCCTCCGCCGTTCCGGTGGCGGAGGCCAGCGCCGCTGCGGGGTCCTCGTCCGGCGGCCCCGAAGGCAGCCAGTGACCCCGCTCCTTGCGGTACGGCCACCAACGGCCTTCCCGGTCCAGCCGCAGCTGCGCACCGGTGCCGACCACCGTCCACCGGTTGCGGGTGACCCGCATCCGGGGCCGGTCCGCGTCGTCGGCCCAGGATGCGGCGAGCCCGGCTGTGGCACGCGCCAGTTCCTCGGCCCCCGGAGTCCACTCCTTCTCCAGCACCGCGAGACCGGCCGGGCCACCCTGCCGCCATGCCCGTACGGCCGCCGCCAGGCCCTTGGCGTCCCGCCCGGAGCCGGCCGCGAGCCGCCCGGCGACCGCCGCGGGCGGACCGGCCGCGGCCATCCGCACCGCGTCCTCGGAGAGCGTCGGCCCGGGCGTCGGCGGGGTGTCCGCGTGCCAGGGGGACAGCGCCTCGGCGAGCTGCCTCCCGGCCCGCTCCGCGGAGTCGCGGATCAGGAACTCCAGGGCCGCGATGTCGACCCCGGGCCCGGGCGGGGCCCCGCCGCCCAACGCCGGCGCGGCGCCCGCCTCGTCCACCCGTGGCGGCGGTGCCGGCAGCGGCGCCGGCTCCTGCCCGGCCGCGAACGCCTCGGCCGCCAGGACACCGGCCCCGGCCACCGGTACCAGGCCGCTCTCCCCGTCGGCTTCCGGCTCCGGCGCGTACGCCTGCGCGCGGGCCGCGCTGCGCGCTTGGAGCTCGCCCAGCAGCTCCTCCTCGCCCCGCCCGCGCAACAGGAGCAGCACGAACGGGTCCTGGTCCAGCAGCCGCGCCATCTGGTAGCAGAGCGCCGCCGTGTGCGCGCAGTGGTCCCACGCCTCGCAGCCGCAGGACGGCTCCAGGTCGCCGATGCCGGGGAGGAGTTCGACGCCGGCCGCCGCCGCGTCCTCGACGAGCTGCGGAGGCATGTCGCGGTCCAGCAGTGCGGCGAGGTGCCCCGCCCGGTCGGCCACCATGTCCAGCAGACGGTCCCAGTCCGCTGCGCGCAGCTCCTGGAGGAGCACGTCCGCACGGTGCGCGGTGCCGTCGCGGTCCCGTACGACGGCGGTGAGGCGGCCCGGCCGTACGGACACCGCGCCCACGGCGCCCGCGCGGGCGTGCCGGCGGCCCAGCTTCACCTGCTGGCCGTCCAGTGCCGTGTCCTCCAGGGCCTGCAGCCAGGCGTGCCCCCACCAGGTGCGCGCGAAGCCGCGCCCTCGTGCGGGCGGCAGCGCCTCGAAGGTGCGTGCCTCGCGGTGCGTGCCGTCCTCGGTGCCGTGGAAGTCGCTCATCGTTCGCCCCCTCGGAGCTCGACCAGCTCCGCCAGTTCCGCGTCGGTCAGTTCGGTGAGTGCCGCCTCGCCGGCGCCGAGCACGGCGTCCGCCAGCCGCTGCTTGCGCGCGAGCATGTCCGCGATCCGGTCCTCGACCGTGCCCTCGGTGAGGAAACGGTGGACCTGTACCGGCCGGGTCTGCCCGATCCGGTGGGCGCGGTCGGTGGCCTGGGCTTCGACGGCGGGGTTCCACCAGCGGTCGAAGTGCACGACGTGCGAGGCCCTGGTGAGGTTCAGGCCGGTGCCGGCCGCCTTCAGGGAGAGCAGGAAGACGGGCACGTCGCCGTTCTGGAACCGGCGCACCAGCTCCTCCCGTTGGGCGACGGACGTGCCGCCGTGCAGCAGTTGTGCGGTGACGCCGCGCGCCGCCAGGTGCGCCTCCAGCAGTCGCGCCATCCGCACGTACTGGGTGAAGACGAGCACGCCGGCTCCTTCGGCGAGCAGTGTGTCCAGGAGTTCGTCCAGCAGCTCGACCTTCCCCGAGCGCTCCGCGAAACGGCGCGTGCGCCCTGCCCCGGCGCCGTCCTCCTTGAGGTACTGCGTGGGGTGGTTGCAGATCTGCTTCAGCGAGGTCAGCAGTTTGACGACCAGGCCGCGGCGGGCGAAGCCGTCCGCTCCTGCGATGCCGGCCAGCCCCTCGCGCACCACCGCCTCGTACAGCGCTGCCTGTTCAGCGGTGAGCGCCACGGCGCGGTCGGTCTCCGTCTTCGGCGGCAGCTCGGGCGCGATGCCGGGGTCCGTCTTCCGGCGGCGCAGCAGGAACGGCCGTACGAGCCGCGCCAGGCGCTCAGCGGCGGCGGGGTCGGTCCCGCCCTCGACGGCCTGCGCGTAGCGCGCACGGAAGCGGCTCAGGGGCCCGAGGAGGCCCGGCGTGGTCCAGTCGAGGATCGCCCACAGCTCGGAGAGGTTGTTCTCCACCGGGGTGCCGGTCAGGGCGACCCGGGCGCGTGCCGGCAGCGTCCGCAGCTTCCTCGCGGTCGCGGAGAACGGATTCTTCACATGCTGGGCCTCGTCGGCGACGATCATGCCCCAGTCCACGCCCGCCAGTTTCCCGGCGTCCACCCGCATCGTCCCGTACGTGGTGAGCACGAACTCCCCGTCCGTCAGGCCGGCGAGGTCGCGCCGCCCCGCGTGGAAGCGGCGTACGGGCGTACCGGGCGCGAACCGCTCGATCTCCCGCTGCCAGTTGCCCATCAGCGAGGTCGGGCAGACCACCAGCGTCGGCCCTGCGGCCGCGGGGACGGTACGGCGGTGCAGATGGAGCGCGATCAGCGTGATCGTCTTGCCCAGGCCCATGTCGTCGGCCAGGCAGCACCCGAGGCCGAGCGACGTCATCCGGTGCAGCCACGCCAGGCCGCGCAGCTGATAGTCGCGCAGCGTCGCGGCGAGCGCGGCGGGCTGTGCCGGCGCCTCGCCCCCGCTGCCCTCCGGATCGGCGAGCCGGTCGCGCAACTCCCGCAACGGGCCGGACGCCCGCACCTCCACGTGCGCGCCGTCGCCGCTGTCGGCCGCCCCCGTGAGCGCCGCTCCGAGCGCTTCCATGGGCGTGACCTTCCGGTCCCGCCTCTGGTGCGCGGCCCGCAGCGCCTCGGGGGCGACGAGCACCCACTGGTCGTGCAGCCGTACGAGCGGTCGCCCGGCCTCCGCCAGCCGGTCCAGCTCCACCCGGCTCAGCTCGTGCTCCCCGATGGCGAACCGCCAGCTGAACGACAGCAGCGCATCGGCCGACAGCAGCGAGGGCAGCGCGGACTCCGTACGGCCGGGCGCCTGCTCTCCGGAGCCGGCCGCGTCGGGAGAGCCCACCACCGCATGCGCGGCGAGGCTCCGGGCGAGCCGCTTGGGCCAGTGCACCTGTACCCCGGCCGCCGCGAGGGCCCGCGAGCCGGGGCCCAGCAAGTCGCCGATCTCCTCCTCGGCGAGGTCCAGCGCGTCCGGTACGGCCGCGGAGAGCAACGGGGACAGCGGAGCCCACGCGGAGGCCGCCCGCCGCAGCGTCAGCAGCGTGTCCGTACGAGCGCGCGCCCCGAACGCCCGGCCTGCCGGGGAGTCACCCGCCCACACCTCGGACACGTCGGCGACCAGAGCCGGATCGCTGGGGCTGTGCAGCTGGAGCACGGCAGTGAAGCGCGGACGGGCCGCCACGGCATCGGAGAGGCGTGCGGCGGCGTCCGGAGAGGCTGTCGCGTCGCCGTCAGCGCCCCCGCCACGGCCGGCGGAGGCCAGGCCCGCGCCACCCCCGCCCTCGTGGCCGCCCAGCCCGGGGATCTCGATCCGGAGGGACAGGCGGACACCGGCGTCGTGCCCCGCCGCCACGTCGGCCGCCCATGCGCGCTGCTCGGGAATGTGCTGCGGGAGCGCCGCCGCGTACGCAGGGCCGCCCGCGGCCAAGACGGCGGCGGGGGAGCGCGGCAGCCCGTCGGCCACGGCGTCCAGGAAGGAACGCAGCAGCGGTTCCGGTTCGGGCAACCGCAACGGGCTGCTTCCGGGGACCGGCGCGGCGTGCGCATACGGGGGCATCGCCGCGGCCAGCTCCCGTATGCGGGTCAGATCGGCGGGCTCGAGAGGGCCGCATCGCCAGGCGTCGTGGTCACCGGCGCTCAGCCCCGGAAGGAGCTTGCCGCGCGCCACTACGTGCAGTGCGATCAGGGCAGCCGCGCCCCAGAAGGCGGCGGCAGGGTGCGCGGTACGGGAGGCGCGGGCGCGGGTCAGTACGGGGAGCGCGGCGGCGACGGACAGCAGCAGGGCGGGCACCTCCCGAGAGGCGACCTCGCCTCCTTGCCGCGGGAGGGCGAGGGTCAGATGCTCGGCCGCCACGCCGTCGATGCCGGAGCCGTCCGGCAGCGGCTCACCGTCCGGCCGCCAGAACGCGACGCGCCCCGTGCGCGGTGGATCACCCGGCACGTACACCGCGGCGCACCGGGAGAGAGCGGCGATCCGGTCGAGGCTGAGCGCGGGAAGTTCGGGCACGTGCCGTCGACTCCTCAAATTTGACTACCTGCCTTCGGAGCGGCCGAGGGTACAGGACGGACCGGGCTTTCGTGGAACCTCCGGCGCCGATCCGGCGTTCAATGGAAGACAACGGACGCGGCAGCCGCCGCGGAAAGGTCGTGAAGGATGTCCACACGTGCGAAGGTCGCCGTCGGCGGCGTGGCGGCAGGCGTGATCCTGCTGTGGCTGCTGCCCTTCTGGGCGGCGTTGCTGGTCATGATCGGGGTGCCGGCGGTCGCCTATCTGACGCTGGACCCCTCGCAGCGGCGGCGACTGCGCCGCGTCACCCGCAAGGAGCTCGGACGCTGAGCACCCCCGGACCCGGGAGGGCAGGGGCGTCCGGGTGCCGGGCCTACGGGTGACCTGACGTGCGGGTCTTCAGGGCACGCTGCCGTAGGGCCCGGGCGCCGACGCACCATGCCCACCGGGGCAGGGCATGTCCCGTACTCGGCAGCGCGCGGCCAGGCCCGGGCGGCGGACCTGCGCAGCACTCGCCGCCGCGGCCGAGCGTGAGTGCGCATGAGGGCTGCGCGGCGCGTACACGGGGCCGTGCGCGCCAGTACCACGTGGTCCCGCGCTCGCGCCGCTCTCAGACCGGCCGGAAGGCCATCGCGTCCAGCGACTGCAGCAGCCCCGGAAGCTCCGGGCCGCGGCCCACCGGGAGCACCTCGCCCGGCTCGTCGTCGAGCAGCACGAAGGCGATGTCGTCGGTCCGGGCGACCATGCTCCAGCCCGGCCCGTCCACGCGCAGCGTGCGCGCCTCACCGGCGGCGAACGACGAGCGCACCCGTCCCGGCGGCGGAGGCTGCTGCACGTACCCCCGCGCCTCGTCCAGCACCCTGCGCACGCCCGGATGCGGCTTGGCGCCCGGCTCCACGAACGTGACCTCACCGTCGACCTGCTCGCGCCAGGCCGCCCACTGCAGGGCGATCTCGTCCGCGCCGAGGCGCCGTTGGGCCGGCCCCCACTCCAGCGCGTCCGGCGGCGTCAGGGGCTCGGGATCGCCCTCCTCGGGGGCCGGGTCGTGCGGCGCCGGCACTCCGGGCGCCGCCACCGCCAGGGCGAGCGGCCAGCCCGGCAGGGCCGCCACGATGCTGTTCTCGTCGGGGGAGAGGTCGTACTCCATGCCGCAGTCCCAGGCCGCTATCGCGCAGGCCACGAGGGAGACGTCGTCGGTCGCCACGGTCCAGCGCGCGCCGCGACCGTCCTGCCCGAGCACCAGCCCGTAGCCCTCTTCGTACGGCTCCAGGCGCAGCTTGGCGCACACCTCGGGATAGTCGTCACCGAGCACACTCGGGAACTGCCCGGGCGTCAGCAGCACCGCGGTCAGTACGAACAGCTGGTCGTCGTCGACCTCGCCGACGTCGCCGACGTCGCTGCCGTCGCCGACGTCGCTGCCGTCGCCGACGGCGCCCTCCGTCGCGGACACTCGGGCCTCCCATTCGCTCGCGGCCGGAAAGTCACCGGCCGCACAGATCACGTCGTCGGCGCACCTTAATTGGCCGGACAGGCGGTTGTCACGGCCCCGGCACCCGCATCCGGTGATATCGCCGCCGCTCAGGCGGCCGGCAGGCTGAGCAGGTCTCTGGCGACTTCCTGCGGCGACTGGCGGCGCTCCCGTGCGAGGGCGATCAGCGCCCGGCAGGCCAGCTCGTTGATCCCGAAGGCCAGCGCCTCGGGGGACACCCAGTCCGCCGCCTCGGCGCCCCGGTCCTCGTCGCCTTCGGCGCACGCCGCCACATGCGTGGCCGCCGCCTCGAAGAGGTTGTGCGGGCCCTTTCTGGCCGGTGGCCGCTGCGCACGCGGCCGCCCCGGTCCGGACCCGCCCCCGGTGAGACGGGCCCGGAGTCCGCGAAGGAAATCGGTCATCATTCCCCCATGCCGGTGGAGAAGCGTATGAGGCCTTCCAAGTCTCCCCTCTCCTCGTACTGTTGGACCTTCGGCGACCGAAGGGACGGTTCTCTCGTGGGGCGTTACGACCTGCTCAAGGAGATTCAGCGGCTGGATCCCGAGAAGGACTATCTGCGGATCTTCCGCATCACAGTGACGTATGAGTTCCCATGGGACATCACCAGAGCGCTTGAACTCGCCCTTTACCGCACGTACGCAGTGCCCAGCATCGGCCGTCTGCTGGCCGAAACCGCCGAGCTGACCGACCGTACGCAAAAGCGCTACGACGACACCGCGCTTCTACTGGACTCCGTGGTCGAGCACGGCTTCGATACGGAGGACGGCCGCACGGCCATCCGGCGCATCAATCAGATGCACCGCAGCTACGACATCAGCAACGACGACATGCGCTATGTGCTGTGCACGTTCGTGGTCGTACCGAAGCGCTGGATCGACCAGTACGGGTGGCGGCGGCTGAGCGAGCACGAGAAGCACGCGATGGCCGTGTACTACCGGACGCTCGGCGCGCACATGGGTATCAGCGAGCTGCCCCGCACCTATCAGGAGTTCGAGCGCTACCTGGACGACTACGAGCACGAGCACTTCGGCTGGGACGAGGGCGGCCGGCGCGTCTCGGACGCCTCGCTCGGCCTCATGGCCGGGTGGTACGGCCCGCTGGCCCCCGTAGTGCGCGCCGCGAGCACGGCGCTCCTGGACGACGCCCTCCTCGACGCCTTCCGGTACGAGCGGCCGCACCCCGCCGTACGGACCGCCGTACGCGGCGCACTCCGGCTGCGTGCCAAGGCCGTCCGTCTCATGTCGCCCCGCCGCGCCCCGCACTACGCCCGGCAGAATCCCGAGATCAAGGGCTATCCGAACGGTTACCGCATCGCCGAACTCGGCACCTTCCCTCAGCGGCGGCGGACCGGCACGGGCTGTCCGGTCCCGCACGCCGACGGCGCCGCGACGTCCTGACCGCACCGTCTTCTGGCGCTGCCGAACGTACCGGCGCCGGTCAGCACCGGCGTACGGTCAGCCCTGGCGTACGGCCAGCGCCAGGAAGCGCGCGTCCTCGTCGGCGTAACGGACCAGCTCCCAGCCGCTGCCGGCCAGCAGCGGCCGCAGGTTCGGCTCCGCCCGCAGGTCGTCCGGGGTGAGCTCGTGGCCCTTGCGGGCGGCGAGGGCCGCCCGCCCGATCGGATGGAAGAGGGCCAGCCGCCCGCCGGGCCGCACCACCCTGGCCAGCTCCGCGAGGTCGCGCGCAGGGTCCGCCAGGTGCGAGATCAGGCCGGCCGCGAAGACGCCGTCCAGCGCGCCGTCACGGACCGGCAGCGCGGCGACGTCCGCGCGCAGCAGGGCCCCCTCCGCGTCCCGTCCGGCCCGTACGGCCGCCTCCAGCATCTCCGGCGTCAGATCGGCCGCAAGCACCGTGCCGGACGGTCCTACGGCCGCACGCAGCGCCGGCAGGGCCCGGCCGGTGCCGCATCCGGCGTCCAGCACGCGGTCGCCCGCACGCAGGCCCAGCTCCGCGACGCCCGCCGCGAAGGCCGGCCCGTCATCGGGGAAGCGGGTGTCCCAGGTCAGCGCCCGTTGCCCGAAGAACTCCCGTACGTCGTGCGCCCGGCGGCCGGAGCGGCCGCGAGCACCGCCGTCGGACCGAGGGCTTTCGCTGAATTCGCTCATAGTGACGACATGATCCCCCATGGGGCGAGCCGCGCGGGCCCTTGGTTCCCACGAGAAGTGGGGGTCCGTGCGGCGCACACGTTCGGGCAACGGCCGATCGAGCGCTGGCACGGCGCCGCCAAATGGCAGCAGTTCCGGACTGTACGCGGGTGTGCCGCCTCTGCGGGTCTAGCGTCCCGGAGCCATGGGACACCTGGACCGCACGCCCATGAGGCGGCTGCTGAACGGCGCACGAGGGCGGGCCTTCCGCCGCCGTACGGTCCGCGCCCGCGTCGCCCGGCTGCTCGTGGTCCCCTCCGTGTCCCTGCTCGGCCTCCTGGGCTTCGTCACCGTCGGCGCGGTGCAGGAGGCCGCGGCGGCTCGGCGGGCGCAGCACATCGAGGACGAGGTCCGTGCGCCTCTGTACCAGGTGGTGCGCGCGCTCCAGGAGGAACGCCGGGCCGCCGTCGCCTACCTGGCCGCACCCACCCGGGCCCGGGAGGACGCCTTCGGAACGCGCGCGGGGGAGACGGCGAAGGCGGCGGCCCGGCTGCGGCTCGACGGCCGTCGGACGGCCGCCACCGGCGCAGGGCTCCCGGACCGTGCGGCGGACAGCCTGACCGCCCTTGACGGCGCGCTCGACGCGGTGACGAAGCAGCGCCGGCCGACGAGGGAGCGCGCCCTCCTCTGGCCCCAGGCGCACGGCCGCTACACCGCGGCCATCACCTCGGCCCTGACCGCCGACGCAACACTGGACGGAACGGACACCCGGCCGCCGGCGCGGCTTCTGCAGGCCGGCGAACTGCTTGCCCAGGAGGATGCCGTCCTGACCGCCGCGGACCTCACCGGGACCCTGGACACGGCCCAACAGCGGTCGTTCATGGGAACGGTCGCGGCGCGGCGCCTCATGGAGCGCACCGCCACCGACGACCTGCCGAAGGACGCGGCCACGGCGTGGCGCACCCTCGCCACCGGCCCTGAGTACGCCGACCTCCGCACCATGGAAGACGCGGTGAGCGCCGCCGCTCCGGGACGCGACGCGGCGCGGGCGGCCCCCGGAGGCCGCTGGCGGCCCACCTGTCAGACGCTGCGGCAGGACCTCCGGGTCATCGACAGCAAGGTGACCGCTGATGCCACGCGCCGGCATGACGGCCCTTACGTGTACGGCGTGCGGGCGGCCATCGCAGCGGCCGTCGGACTCGGGTTCCTGGCGCTGGGGCTCTCCTGGTTCGTTGCGGTGCGGGTCGGTCGCGGTCTGGCCGAGGACCTCACCGGCCTCCGTGACAACGCGCTGAGCATCGCCCGCGACGAACTCCCCGAGGCGGCGGGCGAGCCCGGCACCGAGCGGCCGTCCGTCGCACGCGGCGAGGCCGACAACGAGTCCCAGAACCTGCCGGAGAAGCCGCCCGAGGCGCCTGCCGCGCCACTGCCCGCCGACGAGATCAGTCAGGTCCGTGCGGCGCTGGGCAGCGTGCACAGGTCGGCCCTGGACGCGGCCGCGGAGCACGCCGAACTGGCCGACCGGATCACCGGCGTGTTCGTGAACCTCGCCCGCCGCAGCCAGGTCCTCCTCCACCGCCAACTCGCCCTCCTGGACGCCATGGAACGCCGCACCCAGGAGCCGGCCGAACTCGGCGACCTGTTCCGGCTCGACCACCTCACCACCCGTATGCACCGCCATGCGGAGAGCCTGATCGTCCTCTCCGGCGCGGCACCCGGGAGGGCCTGGCGCTCTCCGGTACCGCTCGTGGACGTGGTGCGCGCCGCGGTATCGGAGATCGAGGACTACGCGCGCATCGAAGTGCGGCGCCTCCCCGACGGCGCGCTACCGGGTGCCGCGGTCGCCGACCTCACGCACCTCCTGGCCGAGCTCATCGAGAACGCCGCCCAGTTCTCGCCGCCGCACACCAAGGTGCGGGTGCAGGGCGAACCGGTCGGCACCGGCCACGTCCTGGAGATCGAGGACCGCGGGCTGGGCATGGACGACGAGGCGCTCGAGGAGGCCAACCGGCGCATCGGGGACGCCGGCGCACCCGCGCCCTCGGACCGGGACCGGCTGGGGCTCTTCGTGGTGAGCCGGCTGGCGGCCCGGCACGGGGTACGCGTCGTGCTGCGCCCTTCGGTGTACGGCGGCACGACGGCCGTGGTCCTGCTGCCCCACGCCCTCGTACACCCGACGGGCCTTCCGGTGCCGCCCGCGCCTGCCCCTGGGCCGGTCCCCGACGGGCCACTGGAACGGGTACGGGCACACATCGGACGCCGCACAGGCCGGGCGCTGGCACCGCCGGCGCCCCCGGCCGCTGACAGCGTTCCCGGCGGTCCGGAGGTACTGCCGCAACGTGTCCGACAGCGCAGCCTGGCCGTGCGCCTGCGCGAGCCACCCCCTGCCGCCAAGGACCTGCCGCCCGAGGAGGAGCCCACGCTCTCCCCGGAACAGGCACGTGCACGTATGACCGCCTACCGCCTGGGCTGGGCGCGCGGTCTCACGGAAGGAGAACCGTGATGCACGAGGAACGAGCGAGTCGCACACCGTCGCGCCCCCGGAGCGAAGTCGGCCGGCTCCTGGACGACCTGGCCCACCGCGTACCGGAGGTCCGGCACGCCGTCGTACTCGGCGGCGACGGACTGGTGGCCGGGGCCTCGGGCTGCCTCCTGCGGGAGGACGCCGATCACCTGGCGGCCGTGGCCTCGGCCTTCCACAGCCTGGCCAGGGGCACCGGGCGGCACTTCGCCTCCGGAGCGGCGCGCCAGACGATGGTGGAACTGGAGGACGGCTACCTGTTCATCGCCGGAGCCGGCGACGGCTCGTGCCTTGCGGTGCTCAGCTCTTCGGATGCCGATATCGGCCTGCTCGCCTACGAGGTGGCGCGGCTCGTCCGCCGCGTGGGGGAGCTGCGCGGTACCGAGCCGCGCTTCGCCCCCTGAGAAGACCGGCCCCGGCAGCACACGAGAGTGATCCAGTTCACCGAATCACCCCGCGCCGCCGTACCGGACGGACTACGGTCCTGCCCACCCGCGCGCCCCCGACGCGCTCATCGCCTCCTGGAGGACAGCACCGATGGATTCCGTGGACTCCGTGCACCCCGGAACAGAGCGGGACGAGACCGAGCTCGCTCTGAAGATCCTCATAGCGGGCGGCTTCGGCGTCGGCAAGACCACGATGGTCGCAGCGGTCAGCGAGATCCGTCCGCTGCGCACGGAGGAGAACCTCAGCGCGGTGGGAGAAGCGGTCGACGACACCCGCGGTGTGGACAGCAAGGCCACCACCACGGTGGCACTGGACTTCGGCCGCATTACCATCAGACGCGGCCTGTCGCTGTACCTCTTCGGGACGCCGGGACAGGACCGCTTCTGGTTCATGTGGGACGACCTCTCCGCCGGTGCGCTCGGCGCCGTCGTCCTCGCCGACACCCGGAGGCTGGCGGACTGCTTCCCGGCGGTGGACTACTTCGAGAACCGCCAGGTGCCCTTCCTCGTGGCCGTCAACTGCTTCCCCGAGGCGCACTCGTACGGCGCGGACGACGTGGCACGGGCGCTGGACCTGGACAGCGGCACGCCGGTGATGCTGTGCGACGCCCGCGACCGCGACTCCGGCAAGGAAGTCCTCATCCGGCTGGTCGAGCACGCGGGCCGTATGCACACCGCCCGCATGCTCGACACGGCGGGCCGGCCCTAGGTCCCCTGCCGGCCCCTCGCCGGGCTCAGTTCGCGACCTCCGCCAGGGCCACCGCCTTGTCGACGCGGACCCGGACCAGCACCTCACCGGGCACGCCGTTGCGCGCCCCGTACTGCTCGGCCAGCTCGTCACCCATGTAGCGCGCGGCGAGACGAGTCGCCCACGCGCGCACCTCCGGCAGGTCGTCGCTCACCTGCGCGCGTCCCTCGATCACGACGAAGTCGAACGGCGGCCGGTCGTCGTCCACGCACAGCGCCACCCGGCCGTCCCGGATCAGGTTCTTGCCCTTCACCGTGTCAGCGCCGGTGGCGAAGACCACGTCGTCGCCGTCCAGCAGGAACCACACGGGCGCGATGTGCGGCCGCCCGTCCGCCCGCACGGTCGCCAGCTTGCCCGTGCGGGTCCCGGCGGAAAGGAACGCCTGCCACTCGTCCTTGGTCATCTTTCGTGCCATGGGGCCATCCTGCTGTATCGGGCGTCCCGTCGGCAGTAGGGCGCGCGCCGACGTGCCGGGCCGCTTGCCGAGACGGCAGAGGTGAGCGAGGCTGGCACAGCGGTGCGCGACAGGTGGTGCCGCACGCCAGTAGGTAGCACGGTGTTACGGGGAGGAAGCGGGTATGGCACTGAGCAGCGGACTGGACTGGCTGCTGGACGACCTGACAGGACGCGTCGATCAGGTACGGCACGCCCTCGTGCTGTCCAACGACGGCCTGGTCACCGGGGCGAGCAAGGGGCTGGTGCGGGAGGACGCCGAGCATCTGGCCGCGGTCGCTTCCGGGCTGCACAGTCTGGCCAAGGGCTCGGGGCAGCAATTCCGGGCGGGCCGGGTGCGGCAGACCATGGTCGAATTCGACGACGGAGTGCTGTTCGTGACGGCGGCGGGCGACGGCAGCTGCCTGTGCGTGCTGGCCGAAGCCGATTCGGACCTCGGGCAGATCGCGTACGAAATGACCTTGTTGGTGAACCGGGTCGGCGAGCATCTCGCCGTGGCGGCGCGGCAGCCGGAAAGTTATCCACAGGTCTGAGGCGGGGGTTGACCCGCTGTCACACTCCGCGACTACAGTCGTGACTGTCAGTGATTGGACTGTAGCGGGGGAGAAGTGACATGACCGCGATGTACGAGGGCCAGGAAACACTCGCGATGGGGCGAGCGGCCCGAGAACTGGGATTGAAGACCGGCGAGTTCGAGCTCGCCGTGCAGCTCGACGAGGTAAGTACGGTACCGCCGGGGCCCGGCAGCGTGGCCGGCCGCCGGCGGGTGCCCGCAACCGAGATCGCGCGGTTGCGGGAAGAAGGGGGATTCCCCGACACGCTCCGTGAGCGGATCCGAGTGGTCGGCGCGACGGAGGGCGCCGAGCTCATGGGAATCGCGCCCGGCAGGTTCCTCCGGCTGGCCCGCGCCGGCTGCTTCGGTCCCGTCCGCTTCTATGTGAACCGCTACGGCGCGATCGTCTGGCAGTACCTGGCCACGGAGCTGGCGTCCTTCGCAGGCAAGGAATGCGGGCTCATCCACGGGCCTACGCCACCGCCCATGCGGGCGCTGCTGACGTCGGGCCAGGACTGGCGGGGTCGGCTGTGGCGGAGCCGGCGAGTGGCACAACTCGTGACGGCGGCGGATGGTTCCTGGGCGGTTTCCGCCGCGATCGCCGCCGTGCTGCCACCGGAAGAACTGGCATCGCTGGTGCGCGACCCCGCCGAGCGGATCTGGCTGCGTAAGCTCAGGCCCTGCCTCTCCTCGGCCAACGCGAATACGCCCCGCACCCGCGAGGCGGTCGAAAGGGCCGAGACGGCGGAGGAGTTCGACGAGGTGATGTGGTACCGCATCAGCCTCTCCCGGCAGCTCGACGCCGCCCGCCAGGAACACCCGGCCCCGGCCCTGCGGCCCTCGGAGGCTGTCATGCACTTCGGCGCACCGCCTCCGGGGGAGGCCGAGGCAGTGCCGGAAGCCGGAAAGGCGGCCGGCGGACGTACGAAGCCCGGAAAGCGGGACGGCGCTGCCGGACCCCGCGCAGCCGACCAGGCGGCAACTGGCAATGCGGAGACGAGCGGGACCGACGGGATCGACGACCGGCGGGGCGCACTGAGCGTTTCGAGCGCTTGCGAAGTCTCCAGCCCGCCGGGCGCGCCGAGGACACCAGGCCCATCCGGCGCTCCCGGTGCACCGAGCGCGCCGACCACAGCGGCCGTACCGACGGCATCCGCGGGACCCTCACCCCGCGCGCGGCTCACTCGCGCCCGCACGGCTGCCGGCCCGGCGTCCCGGACCCGCCCCAGGCCGGCGGCCACCGGAGGAGCCCCCGCACGGCACGGCGTGTTCCTGACCCGCCGCGCCCGCGGCTCCGCCGGCCGGACCCGGCCTCAGTCACCCAGCTTCCGGAAGAGCCCTTCCTGGACGACGGAGACGAGCAGCCTGCCCTCGCGGTCGTAGATGCGGCCGCGGGCCAGACCCCGGGCACCCGTGGCGATCGGCGACTCCTGGTCGTAGAGGAACCACTCGTCGGCACGGAACGGCCGGTGGAACCACATCGCGTGGTCGAGCGACGCCATGTCGAATCCGCGCGGACCCCACAGCGGTTCGATCGGAATCCGCACGGCATCCAGCAGCGTCATGTCGCTGGCGTACGTCAGCGCGCAGGTGTGGACGAGCGGGTCGTCACCCAGCGGCCCGACCGCCCGCATCCATACGGCACTGCGCGGCTCCGCACCCTCGATCTCCTCCGGCAGCCAGCGCAGCCGGTCGACGTACCGGATGTCGAAGGGCTGGCGACGGGCCATGCGCTCCAGCGCCTCGGGCAGTCCGCCCAGGTGCTCCCGGACCTCTTCGGAAACGGTCGGCAGTTCCTCCGGGGGCGGCACGACACGGCCGATCGGAAGCTGATGCTCGAACCCCGGCTCGGGCTTGTGAAAGGAGGCGGTCAAATTGAAGATCGTGCGCCCCTGCTGGACGGCCACGACGCGGCGCGTGGTGAAGGAACGCCCGTCCCGCACCCGCTCCACCTGGTACACGATGGGCACCCCGGGCCGGCCCGGCCGAAGGAAGTACGCGTGCAGCGAGTGCACCGGGCGGTCGCCTTCCGTGGTCCGGCCGGCGGCCACCAGTGCCTGCCCGGCGACCTGGCCGCCGAAGACGCGTTGCAGGGACTCGTCGGGGCTGCGGCCGCGGAAGATGTTCACCTCGATCTGTTCCAGATCGAGCAGGTCCACCAGCTTTTCCGCCGGATTGGTCATCTACGGGTGTCCTTCGTCGTCGGAGAGCGGTCGGAGCAGAGGCCTTCGGTCGGAGGAGTGTGAGTCCCGGCGCCCGGTCCCGGGCGAGCGCCCGCGACCGGGACCGGACGGATATCCATGGTCAGAGCTGGCCCACGGACGTGACGCGCACGACCGCACGGCCCTCCTCGTCCGAGGCGGCGAGATCCACCTCGGCGGAGATGCCCCAGTCGTGGTCGCCGTTCGGGTCGGCGAAGGTCTGGCGCACGCGCCACAGGCCGTGCTCCGGGTCCTCCTCGATCTGCAGCAGCTTGGGGCCCCGGGCGTCCGGGCCGGTGCCCAGGTCCTCGTACTCGTCCCAGTAGGCGTCCATCGCCTCGGCCCAGGCGTCCGCGTCCCAGCCGGAGTCGGCGTCCAGCTCGCCCAGCTCCTCCACCTTGTCCAGCGCCGCGAGCTCCACCCTCCGGAACATGGCGTTGCGGACGAGCACCCGGAAGGCCCGCACGTTGGTGGTGACCGGCTTGACCTCGTCCGCGTGCTCCATGGCCTCCTCGGCCGTCTCCTCCTCCGGGTTGGCGAGCTGTTCCCACTCGTCCAGGAGGCTGGAGTCGACCTGGCGGACCATCTCGCCGAGCCAGGCGATGATGTCCTCGAAGTCCTCGGACTTCAGGTCGTCGGGCACGGTGTGGTCCAGCGCCTTGTAGGCGCTCGCGAGGTAGCGCAGCACGATGCCCTCGGTGCGGGCCAGCTCGTAGAAGGAAACGAACTCCGTGAAGGTCATGGCCCGCTCGTACATGTCGCGGATGACCGACTTGGGCGAGAGGGGGTGGTCGCCGACCCAGGGGTGGCTGCGGCGGTAGAGGTCGTAGGCGTGGGAGAGCAGCTCCTCCAGCGGCTTGGGGTACTCGACGTCCATGAGGCGCTCCATGCGGTCCTCGTACTCGACGCCGTCGGCCTTCATCTGGGCGACCGCCTCGCCCTTGGCCTTGTTCTGCTGGGCGGCCAGGATCTGCCGCGGGTCGTCCAGGGTGGACTCCACGACCGAGACCATGTCCAGCGCGTAGGAGGGCGACTCGGGGTCCAGCAGGTCGAAGGCGGCCAGCGCGAAGGTGGACAGCGGCTGGTTGAGCGCGAAGTCCTGCTGCAGGTCGACGGTGAGCCGTACGATCCGGCCCTCGGCGTCCGGCTCCTCCAGGCGCTCGACGATCCCGCCGTCCAGCAGCGAGCGGTAGATGGCGATGGCCCGCCGGATGTGCCGCAGCTGGTTCTTGCGCGACTCGTGGTTGTCCTCCAGCAGCCGGCGCATGGCCTCGAAGGCGTTGCCGGGCCGCGCGATCACGGAGAGCAGCATCGCGTGGGTGACGCGGAAGCGGGAGGTCAGCGGCTCCGGCTCGGAGGCGATCAGCTTCTCGAAGGTGTTCTGACCCCAGTTGACGAAGCCCTCGGGGGCCTTCTTCCGCACGACCTTGCGGCGCTTCTTCGGGTCGTCACCCGCCTTCGCGAGCGCCTTCTCGTTCTCGATGACGTGCTCGGGTGCCTGGGCGACGACGAAGCCGGCAGTGTCGAAGCCGGCGCGTCCGGCCCGGCCGGCGATCTGGTGGAACTCACGGGCCCGCAGGGTGCGCACCCGGTTCCCGTCGTACTTCGTCAGCGCGGTGAACAGCACGGTTCGGATCGGCACATTGACGCCCACGCCGAGCGTGTCCGTCCCGCAGATCACCTTCAGCAGGCCGGCCTGGGCCAGCTTCTCCACGAGCCGCCGGTACTTCGGCAGCATGCCGGCGTGGTGCACGCCGATGCCGTGGCGTACGTACCGCGAGAGGTTCTGCCCGAATTTGGTGGTGAAACGGAAATTGCCGATCAGCTTGGCGATCTCGTCCTTCTCGGCCCGCGTGCACATGTTGATGCTCATCAGGGCCTGCGCCCGCTCCACGGCCGCGGCCTGTGTGAAGTGCACGATGTAGACCGGCGACTGGTGCGTCTCCAGCAGCTCGGTCAGCGTCTCCGTCATCGGTGTCGTGCGGTACTCGTACGACAGCGGCACGGGCCGCGTCGCGGACCGCACGACCGAGGTCTGCCGGCCGGTGCGCCGCGTCAGGTCCTTCTCGAACATCGCGACGTCGCCGAGCGTCGCCGACATCAGCACGAACTGTGCCTGCGGCAGCTCCAGCAGCGGGATCTGCCAGGCCCAGCCGCGATCCGGCTCGGCGTAGAAGTGGAACTCGTCCATGACGACCTGGCCGATGTCGGCGTCCTTGCCGTCCCGCAGCGCGATCGAGGCGAGCACCTCGGCGGTGCAGCAGATGACGGGCGCGTCGGCGTTCACGGAGGCGTCGCCGGTGAGCATGCCGACGTTCTCGGTGCCGAAGAGCTTGCACAGGTCGAAGAACTTCTCCGACACCAGGGCCTTGATGGGGGCCGTGTAAAAGGTGACCTGATCATTGGCCAGGGCGGTGAAGTGCGCGCCCGCCGCGACCAGGCTTTTTCCGGAGCCGGTGGGGGTGGACAGGATGACGTTCGCCCCCGAGACCACCTCGATCAGTGCCTCCTCCTGGGCAGGGTAGAGCGAGATGCCCTGCTCTTCGGCCCAGGTCGAAAAGGCTTCGAAGAGGGCATCGGGGTCGGCGTCGTTCGGCAGATGATCGATGAGGGTCACGCCCCCATACTGCCTTCCTTCACCCCCGAAGGGGGAACCGGCGGGTCCTACGGTGATCATCTGACGCTACGCTGTGTCGCCGACCACGCGTCATCTTCGCGACCAGAAGCGCCGGCGGCGCGACCGCGGAGGGCATCGGCGCGAGAACCAAAACGACTAGGGGTGGGGAACAACCATGATGGGACCGGCGCACTCGCTGTCCGGGGCCGCGGCCTGGCTGGGGGTGGGCGCGGCGGCCGGCGCCCTGGGCCACCCGATGCCCTGGCCGGTGGTTGTCGTCGGCGCGCTGATCTGCGCCGGTGCGGCCCTCGCCCCCGACCTGGACCACAAGGCGGCCACGATCTCTCGTGCCTTCGGGCCGCTGTCCCGGGGCCTGTGCGAGGTCGTCGACAACATCTCGCACGCGGTCTACAAAGCCACTCGGATGAAGGGCGACGCACGCCGGTCCGGTGGTCACCGCACCTTGACGCACACCTGGCTGTGGGCGGTGCTCGTCGGCGCCGGCATGTCGGTACTGGCCATGCAGGGCGCCGCTGGGCGGTGCTCGGCATCCTCTTCGTGCACATGGTGCTCGCCATCGAAGGGCTGCTGTGGCGGGCGGCCCGGGTCTCCAGCGATGTGCTGGTCTGGCTGCTGGGTGCGGCCTCGGCGTGGATCCTCGCCGGAGTGCTGGACCAGCCGGGGAACGGCTCGCACTGGCTGTTCACCGAGCCGGGGCAGGCGTACCTGTGGCTGGGGCTCCCGATCGTGCTGGGTGCGCTGGTGCACGACATCGGCGACGCGCTCACGGTCTCGGGCTGCCCGATCATGTGGCCCATCCCGATCGGCCGCAAGCGCTGGTACCCGGTCGGCCCGCCCAAGAGCATGCGCTTCCGCGCGGGCAGCTGGGTGGAGCTGAAGGTCCTGATGCCGATCTTCACCCTCCTCGGCGGCATAGGCGGCCTGACGGCCCTCGGCCTGCTGTAGGCCACTGGCCGGTACGAAAGCGAGACTCGGTACCGGTCGGCCGCCGGCCGGTAGCAGAACGAGACCCGGTGCCGGTCGGTCGTCGGCTCGTAGGGGAACCAGGCGCGGTGCCGTTCGGCCGTCCGCCCGTAGGGGAACGAGGCGCGGACTCGGCTGGCCACTGGGCCGTACGAGAAGGAAGCGCGGCAGTCCACCGGCCCGTGCGGAGGGCCGGAGTCCCGGCGCAGGGGTGCCCTGCCCGGCGGCCGGGCCACCGACGAGTACGTCCGTCGGCAGCGGGGCTTCGCGGCGGTCGATGCGGCCGGGCGGCAGGTGGACTGCTTTCCCAGCGGCCTGGCTGCCCAGCGCCCGCGCGCGCCGAACGGCTCGCGCGGCTGTCGCGGGGCGTGCTCCTCGGAGGCAGGGGGACTCGGCCTTGGACAGGTCTCCGGGTTACGACAGGCCCCCGGACGACGCCAGGCTCCCCGCTCACGGCAGCCTCCCGGGCTCGGCTTTCTGGCGCCCGGCTTGCCGGTAGGTTCGCCGGGGGCCTTGGGGCTCGGCTTCCGGCAGGTGTCCGGGCTGCGACAGGCTCCCCCCTCACGGCAGCCTCCCGGGAGCAGCTTCCTGGCAACCGGCCTGCCCGTAGGTTCCCTGGAGACCCTGGGCTTCGGCCTTCGGCAGGTCCCGGAGCTACGGCACACCTCCGGTCTCCGGCAGGCTCCCCGGCCGCGGCGGGCCCCCAGGTTGCTGCCGGGCCCAGGGCCGCGGCTGGATCCCGGGCACGGCCCCGGCCCTCTGGCGACCGGCCTGACCGCAAGCTTCCTGGCGAACGGCTCATCCGCAGGCCGCCTGGCGACCGGCGGCTCGCCTGCAGGTCCCCAGGCGATCGATCTGCCCGCAGGCTCTCCGGCGACCGGCCCACCTGCCAGCTGCCTGGCGACCGGCCGCTTGCCTACAGGCTCCCTGGCGACCGGCCCACCTGCCGGCCTCCCGGCGACCGGCCACCTGTCGCCCTCCCGGCGACCGGCGGTTCGTCCGTCGGTCCCCTGGCGACCGACCCACCCGTCAGTTGCCTGGCGACCGGCCGCTTGCCCGCAGGTTCCCTGGCGACCGGCCCACCTGTCACCCTCCCGGCGGCCGGCGGCCGGCGGCTCGTGCGCAGGGCCTCTGGCCACCGGCTCATCTGCCAGCTGCCTGGCGACCGGCCCACCTGCCGGCCTCCTGACAACCGGCGGCTCGCCCGTGGGGCGTCCCCTGGCGAACGTCCCACTCGCGGATCCTTCAGTCACCGGGTCGGCGGCCTCAGGTGCCTGGGGCCGTCGGCCGGCGCAGCCGCGGGGCCGTGGTCAGGCGTGCCAGGAGCGCCAGAGGGCGGCGTAGGGGCCGTTGGCGGAGACCAGGGCGTCGTGGCTGCCCAGTTCGGTGATGCGGCCGTCCTCGACCACGGCGATGACGTCCGCGTCGTGGGCGGTGTGCAGCCGGTGGGCGATGGCGACGACCGTGCGGCCGTCCAGGACCTTGCCCAGCGAGCGCTCCAGGTGACGGGCGGCCCGCGGGTCCAGGAGCGAGGTGGCCTCGTCGAGGACCAGCGTGTGCGGGTCCGCCAGGACGAGCCGGGCCAGCGCGATCTGCTGGGCCTGTGCCGGCGTCAGCGCGTGCCCGCCGGAGCCGACCTCCGTGTCCAGTCCCTTCTCCAGCCCCCGCGCCCAGCCGTCCGCGTCGACCGCGCCCAGCGCCGCCCACAGTTCGGCGTCGTCCGCGCCGGTGCGGGCCAGCAGCAGGTTGTCGCGGAGCGAGCCGACGAAGACGTGGTGCTCCTGGTTGACCAGTGCCACGTGGGCACGTACTCGCTCCGCCGGCATCCGGGACAGCTCGGCGCCGCCGAGGGTGACCTCGCCCTTGCGGGGCGCGTAGATCCCGGCGAGGAGCCGGCCCAGCGTCGACTTGCCCGCGCCGGACGGGCCGACGAGTGCCACCCGGCTGCCGGGCCGGACCCGCAGCGAGACGTCGTGCAGGACGTCGACGTCGGCGCGGTAGCCGAAGCGGACGCCGTCGGCGCGTACGTGCCGGCCGTCGGGGGCGATCCGCTCGTCCGCGGCCTCCGGCTCGATCTCCCGCACGCCGACGAGGCGCGCGATCGACACCTGGGCCACCTGCAGTTCGTCGTACCACCGCAGGACCATGCCGATCGGCTCGATCATCATCTGCGAGAGCAGTGCGCCCGTGGTGAGCTGGCCGATCGTCATCCAGCCCTGGAAGACGAAGACACCGCCGAACATCAGGACGGCACCGAGATTCAAGGTGTGGGTGCCGTTGATCACCGGGAAGAGGACCGAGCGGAGGTAGAGCGTGTAGCGCTCCCACTGGGTCCACTCGCGAATGCGCCGCTCCGACAGCCGGGTGCGGCGGTCGCCGAGCCGGTGGGCCTCGATGGTCCGGCCCGCGTCGATCGTCTCGGTGAGCGCGGCGGACACGGCGGCGTATCCGGCGGCCTCGGAACGGTACGCACTCGGCGCCCGTTTGAAGTACCAGCGGCAGCCGACGATCAGCAGGGGCAGCGGGACGAGGACGGACAGGGCGAGTGGCGGTGCGGTCAGGCCGAGCGCCCCGAGGAGCAGTCCGATCCAGACCACGCCGATCGACAGCTGCGGCACCGCCTCGCGCATGGCGTTGGCCAGTCGGTCGATGTCCGTGGTGATACGGGACAGCAGGTCGCCGGTGCCCGCCCGTTCCAGCACGCCGGGCGGCAGAGCGACGGACCGTACGAGGAAGTCCTCGCGCAGGTCCGCCAGCATCCGCTCGCCGAGCATCGCGCCGCGCAGCCGGACCATCCGTACGAAGACGGTCTGGATGATCAGGGCGAGCGCGAACAGGCCGATGGTGCGCTCCAGATGGATGTCGCGCGCGCCGTCCGCGAGGCCTTCCACGAGGCCGCCGAGGAGATAGGGGCCGACCATCGAGGCGATGACGGCGATGGCGTTGACGGTGACGAGGAGGACGAATGCCGTGCGGTGGCGGCGGATCAGCCCCGCGACGTAGCTGCGTACGGTCGCGGGGGAGCCGACGGGGAGGATGGTCGTGGTACGTGCGGCTTCCGGATCGTGCTCCGGCGGCGCCAGGCCGATCATGCCGTCTCCTCGATGGAGTCGAGCGCGCCCACCCGGGCGCGCGAGGGGGTGGAGTCGTGATCCGCGGGCGGCGGAAGGAGCGCGTCGGAGTCGCCTTCCGGGGCGATGCCCGGGGCGGTGCCTGGCACAGTGCCCCGGCCGCCGCTCGGAGGACCGTCGTCTCCGCTGCCGTCCCGTCCGGCGTCCGCGCCGCGGTGCGACGCGTGGGCCGGGTCATCGCCCACCGGACCATCGCCCACCCGGCCATCGCCCATCGGACCATCGCCCACCGGGCCGTTGTCCGGGCCATCGCCCACCCGGCCATCGCGCACCGGGCCGTTGTCCGGGGCATCGCCCGGGCGGGCGGCCGTGTCCCCGGTGGTGTCCTCGTCGGGTTCTCGGGTGACGACCGCGTGGTAGGCCGGGCTGGTGCGGAGGAGTTCGCGGTGCGGGCCGACCGCGGTGACCTTGCCGTCGGGCAGGAAGACCACCTGGTCCGCGCGGTCCAGCAGCAACGGGCTGGAGGTGAGCACGACCGTGGTCCGGCCCTCGCGCAGGGCGCGCAGGCCGTCCGCGATCCGGGCCTCGGTGTGCGAGTCGACCGCGCTGGTCGGCTCGTCGAGCACCAGCACCTCGGGATCGGTGACCAGCGACCTGGCCAGTGCGAGCCGCTGGCGCTGGCCACCGGAGAGCGAGCGGCCGCGTTCGGTGATGCGGCTGCGCATCGGGTCGTCCGATCCATCGGTGCCGGCCTGGGCGAGCGCGGCCAGTACGTCGTCGCACTGGGCGGCGGCCAGGGCCTGTTCGGCGGTGACCGAGCCGGAGGACGGTACGTCGAACAGTTCGTGCAGTGTGCCGGAGAGCAGCACCGGGTCCTTGTCCTGGACCAGCACCGCCGCGCGGGCGGCGTCCCGGGGCACGTCGTCCAGCGCGGTGCCACCGAGTTCGACGGAGGGGACGGGGGAGGGGTGGGCGGTGTGCGCGGGCGCCGCTCCGGTCGCCGCGACGTTGCCGTCAGTGTCGCCGCCCACTGCGTACGCCGGGGCCACGGCGTTGGCCGTATTCATCGCACCACCCCGTTCCGCGGCAGTCGCCGTATCAGTCGCGCCTGCGGTGTTCGCCGCATCGGCAGCCTCCGCGGCAATCACGGCGGCCCGCGCGGTACCTACGGCAGGCGCCGCGTCCGCCGTCTTCGCCGAATCCGTCAGGCCCGCCCCCTGCTCGGGCTCCTCCGGTGCGCTCGCCGGGTGGCCGCCGAGGCGTTCTGCCAAGTGGCCTGCCGCGTCCGGGTCGCCGCAGACCACTGCCGTGAGGCGGCCGGCCGGGGCCAGCAGGCCGGTGACCGGGTCGTACAGGTCGCCGGTGAGCGGAGCGTGGTCCGTGACGCGGCCCTCGGCCGGACGGCTGAGCGCCAGGACGCGGGCGGCCCGCTTCGCGGAAGGGCGGGAGAAGGAGTACGCCTGGGCAATCTCCTCGAAGTGCTGCAACGGATAGAGCAGGAAGGTGACCGCGCTGTACATCGTGACCAGTTCGCCGACCTCGATGCGTCCGTCCAGGGCCAGCCGTACCCCGTACCAGACCACCGCGATCAGCAGCAGCCCCGGCAGGGCCACCTGGACGGCCGAGATCAGCGACCACATCCGGGCACTGCGCACGGCGGCCTTGCGGACGTCCTGGGAAGCGTTGCGGTACCGGCCGAGGAACAGCTCCTCGCCGCCGATGCCGCGCAGCACACGGAGGCCGGCGACGGTGTCGGAGGCCAGCTCCGTGGCGTACCCGGCCTTCTCGCGCTGTTCGTCGGCCCGGCGCGTCGCCCGCGGCAGCAGCGGCAGCACGGCCAGCGCCACGACGGGCACCCCGACCGCGACCACGACGCCCAGCGCGGGCTGGTAGAGCACCAGCGCCACGCACACGCCGACGGAGGTGAGCGCGGCGGCCGAGAAACGGGAGACGGCCTCGACGAACCATCCGATCTTCTCCAGGTCACCGGTGCTCACCGCGACCACTTCGCCGGCCGCGACCCGCCGGGTCAGGGCCGAGCCCAGCTCCGCGGTCTTACGTGCGAGCAGCTGCTGGATGCGGGCGACGGCGGTGATCCAGTTGGTGACGGCGGCGCGGTGCAGCATCGTGTCACCGACCGCGACCAGCACGCCCAGCAGCAGCATCAGCCCGCCCGCGAGGGCGAGCCGGTCGCCGGAGCGGTCGGCGACGGCCTGTACGGCGATGCCCACCGGCAGGGGGAAGGAGGCGACGGCACCGGTGTGCACCAGACCCCAGGCCATGGCCTTGAGCTGGCCGCCCAGTTGCCTGCGGTAGAGCCAGACCAGGAAGCGGCCGCCGGTACGGACGTCGGGGACACCCGGGTCCAGATGCGGTAGATCGCGAATCTGCATGACGTCCAAGCGTTTCGTCGATTGTGGAGGCCGGCGCGAGCCCCGGCCGGAAGAGTGGGGTGGTGCCCCGCCGGGCGAGGCAGGCGCAGCGGACAGGAGCGTGCCGCCGGCGCCCGTGGCGGGAGCGGGGCGGAGCCATGGAAGGTTGGCGTGGAATGGCCGGGTTTTTCAATCGTTTTTCTGACGGAACGCATGGATCGGGCCACGATG
Organism: Streptomyces sp. Ru73; assembly: GCF_002920575.1. Classification (GTDB taxonomy): domain Bacteria; phylum Actinomycetota; class Actinomycetes; order Streptomycetales; family Streptomycetaceae; genus Streptomyces. The sequence continues at coordinate 28,234 of NZ_PQSQ01000051.1, read as the reverse complement.
TCCGGCCTTTCGTACAGCTCCGTACAGGGGGTGATACCTCGGCGGATCATGCGAGGACGGGCGGTGCGACCATGGGGACCATGCTGAGTACAGGTAGGACGGCCGGGCGGAAGCGGACGGTCGCGGGGATACGGGCTGCCGCGCTGGCTGCCGCGGGGCTCGTTCTCGTCGCCGGCTGCGGCGGAGCGGAGGGCCAGGGCAAGGGCAAGGAGTCCGACGGGCGCGCGGGGGAGCCCGGCAGCATGGCGTCGACGGGGCTGAAGCGGATTCCCGGCGTCGGGCAGCGGCTGCAGTCCCGGATTCCGGCCGACTCCCGGCAGGTGATCGCGGTCTACGGGACCGGCGAGGACGCCACCACGTCGACGGTCGTGCTGTACACGAGAGACGCGGACGGCGCGAAGAACGCGGACGGCGCGGAGAACTCGAACGACGCGGAGAGCGCGAAGAGCGCCAGCCACGTGAAGAACGCCAACAGTGCGAACAACGCCAACAACGCCAACAACGCGAACGGCGCGAAGAACGCGGCGAGCGTGAAGAACGCCAGCGACGCGAAGGAGACCGGGAGCGCCGGCAACACCTGGACCCGCGTCCGCACTTGGCAGGGCCACAACGGCAAGCGCGGGTGGACGCTGGATCACCACGAGGGGGACAAGCGCAGCCCGGTCGGGGTGTACTCGCTCACTGACGCCGGCGGCGTGCTGCCCGATCCGGGCGCGAAGCTGCCGTACACCGCGTCGGCGGCCTTCACCCCGCCCTCGTACTGGGCGAAGCGGACGCGGCACGACTTCGACTACGTCATCGCCATCAACTACAACCGCGCCCAGGGCGTCTCGCCGCTGGACCCGGCCCGTCCCGAGGGGCAGGCCAAGGGCGGCAGCATCTGGCTGCACCTGGACCACGGGAGCGGTACGTCCGGCTGCGTCAGCATTCCGAAGTCCGGCATGCGGTACCTGCTGCGCACGCTCGATCCGGCACAGCACCCGGTCGTGGTCATGGGCGACAAGGCCCACTTGGAGGGCTGACCCTCGGACCTCTGACCCTCGGACCCCTGAACCCTCGGACAGGGCGACCCCCATGGTGACGGAAAGGCGTACCGCCGGTTACTTGGAGCAATCTCCAAGATTTTCTTCGATGTAACACCGGCCTCTTCTATGAGGAACGAGGCTCGGCCATAGTGACGGACCACGGAATTCCCTTTCCGTATCCCAAAATCCGTCCCAGGGAGAGCCCGTGCCGCACGCCACCGGAGCGCTCGTTCGCCGGGCTGGCCGCATGCTGCGCACCAGTCTGTTCACGCAGGTCCTCGTGGCCCTGTTCGTCGGGATCGTCGTCGGACGGCTGTGGCCGGAGTTCGGCTCGGCCGTCCAGCCGCTCGGTGACGGTTTCGTCCGGCTGATCAAGGCGATGATCGCGCCGCTCGTCTTCTGCGTCGTCGTCGCCGGCATCACCAAGGCCGGCGACCTGAAGGCGTTCGGCCGGATCGGCCTGAAGGCGCTGATCTGGTTCGAGGTGGCGACCACCGTCGCGCTGGTCGTCGGCCTGCTCGCGGGCAATGTGTTCGGTCCCGGTACGGGCATGAACGTCGACCCCGCGTCGCTCGACCAGGGCGCGGTGGACGCGAAGACCGGCGGCGGGCACCTGCCCTCGACCGCGCAGTTCATCCTCGAATCGCTGCCGGACAGCGCGGTCGGGGCGTTCGCGGAGAACTCGCTGCTCCAGGTTCTCGTACTGTCCTGCCTGGTGGGCGCCGCGCTGCTGCACCTCGGGCAGACGAGGGTGCCGCAGATCCTGCCGTTCATCGAGCAGGCGCAGGACGTCGTCTTCACGATCGTCGGCTACATCATGCGCCTCGCCCCGCTCGCCGTCTGCGGCGCCACCGCGCACCTGGTGGGCGAGTACGGCCTCGGCGCGATGACGACGTACGCGAAGCTGATCGCGGTCTGCTACGGCGTCGCGCTGGCCTTCCTCGTGCTGCTGGGGCTCGCGCTCAAGGCGGTCACCGGGCTCAGCCTGTGGAAGTTCGTCCGGTACACCCGTGAGGAGCTGCTGCTGGCCCTCGGGACGGGCTCCAGTGAGACGGTCATGCCGCGCATGATGCAGAAGCTGCGGGCGGCCGGCTGCCGGGACGACGCGGTCGGCCTGGTGCTGCCGACCGGCTACTCCTTCAACCTCGACGGAGCGTCGATCTACCTGTCCATCGGCACGCTCTTCATCGCGCAGGCCGTCGGGGTCGATCTGTCGATAGGTCAGCAAATCACTGTCGTGCTGGTGCTGATGCTGACCAGCAAGGGGATGGCGGGCGTGCCCGGTTCGGCGTTCCTGGCGCTGTCGGCGACCGCGTCCGCGCTGGGTGTCATTCCCGCGGCGGCGGTGGCGCTGCTGCTCGGCGTCGACCGGATCATGGACTCGATGCGGGTGGCGACCAACCTGCTCGGCAACTGTGTGGCGGTGTTCGCGGTCTCGCGGTGGGAGGGTGCGCTGGACCGTGTGACGGCGAAGAAGGTCCTCGACGGCGAGCTGCCGGCCGCCGCGCCGGAGACGCCCGGCGTGCCGAAGGTGCCCGGCGCCCCGCAGGCGCCCGCGACTCCGGACGCCGATGCCCCGCAGGCGCCCGCGACTCCGGACGCCGATGCCGCGAAGGCGCCCGCGACTCCGGACGCCGCCGCGCCGAAGGCGTCCGCCGCCGAGACGTCCGCCGCCAAGACGCCCACCGCTCAGGACGCGGCCACCGAGAAGTGAGTACTCGGGACGCCGGAGCCCGGCACGCAACGGCCGGGCTCCGGCGTCCCACCTGCGCTCACCCCTCCGGCTTCGCCGAGTCCATCCCCGGCCGCGCCTTCTTCCAGTCGCCGCGCGTGAAGTCCGGGATCTCCATCGGCTTGCCCTGGGCCTTGATCGACAGGTCGCTGAGCGGCACGGGCGAGGTCCAGGTCGCCGCGTCGTACACGTCGAAGTCCGGGACCAGGCCCAGGTGCATGCACTGGGTCAGCCGGAAGACCAGCATGTAGTCCATGCCGCCGTGGCCGCCCGGCGGGTTGGCGTGTTCCTTCCACAGCCAGTGGTCCCACTCGGCGTACGCGCCGAAGTCGCCCCACTGGTCGTTGCTGTGGTCCGGCTCGAGGTAGATCCGCTCCGGGTAGTCCTCGAAGACGCCCTTCGTGCCGCCCAGGCTGTTGATGCGGCTGTACGGGTGCGGGGTCGAGACGTCGTGCTCCAGCCGGATGACCCGGCCCTTGGCCGTCTGGACCAGGGAGATCGTCCGGTCGCTCTCGATGTACGTCTCCTTCCAGCTCGGGTCGCCGGCCGGCATGTGCGCCTTGCGGTACGCGGCCAGGCCCAGTGAAGGAGTGCCGAAGCTGGAGATCCGTACGGCGCGGTCGCCGCGGTTGACGTCCATGTAGTTGGCGACGGGCCCGAACCCGTGGTTCGGGTACAGGTCGCCGCGCAGCCGGGTGTGCCACAGCCGCCGCCACGGGCCCTCGTAGTAGTCCGGGTCGAACATCAGGCCGCGCAGGTCGTGGTTGTAGGCGCCGGCGCCGTGCAGCAGGTCGCCGAAGAGGCCGGCGTGCGCCATCCGCAGCACCCGCATCTCGTTCCGCCCGTAACAGCAGTTCTCCAGCTGGAGGCAGTGCTTGCGGGTGTACTCCGAGAGGTCGACCAGTTCCCACAGCTGGTCCAGCCGGAGCGCTATCGGGCACTCGACGCCCACGTGCTTGCCGTTCAGCAGGGCCGTCTTCGCCATCTCGAAGTGCCAGTCCCAGGGCGTGGCGACGTACACGAAGTCGATGTCGCCGCGCTTGCAGAGGTTCTCGAAGTCGTGGTCGCCCTTGGCGTAGACGGCGGGCGCCGGCTGCCCCGCGTCGGTGACCTTCTTCGCGGCCCTGGCGGTCTTCTCCTTGACCGGGTCGCAGATGGCCACGACGCGGGTGTTCGGCACGGCGAGGAAGAGGTCGATCATGGAGCCGCCGCGGTTGCCGAGGCCGACGATGCCGACGCGTACGGTGCTGCGGCCCTCGAACGGTACGCCGATCATCGTCTTGCCGCGCCGCTTCGGGGCGGCGGCGGTGTCCGGGGTGGCTTCGGGTGCCGGCGCGGCCGCCGCCGGGGTGCCCCCGCCGAACGCCGCGAACCCGGTCAGGCCGAGCCCGGCACCGGCCGTGGTCGCGGTCCGCAGGACCGACCGGCGGCTCGGGCCGTTCTCCCGCGGCGCCTCGGCCGGCTCCGTGCCGTCCGGGGCGGCGGGGCGGCGGTTCTCGTCGTCGTGCTGCTCGGGTCTTGCCTCATGCATGGGGCCTCCTGGAGTGCGGACAGTGCCCGGCGGCTGCGTACGTGGACCTCGGACGGACCTCGGGTGGGGCTGTGTGCGGACGGGGCTCGGCATGGACGGCCGGGTGCGCCCCGGCCGCCGTGCGGACGTGCGAGTACTCGTGCGCGTGCGGACGGCTCGCGGCACCGCGTATGCCGGCGGACGTTCGCGAACCCCGGTGAGGACCCTGGCGGTTGATACGTACGCGCCACAAGGGGGCGAATTGGACTCCTGAGGCGAACACTTGGACTCTTCTCTTGCGCAAGCCGCTGGAAATTCTTGCGGAATGCCTTGACGTGTTCACTTCGTAAAGGCAGGCTCCCTCGCGGATTCCCCCCACGGCGGCCTCGGCGCGTGGCTGCCTTCGAGGGCGCGGTCCGCCGCGCCCGAACGCTGAAGGAGCCGCATGTTGCAGCATCGTTCCCGGATACTCGGCGGCACACTGGCCGGCGTGCTCGTCGCCGGCGGCCTCGCCGCGCTCGCTCCCTGGAGCTCGCAGGCCACCCCGCCCGGCAAGAAGACCGTCACGGCCACGCTGTTCGAGCGGCCGTACGCGGACGTCGCCAAGATCTGCACCGACCAGCTCGGCCCGGCCGGCTACGGCTACGTCGAGGTCTCGCCGGCCTCGGAGCACATCAAGGGCGACCAGTGGTGGACGTCGTATCAGCCGGTGAGCTACAAGATCGCGGGCCGGCTCGGCGACCGCGACGCGTTCGCGTCCATGGTCTCCGCCTGCCACAAGGCGGGCGTCAAGGTCGTCGCCGACGCCGTCATCAATCACATGTCGTCCGGCTCCGGCACCGGGACCGGCGGCACGCAGTACACGAAGTACGACTACCCCGGGTACTTCAAGGACCAGGACTTCCACTCCTGCCGCAAGGACATCTCCGACTACGGCGACCGCGACAACGTGCAGCAGTGCGAACTGGTCGGGCTGGCCGACCTGGACACCGGCAGCGACGCCGTCCGCACCACCATCGCCAAGTACCTCGACGACCTGCGCTCGCTCGGCGTCGACGGCTTCCGCATCGATGCCGCCAAGCACATGGCGGCCGGCGACCTGGCCGCGATCAAGGGCAAGATGAGCGACCCGGGCTTCTGGGTCTCCGAAGTCATCTACGGGGGCGGCGAGGCGGTGCAGCCCGACGAGTACACGAAGGTCGGCGACGTCGACGAGTTCCGTTACGGGGGCCACCTCAAGAGCGCCTTCCAAGGGGGCAGCATCGCCCAGCTCAAGAATGTCGCCGACGGCAAGCTCAGCAGCGGGTCGGCACGTACCTTTGTCGACAACTGGGACACCGAGCGTAACGGCTCGACCCTCACGTACAAGGACGGCGCGGCGTACACGCTCGCCAATGTCTTCATGCTGGCCTCGCCCTACGGCTCGCCGAACGTCTTCTCCGGCTACGAGTGGTCCGACAAGGACGCGGGCCCGCCCAGCGGCGCCGACGGCTGGACGGACATGCACGCCAAGCAGGAGATCACCGGAATGGTGGGCTTCCGCAACGCGGTCGGCGGCGCCGAGCTGACCGACTGGTGGGACAACGGGTCGAGCGCGCTCGCCTTCGCACGTGACGGCAAGGGCTTCGTCGCGCTCAACGCCGGGGACGGCGAGCTGTCCGAGACCTTCGCGACCTCGCTGCCCGCGGGCACGTACTGCAACGTCGCCAAGGCCGCACCCGACGACTGCGACGGCAACACCGTCAAGGTCGGCGACGACGGCAAGGCCCAGGTGACCGTGCCCGCCAAGGGCGCGGTGGCGCTGCACGTGGGTGCCAAGAGCTGACCCGGCGCCCGTGGCACCGGCGCGCGCGGCCCGTCCCTCAGGCGGGCCGCGTCGCGCGTTCCAGCTCCATCAGCACCGAGTAGTACCCGCGGCCCCGCGTCGCGTGGTCCATGCCCACCTCGCACATGCGGTTCGCCGAGAGGTGCGCATCGAAGTGACGGGACGTCACCTCGGCGGCCTCCCGGGCCGTCGCCGCCTCGGTCAGCTCCCGGTGCAGCATGCCGCGGTCGCCCGCGAAGGCGCAGCAGCCCGCGTCGTCCGGCACGACGACCTCCCGGGCGCACGCCTCCGCGACCGTACGCAGCTGTGCCTCGTCACCCAGGTGGCGCATCGAACAGGTGGGGTGCAGCACCGCGGAGTCCACGGTGCGCAGCACTTCGAGGTGCGGCAGCAGTTCCTCGGCGGCCCAGACGACGGAGTCGACGACGGTCAGCTCGGCGTGCAGCTGCTTGTTGTCCTCGGTGAGGTACGGGACGACCTCGTGGGCGATGCCGAGGGTGCAGGACGAGGCGTCCACGACGAGCGGCAGCCGGCCGCCCGCCGTCCAGCCCCAGGCCGCCGCCACGATCCGGTTCGCCATCACGGCGTTGCCCTCGTCGTATCCCTTGGAGTGCCAGATGGTGGCGCAGCAGGTGCCGGCGACGTCGTCGGGGATCCACACCGGCTTCCCGGCCCGCCGGGAGACCGCGACGACGGCCTCGGGGAGCGAGGGCCCCTCGTATCCGTCCGGTTCGCCGAAGATGCGGTTCACGCAGGCGGGGTAGTAGACGGCGACCGCGTCCTGCTTGCGGGTGGGCGGCAGCCGGCGGGCCGCGGCGCCGGGGACCTCGGGCAGCCAGCGCGGTACGAGGTCGGGGTGCACGGCCCTGCGGGCGGCGTCCGTCACCGTCTCCAGCAGCCGGTCGCCGAGCCGCTCGCCGATCCGGTCGGCCGCCGCGACGGCGAGCCGGGCCGACGCCTCGACCGCCTTGAAGCGCTTCGCGGCGAGCGCGGCGGCCTTCTCCTCGCGCGGGGAGTGCCGCCGGTGCCGGAACTCCTTCATCATCGCGCCGGTGTCGATGCCGACCGGGCAGGCCAGCTTGCACGTGGAGTCGCCCGCGCAGGTGTCCACCGCGTCGTAGCCGTACGCGTCCAGGAGCGCGCCGGTGACCGGCGAGTCCGGGTGCTGGCGCATCATCTCGCGGCGCAGCACGATGCGCTGGCGGGGCGTGGTGGTGAGGTCGCGGCTGGGGCAGACCGGCTCGCAGAAGCCGCACTCGATGCAGGGATCGGCGACCGCCTCGACCTCGGGGATGGTCTTGAGGCCGCGGAGGTGGGCCTTGGGATCGCGGTCCAGGACGACGCGCGGCGCGAGGATGCCGTGCGGGTCGAACAGCTCCTTGATCCGCCACATCAGGTCCGTGGCGCGCGGGCCCCACTCCAGCTCCAGGAAGGGCGCGATGTTGCGTCCGGTGGCGTGCTCGGCCTTGAGTGAGCCGTCGAAGCGTTCCACGGTCATCCGGCAGAACTCGTCCATGAACGCGGCGTAGCGCGCCACGTCCTCGGGCTTGGCGGCGTCGAACGCGAGGAGGAAGTGCAGGTTGCCGTGGGCGGCATGGCCGGCGACCGCGGCGTCGAAGCCGTGCCGGGCCTGCAGTTCCAGCAGCGCGGTGCAGGCGTCCGCGAGCCGCGCGGGCGGTACGGCGAAGTCCTCGGTGAGCAGGGTCGTACCGGTCGGCCGGGAGCCGCCGACCGCCGTGACGAACGCCTTGCGGGCCTTCCAGTAGCCCGCGATGGTGCCCGGGTCGCGGGTGAACTCGTTGGTGACGGACTCGACCGGCGCGACCAGGTCCAAGTCGTTCAGTACCTGCTCGGCGGCGGCCTCGTACGCCGCCTGCCGCTCTTCGTCGGGCGCGCGGAACTCCACGAGCAGCGCGGTCGTTTCCGTGGGGAGTGCCGCCCAGTCGGCGGGCACTCCGGCGACCCGGACCGAGGCGCGCAGGGTGTTGCCGTCCATCAGCTCCACGGCGAGCGCGCCCGCTTCGTTGAAGCGCGGGACGGCGGCGGCAGCGGCCCGCAGATCGGGGAAGAAGAGCAATGCGGTGGAGGTGTGGCGGCCCAGCGGGAGGGTCTCGAATACCGTCTCGGCGATGAAGCCGAGGGTGCCTTGTGAGCCGACGATCAGGCCGCGCAGGATCTCGACGGGCGTGCTGCCGTCGAGGAACGCGTCGAGCCGGTAGCCGTTGGTGTTCTTGAGGGTGTACTTGGCGCGGATGCGGGCGGTCAGCTCCGGGTCGGCCTCGATCTCCGCCTTCAGGGCCAGCAGACCTTCGCACAGTGCCGGTTCGGCGTGGGCCAGCTCCTCGTCGGCGGCGGGGTCCGCGGTGTCCACGACGGTGCCGGAGGGGAGGACGACGGTGGCGGAGGCCAGGGTGCGGTAGGAGTTCCGGGTGGTGCCGGCGGTCATGCCGGAGGCGTTGTTGGCGACGACGCCGCCGACGGTGCAGGCGATGGCGCTGGCCGGGTCGGGGCCGAGCAGCCGGCCGTGCCGGGCGAGCGTGACGTTGGCCCGCGCGACGGTGGTTCCGGGGCCGATGCGGGCCCGCTCGCCGTCGCCCAGTACCTCGATGCCGTCCCAGTGGCGGCGCACGTCGACGAGGATGTCCTCGCCCTGTGCCTGACCGTTGAGCGAGGTGCCGGCGGCGCGCAGGACGACCTTCCGGCCGTGGCCGTGCGCGTAGGAGAAGACCGCCGAGACGTCGTCGACGTCCTCCGCGACCACGACCACCTGCGGCACGAAGCGGTACGGGCTGGCGTCCGAGGCGTATTTCACCAGGTCGGACAGGCCGTGCAGGACCTTCTCCGGGCCGAGCAACGCGATCAGGTCGCCGCGCAGCGGTTCGGGGGTCCCGGACGCCTGCCCGTCCGGCACCCGGTCGACCGTCGGGCCCTCGGTCGTGGCGGGCCGCAGGGCGGTCGGCTCCGGCTCCAGCAGCGGCATGGCTCCTCCTCGTCAGCGGCCCAGCGGGTCAGCAGCGCCGCCCCGGCCCGTCGACCAGGGTGGCCAGCAGGCCGCCCAGCTGCTCGCGCTGGTCGGCGGTCAATGGAGCAAGGATGTCCTCCGCGGCGGCCCGGCGCGCGTTCCGCAGCGCCCCGAGTGTCGTCCGGCCGGTCTCGGTCAGCTCGATCCGCACCACCCGGCGGTTGGCCGGGTCCGGCACCCGGCGTACCGCGTCCGCCGCCTCCAGCGCGTCCACCAGGGTGGTCACGGCCCGCGGTACGACGTCCAGGCGCGCTGCCAGGTCCGCCATCCGGGGCGGGGTGTCGCAGTGCGCCACGATGCGCAGCAGCCGGGACTGCGCGGGGGTGAGGGCGAGCGGTTCCAGGTGCCGCTTCTGGGCGCGGTGCATCCGCCGGGTGAGCCGTACGAGCTGTTCGGCGAGGTCGGTGTCGGGTGCGGCGGGCGTGCCGTCGGGCCGGCCGGCGCGCGCCACCGGGTCCGCGCCGGCCACGGGGCCCGCGTTCGCCACGTGGCCCGTGTCGACGGCCGGGTCCGCGCTCGTACCGGGATCGGTCTGGGGGGAGGGCATGCCCGGAGAGTATCAGGACTAGGTTCATTGTGAGTATAGGTAACAATGGGCTAGGCTCGGCTGGCGCCCGAGCCGCCGGCCTCCGGGCCGCCGGTCTCCAAGCCGCCTGCCACCGGGCCGACGGCTCCGAGCCGCTTGCCTCCGAGCACCGCGGAACGCCCGCGCCGCCGGCCCCGCATACCGCTCGCCGATCTCCCCGAAGGAGCTCATTGCGTCCCGAGACCATCGACTGGACCCCACCGCCCAAGGACGAGCAGCAGCCCGTCCAGCTGCGGCGGATCCTCCGCCTGTTCCGTCCGTACCGCGGCCGGCTGGCCCTGGTGGGCCTGCTCGTGGCCGCCGCCTCGCTGGTGTCCGTCGCGTCGCCGTTCCTGCTCCGCGCCGTCCTCGACGTGGCGATCCCTGAGCGGCGCACCGGCCTGCTCAGCCTGCTCGCGCTCGGCATGATCGCCACCGCGGTGATGAACAGCGTCTTCGGCGTGCTGCAGACCCTGATCTCCACCACCGTCGGCCAGCGCGTCATGCACGACCTGCGGACCGGCGTCTACGCCAAGCTGCAGCGCATGCCGCTGGCGTTCTTCACCCGTACGCGCACCGGCGAGGTGCAGTCCCGCATCGCCAACGACATCGGCGGCATGCAGGCCACCGTCACCTCCACAGCGACCTCCCTGGTCTCCAACCTCACCAGCGTGGTCGCCACCGTCGTGGCCATGGTCGCGCTGGACTGGCGGCTCACCGTCGTCTCCCTCCTGCTGCTCCCGCTCTTCGTCTGGGTCAGCCGGCGGGTCGGCAACGAACGCAAGCGGATCACCACCCAGCGGCAGAAGCAGATGGCCGTGATGTCCGCGATGGTCACCGAGTCGCTGTCGGTCTCCGGCATCCTGCTCGGCCGCACGATGGGCCGCGCCGACTCGCTCACCCGGGGCTTCACCGAGGAGTCCGAGCGGCTGGTCGGCCTGGAGATCCGCGCCAACATGGCGGGCCGCTGGCGGATGGCCACCATAGGGATCGTCATGGCCGCCATGCCCGCGCTGATCTACTGGGCGGCGGGCCTGGTCCTCCAGCTCGGCGGCCCGGTCTTCTCCATCGGCACGCTCGTCGCCTTCGTCTCCCTCCAGCAGGGCCTGCTGCGGCCGACCGTCTCGCTGCTGACCACCGGCGTGCAGATGCAGACCTCGCTCGCGCTCTTCCAGCGCATCTTCGAATACCTCGACCTGCCGGTGGCCATCACCGAGCCCGAGAAGCCGGTACGGCTGGCGGCGCCGCGCGGCGAGGTCCGCTTCGAGGACGTCTCCTTCGCGTACGACCCCGCTGCCGCGCCCACGCTGAGCGGCATCGACCTCACCGTCCCGGCCGGCGGCAGCCTCGCCGTGGTCGGCCCCACCGGCAGCGGCAAGTCCACGCTCAGCTACCTCGTGCCGCGGCTGTACGACGTGACCGGCGGCCGGGTCACGCTGGACGGGGTGGACGTCCGGGAACTGGACTTCGACACCCTCGCCCGATCGGTCGGCGTGGTCTCCCAGGAGACCTACCTCTTCCACGCCTCGGTCGCGGAGAACCTGCGCTTCGCCAAGCCCGACGCGACCGACGAGGAGATCGAGCGGGCCGCGCGGGCCGCCCAGATCCACGACCACATCGCGGCCCTCCCGGACGGCTACGACACCGTCGTGGGCGAGCGCGGCTACCGCTTCTCCGGCGGCGAGAAGCAGCGCCTGGCCATCGCCCGCACCATCCTGCGCGACCCGCCGGTCCTGGTGCTGGACGAGGCCACCAGCGCCCTGGACACCCGTACCGAGCACGCCGTGCAGCGGGCCATCGACAAGCTCTCGGCGGGCCGTACGACCATCACCATCGCGCACCGGCTCTCCACCGTGCGCGACGCCGACCAGATCGTCGTGCTGGACGCGGGCCGGATAGCCGAGCGCGGCACGCACGACGAACTGCTCGCCGCCGACGGCCGCTACGCAGCGCTCGTACGCCGGGACGCACACCTGGCACCGGACGGGGCGGCACCCGAAGCCGCGGGGCCGGACGCGCCCGCGCCGGATGCGCCCGCGCCGGATGCGCCCTCGTCGGCCGCGCACGGGCCGGAACCGGACGGCGGGGAGCCGAAGGCCCCGTCCCGCGCCGCCGTCTCCTAGGCTCGGGCCCATGCTCCTGTGGATCAACGGCCCCTTCGGCGGCGGCAAGACGCAGACCGCGTACGAGATCCGGCGGCGGCTGCCCGGCAGCGTGGTCTGCGATCCCGAGCACATCGGCTTCGGCCTGCACCGGGCGCTGCCGCCCGCGCTGCGCGGCGACTTCCAGGACCTGCCCGCCTGGCGGCAGGGCGTGTACGAGGTACTGGACCGGGCCCTCACCGGCCACGACGGCACGGTGATCGTCCCCATGACGGTCGTGGAACCGGACTACTTCGAGGAGACCGTCGGCCGGCTGCGCGACCGCGGCCACGACGTCCGGCACTTCGCCCTGCTGGCCGACCGCCGCACGGTGCTGCGCCGGCTCCGCGAGCGCGGCGTCGGGCGCGCCCTCCATCTCCTCGCGGGCCAGGACGCGCCCCCGCGCCACGAGACCTTCGCCGTACGGCGGCTGGACCGGTGCCTGGAGCAGCTCGCGAAACCGGAGTTCGCCGAGCACCTGTGGACCGACCGCCTCACCGTCCCCGAGGTGGCCGGCCGCATCACCGCCTCGGCCGGGCTGCGACTGGCCCCGAACACCGACGGCCCGCTCCGGGGAAGGCTCCGCCGCGCCGGGGTCGGCCTGCGCCACATGCGCTTCGACTGACCTGCGACGGCCGCGGACAACCGCGGCCGTCGCAGCCACCCGTCACGCCGGCGTCAGCCGGTACGCATACCTGTACTCCCGGTCGGCATGCAGCAGATACCGCTCCAGCGGCGGCGCGCCCCAGGAGTCGTTGCCGCCCACGCCGGGCAGCTGTCCGCGGGTTCAGGTCGGGACTTCGACGGGAGCGTCGGGCATCATTTGCGGGGACGGAGAGGCAGGAGGGGAAGTGCAGCAACGAGGCGAAGTCTGGCGCGAGTTACAGAGCAGGTTGCTCGACGCGCAGAGCAAGGCGACCGAGTCGGCCGAGGGCCTTCGCCGTTCACTCGGGCGGGCCGACGAGGCACTCAAGGCCCTCGAAGCGGAGCCGGCCGTGCGGTCCAGCCGCCCTCCCCGCTCACCGCGGCGAAGGCCGTTGTCCGCCTCACGCACGCCATTGCGCTCAGAAAGCCACCCAGGCCCCACTCATGGCGTCATCAGCACCACCTCCAGCGCACGCGGTCCGTGTACGCCCTCCACGCGGTCCAGTTCGATGTCGCTCGTCGCGGACGGGCCCGAGATCCAGGTCAGCGGGCGGCGCGGGTCCAGCCGAGCCAGGCCCTGCGGTACGGACGCCACGACCTGGTCCGGCACCCGTACGACGCAGATGTGGTGGTCGGGTACGAGCGTGATGCGGCGCCGGCCCTGGTCGGGGCCCGCGTCCAGGATGATCGTGCCGGTCTCGGCGATGGCCACCGCGCAGCCGGTCACCACGCTGTCGACCGCGTCCAGTTCGGCCGGCGTGGTGTCCGGCGCGTCGGGCACCACCTCGACGTCGCAGTCCGCCAGCCACTCCGGGGGCAGCCCGGCCGGCACCACCACCGACCGTGAGCCGCGCTCGCACAGCAGATGCGCCAGCAGCCCCGGCAGCCCGGCGGCGTGGACCTCGTGGACCACGGCGCGGTAGTCGGCGAGGTTCTCCGCGAGCAGCCGGGCGGTGTCCGCCGCCGGCCGCTCGCCGTGTGCCCGCAGGTAGTCACGCGGGACCGGGGTCTCCTCGGGACCCGCTGCCCGCGGTACGTCCGCCAGCGCCCGGCGCACCCGCGCCAGCACCACGTCCCGGCTGCTCACTCCGCGCCTCCTTCGTGTCCGCCGCGCTCAGCGCCCCGGGTGCGCTGCCACCAGTCCCGGAACGACTCCGCCGGCACCGACGGCAGATCCCGCGTGTCCGACCAGGCGCGGCCCGGCCCCGGCAGCCGCCGGGGATGCAGCTTTCGGGTACGCGCCGCCAGCCGCTGGCCCGCACGCAGCACACCGGGCCGATCGAACGCGAACCCCGCCGCCCGCATCGCGGCCCGCTCCGCCGCATGCCCCTTCGCCGGCCGGATCACCGTCTTCACCCCGCGCCGGGTCACCTTGCCGCCCTCGACGACCCGTTCCCGCAGGTGCACCAGCACTTCGGGAATGTCGATCGCCACCGGACAGACCTCGTAGCACGCGCCGCACAGGGACGACGCGTACGGCAGCGAGGCGTCCAGCTCGCTCGCCGTGCCGCGCAGCTGCGGCGTCAGGATCGCGCCGATCGGCCCAGGATAGGCCGAGCCGTACGCATGGCCGCCGGCCCGCTCGTACACCGGGCAGACGTTCAGGCACGCCGAGCAGCGGATGCAGCGCAGCGCCTGCCGCCCCACCGTGTCCGCGAGCGTGTCCGTCCGCCCGTTGTCCAGCAGGACCAGGTGGAAGGTGCGCGGCCCGTCCCCGTCCGACGTACCGGTCCACATCGACGTGTACGGGTTCATCCGCTCGGCCGTGGACGACCGCGGCAGCAGCTGCAGGAAGACCTCCAGGTCCTGCCAGCTGGGCACCACCTTCTCGATGCCGACGACCGAGATCAGCGTCTCCGGGAGCGTCAGGCACATCCGGCCGTTGCCCTCGGACTCCACGACGACCAGCGTCCCGGTCTCCGCCACCATGAAGTTGGCGCCCGAGATGCCGACCTTGGCGCGCAGGAACTTCTCCCGCAGGTGCAGCCGCGCCGCCTCGGCCAGCTCCGCCGGCCGGTCGCTCAGGCCCTCCGGCGCCGGCCGCCCCCAATCGCCCATCTCGCTGCGGAAGATGTCGCGGATCTCGGAGCGGTTGCGGTGGATCGCCGGCACCAGGATGTGGGACGGGCGGTCCTTGCCGAGCTGCACGATCAGCTCCGCGAGGTCCGTCTCGTACGCGCTGATGCCCGCCTCGGCCAGCGCCTCGTTCAGCCCGATCTCCTGCGTGGCCATCGACTTGACCTTGACGACCTCGCGCTCACCGGTGGCCCGCACCAGCCGCGTCACGATCCGGTTGGCCTCCGCCGCGTCCGCCGCCCAGTGCACCTGGCCGCCGGCGGCGGACACCGCCTCCTCCAGCCGCTCCAGATAGTGGTCCAGGTGGCGCAGCGTACGGTCCTTGATCGCACGCCCCGCCGCGCGCAACTGCGCCCAGTCCGCCAGCTCACCGACGGCCCGCGCGCGCTTGTCCCGGATGGTGTGCGTGGCGTACCGGAGGTTGGCGCGCAGCCGAGTGTCCCGGGTGGAGCGGTCGGCGGCGGCCGGGAAGGCCGGCATGCCCAGGTCGGTGACGCTCACAGCACGTTCCCTTCGCTCGGCGAATCGGCGGAATCGGCCCTTGCCGTCACAGCACGTCCCCTTCCGTACTGGCCAGGATCTCCGCGATATGGACCGGCCGGGCCGTCGAGCCCTGCCGCGAGAGCATGCCGCCGATGTGCATCAGACAGGAGTTGTCGACCGTGCAGACGGCCGCCGCGCCGGTCTCCTGAATGTGCCGGGTCTTGTCGGCGCCCATCGCGGCGGACACCGCGGGGTTCTTCACCGCGAACGTGCCGCCGAAGCCGCAGCACTCCTCCGCCCCCTCCAGCTCCCGCAGCTCCAGCCCCTTCACATGCGACAGCAGGGTGCGCGGCCGCTCCCCGAGCCCCAGCATCCGCAGCCCGTGGCAGGTCGGGTGGTACGTGACCGGGTGCGGGTAGTACGCACCCACATCCGTCACCTTCAGCACATCGACCAGGAACTCCGTCAGCTCGTACGTCTTCGGCACGGCCTCGGCGGCCGCCTCGGTGAGCGCCGTGCCCCGGCCCTCGGCGGCGGCCCGCTCGCCCAGCCGCGGATAGTTCTCCCGCACCATCGCCGCGCACGACCCGGACGGCACGACGACGTATTCGTAGTCCCGGAAGGCCCGCGCGTACCGCAGCGCCAGCGGCTCCGTGGCGTGCCGGTAACCGGTGTTGAACTGCGGCTGCCCGCAACAGCTCTGCGCCGCCGGGAAGCCGACCTCCACCCCCAGCCGTTCCAGCAGGGTGACCACAGCCCGGCCGGTCCGTGGATAGAGCGTGTCGTTGATACAGGTGACGAACAGTGCTACACGCACGTTGCCATCTCCTTTCGGCCGCCCTCGCACCTGGCGGCCACCGGCCTCGCGGGGGCATGATCACCTGGTGGCTCTTCCTGCCCGAGCGGCAGGGTCACGTGAAGCACCCGGGAGCGGAGGCGCATGTCGAGCGCGCAGAACAAGAAGGCGGAACGGGCGGCGGAGGCCCCGGCGGGGGACCGGCGCCCGGTATCCGCGGTACGCCAACATGGTGCCGCGTCCGGGGTGCTGCTCGGTTTCCTCGCCTCCGCCCGGGGCGAAGCGGACTGCCTGCTGTCGGCTTGTCGACTTGGCCGGCGGGCGGTCAGCGGTGCCGCGAGCACCTGAGCCGATTCCTTGCGAGTGCGCATTCCGGAGAGGTCGGCGCGGCGGAATTGCCGTGCCCGTAGACGGGGAGATTCGTGATCATGACAGCTTCCAGCAAAGGGCCCGAGCCCGAGGGCGGGTCGGTTTCCGCTACTGGTGAGGCATCTCGTGCGGGCGCAGTGACCCCTCCGGCGCGCCCTGTGCGGCAGCTGTTCGCGGCCTCGGTCGGCAATGCCGTCGAATGGTACGACTGGTACACATATACCTTCCTCGCCACGTACATCGCCGCGCAGATCTTCCCCAAGAGCGCGTCGAACTCGCTGGTGCCGCTGCTGTCGACGTTCGCGGTCTTCGCGGTGGGGTTCTTCATGCGGCCCGTCGGCGGGCTGCTGATGGGCGCGGTCGCCGACCGGCGCGGGCGCCGTGCGGCGCTGACGGTGACGATTCTGCTGATGGGCGGCAGCAGCCTGCTGGTGGGCCTGACGCCGACGTACGCCGCCGCCGGCGTCCTCGCGCCGATCGTCCTCGTCCTGGCCCGGCTGCTGCAAGGGCTGTCGGTGGGCGGGGAGTTCGCCGCCTCGACCACGTTCCTCGTGGAGTCCGCCGGACCCGGCCGACGCGGACTCTTCTCCAGCTTCCAGTACGTCTCGACGACCATCGGGCAGCTCGTCGCGTCCGGCATCGCGGCACTCCTCGTCGCGAACCTCGCGCCCGCCACCATGGACAGCTGGGGCTGGCGGGTCCCGTTCGTGCTGGGCGCCGTTCTGAGCCTGGTGGGCTTCTGGGTCCGGCGCGGCGCGCACGAGACGCGCAGCGAGGAGCAGGCGAAGGCACCCCGCCCCGGCCTCTTCGAGGCGCTGCGCCGCCATCCGCGCGAGTCGCTCCTGATCTGCGGCATCACCGCGGGCGGCACGCTCGCGTACTACACATGGACCTCGTACCTGCCCACGTACGCCGAGCTCAACGCCGGGGTGACGAAGTCGGACGCGCTGCTGGCCGGCACCCTCTCGCTGACGTTCTTCGCCGTGCTCCAGCCCCTCACGGGCCTCGCCTCCGACCGCTTCGGGCGCAAGCCGCTGCTGCTGATGTTCGGACTCGGCTTCGCCCTGCTGAGCGTGCCGCTGCTGCGCGCGCTCGACGACTCCTTCGTCACGCTGCTGCTCGTGCAGTGCGCCGGCATGATCCTGCTGAGCGGCTTCACGGCCATCTCGGCAGCGGTGAACGCAGAGGTCTTCCCGGCCCGGGTGCGCGCCGCTGGCATCGGCTTCCCCTACTCCCTCACCGTCGCCCTCTTCGGCGGCACGGCTCCCTACATCGGCACCCTGTTCAAGGACCTGGGCCAGGCCGGCCTCTTCCCCGTCTACGTGGCCGTACTGTGCCTGGTGTCCTCCGCCGTCTACTTCCGACTGCCGGAGACCGCCCATCGGCCGCTGGAGCGGTAGGACGCGGGGCGCCGACTCGCGAAGACCACCGACCGACGGCCCTGCTCAGGAGCTGGATAAGGGAGAAGGCGCCCGCTCAACCGTGTAACGGCCGGCCTGTGCCGTCTCACCAGCCGGCGATCACGTCACGCCCTTGCGGGACGGCGATGTCGAGGAGCCCGGGGAAGCGGGCGTCGAGGTCTTCTCGGCGGAGCCGGTTGAGCCGCCGGGTTCCCTCGTCCCGCTGGCGGATCACGCCTGCTTCCCGGAGGACCTTGAAATGGCCGCTCTGGGTGGACTTGCTGACCGGCAGCGCGAACGTCGTGCACGCCAGTTCGCCGTCGGGTTCGGCCTCTGCGAGCCGGGCGACGATGGCCAGACGCACCGGGTCGCTCAGGGCTGCGAGGACGGTGGTGAACTGCAGTTCGGCGCGGTCGGGGTGCACAAGTTTCGTCGCGGTACGGCTGGCCATGTCTGCAGCATAACCAATCATGTTCGGGGTTGACGAACATCTGCTATGTTCGTGAAACCCGAACATGATGGCTGTGGAGGAACGGATGCCGCTCGATCGCCTCACCGCCGCACACAGCGGTCGGACACCACGCCGCGACCACCGGGCCGAGCCCTCGGTCTGTCCCCACACGGATCAGGACACGCGGGCCAGGCCGGGTGGGAGGTGGAGGTTCTGGGGTGCGGCCTATGCGCTGCTGATCCTGCTCACCGGTACGAACCTGCCGACGCCGCTGTACCGGGAATACCAGGCGCAGTTCGGATTCTCGCCGCTGGTCGTCACGCTGATCTTCGCGGCATACGTCGCCGCTCTCATTCCGTCCCTGCTGGTGGCCGGCCCGTTATCGGATGCGGTGGGCCGCCGGAAGGTGCTGCTGCCGGCGGTGGTCCTGGCCGCACTCGGGTCGATGGTCTTCGCCCTCGCCGAGGGCACGGCGTGGCTGTTCGCGGCGCGCATCCTGCAGGGGCTTGCGCTCGGCGCGGCCTCGGGGCCGTTGACCGCTTCGCTGGCAGAACTGGAGCCCACCGGGAACCGGCGCAAGGCCGCACTCGTGGCAACCGTGGCTTCCGTGGGCGGCCTGGGTCTGGGCCCGGTACTCGCCGGTCTGCTTGCTCAGTACGCTCCGGCGCCGCATGTACTGCCGTTCGTCGTCGAGATCGTGCTGCTGGTACCGGCGGCGGCAGTGATCATCGCTCTGCCGGTAACCCGCCCGGCGACTCGATGGCGCCCCCGCCGGCCCGAAGTCCCCACCGAGGCGCGGGGAGCCTTCGCCACCAGTGGAACGGCCGGTTTCCTCGCGTTCACCGTCATCGGACTCTTCCTCACGCTGATCCCCACCTACGTGACCACCCTGTCGGGCAGCAAGAATCTGCTGCTGGGCGGCGCAGCCGTGGCCCTGATGCTGGCCTGTTCCGTGCTCGCCCAACTCGTCGCCTACGGACGGCCGGCCCGGGCCCTGGAGCTGACCGGCCTCCCGCTGCTGGCCACCGGGCTGGTGGCGCTGGCCCTCGCGGGTGCCGTGTCCTCGCTGACGCTGCTCCTCATCGCGACGGTGGTCGCCGGCACCGGGCAGGGGCTGGTGTTCCTGGGCGGCCTCACTGCGGTCAGCCAAGCAGCTGCGGCCGAGCGTCACGCCGAAGTGCTGTCCAGCTTCTACGTGATCGTCTACCTCGGTGTCGGCCTGCCCGTCATCGGAGTCGGCTTCCTCGCCACCGTTGCCGGTCTCCTTGCCGCAGTCCAGTACTTCGCAGGCGGCGTCGCCCTGCTCTGCGTGACCGTACTGATCGTCCTCGCCCGAGTACGTCACCGTGACCCGGCCATCCGGTCAGCCGCGCCGTTCCGCACCGCTGACGACTGACAGCGGGCCACATAGGTCACAGCCCAATTCCTCCCGGAGGTCCCCGTGGACACCACCGAACTCGACAACGCCTATCGGCACCTGCTCGCCGCAGCGGGAGTGATCGGCGATACCGCCCCCTTGGCGCCGGATTCCCGATCCGGCATCGACTGGACACTGAGCCACATCGCACTCAGCGACCGCATACTCGCCGCCGCAGCGCGTGATGTGCTCACCGGTCTTCCCGCCATCGTTGACAACCGCGAGGCCATGGACGAGGCCGCGATCAGCTCATTGATCGCCTCGACCACCCACACTCAGCGCGTCGACCTCGTGAGCCGCAACGCCGCAGACCTGAGTGCTGTGCTCCGGGCGACCCCCGACCAGGCCGCCGCCATACCCGTGACACTCCGCCTCGTCAGCCGCGAGGGCCGACCACTGCCCGAACAGCGTGTGCCCTGGGGCGACTTGATCCGCTTGCGCGCTACCGAGCATCTCCCCGGACACACGACGAGGATCCGCCTGCTCGCCTCCGCGCAGTAGCTCCTCCCGCACGAGCGGCTTGCTCTTCTGGCCGTCGGGGCGGGACCTTCCCGTCGGCCAGGAGTCCGGCAGGGCCGTGGACGGGCGGGCCGAGCGCCGGGCCCTCAGCAAGCGCGCTCCGCGTGACGGGCGCCCGCCTACGCTGCTGTCCATGACGATCGACTGGAGCGAGCGCACCTGGCCGGCCCCGATGCCAACGTGGAACTCGCGAAGTTCGCGGCCCGTCTGGAAGACGGCACCTGGGAGCCGTCGGCGGCAGGCTCAGAGCTGCCCGCACGGTCGACGACCGGAGCGGGCTCGGGATTGACCACGCGTGTCAGCAGGGCATCCTGGCCCTGGGCATCCCGCGCCGCGGGGGAGACGCCGGCTTCGCTCGACTGCTGGCCTTCCTGGCATACCGGCCCGAAAAGTATCCGGGCCTGTCACCGCAGATGCGGGTCCTCGTTGGCGTCATCCTCCGTACCGAACAACCCGAATGGGGCCCTGCGGGCAGCCCCAACATCTGAGCAGTGTCTGCCGATTGGAACTGATCAAAAGATCGGCTCATACTGCCGTTCATGATTGGTGCGCCTGCGACGACGATGCTGAGCAACAAGTACACCAAGTGCCGCTTAGGGCGTTCAGACCTTGTCGCACTCTTCTCGCTCGCGGCGGGACCGATCTCGGCGACGAACGCGACCGTGACGACGGTGCACAACAGCACCCGTTGGAGCGCCCGCTCTCTGGAAGACCTCATACGCGATATCACGTCCGCCCCTGGCTACGACGATCGCGTCCGCTGGGACAACCTTCAGTACAGCGCGAAAGATCCGGCCGGTGAACTGGAGGTCGCTCTCGACATCCGCTCCCGCAAGATCAGCGTTGACATCAGCGGCTCCAACGAAATCCTTGTACGTGGCCAGGAAGCCCGCATCGAACTGTTCCTGCGCAACAGGGGAGCCGAAGGACCCCCCGTAAGGGATTACGGCACTCTGCACGAGCTGGTGATGATCTCCATGTGTATGTTGATGATCGTTGTCCCTTGGAAGGGCAACCAACAACATGCGCCGACCGGAACCACGGCGCCGACCGGGTCCAGCAAGGTCGACAGCTGGATGGTCGTAGTGGAGTGCTGCCTCGCGGTCGCGATGCTCATGTTGGTGCCGACCTTCCTCTACATCCGACGAGCCCAACTCAAGGTTCTCGAAGACATCCCGGCTGGGTCAGTCTGGAGCCGCTTGACAACGACAGAGAAGTTCTCCGCGGTCGGCATCTACGCAACTGTGCTCGCTGGGGTGGCTGCGGCCGTGTCAGCGGTGACGGACGTGCTGTAGCGCTCGACCGTTTGCCTGCCGGCCCAGGGGCCTCCTCGCTACGGTGATCATTATGACCGCCTTAGAGTTCATCGTCGCGATAAAGCGGCCCTTCACCGTCCTCATTGTCCTGGCCTTCTTCGGCGTCGTCCTGTGGCGCAGCCCAACCTTCGGAGATCGCTGATTTCGGCTGGAGGCCGCCGGCATGGCGCTGGAGGCCCGTACCCAGGATCTGGAACAGGATCTGGTGGCGGTTTCCGCTCCCCCGCCTCAGCCGGCAGAACAAGAAGACTCCGCGAACCCGGTGGTTGTCACGGGGAGGCACGGCGGGACCATCAACTTGGCAGTGGGGGAAGGCAACGGAGTCGACCGCGATGCCGCCTACCAGCTGGGCATCCAGCGACTCGTACATTCAGCTGCAGAGTGGGGGTTCGGTGCGGCAGAGGCCGGCTTCCCTACGGTACCGCCGCTTTCTATCGAGTGGACTGGCGACGGGCCGTCGCTGAAGTACCCGGGCCGAGACATCTTCAGCTATCTCGCAGGACGCTTCGAAAATGATGAGGAACTGGAAAGGGCAGTCATGCAGCTCCTGGCCCGTGCCACGGGGGTGGACCTTGCTGACAGGACCGCAGCGCTGAACATCTTGCAACGACGTCGCAAGTACAACAGGTATCACGGCCCGAACCGCAGCCGACTCGTGGACGGGCCCGCTCATGAATAGACGTGAACCGGCAGCGGAGCCGGGATGCCGCCCATCGAGCGCAGGACGAAGGCCCGGCCCTCGAAGCGTGGATATCGGGCCCTGCACGCCGGAAAGCGGGGTCCTACTTCCGCTGCCGCGGCTGCTCGGCTAGCCCTTGCCGCTCTCCTCGTCGTTGTCCTGGAAGGCTTTCAGCTGCTCATTCATCTCCTGGATAGCCTGGTCCTTGGTCGTCCACCTCTTCGGC
Organism: Streptomyces sp. Ru73; assembly: GCF_002920575.1. Taxonomy (GTDB): domain Bacteria; phylum Actinomycetota; class Actinomycetes; order Streptomycetales; family Streptomycetaceae; genus Streptomyces. The sequence continues at coordinate 6,037 of NZ_PQSQ01000051.1, read as the reverse complement.
CTACGCTCACCCACTGCAAGCTCCTCTCGACGAGGCGCACGGCCCACGCCGGGCCGCGCTGCCCACGATCGGACGCTAAGCCGCGGAGACCCGCCCGCCGTTCGAGAGGCCGGCTGCTCAGGCAGGCGAGTGAGAGATGTTGTCGGGCAGGCCCGTCCATTCGCCTCTGCGGCTGGACGGGCCCATTGCCGTCAGGAGGCTGCTGGAGCCGACTCGGTCAGGGGCCGGCGTCGTAGGCGGAACGGCGAAACAATGGGGTACCGCGCCCTGGTGGGCCGTAAGGCGTGGTCCCACTGCTGTGGCTGTCCGCCTCATCGCCTTCGTCAGCGGCCGACTGCGCAAGCCTTGGATGAGCCCGCTAGCTGCCGGGCAGACTGTTACGCGTGAAGATGACTACCGACTTTGCGACGGCAGTGTCAGCTCTAGCCCCAGTCATCATGCTGGCGGGATTTGTCGAGATGATCCCGTATGCCAAGCAGGCCCGAGAGAGGGGCATCGAAGCTGTACGGACCAAAATGGAGCCACTGGAGGGCGAGGGAACTTGGCGCCACATGCGCAGGTATTCTCGCGGAGTGCTGCTCCCGCTAGTGATGACAATAGCCTGGCTAATCATGGGAAGCGTGCTCGTCGGCGTGGAGATGCAGTCGTTAGCTTACCTGGCGGGCCAGAAACCAACGATAAGCTCATCCGACCGTGCAGAAGACATTTATCGGTGCATACAGATGGGGATGGTCCTCCTGGTGGTCACACCGCTCACCTACTTCATAAAGATGGATTCCGGCATTTTTAAGGCCCAAATGGCCGCCCTGGCCGATGAAGAGCCGGAACGGCGATCTGAAAACGCAAAGCCCAGGCCGCGTAGCGGGAGCCGGGGTAAGCGCCCCCGTCGCTAAGGGTGCCCATGCCGGCGGTGCGATCCCGTTTCGATTCCGGGAATGTCGGGGTCGCGCCCGCCGCGCGCATGCGTACCCCCGAATTGAAATCACCTCAAAAACAAGCACCCCGAGTAGGGGTTCCCTCCGCGTCTCCGACAGCACGACAGTGAAGGTGGATGAACGGCGAGATCAACAACTGAACTGAGATTGAAGATCGAACACTGAACGCCGAACACAACAAGATCAAAGATCTAAGATCTGTGAACCGCAAGGACGCTGAGCATTGCCGTTTGTCGCAAAGCTCGTGCCAGGTGCAAATCCCCTCGCCTCCCCACAAGGAAGCGCCCGCGATAGGGGTCGGAGTGACACGCCGTACCAGCCCACGCTAGAGGCGCACCCCAGCCCCGAACCACCGCAGCTGACGGGCGGTCAGCAGTGCCCATCGGGTCAAGTCCCCCGACGTCCTTCGGTACCGCTGGACAGCCGACTATAGGCGCGTAAGTTGGCCGGGCCGTCCCACTTGATCTTGGCTACGAGCGCGTACCGCACCGGCCGACTCACAGACCGCAACCGTCCCGGGCGCGCGAGTGCACGTGCGTTCACGCACGCGCGGGCGCCCCTGGCCAGCCCGCACGGCTCGAACTGAGCAGCCGTCAGGTCAGGAGGCTGCTGCGAAGGCGGGGAAACGGGGCACGCGGACCGCTCCGATGAGTGCTCGGAAGCGGCGAAGGCGAGGCTGTCGCAGCCGGCGCTCGCGAATTCCGTCAAGCCCATCGTCGATCGGGAGCCACCCATCGGCGAGCTTCCCTTTGGGGCAGCCGTCAAGTTATAGGCGTTCATCGCGAGCGGTGCCCGATTTTGCGAGGATTTTTGGTGCGGACGGACGCAGTCTCGGTGGGAGCCTGCTTGGAGGTCTGCTGCCGGTACGGGGCGGCACATGACGGCGGGCGCCGCTCCTCCGTGGGACGAGGGGGAGCGGCGCCCGGTCTTGTGGTTCTGTCAGACGAGCCAACCCACGAAGTGGACGACGCCGGCCAGCAGGTTGGTGAGGAAGTTCATCTCGTCGTTCTCCTTGTGCATGGTGCATTTTCTGGGACACGCCCCCGCTCCGGAAAGGGACTTCGGCCGGGGGCGGCGCGGTGACGGTCTGCAGCCCGTCGCTTGCGCCCCGTAAGCTTCGCCTGCCTCAGGCAACTAAAGAAAGCCCTTCCGGGACTGATCACGCGTTCCGGGGAACAACCGCTCCCGTGTTCGCGTGTTCGCAAGGCGAAGGGGCGGCTGTTCGCACAAGGCGAGACTGCGTCGCGGGGTCAGATGGGGACCTCGCCGAGTGATGTGATGGCTGCCGGGGCGTGGCCCGCGGTCAGGAGTGGGGTGCGGACGTCGTGTTCCAGGTCGGGGAGGTAGCCGATCAGTACGTCGGCGGGGCCGTGCAGTTCCACCCGGCCGAGCGCGGCGGGCAGCAGCAGCGTCTCGGCACGGCCGAGGGGTTCGCTGCCCGTGCCGTACGCCACGGTCACCGGGGGCCCGGCGTTGCTCAGTACCAGGGCGGTGTCGAACGAGCGGACCAGCGGCGGCGATTCTGCCGCGGCCGGGGCCTGCCACCGCTCCAGTGCGAAGTACGGGCCCGCGCAGAGCATCCGGCCCGTCCAGCCGCCGGACGACGGAAGCCGCAGCCCGGGATGGAACTCCGGGCGGTGCTCCGGCACCCACTCCGCCAGCAGGGCCTCGATGTTGGCCCGCCACGCGCTCTCGTCCAGCGCCGAGCCGTCCTCCATCCGGTGCCGCATCGCGTGCTGCTGGAGGTCCGAGGTCTGCTCGATCTCGTAGACCAGCGTGTCGGGCCCGAAGCGGTGCGGCGTCCCGCCCGGTACGTACAGCGTGTCGCCCGTGCGTACCGGCAGCCGCCGCAGCACCGCGTCGAAGTCCTGGTCGAGCAGCGCCTGCCGCAGCCGCTCGCGGTCGACCCCGGGCAGCACGCCCGCGTACGCGGTGGTGCCGGGCGGCGCGTCGAGGATGTGCCACGCCTCCGTCTTGCCGTTCGGCTCGCCCTCCCGTTCGCGGGCCGCGGTGTCGTCGGGGTGCAGATGGACCGGGAGCGGGCGGTGGCCGTCGATGAACTTGGTCAGCAGCGGGAAGCGCGGGCCCCGCCAGCCTCGGCCCACCAGCCCGTCGGGGTGCTCGTGCGTCAGCCGGCGCAGGGTCTGCCCGGCCAGCGCACCGTTCCCGATCCGGGCGCCGTCCCCGTCCACGTCGCTGACCTCCCAGGTCTCCGCGACGGGTCCGTCGGGCATGCCGCCCCGGCCGAGCCCGTCGGGAATGGCGCGGCCGCCGAAGACGTGCTGTTTCACGGGCGTGGTCAGGCGCAGCGGGTACCAGTCCATGCGGCCAGTGTCACGCGCGGCGGCCGCCTACGCAGCGCGCCGCCACGGCCCGGCGCGGCGCATGCCCGGTGAAGATCCGGGTACCCGGGCTGATGCGCTTCCTGGAGCGGAACGGTACGGATCGATGCGCTTGCGGGAGAGCGCACCGATGCGCCTCGTGGGAGAGCACGCTGATGCGCCCCATGGGGGAGCGGGTCGGTGCGCCCCATGGGGGAGCGGGTCGGTGCGCTTCGTGGGGGAGCGGGCCCTCTTCGGCTCGGCGGGCGGCGCCGTGGGCGGTGCCGGGAGCCGGGTGCCGACACACGGGGAACCGCATTCGACGCCGGGCCCCACGGGCCCCTAGGGTCGCAGCGGGCGGAGTCGTGGTCGTCGCCGAGGAGGTCATGTGGGACAGCGCTCGCCGGACGGACAAGGAGCGGGGCGGAACCCGTTCTTCGACAACGCGAAGCTGCTGGCCATGGTGCTGGTCGTGGCCGGTCACGCCTGGCAGCCGCTCAAGGACAGCCACGCGGTCTGGTCCGCCTACCTGTTCCTTTACATGTTCCACATGCCGCTGTTCATCATGATCTCCGGCTATTTCTCCCGGAGTTTCGTGCTCAAGCCGGAACAGGGCAAACGGCTCATCACCGGCGTCGCCGTCCCGTACCTCGTCTTCGAGACCGCGTACACGCTCTACGGCAACGTCGTCGACGGCCGGCACAACGACCTCAGCCTGCTCTCGCCGTGGTACCTCACCTGGTTCCTCGCGGCGCTCTTCGTGTGGCGGCTCACGGCGCCCCTGTGGCGGGCGATGCGCTGGTGGGTCGCGGTCGGACTCGCCTTCGCCGTCGCGCTGGTCGGCGCGGCCACGTCGGTGAGCGGCATCCTCAACCTCGACCGCGTCCTGCAGTTCCTGCCGTTCTTCGTGATCGGCCTCGTGCTGCGCCCCGAGCACTGGGAGCTGCTGCGGGCACGGTGGGTACGGATCGCGGCCGTGCCCGTACTGGCGGCCGGTGCGGCCGTGGCGTACTGGGCCAAGGGCCGCATGACGGCGCAGTGGGCCATGCACAACCACAGCTGGGGCGAATTGCACGTCTCCTGGCCCGTCGGCGTGGCGATGGTGCTGGCCACCACGGCCTGCTCGCTCATCCTCTCCGCGGCGTTCCTGGCGCTTGTGCCGCACCGCCGTACCTGGTACACCTCGCTCGGCGCCGGCACGCTCTGCGCCTACCTGCTGCACGGCTTCTTCGTGCGGACCGCGGCCTGGAAGGGCTGGTTCGACGCGGCGTTCTGGCACACCCCGGCCGGTGAACTGGCCGTCACCGCCTTCGGGGTCGGCCTCGCGCTGGTGCTCACCTCGGCGCCGGTGCGCCGGTTCTTCCGGCCGGTCATGGAGCCCCGCATGGACTGGGCCTTCCGGCTGCCGGCCGTACGCCGTCCGAAGGCCGAAAAGCCGGCCGAGGAGACCCGCGTACCGGCCACGGCCGGGAGCGGCCGTGCGACCGGCGGCTGACCGATCGGCGGCCGTGCGACCGGCGGCTGACCGGGCGCTGGCCGATCGGCGGCTGGCCGGCCGGGAAACTGACCGGCCGAAGAAGTCCGGCGGGGCGCGTGACGCGCGCGGCGGGGGCGGGTCCAAGCGGACGAGAGCGGGTGGCAGTCACCGGAGCGCCCCCGCCCGACCGAGGAGAGCCCCATGACGCAGCAGCTGAACGCCACCGAGGAGAGCGCCGCCGCCTCGCCCAAGAGCGGCACCGCCGGCGGGAGCACCACCGTGAGCGGCGGCGCCACCGGAGCCGGGCGGCCCGCGGCGACGCGCGGCAGGACCTCCATCGCCGACGTCGTGGTCGTGAAGATCGCGGGCATGGCGGCACGGGAGGTGCCCGGGGTGCACGACATGGGCGGCGGGCTGTCGCGCACGTTCGGCGCCGTCCGCGACCGGGTGCCCGGCGGCCGCCCGAACGTCGGCCGCGGCGTGAAGGTCGAGGTCGGCGAGCGGCAGACGGCCGTCGACCTGGACCTGGTCGTCGAGTACGGCGTGCCGGTCACCGACGTGGCCCGCGACGTACGGGAGAACGTGATCGCCGCCGTGGAGCGCATCACCGGCCTGGAGGTCGTCGAGGTGAACATCGACGTCAACGACGTCCACCTGCCGGAGGACGACGACGCGGCAGCGGCGGCCGACCCGCGCGTGGAGTGAGACCCCGGCGACCCCGCGCCGCGGACCCGGCCCCCACCGCCCGCACCGGCCAGCAGGCCACACCGCCCGCACCGGCCAGGCCACCTCGGCCCCGGCCCGCCCGCACCGGCCTCACAGCCCAGGCCACCTCGGCCCCGGCCCGCCCGCACCTGCTCCGCCCGCACCGGCCTCGCCCGCCCACGCCGCACCAGCCCGGCCCGTCGGGCGCCGCAAGGCACGGCCCGCCGGGCGCCGCGTCCGGGCGGGGGTCAGCCCGTCGACCCCACGCTGCGTCCCGCGACCGGTACGTCCAGGGGCCGGGCGAGGCCGACCACGCCCTCGTCCAGGCGTTGGAGGTGGCGCAGGACGCGGTAGGTGACCGTGCCGGTGCGCGGCGTGCCGGTGTCGTCCACGTCCAGGATCGAGGCGATGCTCGCGCCCGCGGTGACCTCGCCGCGGGCGCTCTCGTCCACCACGCGCGCCACGATGACGTCGATGTTCCGGGCGATGCGCTTGCCGGCCCGCTCCAGACGCGGGTCGGCGGCGACGGTCTTGCTGTACGGCACCAGCTCGGCGGTGGCCGCCAGCGAACGGGCGTGGTACGCGCAGGTCTCCAGCAG
>NZ_PQSQ01000050.1 GCF_002920575.1 Streptomyces sp. Ru73 | reverse complement strand
GGGCGGCTACGCCAAGAAGTCCCGCGCCAAGGATTCCGCCGCGCGTTCCAGCAGCGGACCCGCTTCGGCCATGGAACGGGCCGGATCCGGCTCCAGCGCCGTCAGGGGGTACGCCCGTTCGATGCCCGCCTGGAGCAGCGCCGACGGCGGCAGCAGCAGGCGGCCGCAGACCGCTACGACGGTCAGGCCGCGGGCGCGGGCCGCGGCCGCGACGCCCGCCGGGGCCTTGCCGTGGAGGGTCTGCTCGTCCAGCGACCCCTCGCCCGTGATCACGAACGTGGCCCGCTCCAGCGCCGGCCCGAAGCCGAGCACGTCGAGCATGACGTCGATACCGGGCCGGAACTCCGCACCGAGCCCGACCAGCGCCCCGTACCCGATGCCGCCCGCCGCGCCCGCGCCCGGCGCCACCGCGTACTCCGCGGCCTTCGGCCCGACCGCCGCCTCCAGCACCTTCGCGTAGTGCGCCAGCGCCGCGTCCAGCGTGGCGACGTCCGCCTCGCTCGCGCCCTTCTGCGGGCCGTAGACGGCGGGCGCGCCCTTCGGGCCGGTCAGCGGGTTGTCCACGTCGCTGGCCAGGATGATCTCGGTGCTGGCCAGCCGGGGGTCGAGGCCGCTGAGGTCGGCGGACGCCAGGCCGGCCAGCGGGCCGCCGCCCGGCGCGACCGGCTCCCCCGCGCGGTCCAGGAAGCGCGCGCCGAGCGCCGCGAGCATGCCGGCGCCGCCGTCGGTGGTGGCGCTGCCGCCGACGCCGAAGACGATCGAGCGGGCGCCCGCGTCCAGCGCGGCCAGCAGCAGCTCGCCGGTGCCGTACGTGGTGGCCGTGAGCGGCGCGAAGACGCCGTCCGGGAGGTGCTGAAGGCCGGACGCCTCGGCCATCTCCACCACGGCCGTACCGTCGGCGCGCAGCGCGAACGTGGCCGTGACGGGCTCACCGGTGGGACCGGTGACCCGTACCTCGTGCCGCGTGAAGCCCGCGGCCAGCGCCGCCGCGACCGTGCCGTCGCCCCCGTCGGCGACCGGGACGGCCGCCACCGACAGCCCCGGCACGGCGCGCCGCAGGCCGGCCGTGACGTGCTCGGCGACCTGGACCGCCGTCAGCGAGCCCTTGAACTTGTCCGCGGCGATCAGCACGTGTGCTGCCGGTGCCTCATTCGTTGCTGCGTCCGCCACCCTGACTCCCCTTGCCGTCGAACTGCCGTCGCGCCGCTGTGACCCTATCCGGCGGTGGACGGGGGCAACAGAGACGCCGATGAAGTTTTCCACGAAGCGGATTTAATTTTCCGCTGTAGTGGTCGTACGGTACCCCGCACCCGCACACGCTGTCCCGGGTGGCGTCTCCGCGGCCGCGCACGGCACACGGGGCCGCGCTCCGGAGCATCGGCCCGCCCGGCACAGCCGCGCCCGCATCCGCGCACCGCGCCCGGTTCGGCGCGTTCCGGCCCACGCGCGCCTCCCGGGTCTTCGGTACACCTGAAGACATGACGCCGTCGCACCGCAGCGCTTCCCCCGCCGCCCCGCGGCCCGGCCTCGCCGACCGGATACACGGCGGCTGGCTCGGCCGGATCGCCGGGAACATGCTCGGCAAGCCCGTCGAGCACGGCGACCACTGGACCCGCGAACGCATCGACCGCTACCTGCGCCGCGCCGGCGCGCTGCCGCTCACCGACTACCTCCCCCCGCCGCCGACCGAGGAGGACGCCGCGCTGCTGCGCCCCGAGTGGCGGAGCTGCGTGCGCGGCCGGGTCGACGGCAGCTGCCGGGACGACGACGTCGACTACTCCGTCCTGGTCCTGGACCTGCTGGAGACCCACGGCCCGGACTTCACCACCGAACAGCTCGGCACCCTCTGGCTGCGCCGGCTGCCGTACCTGCAGACCTTCACCGCCGAGCGGGCCGCCTACCGCAACCTCGCCACCGGCATCCAGCCCCCGCTCGCCGCCACCACCGACAATCCGTACCAGGAGTGGATCGGCGCGCTGATCAGGGCGGACGTCTACGGCTGGGTGTCGCCGGGGCAGCCGCGCCGGGCTGCGTCCCTGGCCCGCAGGGACGCGGTCCTCTCGCACACCGGCAACGGCGTGTACGGCGCGATGTGGGCGGCCGCGCTGATCGCCGCGGCGTTCGAGGCGAGCGGCCCGCGCGAGGCCGTCGAGGCGGCGCTGGCCCGTATCCCCGCCGGCAGCCGGCTGGCCCGTACCGTCCGGCACACCACAGCGCTGTACGAGGCGGGCGCCGGATGGGCCGACACGCTCGCCGAGATGGAGCGCGAGGCCGGCCACCTGCACTGGATCCACGTCGTGCCGAACGCCGCCGTGCTCACCGCCGGACTGCTGTACGGCGGTGGCGACTTCACCTCGACGATCGCGCTGACCGTGCGCGGCGGCCTGGACACCGACTCCAACGGCGCGACGGCCGGCTCGGTCGCGGGCGTGCTGTGCGGCGCCGCCGCCATCCCGCCGCAGTGGACGGAGCCCCTGAACGACCGGCTGCGCACGGCCGTGTTCGGCTTCGACGGCGTACGGATCAGCGAACTGGCCGAGCGCACGCACCGGCTGGCGGCGGGGAGCGCCGTACCGGAGTGACCGGCGGCGGCCGAGGAGCCACGGGCCCGGTAGCCTCCGGGGGCTTCCGCGGGCCGGCGTTAGGCTCGCGGGATGACCTTGGATTACGCCGCATACATCGCAAGCCTGCCCCGCGTGCTCGCGGGCGCCGGCACCGTCTTCCGTGACGCGGCGGGGCGCGTCCTGCTCGTCGAGCCCAACTACCGCGACACCTGGATCCTGCCCGGCGGAACCGTGGAGTCCGACCAGGGCGAGTCGCCGCGGCAGGCGGCCCGCCGGGAGACCGCCGAGGAGATCGGCCTGGACATCGAGCCCGGCCCGCTGCTGGCCGTGGACTGGGTGCGCGGCCCGGAGCGCCCGCCGCTGGTGTCCTACCTCTTCGACGGCGGGGTGCTGACCGAGGACCAGCTCGCCGCGATCCGGCTCCAGGAGGAGGAACTGCTGTCCTGGCGGCTGGTCGACCCGGCCGAGCTGGCCGGTTACGTCGACGAGCGCATGGCCCTGCGGCTCGGTGCCGCGCTGCGCGCCCTGGCGGACGGCAGCGGCCCTGCCGAGCTGGAGGACGGCGTACCGCCGCAGCAGCGCCGGGCATCGTAACGCCCGCACAGCACCCGTGCCGGTGCCCCGGCGGCGCGCTCGCGCCGCCCGCGCACCGGCCGGGCAAGGGGGTGCTCACCGCACGGCGGCGTCCTGCCGTGCGGTCGCCCTCGCCCGCTCGAAGTCGAGCAGGTGGCGCTTGCGGTCCAGGCCGCCGCCGTAGCCGGTCAGGCTGCCGCTCGCGCCGACGACGCGGTGGCAGGGCACGATGATCCCGACCGGGTTGCGGCCGTTCGCCAGGCCCACCGCGCGGGCCGCCGTCGGCCTGCCGAGCCGCTCGGCCAGCTCGCCGTAGGAGACCGTCGCGCCGTACGGGATGTCGCACAGCGCCGCCCACACGCGCCGCTGGAACGGCGTCCCTTCGAGGCGGAGCGGCAGATCGAAGGCGGTCAGCTCGCCGTCGAAGTAGGCCCGCAGCTGCCGGATCGCGGTGGCGAAGGGCTCGGTCCCGGGATCCTCCGGCGGCCCGAAGCTCTCCTGCGGCGGCCGGTGCCGCTGATCGGTCATGTACAGCCCGGTGAGCGCGCCGTCCCGGGCGACCAGGGTCAGCGCGCCGACCGGCGTACCGGTCAGGACGGTGTGGGTGCGGACAGGTGTGGCGGTGACAGTCATGAACGTCCCTCACTCCGCGGGGAGGTGGTTGATCGGGTGGTCGTCGGTGGCCCAGAGGTACTGGACCGCGTAGGCCCGCCAGGGGCGCCAGGCGGCGGCCCTGGCCAGCAGGGCCGCCGGCGTGCCGGGCAGCCCGAGGCCCTGCGCCGCGCGGCGCACGCCGAGGTCGGTGGCGGTGAACGCGTCGGGGTCGCCGAGCGCCCGCATCGCGATGCACTCGACGGTCCAGGGGCCGAACCCGGGCAGCGCGGCGAGGGCGGCGCGGGCCCGCTCGCGGTCGCCGCCGGGGCCGAGCTGCAACTCCCCTGCGGCCAGCGCGGAGATGAGACCGGTGAGCGTGGCGCGCCGGGACCGCGGCATCGCGAGCGCCTCCGGGTCCAGTCCGGCCAGCGCTTCCGTGCTCGGGAAGAGGTGGCTGAGCCCGCCCTCGGGGTCCTCGATCCGCTCTCCGTACGCGGCCGCCAGCCGGCCCGCGTGGGTACGCGCCGCCGCGGTGGACACCTGCTGGCCGATCACCGCGCGTACGGCGAACTCGTCGGCGTCCACGGTGCGCGGCACCCGGCGGCCGGGCGCCTTGGCGACGAGCGGTGCGAGTACCGGGTCCTCGGCCAGCAGCCCGTCCACCGCCTCCGGGTCGGCGTCCAGGTCGAGCAGCCGCCGGCAGCGGGCGATGGCCCCGGCCAGGTCGCGCAGGTCGGTCAGGGACAGCCGGCAGTCGATGTGGCCGGGGCGTGGGGTGAGCGCGACGATGCCGTGCCCGTACGGGAGGCGCAGGGTGCGGCGGTACGCGCCGTCCCGCCACTCCTCCACGCCGGGGACGGCGGTGGCGGCGAGGTGCCCGAAGAGGTTGTCCGGGCACAGCGGCTTGCGGAAGGGCAGGCGCAGGGTCAGGGCCGTGCGGGCCGGTGCGTCCGGCGCTCCGGGCGCCGCGGCCGGGGCCGCCGTCAGGGACGCGGGCCGTGCCCGCTGCCGCAGCTCGCTCGGCGACAGCGCGAAGACCTCCCGCACCGTGTCGTTGAAGCTGCGGATGCTGGCGAACCCCGCGGCGAACGCAATCTCCGCCATCGGCAGGGCGCTGGTCTCGATGAGCAGCCGCGCGGTCTGCGCGCGCTGGGCCCGGGCGAGCGCGAGGGGCCCGGCGCCCAGCTCGGCCAGCAGCTGGCGCTCCACCTGCCGCGGGCTGTACCCGAGGCGCGCGGCCAGACCCGGTACCCCGTCCCGGTCCACCACCCCGTCGGCGATCAGCCGCATGGCCCGTGCGACCAGGTCGGCCCGCTCGTCCCACTGCGGGGAGCCGGGCGCGGCGTCCGGCCGGCACCGCTTACAGGCGCGGAACCCGGCCTGCTGCGCGGCGGCCGCACTGGGGTAGAACCGCATGTTCGCGGGCTTGGGCGGGACCACGGGGCAGCTGGGACGGCAGTAGATCCGCGTCGTGGTGACGGCGGTGTAGAACCACCCGTCGAACCGGGCGTCCTTGGACTGCACGGCGCGGACGCACCGCTCGGTGTCGGTGTGCATACCTCAAGGATTCCGCAGGCGGCGCCGGGTGGCTGGCGAGAATCCGACATGGACGTGCCGGGCCGCGGGCGGCGCCCACCGGCGGCCGGCGCCTGCGACGGGGCGCCCCGGACCATGCGCCCCACCGGCGGCGGCGCCTGCCGCGAGTCGTCCCCGCCTACTCCTCCAGCGCCGCCGCGAACGCCTCACGGGCCCGCTCGTCGAACACCACGAACCGCACCTCGTCGAACGGACCGGTCCCCGCGGCCAGCGCCTCCCGCACCGTCCGCACCGCGATCCGCGCCCCGTCGTCCAGCGGCCATCCGTACACCCCGGTGGAGATCGCCGGGAAGGCCACCGTGCGCGCGCCCAGCCCGGCCGCCACCGCCAGCGACTCCCGGTAGCAGGAGGCGAGCAGCGCGGACCGGTCCTCGGACTTCGCGTACACGGGACCCACGGTGTGCACCACCCAGCGGGCCGGCAGCTCCCCGGCCGTGGTGGCGACGGCCTGCCCGGTCGGCAGCCCGCGCCCGTACCGGGAGGCCCGCAGCGCCCGGCACTCCTCCAGGATGCGCGGCCCGCCACGCCGGTGGATGGCCCCGTCCACTCCCCCGCCGCCGAGCAGCGAGGAGTTCGCCGCGTTCACGACGGCGTCCACGTCCTGCTCGGTGATGTCGCCCCGCACGAGCGTCACCCGCCCGCCCCCGTCGTCCTTCTTCGCGCTCTCACTCATGGGGGCATGATGACGCAGCGGGGCGGCGTCGCAGGTCCGGCGGGCCCAACTCAGGGGCGCGGATTGACCGGTGAGGGAAATGACCGCTCGGGTTAAGCTCGGCGAATGACCTTGCGATGGCAACATGTGATTGTCCATTCGGCGGACCCTGCGGCCCTGGGACAGTGGTGGGCCGAGGCCCTCGGCTGGGTCGTCGTCCACACCTCCGACGTGGAGTTCGCGATCCGCCCGGCGCCGGACCGCCTGCCGGGTCTTGAGTTCGTCCTGCTCGACGAGCCCAAGAAGGCCAAGAGCCGGCTGCACCTCGACTTCGTGCCGGACGATCAGGACGCCGAGGTGGCCCGGCTCCTGGCGCACGGCGCTCGGCGGGTCGACGTCGGCCAGGGCGAGCAGCCGTGGGTGGTCCTGGCGGACCCGGAGGGCAACGAGTTCTGCGTGCTCGGCCGACGGAAGCAGTGAGTCCGCTGCCCTGAGCCGACGGTGTCAGGAGGGCTCGCGCCCGGTCCGGACGGGTCGTACCGGTCGCGGGTCCTACTGCCGCGTCTCCCTGATCCTTCGCCAGGCGGCGCGGGCGGCGTTGTGGCCGCACATGCCGTGGACGCCGCCGCCGGGCGGGGTCGCCGAGGAGCAGAGGAAGACGGCGGGGTGGGCGGTGGTGTACGGGATGCGGCGGAGCTTGGGGCGGAAGAGGGTCTGGAGGCCGGCGAACGCGCCGACGCCGATGTCGCCGCCGATGTAGTTGGCGTTGCGCGCGGCCAGTTCGGGCGGGCCGGCGGTCGCGCGGGCCAGTACGAGGTCGCGGAAGCCCGGGGCGAAGCGTTCCAGCTGGGCCTCGACGGCTTCGGTGAGGTTGCCCGTCCAGCCGTTGGGGACGTGGCCGTACGCCCAGAAGGTGTGCTTGCCCTCGGGGGCGCGGCTCGGGTCCGTCAGGGACGGCTGCGAGGTGATCAGGAAGGGGCGCTCCGGGGCGCGGCCCTGGTGGACGTCGCGCAGCGCGCGGCCGATGTCCTCGGCGGTCGGGCCGACGTGGACCGTACCGGCGCGGCGGGCCTCCGGTGAGGTCCACGGCACGGGCCCGGACAGCGCGTAGTCGATCTTGAAGGCGGAGGGGCCGTAGCGGTAGCCGTCGAAGGCGTTGCCGAGGCCCGCGATTCGGGCCAGCGCCGTCGGCGAGGTGTCGAAGAGGTACGCGCGGGCGGGCGGCAGGTCGTCCAGCCGCTTGACCTCGTAGTCCGTGTGGATCTCGCCGCCCTGGTCGCGGAGGTACCCCGCCAGGGCATCGGGAACGGCCTGCGAGCCGCCGCGGGCGATGGGCCAGCCGTACGCGTGCGCGAGCAGCGCGAAGGTGAGGGCGATGGCGCCGGTGGCGACGCCGCTCAGCGGGTGGATGACGTGGGCCGCGCAGCCGGCGAGGACGGCGCGCGCCTTCTCGCCGTGGAAGCGGCGGTTCAGCACGGACACCGGCGGGATGCCCGCCAGCCCGAAGCGGGCGAGCATGACCGGGTCGCGCGGGAACCCTTCGAGGACGCCGCGCATCATGTCCCGCGCGAGCGTGTCCCACTTGCCGCGGAAGGGGTCGACCAGACGGCGGTACGCGCCCGCGTCCCGTGCGCCGAAGGACATCGCGGTCTCGCCCACGGAACGGGCGAGCACGGCGGCGCTGCCGTCCGGGAACGGGTGCGCCATGGGGAGTTCGGGGTGCAGCCACTCCAGGCCGTACCGCTGCAGCGGCAGGGCCCGGAAGGCCGGCGAGCCGATGCCGGTCGGATGGACCGCCGAGCACGGGTCGTGCCGGAAGCCCGGCAGGGTGAGCTCCTCCGTGCGGGAGCCACCGCCGATGGTGTCGCGGGCCTCGAAGACCTCGACGGACATGCCACGGCGGGCCAGTTCGACCGCCGCGGTCAGGCCGTTCGGCCCGGCCCCGATCACCACGGCATCGAGCATCGTCGGCACCTGCGCCACTCCCCTCGTGTCGGCCCTCCTCGGCGAGGACCGGTCAGCGGCTGCCGGCCTGTGCCAGGACGGTGGTCGGGGTCATGCCACAGGCGCTGCCAGCAGATCGAGGATACGCCGTGCCGTGGCTGTGTCCCGTGCTGCCGTGAACGGCAGGGTGTTGCCCCCGGCTATCCGGAACGGGTCGCCCGAGAGGGTCATGCTGCTGCCGCCCGCCTCCTCGACGAGAAGCAGGCCCGCCGCGTGGTCCCAGGGGTTCTCCCAGGTGAAGGCGGTCGCCTCCAGCGTGCCGCGGGCGATGGCCAGGTACTCCAGGCCCGCCGAGCCGCAGGGGCGCGGCGCGATGCCCTCGCAGACCAGGCCGGACAGCGCGCGCTTCTCGGCCACGGTGGTGAAGTCGTGGTGCGACATGGCCACTTCCAGGGTCTTGCCCTCGTGCGGCGCGCCGGAGCGCAGCCGGCGGCCGTTCAGCAGGGCACCGCGGCCGCGCACCGCGACGGCCATCTCCTCCAGCGCGGGCGCGTACGTCCAGGAGGCCAGCAGCTCGCCCCGGTGCGCGAGCGCGACCAGGGTCGAGAAGCCGGGGTCGCCGTGCACGAACTGCCGGGTGCCGTCGACCGGGTCGACGATCCACACCGGCGCGTCGCCGTGCAGCGCGTCCAGCACCCGGGGGTCGGCGTGCACCGCTTCCTCGCCGACCACGGCCGAGCCGGGGAGCAGGGCCGTCAGGGCGGCCGTGAGGTGCTCCTCGGCGCGCCGGTCGGCGATGGTGACGAGGTCGTGCGGGCCGTTCTTCTCGATCACCTCGTGGGCGGCGAGCTGCCGGAAGCGCGGCAGGATCTCCGCCGCTGCCGCCTCGCGCACGGCCTTCTCGACGGCGTCGAGGTCGACGGCGGCGAGCACCGCGTCGGCCGCGGTGGCGCCGTCGGCTGCCGCGGTCGGGCCGGCGCCGGCCGCCGTCCCGCCGGAGGCTCCGGCCACCCCGGCCGCCCCGGCCGCCCCGGCCGGCACCGTCATGTCCGTGCTGTCCGCCCTGTCCGTCCTGTCGTCGTTGTTTGCAGGAATCGCAGGAATTGCTTCGATCATGTCTCCATGGAAACACGGGGCACCGACACACCGGCTGGAATCCAGGTGAACCCGGGGTGACCTGCGTCGGGCGGGCTCAGCGCCCCACGGCGTAGCCCTGCATGCCGCGCGGATTGGCGCCGGCGGAGAGCACGCCGGTCTCCGGGTCGCGGGCCACCGCGCACAGCCGCCCCTCGGACCAGGCGTCACCCACGGTCACGTCGTGACCACGGGCCCGCAGCCCCTCGACGACCTCCCCGCCGATCCGGGACTCCACCGTCACGCTGCCCGGCCGCATGGCACGCGGGAAGAACGACCCCGGGAAGGAGTCGGTGTGCCAGTTCGGCGCGTCGATGGCGCCCTGGAGATCCAGGCCGCCGCGTACGGGGGCACGCTCGGTCACGGCCAGGAAGAAGTGCAGCTGCCACTGGTCCTGCTGATCGCCGCCGGGCGTGCCGAAGGCCATCACCGGCACCCCGTCGCGCAGCGCGAGGGACGGCGTGAGGGTGGTACGGGGGCGGCGCCCCGGAGTGAGGGAGTTCGGCAGCCCCTCCTCCAGCCAGGCCATCTGCAGACGGGTGCCGAGCGGGAAGCCGAGGCCCGGGATCACCGGGTTGGACTGCAGCCAGCCGCCGGAGGGCGTCGCCGAGACCATGTTGCCCCAGCGGTCCACGACGTCGATGTGGCAGGTGTCGCCCCGGGTGGCGCCGGTGCGGTCCACTTCGGGGGCGACGGCGGGCGGCGCCGCGGCCTCCCGTGCTGCGGCCTCCCGTGCCGCCGCGCCCGTCCCCGTGCCCTTGGCCACGGTGGGCTCGCCCGCGCCGCTGCCCGAGACGCCCAGCGCGTCGAAACCCGGCTCGCCCGCCGCCACCGCCGCGGCGTGCTTGCTGAGGCGCGGAGTGCGGCCCCCGGGGCTGCCGGGGCGCAGCTCGTACGAGGCGCTGCCGGTGATCAGCGCACGGCGCCCGGCGTTGTACTCCGGGGAGAGCAGCGTCTCCACCGGCACGCTGTCGGCGCCCTCCGCGTCGCCGTACCAGGCCTCGCGGTCCGCCATGGCCAGCTTGGTGCCCTCCACGAGGGTGTGCACGTACTCGGGGCTCCCGTGCGCGGGCAGCTCGTCGGGGAGCAGCGCGAGCTGCTGGAGGAAGGCCGGGCCCTGGGACCAGGCGCCCGCCTTGGCGACGGTCCAGCCGTTCCGGTCGTACGTCACGGGCGCCTCGTACGTCGCCCTGAACGCGGCGAGGTCGTCGCCGGTCAGGGTGCCCGCGTGCCGCTCGCCGGAGGTGTCCATGGCCGGGCGCGCGGCGAACGCGGCCATGGCCTCGCCGATGAAGCCCTCGCGCCAGATGCGGCGGGCCGCGTCGATCTGCGTCTCGCGCCCCGGGCCCGCGGCCTCGGCCTCGCGGACCAGCCGCTCCCAGGTGGCGGCCAGCTGCTCGTTGCGCTGGAGCCCGCCGGGAGCGACGGAGCGGCCGCCGGGCAGGTACACCTCGGCCGAGGTCGTCCACTCGGTCTCGAAGAGCTCGCGGACGGTCTCCACGGTCTCGCCGACGCGTTCGACGGCCGGGTGGCCGTTGCGGGCGTACCCGATGGCGTACGACAGGACCTCGGCGAGCGTCTTCGTGCCGTGGTCGCGCAGCAGCACCATCCAGGCGTCGAACGCGCCCGGCACGGCGGCGGCGAGCGGGCCCGTACCGGGGACGAGGTCCAGGCCGAGGGAGGTGTAGTGCGCGACGGTGGCACCGGCCGGGGCCGGGCCCTGGCCGCACAGCACCTGTACGGGGCCGCCGGCCGGGGCCAGGATGATCGGTACCTCGCCGGCCGGGCCGTTCAGGTGCGGCTCGACGACGTGCAGCACGAAGCCGGCGGCGACCGCGGCGTCGTAGGCGTTGCCGCCGCCCTCCAGGACCGCCATGGCGGACTGGGACGCCAGCCAGTGGGTGGAGGAGGCCATCCCGAAGGTGCCGTTGAGGGTGGGGCGGGTGGTGAACACGGGGCTCCCTTGCGGTCGCGGTTTTACGGATGGTGCGGGTGGACTGTGGCGCGCCGGAATCGCCCTACCGGGCTCGTCCTCAAACTCCCCCAGCTACCGCTGGGAGGTGCCCCCGGACGGGCTTGATTCTGCTGGGCTTGCTCCCTCACTCGACGGGCGGCAACCGGGATCTGCCAGGTGGCACGCCACCCGGCGGCCCCCGGGCAGCTCCCGCAGCTCCGGGGGTTCCGTGCGGCAGCGGTCGAGCGCCACCGGGCAGCGGGTGTGGAAGTGGCAGCCCGGGGGCGGGTCGAGGGGGCTGGGGAGGTCGCCGCTGAGGACGATGCGCTCGCGGGTGCGCTGGAGGGCGGGGTCCGGTACGGGGGCCGCGGAGAGGAGCGCCTGCGTGTACGGGTGCAGGGGTTCGGCGAAGAGGCGGGCCGTCGGGGCCTCCTCGACGATCCGGCCCAGATACATCACGGCGATGCGGTCCGCCAGGAACTCCACGGCGGCCAGGTCGTGGGTGATGAACAGGCAGCCGAAGCCGCGGTCCCGCTGGAGGTCGGCGAGGAGGTTGAGGACGGCGGCCTGGACGGAGACGTCCAGCGCGGAGGTCGGCTCGTCGGCGATCAGCAGGTCGGGGCCTACGGAGAGGGCGCGCGCGAGGGAGATGCGCTGGCGCTGGCCCCCGGACAGCTCGTGCGGGTGCCGGTCGGCGTATTCGGGGCGCAGCCCGACCTGGGCGAGCAGCTCCCCGACCCGGTCCCGGAGCCCGGACCGGGGCACCAGCCGGTGCAGCCGCAGCGGTTCGGCGACGATCTGCCCGATGGTCATGCGCGGGTCCAGCGAGGACGACGGGTCCTGGAAGACGAGGTGCATGTCGGTGCGGAGCGGGCGCAGGACGCGGCGCGAGAGGTGGGTGATGTCGGTGCCCTTGAGGGCGATCCGGCCGCCGGTCGGCTCGTCCAGCCGGACCACGCAGCGCCCCACGGTGGACTTGCCGCTGCCCGACTCCCCCACGAGGCCGAGCACTTCCCCGCGCCCGATGGTCAGGCCGACCCCGTCCACGGCCCGCACGGTGCCACCCTGCGCGGCGAAGTGCCGCTCCAGGTCCCGCACTTCGAGTACGGGCACGTCGCCCCCTTCACGCGCAGCGGCACCCGCGCCTCCCTCGCGCGGCGACGGGACTTCCTGTACGGCGCTCATCGGGCGGCCTCCTCGTGCGGGGCGACGGGGGCGGCCACGGGGTGCCAGCAGGCGGCACGGTGGCCGGTCTCCGGGGCGAGCGGCGGGCGGGACGTGCCGCACTGTTCGTCCGCGTGGGCGCAGCGGTCGGCGAAGGTGCAGGCGTCCGGCTGGACGGTCAGGCTCGGGACCAGGCCGGGGATCTCCGGCAGCCGGCGCTTTCCTTCCTGGCCGGGGCGGAGCACGGCGCTGAGCAGGCCGCGGGTGTACGGGTGCCGGGGCGCGGCGAACAGCTCGTCGACCGGGGCCTGTTCGACGGCCCGGCCCGCGTACATCACGAGCACCCGGTCCGCCGCCTCGGCGACCACGCCCAGGTCGTGGGTGATCAGCACGATGGCGGTGCCGAGGCGTTCGCGCAGCGACCGGAGGACCTCGAGGATGCCGGCCTGGACGGTGACGTCGAGCGCGGTGGTCGGCTCGTCGGCGATGAGGACCGCCGGGTCGCAGGCCACCGCGACGGCGATCATGACGCGCTGCCGCATGCCGCCGCTGAGCTGGTGCGGGTACTCCGCCACCCGGCGCTCCGGCGCGGGAATGCCGACCAGCGCGAGCAGGTCGACGGCCCGCTCCCGGGCCTCCTTGCGGCTCAGGCCCTGGTGGCGGCGGAGCACCTCGCCGATCTGCCGGCCGATGGTGAGGACCGGGTTCAGCGAGGTCATCGGCTCCTGGAAGATCATGGCGAGGTCCTTGCCGCGGACCGCGGCCAGTTCCTTCTCGGCGGCCCCCGCCAGCTCCCGGCCGCCGAGCCGTACGGACCCGGTGACGGTCGCGGTCGGCGGCAGCAGCCCCATGACGGCCATGGAGGTGACGGACTTGCCGCACCCGGACTCGCCGACGACGGCCAGCACCTCGCCGGGCGCCACGTCGTACGACAGGGAGTCGACGGCGTGCACGGTACGGGTGCCGGAGCGGAAGGAGACGGAGAGGTCGCGGACGCTCAGCACGGGCGTGCCCGGCGCGTCGGAAGCGTGCGGCGCGGTGCTCATCGGGTGGCTCCACGGGGGTCGAGGACGTCCCGGAGGCCGTCGCCGAGCAGGTTGAAGGCCAGCGTCGCGGCGACGATGGCGAGGCCGGGGAAGACGGCCATCCACGGCGCGGGCCCGAGGAAGGGCTGGGCGCCGGAGAGCATCACGCCGAGCGAGGGGGCCGGGGGCTGGACGCCGAGGCCGAGGAAGCTGAGCAGCGCCTCGCCGATGATCGCGGCGGGGATGCCGACCGTGGCCTGCACGATCAGCGCGGAGGTGGCGTTGGGCAGGATGTGCCGGAAGAGGACGGTCCCGTCGCCGCCGCCGTTGACGACCGCGGCGCCCACGTAGTCCAGCGTCTTCAGCCGCAGCGTCTCGGCGCGTGCGATGCGGATGACGGCCGGTACCTGGGAGATGCCGATGGCGATGGTGGCGTTGAGCAGGGACGGGCCGAGGACGGCCGCGAGCCCGACCGCGAGGACGAGGAACGGGAAGGCGAGCAGGGTGTCGGTGAGCCGGGAGACGGCGGAGTCGGCGTACTTGCCGTAGTACCCCGCGGCCAGGCCCAGCGGTACGCCGACGACGAAGGCCAGCAGCACGGCGAGCAGCCCCACCTGCATCGACGCGCGGGCGCCGTGGATCACCCGGGAGAGCTGGTCGCGGCCGAGGTCGTCGGTGCCGAGCCAGTGCGCCCAGGACGGCGGGGCGAGCGCGGCGCCGAAGTCGGGACGCGCGGGGTCGTACGGGGCGATGAGCGGGGCGCAGAGCGCCACCAGGACGAAGACGGCGGCGATGACGGCCCCGGTGAGCGCGAGCCGGTTCTTCCGCAGGGCGCGCAGCCGGGTGCGCAGGGTGCCGGGCCGCGGCCCCTCGGGCCCCGCTGAGGGTGCCCCGGCGGGCCCCATGGCGGACGCCGGGCCGGGCGCCGCGCCGGGACCGGTCGCCGCGGGCGCGGCCGGGATGTCCGGGGTGGTCATCGGGCGCCTCCGAGCCGGATCCGCGGGTCGATGACCGAATAGAGCACATCGACCGCGAGGTTGACGAGGATGTAGGCGGCGGAGGTGCACAGCACCACGCCCTGGAGCATCGTGTAGTCGCGGGTGAAGACGGCGTCGATGGTGAGCTTGCCGAAGCCGGGCAGGACGAAGATCTGCTCGGTGACGACGGCGCCGGAGATCAGGTGGCCGAGCTGGAGGCCGAGGACGGTCACCACCGTCACCAGGCTGTTGCGCAGCGCGTGCCCGCCGACGACCTGGCGCCGCGAGAGGCCCTTGGCGCGCGCGGTGCGCACGTAGTCGGCGGAGAGGTTGTCGAGCATCGCGCCGCGGGTCTGCCGCATCACCACGGCGGCGAGCCCGGAGCCGAGGACGACGGCGGGCAGGACCATGCGCCGCAGGTTGTCCACCGGGTCGGTGCCGAAGGGCACGTACCCGGACGCCGCGAAGACCGGTACCGCGATGGCGAAGGCCAGCACGAGGACGATGCCGAGCCAGAAGGTGGGGACGGAGAGCCCCAGCAGGGCGATCGCGTTGGCCAGCCATTCCGTGGCCTTGCCGCGCCGGACGGCCGCGAGCACGCCGGCCCCGATGCCGAGGACGACGGCCAGCAGGAGGGAGAGCGCGGCCAGTTCGAGGGTGACGGGGAGGGCGTTGCGGATCGAGTCGAGTACGGGCAGGCCGGTGCGAGCCGAGGTGCCGAGGTCGCCGGTGAGGGCGTGGCCGGCGAACCGCCCGTACTGGACCACGATGTTGTCGTTCAGGCCGTACGCCTCGCGGATCGCGGCGAGCGCCTGCGGGCTGCGTTCCTCGCCGGCGAGCGCGAGGGCCGGGTCGCCGGGCAGCGCGCGGATGCCCGCGAAGACGACGACGCTGACGAGGAAGAGGGTGATCAGGGACTGGCGCAGCCGGGTGAGGAGGTAGCGGCTCATCGGGCGCCTCCCGCGGCCGGGGAGTGGTTCATCGGGCGTACCCCGCATCCTTGACGCGGACCAGGCCGTCGCCGTAGACGCGCACGCCCGCCACGTCCTTCCGCGCCACCACGTAGTTCTTCTGCCGGTAGAGGTAGATCAGGGCGTGCTGGTCGCGGATGCGGTCGGTGAGCCGCCCGTAGACGCGGGCGCGTGCGGCCGGATCCTGAGTGGTGCGGCCCTCGGCGATCAGCCGGTCGATGTCCGGGTCGGAGATGCCGTAGGTGTTCATGGCGCCCGCCGTGCCGACGAAGGAGGCGATGTTGCCGTCCGGGTCGAGCCGGCCCGACCAGCCGCTGACGTACGCGTCGTAGTGCCCGGCGTCGGTCTCCTCCAGGAGCGTCGCGTACTCCATGGGCCGCAGCCGCACGTCGAAGCCGGCCTCGCGGGCCATCGCCTGGATCACCTGGCCGAGGCGGCTGTCCTCGGGCGAGGTGGAGACCTTCAGCTCGATCTTGACCGGGAGGTGGACGCCGGCTTCCTTCAGCAGCTTCTTGGCGCGCGGCAGGTCGCGCGCCGGGCAGCCGGCCTTCCCCGGGGCGATGGCCGACTCCGGCGAGACGGGGCCGCAGGCGGGCTCGTACATGCCCTGGAAGACGACCTTGTTGATGAGCTTGCGGTCCAGGGCGAGCGCGAACGCCTCGCGGACGCGCGGCTCGCGGGCGATGACCGTGTTCAGCTTGCCGGGCTTCCGGCCGGTGCCGTGCACGTTGCCGGTGTTGAAGCCGAGGCCCTGGTAGCCGAGCGAGGGCGAGGTGAAGAGCTGGAGCTGCTTCTCGGTGAGCGAGCTCTGCACCTCCACCGGGCCCATCTGGTCGCCGACCTGGACGTCGCCGGAGCGGAGGTTGGCCAGCCGTACGTTGCCGTCGGTGATCGTCTTGTAGACGACCCGGTCCAGGTGGACCTGGTCCGCGTCGTAGTAGTGCGGGTCCTTCGCGAGCACGATCCGGTCGCCCGCGACGCGTTCGACGTACCTGAACGGGCCGACGCAGGACGGGTGGTTGGTGAAGTTCTTGCCGTACTTCGCCAGCGCCTTCGGGGACATGACCATGCCGGCGCGGTCCGCGAGGACGCCGGTGAGCGGGACGTACGGCTCCTTGAGGCGGATGCGGACGGTGTACGGGCCGGCCGCCTCGGCCTTGACCACCGGGCCCAGTTCGGTGGCGCGTGCCGAGCCGGCGAGGGTGCGGTGGCGCTCCAGGGAGCGGGCGACGGCGGCGGCGTCGAGCCGGGTGCCGTCGCTGAAGGTCAGGCCGTGGCGCACCTTGATGGTCACGGTCCGGCCGCCGTCGGAGGTCTTCGGGAGGGCCGCCGCCAGCTGCGGCACCACCGTGCCGGTGCGGTCGGTGTCGTACAGCTTCTCGCACATGGCCGCGAAGACGGTGCGCCCGACGAGGGTCTGGGCGAGGCTCGGATCGAGCTTGTCCGGGTCGGACTTGAGGGCGACGGTGAGGGTGCCGCCGTCCCGTACGGGGCGCGGGTCGGTCATCCGGACCCCGCCCACCTCGGTGGCGGCCGAGGTCAGCGACCCGCACCCCACGGTCCCGGCCAGCAGGCCCGCCACCCCCAGAAGAGCCGCTGTTCGGCGCACGTGGTCCTACCTCCCGCATGAGTGGTGCAGACGGCGAACGATCAACTTGCGTGGCTATCGGTCAACTTGCATGGGTGGTGCGAACGCGAACGGCCGGACCGCAGGGCAACCGCGGTCACGAACGATCACGAAGAGCGAATGCAGCAGACCGTATTTCGCATACAGATGACCGGCAAGAGGTTGTCCCGGATCTTGGGCTAGTTTCTGGTTACAGCTAAATAACCGGACCCGACAACCCGGCCAAGTCCCCCGTCACCACCCCCGGCCTCCTGCGTACCCTGGCCGGATGAGCAGCACGGACGACTCCCCCGCCGGCGCGGCCCCGCGCCCCCTGGTCGCCGTCCTGAGCGGCGCCGGGATCTCCACCGACTCCGGCATCCCCGACTACCGCGGCCCGAACGGGGTGTGGCGCCGCGACCCCGAGGCCGAGAAGCTCGTCACGTACGAGTACTACATGACCGACCCGGAGATCCGGCGGCGGTCCTGGCTGATGCGGCGCGACGGCCCCGCGCTGCGCGCCCGGCCGAACGCCGCGCACGAGGCGGTCACCCGCCTGGCGCGCTCCGGCGTCCCGGTCCGCGTCATCACCCAGAACGTCGACGGGCTGCACCAGCTCGCCGGGATGCCCGACCGCAAGGTCCTGGAGCTGCACGGCAGCGCCCGCACCGCGCTGTGCACCCAGTGCGACGCGCGCACGCCGATGACGGACGCGCTGGCCAGGGTGACCGCGGGCGAGCCGGACCCCAAGTGCCTGGACTGCGCGGGATCATGAAGTCGGCGACCGTGATGTTCGGCGAGAGCCTGGACCCGCAGGTGCTCGGCGCGGCGATCACGGTGGCCAAGAACTGCGACGTCTTCGTCGCGGTGGGCACCAGCCTGTCGGTCCAGCCCGCCGCCTCCCTCGCGGGCCTGGCCGCCGAGCACGGCGCCCGCCTGATCATCGTCAACGCCGAACCGACCCCGTACGACACCCTCGCCGACGAAATCATCCGCGAGCCGATCGGCGAGGCGCTTCCCCGGCTGCTGGCCGGGTTTGCACCGGGCGGGGACCGCTAGCGGCGAGCCGGGGCGGCCCGTGCCGGGGCCGGCGGTGCGTGGCCCGCCCGTGTTGCGTGGTCCGGCGGTGCGTGGTCCGCCCGTGCCCGGTCCGACTGTGCTGGCGTCAGCGGGCGAACTTCGCGATGGCCGCCGGGGTGACGGGGGTGAAGAAGTTGACGAGGTTGCCGTCGGGGTCACGGACCAGCAGCGACCGGTTGCCCCAGGGCATCGTGGTGGGCTCGTTGACGAAGTCGGTGACGAAGCCGGTCAGGTTCTGGTGGACGCGGTCCACGTCGTCGACGAGGAACTCGGTGATCACGCTGTGGTTGTCCGCCGGGCGGGCGGAGCCCGGGGCGAACAGCGGGACCGTGCGGGTGCCGGCGATCGCGAGGGTGGCACCACCGGTCCTGAGCTCCGCGAACTCTTCGGTGGCCCACGTCGCCCGCACCCCTGTGGCGCGCTCGTAGAACTCGACGAGGCGTGCCACGTCGCCGGTGATGATGCGGATCGAGACGAACTCCATGGGGATCTCCTTGGCTGTGCTGAAGGCGTGCACCGCGCAGGCTAGGAGAGATAGTGGACAGATTCGGTCCGGTATTCGCGCTAGGTTGTGCTCGTGCCCCGACCCACTGCCCGCGTGCTGACACTCTTGGAGCTGCTGCAGTCGGGCGGCACCCGGACGGTGGCCGAACTGGCCGACCGGCTCGGCGTCGAGGGGCGCACCGTGCGGCGGTACGTGGACCAGCTGATCGACCTGGACGTGCCCGTGGAATCGGTGCGCGGCCGCTACGGCGGCTACCGGCTCGCGCCCGGGTACCGCCTGCCGCCGCTCATGCTCAGCGACGACGAGGCGCTGGCCGTACTCCTCGGCCTGATCGCCGGCCGCCGAGCGGGGCTGACCACGACGCAGCACACGGCGAGCGAGACGGCAGCGGCGAAGATCCGGCGGGTGCTGCCCCGGCACCTCGCCCGCCGGCTCGACACGCTCCTGGAATCCCTCGCCTTCACGGAACGGCCCGGAGAGTTCGACACCCCGGACGCCGGGGTCCTGCTCACCCTCGCCGACGCGGTGCGCCACCGCCGGCCGGTCTCGGTCCGCTACACCGACCGCGAGGGGCGGCGCAGCGAGCGCACGCTGCACGCGTACGGGATCGTCGCGCATGAGGGCCGGTGGTACGTCACGGGCCAGGACGCCCGGCTCGGCGAGGACCGGACCTTCCGGCTCGACCGCATCACGGACGCGCGGACCCTGCCCGGCTCCTTCGAAGTGCCCGCGGGCCCCGGCCCGGCACAGCGCGTGGTGTCGGCGCTCGCCACGGCCCCGTACCGGCACGAGGTGACCCTGCGGATCCACGGGACGGTCGAGCAGGTCCGCGCCCGCCTGCCCGCCAGTGTCGCGAGCGTGGCGGAGCACGAGCCGGCGGCGGGCCAGGACCCGGCGGCCGAGCGCTGGCTGCGCGTCGAGCTGCGGGCGGAGCGGCTCGACTGGCTGCCTCCCGTACTCGCCTCGCTCGACCGGCCGTTCGTCATCGAGCGCCCCGCTGCACTCCGCGACCTCGTCACCGCGCTCGCCGACCGCCTCGCGGCCTCCGCCCTCCGCGCCTGACCCCGAGGAACCGATGTCCTGAGCGGGCACGGCCGGCTGCCGGACCGCCGGCCGGGACCCCGGCGGGCAGGTCAGCGAGGCTCCGGGGACACGCCATGGAACAGGTCGTCCTCGGGCAGTTCGGTGCGTACGTGCGAGGCGGCCAGGTGGTAGTCCTCGGTGGGCCAGGCGGCGGCCTCCAGGTCCATCGGGCAGGAGAGTTCCGGGCCGTCGGGGTCGACCTGGGTCTCGTGCGCGAGCAGGGCCGCACGGCGGACAGGGAAGTACTCGGCGCAGGCGACACGGGTGGTCGTCTCCCAGGTGGGCCAGGAGTCCGGCCAGTCGTCGAGGAGGCCGCGGGCCGGGGAGTCGAGGCCGGCGCCGGTCATGGCGGCGTCGATGGCCTCGAAGTACTCCTTGTTGAAGGCGCAGGTGTAGTAGAGCTTCAGCGGCTGCCACGGGTCGCCGGTACCGGGGTAGCGGCCGGGGTCGGCAGCGGCCTCGAAGGCTTCGACGGTGACCTGGTGGGTCTTGATGTGGTCGGGGTGCGGATAGCCGCCGTTCTCGTCGTACGTGACCACGACGTGCGGGCGGAAGGCGCGCACGGCCGCTACCAGGGGGCGGGCCGCGGTCTCCAGCGGCTGGCGGGCGAAGCAGCCATCGGGCAGCTCCCCGTCCTCCGGCGGCATCCCGGAGTCGACGAAGCCGAGGAACTCCTGGTCGACGCCGAGGATTTCGCGGGCGCGTGCCATCTCCTTCCGGCGGCGCTCGGGGAGTTCGGCACGGACCTCGGGGGTGTCGAGGCGGGGGTTGAGGACGTCGCCGCGCTCGCCGCCGGTCATGGTGCACACCAGGACCTCGGCGCCTTCGCGGGCGTACTTGACGAGGGTCGCCGCGCCTTTGCTGGACTCGTCGTCGGGGTGGGCGTGGACGGTCATCAGGCGCAGGCCGGAGCGGGACGGGCGGACGGTGGCGGTCATGTACTTCTCCAGGGGGGTTGAGGTACGGGGAGGACGAGCGGTGCGTCAGCCCTTGCCGGGCGCGTGCTTCGGGTACAGCGCGGCCGGGACGAGGGTGAGGGCGCTGAAGGCGAGGGCCCACCAGAAGGTGTGCGTGTAGGCGTCGCGCACGCCCGCAGGGCCGTCGCCCGCGCCGGACAGGGCGTTCTGCAGGAGGACGGCGAGCACGGCCGTGCCGAGCGAGCCGCCGATGCGGTTGAGCACGGTGCGGGCGCTGGTGGCGGCGGGCACCTGGCTGCGCTGTACGGAGGTGTAGGTGGCGGCGACGTTGGGCGGGGTGATCGCGCCGAGCCCCACGCCCCTGACGAACAGCGCGACGACGAGTCCGAGGGTGCCGGCGGCGGCGTCCAGGACGAACGGCACGGTCCCGGCGAGGGTCAGCAGGATGCCCGCGAGCACCACGGCCCGCGGCCCGTACGCGTCGGTGACCTTGCCGGCGAGCGGGGTGACGACGGCCGTGCCGAGGGCCTGCGGGGCCAGCATCAGGGCGGCCTCGAAGGCGCTCATGCCGCGTACCTCGACGAAGTAGAGCGGCAGCAGCAGCATCGAGCTGTAGAGCGCGGCCCCGAGCAGGAAGGTGTTGACGCTCGCGAGGGTGAAGCCGCGCCCGGCGAACAGCCGGAGGTCGATCAGCGGCGCCCGGTCGGTGCGCAGCGCGTGCACCCCGTACCCGGCCAGCAGCAGGAACCCGCCGATCAGCAGCGCGGCCTGCAGGGGGTCGAGGCCGCCGCCGCCCACCTGGGCGAGGGCGTAGACGAGGGCGGCGAGGCCGGGCGGCAGCAGGGCCAGGCCCAGCCCGTCGGGCCGCAGCCCGGTCTGCCGTTCGCCGTGGTCGCCGGGGACGATGCGGGCGGCGAGGACCAGCGCGAGCAGCCCGATGGGGATGTTGACGTAGAACAGCCAGCGCCAGCCGGCGCCGTGCACGATGAGGCCGCCGACCACCGGGCCCAGGATCGGCGCGAGGGAGACCGGCATGGTGATGATGCCGACCAGCCTGCCGATCCGCCGGGGCCCCGCGATGCGGGCGACGATGGCCTGGCCGATGGGCTGCATCAGCCCGCCGCCGAGCCCCTGCACGATCCGAAAGCCGATGAGGGCTCCGGGGGACCAAGCGAGCCCCGCGAGCGCTGAGGCGGCGACGAAGACGGCGACGGAGGCGAGCCACATCCGCTTGGCGCCGACGCGCTGGATCAGCCAGCCGGAGAGCGGAGCCACCAGAGCGACGGCCAGCAGGTAGCCGGTGCTCACCCACTGGATGGCGGTGAGCGAGGCGGTCAGCCCTTCGGCCATGGAGCCGACGCCGACGTTCACGATCGTGGTGTCGAGCTGGGCCAGTACGGCGCCGAGGATCAGCACCCAGCCGATCCGCAGCAGCCCGGGGTCGAGGCGGTCGGCGGCGTCGCCGGGTGCGCTCGCGCCGACGGGCCGAGTGCCGGTACGGCCGGCAACCAAACGCTTCAAGGAACCTCCAGGGCGGGACGCGGGGTCGGCGGGGACGGTCGCGAGCGAACTTATGATGGACCAAAATTTATGTCAACCATAAATATCGGTCGCGCATAAGCGGGGCGTACCATGAGGCGCATGCAGCAGCGCGAAGCACGGCCGGCCGCCGGTACCGGCCTCAGGGAGCGGAAGAAGCAGGAGACGCGCGACCGGCTGTCGCACGTCGCGACGCTGCTCTTCATCGAGCGCGGCTTCGACGAGGTGACCATCAGCGAGATCGCGGAGGCCGCCGGCGTCTCGAAGATGACCGTCACCAACTACTTCCCGCTCAAGGAAGACCTGGTCTTCGACGCGCACGAACTGGTCGCCGACAGCCTCGCGCGGGTGGTGCGCGAACGGCGGCCGGGCGAGTCGGCCCACCACGCACTGCACCGGGCGTACGTCGACGCGCTCGGCGGCGCCCACCCCGTCCTCACCGGCCACTCCTCCCCCGGCTTCGCCCGCATGGTGCACGCCAGCGCGCGCCTGCGGGCCCGCGAACGCGAGATCGAGGAGCAGCGCGAGGAACGCCTCGCCGCGGCCCTCGCCGAGGAGACCGGCGCCGCCCCCGACGACCTCGCGCCGCGCCTCGCGGCGGCCCAGCTGGCCGCCGCCCACCGCGTGCTGTTCCGCCTCGTACGCACCCTGATGCGCGCGGACGCCCCCCAGCCCGAGGCCGACCGCCGGGCCGAACAAGCCGCCCAAGAGGCCTTCGCCCTGCTGGAGTCCTCCCTCGGCGACTACGCGGTCCGCGAGCCCTGAACCCCCGCCACGGCCACCGGCCCCCGGACTCTCGCGGCCCTGGCTTCCCGACCCCTCCCGCACACGAGATATGCCCTGAAAGGGCATATTCCCGCTTCGGATAGCGTTGCTACAGGTTTGGTACGGCGGATCCGGCGCGGCGAGCCGACGACGGTCCACACGAGTCGACGGGACAGGGGTCAACGGAGTGCACGGCGAGTACAAGGTGCCCGGGGGGAAGCTGGTCGTCGTCGACCTGGACGTCGTGGGGGGCGTGCTGCGGGACGTGCGCGTCGCCGGGGACTTCTTCCTGGAGCCGGACGAGGCGCTGCTCGACATCAACGCGGCGCTGGAGGGCGCGCCCGCCGACACCGGGGCGCGGGGGCTGGCCGACCGTATCGAGGCGGCGCTGCCCACCGGGGTCGCGCTGATCGGGTTCACCGCCGAGGCGGTCGGCATCGCGGTCCGCCGGGCCGTCGCGCAGGCCACCGACTGGACGGACTACGACTGGCGGATCATCCACGAGCCGCCGCAGGAGCCCGCGCTGCACATGGCGCTGGACGAGGTGCTGACCACCGAGGTCGCCGAGGGCCGGCGCCCGCCGACGCTGCGCGTCTGGGAGTGGGACCGCCCCGCCGTGATCATCGGCAGCTTCCAGTCGCTGCGCAACGAAGTGGACCCCGCAGGCGCCCAGCAGCACGGCATCACGGTCGTCCGCCGGATCAGCGGCGGCGGCGCCATGTTCGTCGAGCCCGGCAACACCATCACCTACTCGCTCTGCGTCCCCGAGTCCCTGGTCCACGGGCTGACCTTCGCGGAGAGCTACGCGTACCTCGACGACTGGGTGCTCGGGGCGCTCGGCGACGTGGGCATCAACGCCTGGTACAAGCCGCTGAACGACATCGCCACGGACGCCGGGAAGATCGCCGGCGCCGCCCAGAAGCGGATCGTCGCCGGCTCCGGGGCCGTCCTGCACCACGTGACCATGTCCTACGACATCGACGCGGACAAGATGGTCCAGGTACTGCGCATCGGCAAGGAGAAGCTCTCCGACAAGGGCACCACCAGCGCCAAGAAGCGCGTGGACCCGCTGCGGCGGCAGACGGGGCTCCCCCGCTCCGAGATCATCTCCCGCATGATCGGCTCCTTCCGCGCCCGGTACGGCGGCACGGACGACACGGTGACGGACGAGGAGTTCACCCGCGCCCGCGAACTGGCCACCACCAAGTTCAGCGACCCGCAGTGGACGGCCCGGGTGCCGTAGCGACGGCACCCGCACGACGCGCGATGCGGGCGGCCGGCTCACGCACTGCGCGGCACCGGCGCCCCGCCGTTGAGCCGGGCCGGCACGCGAGTGCGCGCCCCTTCCTTGGCTCGGGTGTCGGCGGAAACACGGGCGGGTCCGCCGGCGCCCGCCCGTGTGCGCATGGTCCGGCGGATGGCCTGCAGCTGCAAATAGGAATCACCCAGAGCGCTCTTCAACTGGGCGATTTCTTTGCGGAGTTCGACTTCCCGGTTGGCTTGCTGGTCCGAGGTCGCTTCGAGTCCGCCGCAGCCCGCCTCGATGAAGCGGCGCTTCCAATTGCTGATGGCCTGCCCGGTGACTCCCGCGGACCGGGCGGCTTCGGCGGCGGTGACCTCACCCGCCAGAATGGACAGCACGATCGCTGCCTTCTGGTCAGCGGGCATGGCTGGGGGACGGGGCACGGACGTTCTCCCTTTGTGCGTTCGCTTTCGTGGTGACCCGCGGACGGCGGGTGAAAGGACTGCTGACCTCACGGCCGTCCGGCAGAAGTGCGGCACGCCGAACTCCGTGAGCGGCCGAAGCGCTGCTCAGCGGGCCGGTCAGCTCGGAGCACGAGCCCAGCCACGCACGGTGGACCGGGCGAGTGCCTCGTCCACGGCGCGGGCGGCTTCCGCCCATGACGCTTCCCCGGGCGGGGTGAGGAGCAGCGTTGCGGTAGTGGGTGTGCACTCCAGTTGGGTGCAGGTCCACCGGGCGGGCAGGAGGGCGACCAGCCGGACTGCGGCAAGCTCCGACGGAGTGTCGTTCGGCACGTCGGCCACGATCCGCACGCGGTGTTGAGTGGGCACGGGCAGGTCCTCTGTCACAGGGCGGGTGGGCAAGTGTCGGAAGGGCATGTGCGCGGGGTGGCCCTGCTCACGGCGTCCGCGCTCCGTACGCCTGTGCCGGACCTCCCGCTTCCGGGACCGGTCATGGCCGGCCGGGGCCCTTCGCCCGCTGTCCGGCGAAGCCCCGGCACACTCCTGGCCCGGCCGTCGAAGCCGTACGGCTCACCCCCAGTCGTGGAAGTCGGGGACCAGCTCCCCGACCAGCCCGACCACCTCGCTCGGCAGGGAGGTCACGACGGGCGGAGCGGGGGGCGGCGTCGGCTCGTCGGCGTGGGCCGTACCGACGGCGCACAGGGCGAGGAAGGCCGCGCCCAGCAGCGAACAGAGCCCGGTGCGGAGAACCGATCCCTGCCGGCGGACGGCTGACTTCCCACGGACGGTGCGGTGCATGGTGTCTCCCCCTGAGGTACGAATCGCTCGGCGGCTCTCGCCTTGCGGGGACAACTCTGCCAACGGAGCGAGCTCCGCTCGAGGTCCCCACTGCGCATACTCCTGCACCGTGCGGTGCCACATGTTGCACCGCTGATCAGTGGTTTCCGGAGGAACGGAGTGCTCGGTCCGCGACATGGGGTGCTGTCGGCCGCTGCCGCACTTGCCGGGGCGATCCGTCGCTTGGGTACGCGCATGCGCCGGGCCCACCGCATCCGATCCGGTTCGCCGCAGACCTGGAGAGCGGGTCCCCGGGGTCAACTTTCGGATCCGCTTGCCTTTTCGCTCCGAACAGGCCGGTCAGCGGCCTTGGGATTCAATGGCTCGGTGCTCGGCACATCGACGCACCTGTCCGGCTGGTGCTGAACTCCTCTCACAACAACACCGACCGGTGAGGTTGCGGAACACGCGTCCCGCAGAGGCGCACAACAAAGGAGATTCCCATGAACGAGAAGCTCATCGCCGGCTACACCGCCTACACCAACGCCGACGAGTACGGCGCGACCACCCTCGGCGACGCCCCGGGCTCCGCCGAGTCGGCCAGCTGGGTCCTGTCCGCCGCTTCGCTCGGCGCCAGCGTCGCGGCCACCTTCGACAAGGGCTGCTGACCAGGCACATCGATGAGAGGTGCGATGCTCATGCACGAGCGTGTGCCCTGCGAAGGGTGGCGACGTGTGAGGGGATTCAGCGCGCCTTGCGTCCCCCCGGACAGCTCGGGCCTCCGTGCCGAGGCCCGGCTCTCCGCCAGCAGGCGCAATATCCGGGGCAGCAACCCGGTTACTCCCGTCGTTTATTGAGGTTCGCACATCGGCGCGGCCCTCAGGGGAAGCGCATCACACGGTTCTTCCACTGCGTTCCGAATTCTTCGGAACTCCTCATGAAAAGGATTCCCGCATGAACGAGAAGCTCATCGCCGGCTACGCCGCGTACACCGACGCCGACGAGTACAGCTCCGACGCGCTGGGCGAGGCGCCCGGTTCGGTCGAGATCTCCGTCAGCATCGCGTCGTTCGTGGCCTCGGCCACGACCTACGACATCAAGTGCTGATCAGGTGACTCCCTCTCAACGGAGTGCCGTCTCCGCCGGGGACGGCACCCCGTTGGGGTAGCAGTTGCACCCGCCCGCCCCGCCGCTCAGGCGTGGCGGGCAGCGCTGTCGGCGATCTCCTGCAGTGCGGCCATGTGACCGGCCAGGGCACTTCGGCCGGCCTCGGTGAGCGCGAGCCAGGTGCGAGGTGTCTTACCGACGTACCCCTTGCGGATCGCGACATAGCCCAGGTCCTCCAGGGCGGAGATGTTCTTGGAGAGGTTCGAGGGCGTGAGATCGCAGTACTCCTGGACGGCCCGGAACTCCGCCTCGTCACAGCCGGAGAGGAAAGCCGCGATCCGGATACGGGTGACGGTCCTGAACGCGTCGTCCAGCCCGGCCGTCACGTGCGCACCTGCTTCTGCAGCCTGATCCAGGTGTAGAGGAACACGACCAGACCCAGTCCGGCCCACATCCAACGGAGGTCGGGGCTCACGGCCAGTGCGCAGATCAGGATGACGGCGCAGGCGTTGACCGTGCGACTGCGCTTCTGACGGGCGGGACCACGCAGGCCGGTGACGCCCTGCCGGGCCCGGATGCGGGTCAGGATCTGATCCGCCGCCAGGGCCAGGACGACGCCGGCGGCGATGGTCAGTGCCTTGAGCCAGAGGGGCGAGGGGCTGACGCCGCCCAGCGCTATGGCAGCACCCACGAGGAAGCCGCAGGTGGGCGGTGCCCATCTCGGCAACTTCGGTTCCACGGAGGCTCGGTAGGACTCGCGCGCCTGCTCAAGGTCGTGTCGTGCTTCTTCAGCGTCCATGGTTGCCATGCTGGCACGCACTTTCCTAATATTCAAGTAGTGGCTCTCCGGAAAGTTTTGTCCGTCGCATCTCCGCCGGACCCGGCTCCGCACCACGTCCCCGAGAGTCCGCCGACTGCGGCGGCCCCCTGACACGGCCCTGCCGCCGCCCCCCTCAACTCCAGGAAGCGAGACCGGACTTGAAATCCTTGGAGATCGACTCCCTCTCGAAGCGATACGGAGCACGCCAGGCGCTCGACGCGCTCTCCTTCACCGTCCCGCCCGGCGAGATCTTCGGCTTCGTGGGCAGCAACGGGGCGGGAAAGACCACCACGATGCGCATCTCCGTCGGTGTACTCGCCGCCGATCAGGGCGAGGTCCGCTGGGGCGGCACTCCGGTGGGCGTCCATGACACCGCGCGCTTCGGCTACATGCCGGAGGAGCGTGGCCTCTACCCGAAGATGACGGTGGGCAAGCAGCTCGTCTACCTCGGCCGGCTGCACGGTCTGTCGGCGTCCCAGGGGCAGGCCGCGATGATGCGCTGGACCGAGCGCCTGCACCTGTCGGAGTACCGGAACAAGACCGTCGAGTCCCTGAGCCTGGGCAACCGGCAGCGGGTACAGCTGGCGGCGGCTCTCGTCCACGACCCCGACGTGCTCATCCTCGACGAGCCGTTCTCCGGGCTCGATCCCTTCGCCGTGCAGGACATGAGCGCCGTGCTGAAGGAGAAGGCGGCGCAGGGCACCCCGGTGCTCTTCTCCAGCCACCAACTGGAGCTGGTGGAGCGGCTGTGCGACCGCGTCGCCGTGGTACGCCACGGCAGGCTCGCCGCGTGCGGCAGCCTCGACGAACTGCGATCCGCAGCACCGGCCCGCCTTCACCTCGAGGTCGAAGGGGCCGATGAGGACTGGCCGGCGCACTCGGACGCCGTCGCCTCCTACGAGCGGTTGCACGACGGGGTGCTGCTGGAACCGGCCGGCTCCCACACCGAGAACGACGTGCTCCGGGCGGCCATGCGGCACGGCACCGTCCGGCGCATGACCTGGCACCAGGCAACGCTCACCGACATGTTCTGCGACCTCATCGAGTCGCCGGAAGGCGGTACCCACCGATGACTTCACACTCGCGCACGTACCGTTCCAGGGCCTGGCAGGACGTCCTGCTCGTCTACCGGCGGGAGATCGGGGCGCGCCTCGCCACCAAGGGATACTTCGCGGGTATGGCGGTCATGGTCGCCCTGGTCGTTGCGCTGATGGCCGGGTTCTCCTCCCTGGGGGCCGACAAGACCTTCGACATCGCGGTGTGCGGGGCGCCCCGGGCCGACTTCGGAACCACGGCGAAGGACGTGCGGGTGCGGCCCTGCTCGGGCCCCGAGCAGGCTCGGGAGCAGACCGAAAGGGAGCAGATCGAAGCCGCGGTCGTGGTCGCCGACGGCCACGTATCGGTCCTGGTCCGCGGCAACACCGACCCACTGGCACAGGAGGCCGCCATGGCCATGAGCCGGGCCTGGGCCACGTCCCGGGCCCTCGCGAGCCAGCACGTCGACCGGCAGCGTCTCGACGCCGCCGTCGCCGAAGCGGCCCCCGGGATCGTCAGGATCGGCAACAGCCCTCCCACCGGACAGGTGGCGGCCACCGTCAGTCTGCTGATCGTCCTGTTCATGCAGATCGTCGGGCAGGGCTCGGTCATCGCACAGGGCGTCGTGGAGGAGAAATCCACCCGTATCGTCGAGGTCCTGCTCTCCACGCTGACCCCGCTGCGGCTGATGATCGGCAAGGTGGCCGGCATCGGAACGGCCGCCGTCCTGCAGATCGCCGTACTGGCCGGAGCCGTGATCGGTGCGGGCGCCGTCAGCGGCGGCTCCTCCGGCCCACTGCCCGGCACCGCGGCCATGCTGTCCCTCCCGGTGTGGTTCCTGCTGTCCTTCGCCCTGTTCGCCGGCCTCTTCGCGGCGGCGGGATCGCTGGTCTCCCGGCCTGAGGAACTCCAGTCCGTCCTCATGCCGGTGATGGTGCTCGCGCTCGTCCCGGTGGGCGTCGTCGCCGCGGCCGCCGGCGACCTGTCCGCTTCCTGGGTGAGCGTCGTGCAGTACATCCCGCCCTTCTCCGGCATGTTGATGCCGCTGCAGGCCGGCCTCGGAACCGTGTCACCGGCCCAGCAGCTGCTGGCCGGCGGCCTGATGCTGCTGGCGACCGCCGGCTGCATGTGGCTGGCCGCGCGGGTCTACCGCGCCTCGATCCTGCGCACCGGAACCACCGTCCGCTGGCGTCAGGCGCTCGCCGCCTAGGCGACGAACCCGCCCCCTCGTGTCCCCTCTCCCCCGGCGAGGGCGGCGCGCCCGGGGGAGGCGGTCCCTGCTGCTTCCCCCGGGCTTCCATTTCCGCAGGTCCCCGCTCTGCCGTAGAAGGGCTGTGAACGATGGTCTTGTTGCATGTGGCGGCCGTACTCGCCGTCGTCCTGGTGGCCGCGAAGGCCGGACGCGAGGCAGCCCGCCGGCTGCGCCAGCCGGAGGTCATCGGCGAGATCACGATGGGGCTGCTCGCCGGCCCCGTTGCCCTGGCGGTACTCGGCGAGGAGACCTTCGCGGCGGTCCTGCCGGAGGCCGTGCTCGGCGATCTGAAGCTGGTGGGGCAGGCCGGCCTCATCCTCTTCCTCGTCGGTCTCGCCCACCACATGCGCCGAGGGACGAGACGTCTGCCCGGACGGGCGGTCGGCTGGGTGACGGTGGGATCGCTGGCCCTTCCGCTGCTGTGCGGGGCGCTGCTGGCGCTGTGGGTCACCACGCAGGAGGGGGCCGCCGTACGCGGCACGGCGCCCCTCCCGGCGTTCATCCTGATGGTCGCCGTTTCGCTGTCCGTCAGCGCGGTGCCGGTCATGGCCAGAATCCTGGACGCCCGCAGGATGCAGGGCTCGGCAGTGGGGGCGCTGACCCTCTCGTCGGCGATCGTCATCGACGCGGTGGGCTGGCTGCTGCTGACCCTCGCCATCTGCCTGAGCACCAGCAGCGCGAACGGGCTCCTGCACTCCCTGCTGGCGCTCGCTGTGGCAGGGGCGTGCGGGCTGGCCCTCCGGGCCGTGCTCGCCACCGACTGGGCGCGCCGTCTGTGCGTACGGGCACCCCGGCCGGCGGCCGTGGCCCTGGGCGGTACGGCGATCTCCGTGGCCGTCGCCGTCGAGCACGTGGGGATGACCGCGATCCTCGGAGCCGCGGTGGTCGGGCTGTCGATCCCCGCGGGCCGGTGCTCGCCGTGGGACCGGGCGGTGGAGAGCGTGACGCGGGCGGGGGCCGCCGTGGTGCCGGCGTTCTTCGTGGTCACCGGCGTCACCGTCTTCAGCGGGACGCTCGCCGCGACGCCGTGGGGGCTGCTCACGGTGACGGTTCTGCTGGGCATCGTCGGCAAGGCGGTCGGCGGCTATCTCGGGGCCCGTCTCGGAGGGCAGTCGCACCATGACGCGCAGCAGGTCTCCGTCCTGATGAACACCCGTGGGCTCACCGAACTCATCATGCTGCAGGCGGGGCTCCAGTCCGGGATCCTGACGCCACCGCTGGTGCTTGCCATGGTGGTGATGGCCCTCGTCACCACGGCGATGACCGGTCCCCTCCTGGCCCGTACGGAGCGCCTCGGGGCCCGGACGTCGGTACCGGTGGGCCCGGCTCGCGGAGCGCCGCGCGCGGCGGCGCGTCACGGGTCCTGAAGAGCTCTACCGCGTCCCGGTGGACTCCCTCCCGGTGGCTGTGCCGGTGACCAGCGGATGCTCCAACGCGGCCGCCACCCTGACCAGGTAGGCCCGCTCGTCACCGGCAGGCAGACCGGGCACGGGGCACGATCCGTGCCGGGGATGTGCCGGCAGGCCGCGGCGCTTGCGGGACGCGGCGTCGGCGAGCGTCGCCGCCGCACACACCGCCG
The DNA here is from genome assembly GCF_002920575.1 of Streptomyces sp. Ru73. Taxonomy (GTDB): domain Bacteria; phylum Actinomycetota; class Actinomycetes; order Streptomycetales; family Streptomycetaceae; genus Streptomyces. The sequence goes on along the minus strand of NZ_PQSQ01000050.1, from coordinate 24,706 downwards.
CCACCTCGGACGACGGCATGAGACCGCTCGCGGCCAGGCGCACTCGCTCCGCGGGCTCCGGGGACATCCAGGGGTGCAGAGTACGCAGCGCGTCCGCGATCTCCATGACACGGCGGGGCAGGTACCAGCTCCGGACGTTCAGCGCGAGACCCTCGGTGAGGCGGCCGGGCGGATGGAGCGCCAGGTGGGGCTCGCAGCTGCGCACCGTGAGGTCCCAGAGAGAGCGCAGTCGGCGGAAGTCACGACGCTCACGGCGCCAGGCCGACCACGCGGGCGCGAGATAGCCGTACTGCACGAGATGACAGCCGACGCCCGCGGCGAGGGGCGCCACCAGGCGCAGGACGTCCGGGTGACGGTGGGTGACTGCCGCGGTCAGCAGCGGAAGCACCCGCAGGAGGTGGGACACCACGATGAGGAGGGACCCCCAGCCGATCGCCCGGAGCGCCCGGCTCATCGGCGGACGGCCGGTACCGACGACGCGATGGATCTGCCGGCATGCCCTGGCCGTGGACAGGAGCGCGTACGCGCCCGCGGCACACGAGAGGAGCAGGAACGCGAGGGCGGCAGGATCACGCGCGAGACCGGCTCCGGACGCCACGGCGGGTGAGTCCGGCAGGTCTGCCGAGAAGTACAGCGCGGTCAGCACGGCAGCGATGACGAGGTACAGCACGGCCAGTGCCCGGGGGCTCGCGCCGAGCCGGCGGTCCGGGAGGCTCTCGCGCCCCCACAGGGCGGCGAGGATGTGGGAGTGCGCGGCGAAACCGTGGACACACAGCTGAATGACGAGGGTGTCGAGTCCCGTGAGTCCGGTCAGGGAGCCGATCCACCGGTGGACGGGGAGCAGCGTCGTGACGAAGGCGGCCGTGGCGAGGACCGATCCGGACGCGATGACCACCAGCGCCGGGGAGCGATCGTGGCGCAACGCCAGCAACTTGCCCGCAGTGATCACGGCTGAGGTGAGGGCGGCACTGTGGAACAGCACCACGTACAGCACGCGGAGGTACGGACCGGCGTCAGCCACCTTGTCTCCGATGCGCCAGGGCGGCGGAGATCTGGGTGGTGCCGGTGTGTTCCCGGCGCAGATCGAGCAGGGTGACGAGCCGGGTCGCGAGGAATTCGGCCTCGCGTTCCAGCGGAGCGCCATAGCGAGTGCGCCCCAGCAGCACGGCGCGGGCGACGTCCGGGCGCACCCCGGGCAGGAGCGTGCTCACCGTCGCGTCGTCGAGCAGGCTGTCCTGCGTCGGGGTGTGACCGCACAGCAGGTGCGCCAGTTCATGGCAGACGGCCAGGACTTGGCTGAGTTGCGGGGCACTGCCGTCCACGACGATGACGTCCTGCTTCTCGAGCCGGGCGCAGATCCCGGACACGGGCAGGGGGAGCCGGCGGGTCGTGATGGAGATGGGCCTGCTCCGCGTGGCGGCCACGGCGTCGACGACGTCCTGGAGCGTCGGCGTGCCGGGCAGGCGCAGCCGGCGGATACGCCGTAGTGCCCGACGCCGCTCCCGTCCGAACCGCATCACAGCCCCCGTGAATGATCTGCTTGCATGTGGTCAACTCTGCAACGTAATCACACGGCGACGTGATCACAATCGAACGAGTTTCACCAACATGCACCGAGACTTCGGACAACGGTCGTGCAGGGACGCCCGGAAGAGCCGATGAACCGGTCAGTCTCCGGCCGGGGCAGTCCGGTCGTCGGGCGGTGCGGACGCGACGTCGTGCAGGAGGTCCTCCACCGCGGCGGCGAGCTCCGCCGCCTGCCCGGCGGGCAGCTCGGCCATGCGGAAGGCCAGCTGCACGGCTACCGGGCTGCGCGCGATCCGCCGGTACGCACGCAGCGCCTCAAGGGTGTCCATGAGTTCCGTGACGGCCGGCGCGTCGTCCTCATAGGTGAGGGCTTCCCTCCGCACGCCGAAGTGGCGGGCGAGGGCGCCGAGGTCGTCCACGGCGAAGAAGCCGATGTCGACGCGGAGGAAGGCGGCCAGCGGGGCCAGCTTCGACAGGGTCGGCTGGCTCCGGCCGTCGAGGAGCCTGTCGAGGTAGGTGGAGGACATACCGGAGGACCTGGCGACCGCGCGCATGGAGTACCGCTGTCCCCGTTCGTCCCTGCGCCGCTCCAGCAGATGGTTCAGCCGGTCGGCGAGCCGGCCGGTGACCTCGTGCTGCGGTGGGTCACGGTGGACCGGGTCGACGGGCCGGCCCCGGCGCAGACCGGCGATCCTGGCAACGGTGACACCGGACGCCTCGGAGACCTCCCGGTTCGTCCACGGGCGCCCGAGGGCCGCCGGGTACACCGTCTCGAACAGGAGATCCAGGCGCGACGCCACGCGCTCGGGTGGCACACAGCGTTCATCGCTCACCGGCCCGCTCCTCCCCACCCCGCCGACCCCGCGCCCGGCGCCGGTCGGTCGTGCGGTACGCCCCCGAAGTAGGGCATGAGTCTGTCACTCATTGATGCCTTCGCACAGTGGAATTGTCGTGCTGTCAGCCGCTTCGCCCGTCCATGCCGTGCGACTGTCACTCATAGTTGACACTTCATGGAGGTCCGGTGAAGATTCAGCCGATGACGGGAACCGCCGACGTACTGGCAGGTCCTCCGGCTTTCGGGCAGTCCCGACCAGGACCTGCTTGATCCACACGGCGCCCTCGTTGACCACGGGCGTGCACCGGTGAAGGGGGAAACATGGGAGAGCCGACGCTGGCGTTCCTGGGAGTGGGTGCCGACGACGAGGAGCTCTACCGGCTGTTGTTGCGCGCGGGCGAGGCGGGACGTGCCGAGTTCGCCCGGAACCACTCCCTCGACGTGCGGCAGATGCAGGACGCCTGCGCACGGCTGGCCGCCCTGGGGCTGGTGGGCGAGGGAGCAGGCGGCGCGCTCCGTCCCGTACCCCCCGCCAAGGCGGTCGAAGGGCTGGTGGAGACGGAAGTGCGCCGGCTGCGCGACGCCCTGGAGGGACAGGTGGTCACGCGGCGGATCGTCGACTCCCTCATCGCCGAGCGCGGCAGACGCCCTGCACCCGAGGACGCCGGTGACGCGATCCAGCACCTGGAAGGCATGGAGGCAGTCCGGGCCGCCATCGACGAGCTCACCTTCTTCACCTGGGCCGAGAGTCTGACCACCAACCCGACCGGGGTGATGAGTCCGGAGAACATCGCCCACGCGCGGCCGCTGGACGAACGCATCCTCGAGACGCGGGGTCAGCATGCGGACACTGATCGGTGCCGCCGCTCTCGATGACCCCACGACGATGGACTACGCCCGTGAGCTGATCGGCAGAGGGGCTCAGATCCGCATCTCCTACGCCCCGCTGGAACGCCTGATCATCTGCGACCGGTCCGCCGCCCTGACCCCTCTCGACCCCGCCAGGACGGCCAAAGGAGCCGTGCTCATACGGGAGTCGGGCCTGGTGGCCGCCCTGGTCGCGCTGTTCGAACGGATGTGGAGCGCGGCGCAGGAGCTGCCGCCCGCCGAGGACGCGGAGTCCCAGGGGACGGAGCCGCTCAGCCGTCTCGAACGCAAGGTGCTGAAGTCGCTGTACACGGTGGACAAGGACGAGAGCGGCGCTCGCGAACTCGGCATCTCGGTACGCACCTACCGCAAGCACGTGGCGAACCTGATGCGCCGCCTGGGTGCCACGAACCGCATCCAGGCGGCGCTGCTGGCCCGCGAGCGCGGCTGGCTCTAGCCGGGCCCCGTCACTGTCACTCAGCGGCCGCTGCAGCCCTCTCCGCAGCGATCTTCTGCCGCTCCACCATGATTTCCTGCAGGCCCTCCACACCCATGGGGTCGAAGTTGACGAGGTCCGCCACCGCCCCGATGCCGGAGACCAGCGCCATGAAGCCCACCCGGGACGACCGGGTGTACACCCGGGCGATCTGCTGTGCGCGCTCCATGTACTCCTCGCGCAGCCGGTTGGGCTCCATGAAGAAGCGCACGTACGACAGGATGTCGGAGAACAGCTGACGGTAGACGGCTTCGAAGCGCTCCAGCGCAGGGGCTTCGTTGGACGGGTCGCTGAGCGCGGCGTCGAGGGCGCGCGCCGCCAGCCACGCACCCGAGGTGCCCAGCCAGACGCCGGAGGAGAACAGCGGGTCGATGAACGCCGCCGCGTCGCCCACCGCGACCCAGCCGGGGCCGAAGAACCTGTCGCTCAGGTGGGACCAGTCCCGCGCGCTCTTCAGCGGCACGGAAACGCCAGCATCGACCATCGTCCTGGCCATGATGCTGGATTCCAGGCCCTGGGCGAAGATCTCCTGGTGGCTCAGCCCTTGCCGGGTGGCCTCGGTCAGCTTCTCGACCGAGAGGACGTAGCCCAGGGACAGCTTGCTCTTCGACAGCGGGATGCCCCACATCCAGCCCCCGCCCTCGATCGCTTCCACGAGGATGTCGTCCTCGTCCTCGAGCGGGGTGTAGGTGTCGTAGTAGCCCCAGATCGCAACGTTGCGCAGGTCGTCCTGCCACTGGGTCTCGGTGAGCCTGCGCGAGACGGTGCGGCTCTGCCCCGAGGCGTCCGCCACGTAACGGCTGGACACCCGGTGCGTCCGTCCCTCGTGCGTGTAGACCACGCCGGTCACGGTGCCGCTCTCGTCCTGCAGGATCTCCGTGACATGAGCCTCTTCCCGGACCTCGGCACCCAGCTTGCGGGCGTTGTCGAGCATCAGCTCGTCGAAGTCGCTGCGGGTGACGTGCCAGGCGTGGTCGTAGTCGGTGCCGGCCGCGGAGAAGTCACTGCGCCAGGGCTGCGGGTCCTTGCCCCAACGGAGGGATATGCCGGTCTTGTGCCGGTAGCGGGCGTCCAGCTGCTCGACCAGGCCGAGCTCCTCCATCAGCGGAGTCATTCCCGTGACCAGCGACTCACCGATGTGGTACCGGGGGAATCTCTCGCGCTCCAGGATCAGTACCCGGTGGCCGGCCTTGGCGAGCAGGGCACCGACCGTGGAGCCGGCCGGCCCGCCGCCGACGACGACGACATCGTAGTTCTGGGTCTCAGACATACAGAGAAGTCCTTCCTTGCTGCGGGGTTCAGGAGGGTCGCAGGACGTTCACGACAGGAGAGGAGAGGTTCCGGGCGGGTTCGCTCGGGTCGATGCCGGCGTCCATGAAGGCGGTGGCGATGGTGTCGGCCAGCACCTCGTGCTCGTCCGTGAGCGAGGCGGCGTGCCGTACGAGGGCCTCGGCGAAGACCTGCGCGCGGTGCTGGCCGAAACTCAGACCGCGACGGGTCGTGCCCGGGTCGTCCGGCTCGAAGGCACAGCTGACCGACGCGGTGATGGGCCGGGTGAAGGGGGACGTCCCGTCGGCCAGCAGGCCGGTGTCCTGGAGCATCTCCGCACACGGGCGGGCCACCTGCCAGGCCGGGCGGGGAAGGTAGACCACCAGGGCGTCCTTACGGGGATACACGGCGGGCGCGGAGGCGATCTTCGCCCGCCACGGGACACCGGCTTCCTCCAGGAAGTCCACCAGCCGGCCCCAGACGCCGGGCGCCACCTCCGGAGTGTCGAGGTGTGCGTACACACGCAGCAGCGGCCCCCGCCTCGCCGGCTGGGGAACGGTCGAATCGGCCAGGAAGAAGCCGGCGGACAGCCCCGGCCGGGCGCACGGCATCACCACCGTGACCTGGTCGCCCGTGCGCTCTGCCACGGCCTCGCTCGGAACCCGTACGCGCACCCCGTCCAGGTGCACCACGGTGTGTCCGTCCCCGTCGGCGACGAACGCGCCCACAACCGTGGTCGTACGGGGGCCGGTGGCGGCGTGGAGAGCCGCGTCGAGGGCCGGGGTACGCAGCGATCGCGGCTTCATGCCGAGCGGCTCGTCCCGCCCCGAATGCAGGGTGTCGTACAGCACCGAGCCGAGCGTGCGGGCCAGGGACTGCGGGCTGTCCGCTTCATGGACCTCGCCGGCGGTCTCCGCCTTCAGGCCCCCGTCGTACACGGTGACCAGGTCCGTCAGTGCGGCGATCCGGTCGGACAGGCCGAGGTTTCCGTGTGCCATGTCATGCCTCCAGGCCGAGGGACGAGGTGAATTCGGCCGGCGACAGCAGCACCGTGCGCCCGATTCCTGCCGCGGCCCGGGTGACCGGGGTGAGGCGGGTGGCGGAGCCCGCCGTGGCGAGCATCCGGTCCATCATGTGCCAGCCGGCGTAGGCCGCTGCGCGGGTGGCCAAGCCCTTGTCCTCGCGGATGAACGCGGGCGCCCGGTCCAGGTACGCGCTGAAGAAACGGCGCGCCAGGGGCGTACGCTGCTCGATCTCGCCCACCCCCGTAGCGATGATCTCCTCGTGGGTCGCGGTGTGACCCATCGGGGACGCGTCGGCGAGGGTGCGCGGGATGGCCATGGCGGCCTGGTGGAGCCACTCACCGGCGAAGGCACCGAGGTCACGCGCCGGGTCGCCGAGCCGGGACTCCTCGAAGTCCGTCAGATGCAGCACTCCGTCGGCCAGCAGGAACTGGTCCAGCCGCAGATCGCCGTGGATGGGACAGCGTGCAGGGAGGTCCTCGGTGTCCGCCGCCCGCAGTTCCCGCAGCGCCCGGGCCAGCTCGGCATCGCCGTGCAGGAGCCGCCAGGTCGCCAGTTCCGCGGCGGTCGCCTGGGTGTAGAACTCGTACCCGACCGCCTCCAGGTAACCGGTCGGGGGCAGCGGGTGCGGTGCGGTGTCGAAGCCGTCCGGGGGCAGGCCGTGCACCTCCGCCAGGGCAGCGGCCGCGCGCTCGCACATCGCCTCGTCGAAGGCGTCGTCCGCCACCAGGTCGCGGCCGGAGCGGCTACCGGAAAGACAGGCGAAAACGAGCAGTCCGTGGTCTTCGTCGAAACCGAGCAACCGGGGGGTGTTCAGGCGGCCTTCGGCCGCGGCGCAGAACGCCGTGGTGTGCCGCATACGGGCGGCGCGGTCCGGGCTCGTGATCTGCTTGACGAATACCTCGGTTCCTCCGGTGGTGGTGCCGCTCCAATTGTCATTGCGCCCCTGGGCGCTGGTGACGGTCGTACGGTCGAAAGGACCGAGCCCGAGGCTGATGAGCAGCGCATCGACGTGCGGGACACCATCCAGATCGACCGGTGTGAACCGGAGTGCCCCGTCCTGGGCACGGCTACTTGTCTGCATGGTGAGGGACGCTAGAGAGCGTCATCCGAGAACGGCAACCTTCAACTAACGAGGAAACTTGAAGCGCCGCCAGGACTGTTCTCGGGGAATTGGGATGATGCGGCACCGACGAAAGTAACGGTTGCCGCTTCGGGTCCGACGGGCGTCTAATCCGCCGTATGCCGGACGCCATCCATCACACGACACTGGACAACGGGCTGCGCGTCGTAGTCCAACGGGTCGAGGGAGTATCCGGGGTAGCCGTATCGGTCAACTACCGGGCCGGCTTCCGGACCGAGAAACCGACTCGTTCAGGCTTCTCCCACCTGTTTGAGCACATGATGTTCCAGGGATCGAAAAATGTGGCCGGCGGCGAGCATTTCGCTGCCGTCCAGGCGAGGGGAGGCGTGGCCAACGCCAATACGTTTCCCGATTCGACGGACTATTACCAAGTCGTGCCCGCCGATGCCCTGGAGAACGTGCTCGACCTCGAAGCCGATCGCATGGGATTCCTGGCCATCACCGGAGAACGTCTCGCCACGCAGCGGAACGTCGTCAAAGAAGAGATACAGCTGCAGGTGACCGGGCGCCCCTACGGCGGATTCCCGTGGACAGTCCTTCCGTCGGTCATGTTCGACAGGTGGGAGAACGCCCACAACGGCTACGGCGAAATGGCCGATCTGGACGCGGCCACCGTCGAGAACTGTGCCGAGTTCTTCCACCATTACTATGCGCCCGGCAACGCCGTACTGGCGGTCTGCGGGGACGTCGCCCCAGGCCCGGCTCTGGCCGCGGTGCGCCGCAGCTTCGCCCGGGTGGCTGCGCGGCCCGTCCCCGTCCCCCCTGACATCGACGAACCGGTGCCCGGGGAGGAGCGGCGCGGCACCTGCCACGACCCGGTCGCCCCGCGTCCCGCGCTGGCGATCGGCACCCGCCTGCCCGACGCCCGCACGGACCTGAGCGGGTACGCCGCTCACGTCGCCCTCTCCCACCTGCTGACCACCGGCTCCGACTCCCGCCTGCGCAAGGCGCTCGCGGCCATCGGGGCGAAGGCGGACTCCGCCGTCGGGTTCTTCGGCCCCCTGGTCGTCACCCGTCCCGACACCTTCGTCATCGTCGCGCACCACGGTCCCGGCCAGGCGCACGACGCCGAGGCGCTCATCTCACGGCAGCTGGCGGAGGTCGCCGACGGGGCGGCACGCGGCCCCGAAAGCAGCCGCGCCGTGGCCTGCGCCCGCACCACGCTGTACCGCAACCTCGATTCGCTGTCCTATCGCGTGCGCTTCCTCGCCCGCGGGCAGCTGCTCTTCGGCCGGGCGGACATCGGCGACGAACTCGCCGAGCGCGTCGCCGCCACCACCGCGGACGACATCGCCGCTGCCGCTGCCCGGGCCGCCTCCCCCGCGGGGCGCGCGGTGCTCACCCTGCTCCCCCACGAGGACGCCTCATGACCGTGTCGACCACCCGGGCATTCAGTCTGGTCACCCGCCGGGCGGCCAGTGGGCTCACGCTCACCGCCTCACAGCTGAACACCGTCCCGCTCCTGCAGGCGAATCTCACCGTGCGGCTGCCGATCGAGACCCGTGCGGACACCGCGGCCCTGGAGGTACTGGCCGCCTGCTGGTCCAGCCACCCGGCCGGCGCCCGCCTCGAGCAGCAAGGTGGCATGGTGAGCGTCCACCGCACGCGCAAGTGGCTGATGTTCTCCATCCTGGCGACCTCCGACCTGCTTCCCCTGCTGGCCGACACGCTGACCGACGTCATCCACACCCAGTACCCGCAGCAGCTGGTCGACGCCGCGGCCGCCAAGGTCGCCCAGCAGGCGACCCTGGTCAACGCGCAGCCGGCCGTCGACTCCGTACGCCAGATGTGGACCCGTTTCTACGGGCACCTCCCCCCGGAAGCCGATCCCTCCCCCGGCGCCGAGGAAGTCCTGGGCGTGACGGCACGTCAGGTCACCGAGGCCCACCGCCGGTTCATCGTCCCGCAGCACGCCGATCTCGCCCTCGTGGGCGCCGCAGCACCCGAGTACTGTCTGGACCGCTTCGAAACCGCACTGACCAGCTGGCACCCCAGCCGTACCGCCCCGCTGCCTGCGCCCAGGGAGCTCGCCGGCCTCTCCCCGGGCGTCGTCACCTGCGACCGCCCCGGCCGGCAGCAGACGCAGATCCGTCTCGTCTCGGCGGCACAGCCCCGCACCGGGATCGCGGACTTCGCCGCGAACCAGGTCGCCGCAGCCGTCCTGGGCGGCAGTTTCTCCTCCCGGATCAACACCGTGCTGCGCGAGGAGCACGGCCTGGCCTACCGCTGCAAAGCAGCGCCCGACTTCATCGACCGGGACGTCTTCATCATCGAGGCGGACGTCACCGCCGCCCGGGCCGCGGAGGCCATGCATCATCTGCACCGCCTCACCGAGGAGTTCGCGACCGACGGCCCCACGGAGGAGGAGCTCGCTGCCGCCGTCGGCTTCATCACCGGCACCTACGCCCTCAACCTGGGGTCCCAGCTCGGCCGGGTCGCCCTGCTGAACGCGTGCAGCACCCAGCAGCTGCCCGGCACGGCCCTCGTCGACATTCCCGCCGCCGCGGCGCGCCTCACGGTCCACGACGTCCGGCGGGCAGCGGCGCACTGCCATCCGTCCCGTCTGCGCGGTGCCGTGTGCGGGGAGGGCGAGAACCTCCCGGACCACTGGTTCTGAGCACCGCGCCGCGCCCCGGCCCCGCAGCGGAAGAAGGAGAAGTATGACCACGATCAGCGTCATGTACCCCGTCATGCCCACCGACATCGGAGACGTGCTGCCGTACGCACGCGTCGCCGAGACCACCTCGGCACGCCGACTGTGGCTCGGGCAGTCCTTCGGCATCGAGACCCATGCCGTCTTCGCGGCGCTCACCGGCATGGGCCTCGACCTCGGTTACGGCACCGCCGTGACGCTCATGCCCCTGCGCCACCCGTTGACCGCCGCGGTCAACGCCCGTTCGATCGCCGCCCTGTCGGGCCATCCCTACGTCGCCGGGATCGGGCCCGGCGCCGCCGCGTTCCAGAAACGCGCCAATGGCCACGCCTACGAGAAGCCCGTCACCGCCGCCCGGCACTACCTCCGCATGCTGCGCACCCTCGCCGACGGCAAGGAAGCCACGGACGACGACGGGCCGTGGCCCACCGAGGGACTCCAACTGCCCCCGCTGGACGCGCCGCCCGTCGAAATCGGCCTGGGGGTGCTGCGCGAGCCGATGGCCCGGCTCGCCGGCGAGGGCGCCGACCGGGCCATCACCTGGCTGACCCCGCTCGACTACCTCCGCGAGCGGCTCGCCCCCGCCATGCAGGAGTCCGCCCGGAAGACCGGCCGGAACACCCCGCGGATCGTGAGCGTCGTCCACTGCGCCGTCGCACGCCCACGGCGCGACCTGCAGCAAGTGGCCCTCAAGGCAGTAGGAGCACACCTTCGGTCACCGCACTACAGCAACATGCTCAACCAGGCCGGCATCCCCGTGGACCCCGCCGATCCGTCCACCGCGGCGCAGATGATCGTCAAGCACAATCTGTACGCCACCGGCACCCCCGACGAGATCGCCGACACCATCGCCTCCTACCACCGGGCCGGGGTCGACGAGGTCGCCCTCAACGTCTGCGGCGTCCACCTGCACGAAGGACGCGGCGCTGCCCTGCGCGACCTCACCGCCATCACCACCGCCCTCGGCCGCCGGAGCGCCCAGTGACCCTCCACGCCCCGCAGCCCGCCGCGCCGGAGTTCCACGCCAAGCGCCTGCTCCACCTGGTCACCGGCGGAATCCAGGCCATGATGCTGCCCACCTGGCTCACCTGGTTCCGCTCCCACTACCCCGAAACGGAGGTGCACACCGTCCTCACCCACTCCGGCCGGCGCTTCGTGGGCACCACCGCCGTCGCCGTCACGGGCGGCGGCAAGCTGCCCACCATCGACACCTGGCCGGAAGAGCCGGACCGGTCCCTGCACGTCGAACTCGCCGCCTGGCCCGACGCCGTACTCGTCCACCCGGCCACCATGCACTTCGTCGCGCGCCTGTCGCTCGGACTGGCCGACACCCCCGCCCTGCTCGCCCTGCAGTGCACCCGGGCCCCCATCGTGGTCTGCCCCTCGCTCCCCCCGGGCGGGCACCTCAACCCCGCCTACCAGCGGCACGTCCTCGAACTGTCCGAACGCGACAACCTCACGGTCCTCCCGCCCGTCCGCGGGACCAGCGTCTCCACCGGAGAAGAAGGCATCGGCACGGCCGCCTATCTGCCGCACGCCCTCAGCGCTCTGGAGGACCTGCGCTCCTGGAAGGAGAGTGCCGCGGCATGAGCGTACTGACCGGCCCCGAACTGATCGACACCTTCGCCAGCGGACTCCAGGTCACCCGCATCACCCGGCAGGCCGACGGCCGGATCCACTGGCAGCGCACGCCCGGCGTCAACCACAGGACCCCCTACCCCGCGGTGCCGCCCGGCTTCGCCGAGCAGGCCGCGAACGCCTCCGACGACCGCGTGTGCTTCGCGACGCCCTTCGACGCGGGGCCGCACCACACCAGCTGGCACACCACCGGGAGCACCACAGCGGCCCGGGCACTGCTCAGTGACACCGTTCCCGTCCGGCAGCTGCTGGACGTCTGCAGTGCCCTCGGGTCCCGGCTCACGGTCCTGCACGGCCGGCGCGCCGCGGAGCCACCGGCCGCCGGCCCGCAGCCCGTCGGCCCGGTCCCGCCCTGGCTGGACAGGCTCAACACCTGGCTGGAGAGCGGGCGCGGCCCGCGCGCCAGCGCCGGCTTCCACTACCGGCTGCGCAGCCAACTCGGCCCCTCCCGCTGGGACAGCCTCCGCGACTGCTCGCGAGAGCTGCTCCGGCCCCAGGAACCGGCCGCCACGCTCCACGGATGGCTCACGCTGGGCAGCGTCGTCCTGCCCGACCCGCCAGGGCGCGGCCGGCCGAGCACCGTCCTGTCCGGCGCCGAAGCGACCGTAGGGCGCCCCGAGGTGGACCTGGCCTGTGTGATCGGCGAACTCGAGGAGTTCCGCATCACGGCCGACCGCCTCGGCACCGACGCCACGGTGCAGCGCTCCCTGGCCGCCGCCTTCCTCACCCACTACGGCGACGGATGGGACCGCGACGCCGTGGCCGCCGGCGCCCTCGCCCGGATCGCCTCCCACGCGCACGACTTCGCCTCGTACGTCGGTTGGCACGCCAGCCTCCACGATTACGTCCCGATGCTGGCCGACCTCCTCGACGGCGCAGGAAGCACCGTACTTTCCGACCTGTGACCGGCGGACACACCACCGGACCACCCGACGCATCACCACAGGGGGCTGCCGTGGCACCACAACCCGTCATACCGGCAGAGGAAAAGGCACGCCTCGTCCTGGACCTGCTCGCCAAACGCACCACACTGTCCCAGGCCGCACAGCACATCGGCGTCTCCCCGCAGGCGGTCGCGAACTGGCGGCGCCAGTTCGTCACCGCCGGCCAGGACGGACTACGACCCGTCGCCCGCCGCACCGAGGACTCGCGCCGCGAGCGTCAGCTCCTCAGTGAGATCGCGCTCCTCAAGGCCGCACTCGGCGAAGCACACCTCGCCCTGCGCAGTCACCGCATCCGGGACCTCGACCGCCGGGCCACAGCGCCCCGGGCCCACTTGAGAACTCCCGACCTCTAGACCCCAGCCGCACCCACCAGAGAGGTGCTCCACGTGAAGCAGAAGCAGTCCACTCCCGCAACGGGCCGGCCGTCCGCCGGCCGCATCCGGATACGTCGTGAACTTGCCACCGCACCCGCCCCGCTGGCATTCGCCCTGCTCCTTGCGGTGGCCGCGACCGGAGCCGCACTCGCGGTGCCCCTGCTGGTCCGCGAGGTCATCACCGACGTCACCCTGGGCGAGTCCATCACCACCGCCATCGTCTGGATGTGCGCCGCCGCCGTCGGCGGCGCACTGACCCAGGCCTGCGCCGGGTTCCTCATCGCCCGCGTCGGCGAGCAGATGATCTACCGGCTGCGCAACCGCATCATGGCCCACACCCTGCGGCTGCCCCTGGCCACCGTCCGCGCGCAGGGAACCGGCCATCTCACGGCCCGTGTCACCTCGGACGCGCTGCAGCTGCGCCAGGTCGTCGATGTCGGGACTCAGGTGCCCATCGCCGGGCTCACGGTGCTCCTGACCCTCGTCGTGATGATCTGGGTCGACTGGCTGCTCACCCTCGTCACCGTCCTCGCACTCGCCATCGTGACCGTGACCCTCACGACCCTGCTCCGGCGGCTGCGGACGAACGTCATGAGCCAGCAGAACGCCATCGGCCGGATCGCCCAGCGCTTCACCGCCCACCTTGACGCGCTCACCACCATCAAGACCTACCGCGCCGAACCGCTCGTCTCCCGGGCCCTCGACAGCGACGCGGGCGACCTGCGCGACGAATCGCTCACCGGAGCGCGGCTGCAGGCCGTCATCCCGGCCATCACCCAGCTCGGGAACCAGTTCGCGATCATCGCCGTGATCTTCACGGGGGCCGCACGCATCCACTCCGGCGACCTCAGTGTGGCGGACTTCGCCGCGTTCTTCCTCTACCTCCTGCAGACCATTCCCTCCGCCACCACGCTGACCAGCAGTCTCGGCCGTATCCAGGCCGGCCTGGCGGCGCGCGACCGCTGCAACGAACTCCTCGACATCCCCGGCGAGGCCGCGACGTCCCACGCCGTCGATGCTCCCCTGCCCGCGCCGAAGGCACCGTCCGTCGCGTTCAGCGACGTCTCCTTCACGCACCCCGGAGCGAGCTCCCCCGCACTCCGCGGCCTCTCCCTCACCGCGCCTGCCACCGGCCTCACGGCCATCGTCGGGCCCTCGGGCGCCGGAAAGAGCACCGTTCTCTCCCTCATCGGCCGCTTCATGCACCCCGACCGCGGTGACATCCGCGTCCTGGGCCATGACGCCGCCGCCTGGCCGCTCGACGAGCTCCGCTCCCACATCGCCTTCGTCGACCAGAAGTTCACCCTCCTGGAGGCGACCGTCCGCGAGAACCTCCAGCTGGGCAGGGCCACGGCGGCCACGGACCGAGAGCTCCACGATGCCCTGAAGGCCGTCGACCTCAGCGCGGACATCGCGGCACTCCCCCAGGGACTCGACACCCTCCTGGGGCGGGAAACGGACCTGTCCGGTGGCCAGCGCCAGCGCATGGCCCTTGCCCGTGCGCTCCTCTCCGACGCGGACATCGTCCTGCTCGACGAACCCACCAGCCAGCTCGACGGCATCAACGAACAGCGCTTCCGGACAGTCGTGGACGAGCTCGCGAAGAACCGCTCCGTCATCGTCGTCGCCCACCGGCTCTCCACCGTCCACCACGCGCACCACGTGGTCCTGATGGAGTCCGGCGGCGTCGTCGACTCCGGCGATCACGACACGCTCATGCGCCGGTGCTCCGCCTACCGAGAGCTCGTCGCGACCCAGACCCTCCGGGCCGGCGCCGATCTCACCACCGTCGCGTAGCCGCCCTACCCCCTCCTCCGCGCCGTCATCAGCCCCGTGTACACCAGCAGCGACGTCAGCAGGCCCACCGCCCAGCCGTAGTCCGCCAAGGGCCGCAGGAAGGGGATCAGGCCGTCGGCGGGGAACGGGCCCTTGCCCGGGTGGGAGTAGGAGCCGCCGACCGCGAGGAGGCCGCCGAGGGCGAAGGCCGCCAGGGCGCGCCGGTTCCAGCCGGCCCGGTACCAGTACGGGCCGTCCGGGCGGTAGAGGCCCGCGAGGTCGAGGACGGTGCGGCGGACGAGCCAGTAGTCGGCGATGAGGATGCCGGCGACCGTGCCGAGGAGGCCGCCGACCACGCCGAGCCAGGTGAAGATGTACAGCTCGGGCGTGGCGGTGAGCTTCCAGGGGAGGACCAGCACGCCGACGATGCCGGTGATCAGCGCGCCGCCGCGGAAGGTGAGGAAGCGCGGGGCGAGGTTGGCCAGGTCGTACGCCGGGGAGACGACGTTGGCCGCGATGTTGACGCTGATCGTGGCGATCAGGACCGTGACCAGCGCGAAGAGCAGGCCGAAGACGTTGTCGGCCTTGCCCGCGAGGGCCACCGGGTCCCAGATCGGCGCGCCGTACACCGCCTGGGAGCCGGAGGTGACCAGGACGGAGAGCAGTGCGAAGGCCGTCATGGTGGTGGGCAGGCCGAGCGTCTGGCCCCAGACCTGGGCGCGCTGCCCGGCACCGAAGCGGGTGAAGTCGGGGATGTTGAGCGAGAGGGTGGCCCAGAAGCCGATCATGCCCATCAGGGACGGGAAGAAGACCGGCCAGAAGTCGGCGCCCCAGCCCAGCTTGCTCGGCTGGTCCAGCAGCGGGCCGAGGCCGCCCGCCTTCGCCGCGATCCAGGCGAGCAGTGCGACAGCGCCGACCAGGACGAAGGGCGCGGCCCAGTTCTCGAAGCGGCGCAGGGTCTCCATGCCCCGCGCGATGATGGCCAGTTCGAGGGCCCAGAAGACGGCGAAGCAGAGCCAGAGGGTCCAGGGGTAGCCGGCGACGGGCGCGGCCTTCGCCCAGCCGCCGCCGAAGATCTTGCCGAGCAGGATGTAGATGCCCTGGCCGCCGATCCAGGTCTGGATGCCGAACCAGCAGCAGGCCACGGCGGCCCGTACGAGGGCGGGGAGGTTGGCCCCGCGCAGCCCGAAGGAGGCGCGGGCCAGGACCGGGAAGGGGATGCCGTACTTCGGGCCCGCGTGCCCGGTGAGCAGCATGGGTGCCAGCACGATGACGTTGGCGAGGGCGATGGTGAACACGGCCTGGCGCCAGTCCATGCCGAGCGCGACCAGGCCGGAGGCCAGCGTCCAGGAGGGGATGTTGTGGGCCATGCCGACCCAGAGGGCCGCGAAGTTGTACGTGGTCCAGTGCCGGTCGGCGGCGGGCACGGGGCGCAGGTCGGCGTTGCTGAACCGGCCGTCGGGTATCGCGCCCGGCGGGAGTTCGACGCGGCCGTCCGCGCCGGGCTGCCCGCCGTCGCGGCTGCCCGGCGCCGCCGCGGCGCTTTTCACCCCGCCGCCAGGGCCGGGATGACGTGGGTGCCGTACGTGTCGATCGTGGCTTCTTTGTTGTCGTGCATGGCGTAGACGGCGAACTGGTCGACGCCCAGGGCGCGGAGGGTGCGGAGCTTTTCGATGTGGGCCTCGGGCGGGCCGAGGACGCAGAAGCGGTCGACGATCTCGTCGGGGACGAAGGCGGTGTCGGGGTTGCCGGCCCGGCCGTGGTGCGCGTAGTCGTACTTCTCGCGGGTCTTGATGTACGCGGTCAGCTCCTCCGGGACCATGCCGGAGTGCTCGCCGTAGCGGCTCACCAGGTCGGCGACGTGGTTGCCGACCATGCCGCCGAACCAGCGGCACTGCTCGCGGGCGTGTGCCAGGTCCTCGCCGATGTACGCGGGCGCCGCCACGCAGATCGTCAGCGCGTCCGGGTCGCGCCCGGCCTCGGCGGCCGCGTTCCGTACCGCCTTGACCATCCACTCGGTGAGGAAGGGGTCGGCGAGCTGGAGGATGAAGCCGTCGGCGAGCCGGCCCGCCATGGCCAGCGCCTTGGGGCCGTACGCCGCCATCCAGACCGGGAGTTTGCCGTCCCGGACCCACGGCAGCCGCAGCGGCCTGCCCTCCACCGTCGCCTCGCGGCCCTCGGCGAGGTCGCGGATGACGGTGATGGCCTCGCCGAGGCGGGCCAGGGTGTTGGGGCGGCGCCCGGCCACCCGCATCGCGGAGTCGCCGCGGCCGATGCCGCAGACGGTGCGGTTGCCGTACATCTCGTTGAGCGTGGCGAAGGTGGAGGCGGTGACCTCCCAGGTGCGGGTGGCGGGGTTGGTCACCATCGGGCCGACGATCAGCCGCTCGGTGTGTTCCAGCACCCGGCTGTGGATGACGAACGGCTCCTGCCACAGCACGGCCGAGTCGAACGTCCAGCCGTAGCGGAAGCCCTGCCGCTCAGCGCGGCGCATGAGCCCGACCACGGCGGAGCCGGGCGGGTCGGTCTGCAGGACGACTCCGAAGTCCATCTCTTCCACTCCCTGTGTAGAGCCGGTGATGACTGAAGCCCCGGAGTGAGCCCGGCCGGGGGCTCAGGAGAGGTACTGGCAGGTGGCCCGCGGGGTGTACTGGCCGTGGCCCGCGTGCCCGGTGAACTCCCGCCGGTCGATGACGAGTTCACCGCGGGAGAGGACAGTCTCCACCTGTCCCGTGACCCGTCGCCCCTCGTACGCGGAGTAGTCCACGTTCATGTGGTGGGTTTCGGCCGACATGACCTGCTCGGCGTGCGGGTCGTAGATGACGACGTCCGCGTCGGAGCCGGGCGCGATCGTGCCCTTCTTCGGATAGAGCCCGAACATCCGCGCGGGCGTGGCGCAGGCGATCTCGATCCAGCGGCGGCGGCCGATGTGGCCGTCCAGGACGGCCTGGTGGAGCAGGTCCATGCGGTTCTCGACGCCCGGCATGCCGTTCGGGATCTTGGAGAAGTCGCCGCGGCCCAGCTCCTTCTGGCCGCGGAAGCAGAAGGGGCAGTGGTCGGTGGAGACGACCTGGAGGTCGTTGGTGCGCAGGCCCCGCCAGAGGGCCGCCTGGTGCTCGCGCGGCCGCAGCGGCGTGCTGCAGACGTACTTCGCGCCCTCGAAGTCCGGCTCGGCGAGGTTGTCGGTGGAGAGGAACAGGTACTGCGGGCAGGTCTCGCCGAAGACGGGGAGGCCCTTGTCGCGGGCCTGGGTCAGTTCGGCGACGGCCTCCTCGGCGGAGACGTGGACGACGTAGAGGGGCGCGCCGGCGACCCGGGCGAGCTGGATCGTCCGGTGCGTGGCCTCGGCCTCCAGCAGCGCGCGCCGCACCTCGCCGTGGTACCGCGGATCGGTCCGGCCCTCGGCCAGCGCCTGCTCGATGAGCACGTCGATGGCGATGCCGTTCTCCGCGTGCATCATGACCAGGCCGCCGTTGCCGGCGGACTGCTGCATCGCGCGCAGGATCTGCCCGTCGTCGCTGTAGAACACCCCCGGGTAGGCCGTGAACAGCTTGAAGGAGGTGACCCCCTCGGACACCAGGTGGTCCATCTCCTTGAGGGTGTGCTCGTTCACGTCGGCGAGGATCATGTGGAAGGCGTAGTCGATGGCGCACTGCGCGTCGGACTTGGCGTGCCACTGGTCCAGGCCCTCGCGCAGCGACTTCCCGCGGGTCTGCACGGCGAAGTCGATGATGGTGGTGGTGCCGCCCCAGGCAGCGGCCCGGGTGCCGGTCTCGAAGGTGTCGGAGGAGGCGGTCCCGCCGAACGGGAAGTCCATGTGCGTATGGGCGTCCACGCCGCCCGGGATCACGTACTTCCCGGTGGCGTCGATGACCCGGTCGGCGGATCCGGTCCAGCCGAGCGCCCCCTCCTGCCCGTGTGCGGCGAGGGCGGCCACGCGGCCGCCCTCGATCAGGACATCGGCATGGATCTCGTCTGCGGCGGTGATGACCAGCCCGCCGCGGATGACCGTACGACTCACAGTCCTGTCCCCTTCCGCCACTGCACCCGGCACCGGCCGGAACGGGAGGAGGGCCCACGCGCATCGTCACCCGGGCACCGACCACCCCTGCCGTCCCTGACACCGCGTCACGCGTCACGGCCGTATCTACACACGTAGAGTGCGACCGGATTCACAGACGGTAGAAGCATGACACCCGACCGGGCAATACCGCGGTCGCCGACCCGCCGGAACGGGCGCACGACCACACCCCCGCCGTCACCCGGAGTGGCCATTGAACACGTATGGTCACCTTCTCCGTCTCGGAGTGCATATGGGGCGGTATGCCGGGAAGATGGACCGTAACCGTGAGGCGCGAGGAGGCGGCATGGACAAGCAATCCCGGCCCGAGCCCGACGATCTGCGCACCCCGGACCGCAGTCTGCACAGCGGTCCGGCGGCGGACGTGAGCCCGGAGGACCTCGTGATGGCGACCGGGCGTGATGTCACGCCCAAGAATCTGGAATGGGCGCGCCGCAAGCTGGCCGACGAGGGGCGCGCGGCCGTGGAGAAGATCCTGCCCTGAGGACGGAGGACGCGGGAGGGCCTGCCGGTGGCCGCCGGCAGGCCCTCCGCGCGTCGGTGGGACACCCCCAGGAGTCAGCTCACGGGCGCCGGCCGCGGGACCCGGAGGGACGAGGTGCCGATGCCGGTGGGGACCGGCGGGCGCCACGCGGCGGTCCCGGCGGGCCGGGGCCGCTGTGCCTCGGGCGCGTGGTGGCGGATGAGGTCGGCCTCCGTGTAGCGGCGGCAGTCGTAGTGCCACCGGAGGATGCCGGACATCCAGTCGCCCAGCTCGGTGATGTACGTGGCGAGGTCCCGCCGCGCCTCGGCCGGGAGCCCGAAGTCGTCGTAGAGCACGGGCAGTTCGTTCGCCACGATGTGCTCGAACTGCTCCAGGCGGCTGTTCATGAGGTCGTCGACGATGCGCAGCGCGGTCGGGTAGTCGACGTCGAAGAAGTTCTGGACGACGAGGATCGCGTTGTGCACCTCGCCCTCGTACTCGATCTCCTTCTGGTACGAGAAGACGTCGTTGATCAGGCAGGCGTAGTCCATGACGGCGTTCTCCATCGCCCGCCACGGCCCGCTCTCGTAGATCTCGTCGGGCACGGTGTTGCCGTGGCCGAGGCGGGACAGGGTCAGCGTCATCTCGGAGCCGAAGGTGCGCCGCCGCATCTCGATGTAGTCGACCGGGTCGGGGATGCGGTTCTGGAGCATGTTGTCCAGCTCCCAGAGCCAGCTCCTGGTCATCGCGCGCACCGCGTCCCGGAAGCGGCGGCGGCCGGCCTCGCCCATCGGGCCCGCGGTGCGCTGCCAGAGGTCGGCCAGGCCGCGCTCCAGTGCGTGCGTGGTGGGCGGCGGGGCGCTGAGGTCCAGCGGCATGCAGGCCGCCAGCCGCTCGTCCATGGCCCTGGCCCCGGCCAGGTCGCCCCGGCGGCCGAACACCACGGGGTAGTAGTCGTCGCCGTACGTGCCCCAGGCGAGCCAGGCCGAGCTGAGGTCCAGCTCCTCCTGGGTGGCGTCCGGGTCCAGGCCCGCGGCACACAGCGGCAGGTCGTAGTCGATGATCTTCTCCTCGGTCCAGACGCCGGAACCGGGGATGCCGGGCTGCTCCTCCAGAATGCCCATCCGGTGGGCCCACTCGACGACGGTGCGCCGGGCGGTGTCCAGGTGCGGGCAGAGCGTGGCGGGCAGCGGCTGTCTGAAGTCGGGCAGCCGGGACGGGCCGACCTTCTGGAACGGCACGTGCGTGAAGGTGCGGGCCCGTGCCGCCTCGGCGCGTGCCGTGGTCGGCGCACCCTGCGTGACGTTCAGCGCGGACAGGCCCAGGCTGCCCAGCGGGAGCGAGAAGAAGCGGGGCGGCCCGGCCGGTGCGCCGTCCTCCCCCGCGCCGTTCATGTACCGGCTGGAGACCATGTGCCACTCCTGGCCGCCGGACTGCCAGTCCTGCAGTCCCTTGACGTACGCCAGGACCCTGGCCCGCTCCTCCGGACCGAGGGCGTGCTCGGCGAAGAGCGGCTCCAGCTCGGTGAGCGCGGTGTGCTCGAACTGCTGGAGACGGGAGGTCAGCAGGTCGTTGACGGCCTCGGCGGCCTCCTGGGTCGAGCAGTCCAGGAACCGCTCCAGGACCAGGATGCCGTTGCTCAGCTCGCCCTCGTCCTCGACCTCGCGCTGGTAGGAGAAGATGTCGTTGCGCAGGTGCACCGCGTCGGAGAAGGCGTCGCGCAGCACCCGCAGCGGCCGGGAAGCGGCGACCCGGTGGGGGATCTCGGCCCCGGCGGCGTACTCGACCAGCCCGGCCGACCAGGGGGCGCCGCCGACCTTGCGGCGCATCTCGATGTACTCGACCGGGTTCGCCACCCGGTGCGCGTTGATGTTGGACAGCTCCCAGAGCGATTCGTTGAGCAGGTTGACCGTGCTCTCGGCGAAGCGCTCGCGCCACTTCACGGACATCGCGGGGACCGTGCGGGTCCACAGGTCGGCGAGGCCGGCCTCCACGGGGTTGGTGGGCTCCGGCATGCCGTCGGCGAGGTCCATCGGCATGAAGGCGGGCAGCCGGTCGAGGTACGCCTTGCCGCCCGCGCGGTCGCCGGAGCGCTTGAAGGTCTCCAGGAAGTGGTCGTCGAAGAAGAAGACCCAGACGTACCAGTCGGTGACGAGGGCCAGCTCGTCGGCGCCGCAGTCGGGGTGGGTGTAGGCGCACAGCAGTGCGTAGTCGTGCGCGTCGAGGTCCCGCTGCTCCCAGATGCCGGACCCTTCGAGCATGTTCATCCCGCGGGCCCATTGCCTGCTGTGCGTGCGGGCCGCCTCGAGGTGCGGGTTCAGGCGCGCCGGATACGGCGTGTAGAAGTCCGGCAGTTGGAAGGGCTGTGTCACGGTCCCCGGCCTTTCTCGACTGTGCCGGGGAGCAGGCATGACGGGCACCCTTGCGGATGCCCGTCGCCCCCCGGCGTGCTCCCGGGAACTACCCGTGTGGCGACCCGAAAAGCGGGATACCGGAGGAGTCACCCGTACGAGTGATCGAGAGGGGGGTCGTGCCTGCCCGTTCTCAGCGGACGTTGATCGCGGCCCAGGCCGCGTTCACCGCGTTGTACTCGGCACTTCCGGAGCCGTACAGGTCGCTGGCCGCCGACAGCGTGGCGGTGCGGGCCGCCGCGTAGTTGGTCGTGGAGGTCATGTACGTGCTGAGCGCGCGGTACCAGATCTTCTCGACCTTGGCGCGGCCGATCCCGGTGACGGCCTTGCCGTCGTAGGTCGGGCTGTTGTAGCTCACGCCGTTGATGGTCTTGGCGCCGCTGCCCTCGGAGAGCAGGTAGTACCAGTGGTTGGCCGGGCCCGAGGAGTAGTGGACGTCGAGCCGGCCCAGGTCCTTGGACCAGTAGTCGCGCGAGGCGCCGTCCTTGCTGGGCTTGTCCATGTACCGCAGCGGGGAGCCGTCGCCGTTGATGTCGATCTTCTCGCCGATGAGGTAGTCGCCGGGGTCCTTGCTGTTGTTGGCGTACCACTCGACGGAGGTGCCGAACATGTCGGAGGTGGCCTCGTTGAGGCCGCCGGACTCGCCGCTGTAGCGCAGCCCCGCGGTGTTGGAGGTGACGCCGTGGCTCATCTCGTGCGCCGCCACGTCCAGGGAGGTGAGCGGGTTGGCGTTGTTCGCGCCGTCGCCGTAGGTCATGCAGAAGCAGCTGTCGGACCAGAAGGCGTTGACGTAGGAGTTGCCGTAGTGGACCCGGGAGTACGAGGCGACGCCGTCGTTCTTGATGCCGGTGCGGCCCAGCACGTTCTTGTAGAAGTCCCAGGTGGTGGCGGCGCCGTAGTGGGCGTCGACGGCGGCGGACTGACGGCCGCCGCCCCAGACGTCGTCGGCGTCGTTGAAGAGCGTGCCGGTGCCGGAGGTGCCCTGGTTCAGGTCGTACGTGCGGTGGCCGCCGCGGCCGCCGTCCTTGAGGTCGAAGGTCGAGCCGTTGGGCGTGGTGCCCAGGGTGACCGTGCCGTTGTAGTCGCCGGTGCCGGTGCCGGTCTCGATGCGCTCGTCGGCGAAGAGCTGCTTGCCGGTGGCGGCGTCGGTGACGACGTGCAGCTCGCTCGGGGTGCCGTCCTTCTGGACGCCCTTGACCACGGTCTCGTAGGCGAGGACCGGCTTGCCGGTGGCCGCCCAGATCACCTTGCGCGGCGCCTTCTCCGCGTCGGCCTTGGTGTTGTGCTGCGCCGCCGACGCCTTCAGCGCGGTCTTCTCGGCGCTGGCGGCGGGCAGTTCGGCAGCGGTGGTCGGCACGGCTATGCGGGCCGCGGTCGCCTTGGTGACCTTGCGGGCGCCGTCCTTCTTCTGGTGCACGACGAGGTCGCCGCCGAGGACCGGCAGGCCGTCGTAGGTCCGCTCGTAGCGGGTGTGCACGGTGCCGTCGGCGTCCTTGATGACGTCGCGGGCGACCAGCTTCTCCTTGCCGCCGAGGCCGATGGCGCGCGCGGTGGCCGCCGCGCCGGACTGGGCGTCCTGGATGGCGGCCGCACGCTGGCCGGCGGACAGGGCGACGGCCCCGTCGGCCTGGCCCGGCTGCGCGCCGGCCGGCGCGCTCTGCACGCCGAGCACGACGGTGGCGGCCGACGCGACCAGGGCCGCGGTGCGCAGGGCGTAGGTGCGTCTGGGGGAAGTGCCTCTCACTCGGTCTCCTTGGTACGGGGCCGCGGGTGACGGCCCGTCGAGGGGGGAGCGGCGGCCAGGGGTCGTGGCCGCCGTCGTACGCGTGGTACGGAGCGGTGCGGGTGGTGCCGAGGCGGAGCAGGATTCCGCCTCCGAACAGGCGGAACCAGACCCTCCCGTTGTGAAGCGGCGGTTGGGCCGGAGAGAGCGTGCCACTTCCGGACCCGTTTCGAACAGATCAGCAACGTAAATTTGACCGCCCGTTATCCGTACAGCGAACTCCGCACGACGGTCACCGGCGGCGCAGCCGCTCCCCCGTCGGCGAGCCCGGATGCGCCGCCAGGTCCCGCGGCCGGCCGCTGAACAGCACCTCGCCGCCCCGCCTGCCGCCCTCGGGGCCCAGGTCGATCACCCAGTCCGCGTGCCGGACGACGGCCATGTCGTGCTCGATCACCAGCACGGTGTTCCCCGCGTCGACCAGCCGGTCCAGCAGCGCCAGCAGCCCGTCCACGTCGGTCATGTGCAGTCCGGTCGTCGGCTCGTCCAGCACGTACGTCCCGCCGGCGTCGTGCAGGTGCGTGGCGAGCTGGAGGCGCTGCCGCTCGCCGCCCGAGAGCGAGGAGACCGGCCGGCCGAGCGTCAGGTAGCCGAGCCCCACATCGGCCAGCGCGGTCAGCGGGCCCCGCATGACCGGGTCGTCGGCCACGAACTCCCGTGCCTCCCCGGCCGTCATGTCCAGCACGTCGGCGATCGACCTGCCGCGCACGGTCAGCGCCAGCACGTCGTCGTGGAAGCACCGCCCGCGGCACGTCTCGCAGGTCCGGGTCACCGGGTCCATGAACGCCAGGTCGGTACGGATCTCGCCGCGCCCGCCGCAGGTCCCGCACGCCCCGGCGGAGTTGAAGCTGAAGAGGCCGGGGGCCACGCCGTGCGTGCGCGCGAAGAGCCTGCGCAGCGGGTCCATGACGCCCAGGTACGTGGCCGGGGTGGAGCGCGCCGAGGCGCCGATGGGCCCCTGGCCGATCACCACCGTGTCCGGGTAGCGGGCCGGGAACGCCTCGGCGGCCAGGGTGCTCTTGCCCGAGCCGGCCACCCCGGTGACGGCCGTCAGCACGCCGGCGGGCACGGTGACCGAGACGTTCCGCAGGTTGTGCAGCGTCACGTCCGTCAGGGGCAGCTGTCCGGCGGGCTCGCGGACCACGGCCTTGAAGTCCGGGGTACGGCGCAGCCCGCGGCCGGTCGGGGTGCCGGCGGCGCGCAGCCCCTCGACCGTGCCCTGGTGGACCACCCGGCCGCCGTCCGTGCCGGCGCCGGGCCCCATGTCGACGACGTGGTCCGCGACGGCGATGACGTCCGGGTCGTGCTCGACCACCAGGACCGTGTTGCCCTGGTCCCGCAGCCGTAGCAGGAGCGCGGTGAGCCGGGCCACGTCCCTCGGGTGCAGCCCGGTGCTCGGCTCGTCGAAGACGTACGTCATGCCGGT
>NZ_PQSQ01000049.1 GCF_002920575.1 Streptomyces sp. Ru73 | reverse complement strand
ACACCGACCGGCCCGCGGCGGCGACTTGCGGCTCCGGTCAGCCCGCGGCTGCGAGTCGGGACACCGGCCAGCCCGCGGACGCGACTCAGGGCGCGCGTCAGCCCGCGGGCGGGGCACCGAACACCGCCCGGGCGACGTACGGGCCCCCGCACACCGTTGAGCCCGCGGGCACCAGTCGGGACACCGGTCAGCCCGCGGCCGAGAGTTGGGACACCGGGCGGCCCACGGACGTGGCTCAGGGCTCCGGTCAGCCCGCGGGCGGGGCACCGAGCACCATCCGGCCGACGTACGGGCCCCCGACCACCGCTCAGCCCTCGGCCGAGACTCGGGACACCGGCCGGCCCACGGGCGCGACACCGCGTACCGCCCTGCCCGCCCACGAGACCCGCAACACTGGCCGCCCCACCGCCGCGTCTGGGAACACCGCCCAATCCCCGTCGACGGGCCCGTCGTCCTCCTCCCACCTCGCCCCCGGCGCGCCGACCCACCCCTTGCGGCTCGCCTACGGCACCAACGGCCTCACCGACCTGCGCCTGACCGACGCCCTCACCCTCCTCTCCGACCTCGGTTACGACGGCGTCGCGCTCACCCTCGACCACATGCACCTCGACCCCCTCGCCCCGGGCCTGGCCGCCCGCACCGCGCAGGTGGCCGAAGCGCTGCGGACCACGAACCTCGCCGTCGCCATCGAGACCGGCGCCCGCTACGTCCTCGACCCGCGCCGCAAGCACCACCCCACTCTCATCGACCCCGACCCGGACGCCCGCGCCGCCCGCGCCGACCTGCTCCGTACCGCCGTACGCGTCGGTGCGGACCTCGGCGCCACCGCCGTGCACTGCTTCAGCGGCGTACGCGACGCCGGCAGCCCGGACACCGACTCCTGGCAGCGCTTGGCCGCCGCCCTGCACCCCGTCGCCGAGGCGGCCGCCGACGCCGGCCTGCCACTCGCCGTAGAACCCGAACCCGGCCACCTCCTCTCCGATCTCGCCGGCTTCCATCACCTCCGTACGCTGATGGGCGAGCCCGATCCGGACGTACTCGGGCTGACCCTGGACATCGGCCACTGCCAGTGCCTGGAGTCGCTGCCACCCGCCGACTGCGTACGTGCGGCAGCACCTTGGACCAAGCACGTCCAGCTGGAGGACATGCGCCGCGGCGTGCACGAGCACCTCCCGTTCGGGGACGGCGAGATCGACTTCCCGCCGGTGTTCGACGCCCTCCGCGACACCGCGTACCAGGGCCTGGTGAGCGTCGAACTGCCCCGCCACTCCCACGCAGGCCCCTCCCAGGCCCGCACCTCCCTCCACTTCCTCCGCTCCCACCTCCCTGCTCCTAGCCCCGGGCCCGGCCGCGGCTCCAGACGCCAGCGGGAAAGCCGGGCTCCAGTACCCAACCCCACCCCAGAGCCCACCCCGACCCGCTCGATGACCCCGAGCGCGGCATCAGCCCCAGCCCCCGCACACCTCGCGGAGCCCGCACCCGCCTCCGCCGCCCGCAACGGAGGTGCCCCGTGCTGACGCCCGACGACGCCTGGTTCAGCCGCCTGGACAAGGCACTCCGCGACCGCCTCGGTGCCGACGCCCGTGCCTGGCTGGACGAGGCCCTCGCCGAAGCCACCGCCCATGCCACGGCTCGTGGCGCTGCCCACGCGACAGCCCATGGCACCGCCCACACCACGGCCCGCGGCACCGTCCACGCCACACCCCGTGGCACGGCCCCAGCCACCGGCACCGGCGCCGCTCCCCAGCGCGCCGCCGACACCGTCTCAAGCCAGGCGCACGCCGACACCGTCCCCGGCCCGACACCAGCCGCCCCACCCGCATGGGAGACACGGTTCGCGGCCGCCGGCCGGCACTGCCTGCGGAGCGAACCGCCGCATCATGCCGACCCGGAGGCCGCCGAGGCCGCACGGGTACTGATCCTCTGCGCCGCCCGTGCCGACGACACGACCGTCACCCGGCTGTACGAGTACGGCACGGCCGCCGAACGCCGGGCCGTACTCCTCGCCCTGCCGCAGCTGCCGTTGGGCCCGGACGGCCGCGACGGCCTGCCGCTCATCGAGGACGCCCTGCGGACGAACGACACGCGACTGGTCGCCGCGGCCGTGGGCCCGTACGCCGCACGGCACCTCGACGCGCACGCCTGGCGGCACGCCGTACTCAAGTGCCTCTTCACCGGGGTGTCCGTCGACGCCATCGCCGGTCTCGCCGAACGTTCCCGCGGTGACGCCGAACTCGCGCGCATGCTCGGCGACTACGCCCGGGAACGCACCTCAGCCGGCCGCCCCGTACCCGATGATCTTCCTCGCGTCCTCGCCCTCACCCAGCGATTCCCCCTGTCTGCCGACACCCCCATCGGCTCGTCTGCCGACCCATCCGTCGACCCGTCCGCTGAACCGCCGGTCGGCTCGTCTGCCATCCCAGCCGTCGACTCTCCCGCCGGCCTGTCCGACGGCCCGTCCACCGGCTCGTCCGAAGGCATGCCCACCGCCCCGGCCACCGCCGCGGCCGCCGGCCCGTCCAGCGACGCGCCCCCCGGCCAGTCCACCGCCCCGGCCGCAGGCCAGTCCACCGACGTGCCCGCCGGTCAGCCCACCACCGCGTCCGTCAGTCCATCCGAAGGCCCGTCCGCCGAGGAGGCGTAACCCGATGCGTATCTTCGATCCGCACATCCACATGACCTCCCGAACCACCGACGACTACGAGGCCATGTACGCGGCGGGCGTGCGCGCCCTCGTCGAGCCGGCCTTCTGGCTGGGACAGCCGCGGACCTCACCGGCGAGCTTCTTCGACTATTTCGACTCCCTCCTCGGCTGGGAGCCCTTCCGGGCCGCCCAGCACGGCATCGCCCATCACTGCACCATCGCGCTCAACCCCAAAGAGGCGAACGACCCCCGCTGTACCCCCGTCCTCGACGCCTTGCCCCGCTACCTCGTAAAAGACTCGGTCGTCGCCGTCGGCGAGATCGGCTACGACTCGATGACCCCGGCCGAGGACAACGCCCTGGCCGCTCAGCTCCAGCTTGCCGTGGACCACGGCCTCCCGGCTCTCGTCCACACCCCCCACCGCGACAAGGCCGCCGGGCTCAAACGCACCCTCGACGTCCTGCGCGAATCCGACCTGCCCCCCGATCGTGTCGTCCTGGACCATCTCAATGAGACAACGGTAGGGGACGCCACTGACAGTGGCTGCTGGCTGGGCTTTTCCATCTATCCGGACACCAAGATGGACCCCGAGCGGATGGTGCGGATCCTCCGCGTCCACGGCACGGAGCGGGTGCTCGTGAACTCCGCCGCCGACTGGGGCCGCAGCGACCCGCTCAAGACCCGGCACGTCGGCGAGGCCATGCTCGCCGCCGGCTTCTCGGACGACGACGTGGACCAGGTGCTGTGGCGCAACCCCGTCGCGTTCTACGGCCAGAGCGGCCGGCTCACCCTCGACATCGCCGATCCCGGTGCCCTCCACGAGGGCAACTCCATCCTCCGCGGCGGGGAATGAGGAGGCGACGGACCCATGCGCTTCCGGCACCCCGACGGTTCCACCGTCCACCTCGCGTACTGCACCAATGTCCACCCGGCCGAAACCCTGGACGGCGTGCTCGCCCAGCTGCGCGACCACTGCGAGCCCGTACGCAAACGGCTCGGCCGCGACCGGCTCGGCATCGGCCTGTGGCTGGCCCGCGCCGCCGCCCGCGCGCTGACCGCCGACCCCGCCGCGCTCCGGCTGCTGCGCAAGGAGCTGGACGCGCGCGGCCTGGAGGTCGTCACCCTGAACGGCTTCCCGTACGAGGGGTTCGGCGACAGCCACGTCAAATACCGGGTCTACCGGCCCGACTGGACCGAGCCGGCCCGGCTGGAGTACACCGCCGACCTCGCCCGGCTGCTCACCGCACTGCTGCCCGACGACGCGGTCGAGGGCACGATCTCCACCCTCCCGCTCGCCTGGCGCACGCACTTCGACGAGCACCGGCGTGCGACGGCGCTGGACGCGCTCCGCCAGCTCGGTGTGCGCCTGGACGCACTCCAGGAGACCACCGGCCGCAGCATCCGCGTCGGGCTGGAGCCGGAGCCCGGCTGCACGATCGAGACCCTCGCCGACGCGGTCGAGGCCCTGACCGGCGCACCGGACATCCCCACCCACCGCATCGGCGTCTGCGTGGACACCTGTCACCTCGCCACCTCCTTCGAAGCGCCGGGCCCGGCGCTGGACGCCCTGGCCGACGCGGGCATCCCCGTCATCAAGTCCCAGCTGTCCGCAGCCCTGCACGCCGAAGAGCCCGAGCGCGCGGACGTCCGCGCCGCACTCGGCGCCTTCGCCGAGCCGCGCTTCCTCCACCAGACCCGCACCCGCACCCCGCACGGCGAACTCCTCGCCACCGACGACCTCGACGAGGCTCTCGCTGACCGGGGGAGCGGCACGGAACTGCCCACCGCCACCCCCTGGCGCGCCCACTTCCACGTGCCGCTGCACGCGCCGCCGGAGCCCCCGCTCACCTCCACCCTCCCGGTGCTCCGGGACACGCTCGCCCGCCTCGTCGGGCCGGCCGCGCCGCCCCGGACCCACCACCTCGAGGTCGAGACCTACACCTGGCAGGCCCTGCCGCCCGAACTGCGGCCGCGCACCCGCGCCCGGCTCGCCGACGGCATCGCCGCCGAACTCGCCCTCGCCCGCGACCTGCTGACCGGCCTCGGCCTCAAGGAGCTGCCATGACCCCGTACGAGAGCAGCACCGGCGCCGCCACCGAGTCCCCGGCCGGCACCACGCCGCCGCAGCCCCTCCTCGTCCTCGACGTCGTCGGCCTCACCCCCCGTCTCCTCGACCACATGCCGCACCTCAAGGCGCTGGCGAACGACGGCTCGTACGTCCCGCTGCGCACCGTACTGCCGGCGGTCACCTGCACCGTCCAGTCGACGATCCTCACCGGCGCGCCGCCCTCCCAGCACGGCATCGTCGGCAACGGCTGGTACTTCCGCGACCTCGGCGAGGTCCACCTCTGGCGGCAGCACAACGCCCTCGTCGGCGGCGACAAGCTCTGGGACGCGGCCCGCCGCGCCCACCCCGGCTACACCGTCGCCAACGTCTGCTGGTGGTACGCCATGGGCGCGGACGTCGACTGGACCGTCACCCCGAGGCCCATCTACTACGCCGACGGCCGCAAGGAACCCGACTGCTACACCCGGCCGCCCGCCCTCCACGACGAACTCACCGAGCTGCTCGGGCCCTTCCCGCTCTTCACCTACTGGGGGCCCACGGCCTCCCTCACCTCCTCGCAGTGGATCACCGACGCCACCCGTCACATCCTCCGTACGCGCCACCCCGACCTCACCCTCAGCTACCTCCCGCACCTCGACTACGACCTGCAGCGGTACGGGCCCGACGACCCCCGTTCGCACGCGGCCGCCGCCGCACTCGACACCGTCATCGCCCCCCTCCTCGACGACGCCCGCTCGGCCGGCGTCACCGTCGTCGCGCTGTCCGAGTACGGCATCACCCGCGCCCGCCGCCCCGTCGACATCAACCGCGCACTGCGCCGGGCCGGCCTGCTGGAGGTGCACACACAGGACGGCATGGAGTACCTCGACCCGACCGCCTCGCGCGCGTTCGCCGTCGCCGACCACCAGATCGCCCACGTCTACGTACGCCGCCCCGAAGACCTCGACGCGACCAGGGAGGCCCTGGCCGACCTGCCCGGACTCGGCGAACTCCTCGATGACGCGGGCAAGAAGCAGCACGGCCTGGACCACCCCCGCGCCGGCGAACTCGTCGCCGTCGCCGAACCCGACGCATGGTTCACGTACTACTACTGGCTCGACGACGCACGCGCGCCGGACTTCGCGCAGCTGGTCGAGATCCACCGCAAACCCGGCTACGACCCCGCCGAGCTCTTCATGGACCCGCGCGACCCCTACGTACGGCTACGCGCCGCCACCGCGCTCGCCCGCAAGAAGACCGGCATGCGCTACCGCATGGCCGTCGTCCCCCTCGATCCCGAGCCCGTGCGCGGCAGTCACGGGCGTATTCCGGACCACGAGGACGACGGGCCCGTCCTGATCTGCTCCACCGCAGGCACGCTCACCACCCCCCTCGACGCCACCGATGTGAAGTCCTTGCTCCTCAAGCTTGCCGCACGGCACTGACAATCGACCCTGGAGCCACCATGACCAGCGACGTTCCCAACCCGCGCAGCTCCCGCCACCCCGAACTGGCCCGCACCCTCGCCCGCCGCGGCTTCCTCGGCGTGGCCGCCGGCGCCACCGCGGCGGCCGTCCTCGGCGCCTCGCAGGCGCAGGCCGCGCAGCCCGGCCGGGCCCCCGACGCCGCGACCGCCGGCGGCCACGGCCCCGTCGTCCCGCCCGGCCGCCTCGGCATCCAGCTCTACACGCTCCGCGACCAGACCTCGTCCATCGGCTTCGCCAGAGTCTTCGAGGAACTGGCCCGCTACGGATACGACGAGGTGGAGTTCGCCGGTTACACACAGGGCTCGGCAGGGCCCATCACGCTGGCCCAGCTGAAGCGGCTCCTGAAGAACAACGGGCTGCGCGGCATCGGCAGCCACGTCGGCTACTACTCCTCCGACCCCAACGCGTACACCTTCGCCACCAATCTCACGAAGGTGCTCGACGACGCCGAGGCCCTCGGCCTGCCGTACGTCGGCACCGCCTCGGCGCCCGACCGCTACGGCAACACCGTGGACGGCTGGAAGCGCGCCGCCGACGACTTCAACACCTACGCGGCGGCGGCCAGGGCCCGCGGCATGTACTTTTACCAGCACAATCACGCGAACGAGTTCGCCTTTGCCACGGACAACCCGAAGGTGCGGCTGTACGACGTCCTCCTGAAGGAGACCGATCCCCGTCTCGTACGGCTCGAGATGGACATCTACTGGGCGTACGTCGCGCAGTACCGATTCTCCAAGCGCCCCGACGGCACCCCGGCGCCCTTCGAACCGCTCGACTACGTCCTCGCCGAACCCGACCGCTACCCGCTCTTCCACGTCAAGGACGGCGAGCACGACGAGGCGGCGCGCGACGGCTACCACATGGTCGACGTGGGCGACGGCGACATCGACTACCAGCGCTTCATCAGCCGCGTGAACCGGCTGCCCGGCCGCACGTACCGCAACTGGCTCGTCGAGCGCGACGACGCCGTGGACCCCGCGGCCAACCCCGCCGGCTCCCTCAGCACGGCCCGCCGCTCCGCGTCCTACCTCCGCCACCTGCGCGGATAGCACGGCGCCGGCTCCGCAGGGGCGACCGCTGCGCCGGGCAGCCCGCTGAGCAACCACTCCTTGAGACGGCGGTTCCGTCCCTTACGTGCTCCTCGTCCGGGCCGGGTAGTGTGCCCCACGATCACGCACTACCCGACCCAGATTGGCGACACGACATGAGCGAGTGGACGCCCGCCACGCCGACCACGGCCGGCGGAGACCCGCGCTCCCACGCGGCCTCCGTATCGGACGAGGCGGCGCGGGAGCGGCTGCTGTACCTGCGCGGCAGCATCGACAACCTCGACGCCGCGCTGGTGCACCTGCTCGCCGAGCGCTTCAAGTGCACGCAGCAGGTCGGCGAACTCAAGGCCCGGCACAGCCTGCCGCCCGCCGACCCGGCCCGCGAGGCCACCCAGATCGCCCGGCTGCGCCGCCTCGCCGAGGACGCCAAACTCGATCCCGCCTTCGCCGAGAAGTTCCTCAACTTCATCATCGAAGAGGTCGTCCGCCACCACAAAGCGATCGCGAAGAACGCAGAAGCGGAAGAGAACGCCGGCTGACGCGCGCCCCTCGGGGTCGGCGGTCACAGCTCCCGTACGGCGGTCACACCTCCCGTACGAACGGTCACACCTCCCGTACGAACGGTCACAGCTCTCGTGCGAACGGTCACAGCTCCCGCACGAAGGACACGCGGTCCAGCCCCGGACCGTCGTAGTCCGTGTGCACCGCCACCCCGTCCTCCACACGGTCACCCGGCTCGATACGGAACCCCATCCGCTTGTGATACGCGACGGAATTCCGGTTCACCGGACTCGTGATGGACCGCACGCGGGCCCGGCCGTGCGCACGGGCAAGCTCGAAGAAGCGGCGATAAAGCGCGCTGCCCAGCCCGCCCCGCCGGCCCTCCGGATGCACGGCCACGAAGTGGATGTACGCCGTCTCCGGATCGCTCTGCGACAGAAACCCGATGAGGAACGCCCGCAGCGCCGCCCCCTCGCCCGTACCGCCCTCCGCACCCGCCGGCGCAGCCTCCTCCACCAGAAAACTCGTCTCCGAGAAGTGCTGCAGAAACAGCCGCGGCAACAACAGCCGCCGCTGCTGCGCCCCGGCCTCACCGCCCTGCCCGCCCCACCAGTCGGTCAGCGCCCCCTGCAGCACCCCATGATCCGAGGGCCGCGGATGCCGCACCACAAACCCGTCGGGGAACGCCCCGGCCGGCTCGACGTTCGCCTCGGTCTTCCCACCAAGATCACCAGACCCCACACTCATGCCCCGAGCGTACGGTGATCACCCGGTCACGCGCCCGAACATTTCCCCACCCTTCTCCCGCCCCCGGCAGCGCACCCGCGGCCGGCCCCAGGGCTCTCCCGGCCCCGCCTTCCCACCCCGGCTACGAACTGTGTCGTCTCTGCCGACACTCCGTGACCAGCGCAAACGCGTGGCGGGGTCGCGGCCTGGGGCGCTCCCCCGCACCCATAAGCCCTGCTTATGCCTCCCGGAATACGGATGTGAAACCCACTCCGAAACCTTGGTATTGTTGTCCATGTCGCCGCGGGCAAGGCCCGCGCCGACGACACCTAGTCCGGGTGGCGGAATGGCAGACGCGCTAGCTTGAGGTGCTAGTGCCCTTTATCGGGCGTGGGGGTTCAAGTCCCCCCTCGGACACTTCGCTGAAGATACGCAGACGAGGGCCTCGACGTTACGGTTGGGGCCTTCGTGGCGTTTGCGGCCCTCCTTGCCGTGCCCTGGCTGGTGCGGAGTGCTCTTGAGAGAGGTCCACCCCCGCACCGAGAGGCATCCCGGTAGCGGGCGAGGAGGCATGAGCGAGCGAGAGCCGTGGCCGATGCCACCCTCGCCGAGGTACGGGCCGTGATGGCAGCCATCACTGACGACCGTATCCATGGAAGACGAAGAGGGCGGCAGGGCCTCCGGGCAGCCGGCGTGCGGCGGCTTGCCCGGAGCACGTGGCACGTCCTGCACCAAATTTCCGCGGCCGGAAGCCCTGCCGTCGTCACGCCGCCTGGTCGGCGTGGATGTTGTCGACGTAGCGACGCAAGGCGTCCACGCTGTGGAAGACGCGGCAGTCGCTTGCCTCGAGGGCGGCCTGCTCGTCAGCCGTGGTCTCCGACACGAGGACCACGGGGTCGCCCACCTCCTCCTGCAGGCCCTGCGGCCAGAACGCGGTGGCCACGAGTACGGGGCTGCCGGAGACCAGGTTGGTCACCTCGCTGTCCAGTTCGGGTTCGGCGAAGCCCTGCCGCAGCAGGTCATCCAACAGCTGGGCCAGGCCGGGCATGTCCTCGTCGGGGGCTGCGGGGAGTACCGGAGCGGCAGCCGACCTGAGGACCGCGGCGTCGGCGGGTGCGGTCAGGCCGACGGGAGACGGCCCTTCGAGCAGTTTGGTGAGGAAGCCGTTCGCCGCCTCGGCGAGGAGTTCGCGTCGGGCGGCAAGGAACGAGCGGTAGGCGTCGATGCGCCACAGCTTCGGGTCGGTGGGGATCCACTGCGATTCGAGGGCACCCGGCACTTTCTGGGTGATCTCCGGCAGGTAGTCCTCCGGCCGTTTGGCGCTGATCTGCAGGTTGGTGTCCTGGGTGAGGAAGCAGAAGTTCGCGACCGCATTGACCTCGGCCCTGCTGTAGCCGTGCTTGTAAAGCAGCGCCTTGGGGAAGATGTGGTGCACCTGGAGGGAGCTGAGCTTTCCGAGCATGCCGTCCTTCAGCGGGACCCCGCTGCCAAGGTCCTGGGCCCCGTGGACTCGGGACAGCATGTAGAGCAACGGGTAGAAACGGGATCCCATGCTGGAGCCCTGGAAGTCGTCGGGCCGGACCTCCAGTCGGCCCCCGCGGGCCTGCCGCAGAGTCTCGATCAGCCGGTCGACGCCGCCGGCGTCGACCGCCTCGAGGTCCTGGTTGAGGGCGGTTTCCGTGGCGCCGGTGTGCCGACCCCAGAGAAAGCTGTGGATGAACCAGTAGAAGAGCCGGTCGCGGGTCATGGCGTCGGGGAACTTGCCGGAATGGTGATGCAGCAGACGGCTCATGATGGGAAATGCAGCCCGCCCGTTCAGTACCCGTCCGTGGTCGAGGCCCAGGCGGCCGTCGAGGGCGTTGAGAAGGTAGCTGATGGACTCGATGGTCTGCTTCAGACCGGTCTGAAACTCCGGCACCTCGACATCACCCAGCTTGGAGAACTGCGCCTCACCGGTCAGGACCGCGTTGACGTTGCGGAGCAGCCAGTCCAGCTTGAAGGTGAAACCTGCGTCCGACCAGCTCTTCAGAGCGGTGTTCATGGTCGGGCGGGCGTCGGGCCAGGATGCGCAGATGGCTGCCAGCGCAAGATCGCCCTTGGAGAGCTTTGTACCGCCGGAGTTGACGCGGTTGAAGATCTCCACGACGACATCGATGGTCATGTCCTCGCCGGTGACCTCCTCGATGTGGATGTTGCGGTCCTTGATCTGCGTGATCCGGTTCAGGCGCTCGAAGTAGGCTGCTACGAGCGATCCGTCACCCTCGGCCAGCGCGGTGATGGAGGGCACCAGGGTGCCTACCCGCCCTGGAAGAGGGCGGTGACGTCGACCCAGAGAGGGTTGTCCTTCATCTTTGCCGGGGCGTAAAACTCGAACGTCTCGGTCTCCAGATTGAAGTGCAGCCCGGTCAGTGCTGCCTGGTTGCCCTCGAAGAAGCGAGGTGAGTGGCCCTGGGTGACGCCGTAGAGAGTGGTCACCCGCTGCTGACCGTCGAGCAACAGCTGTACAGTGCCGTCCTTCTCCGGACCGTCCCCACGGGTGCTTGCGCTCTCCGCCTTGGTGCTCCAGGTGAGGAACCCTCCGATCGGATAGCCGCGGTACAGCGACTGGAAGAACGCACGAACTTGGTCGCGGGTCCAGACGTAACCCCGCTGGAACTCCGGAAGGGCGATGTCACCCGAATCGATCTTGTACAGGATCTGCGAAATCTGCATGCCGTGCCTCTTCGGTCGGCCCGTCGGTTCTCCGTACGGGATATGTCTCCTGAGCAACGGCGCCGAAGCGCCCTCAGGTTGCTGCGGGCAGTGGGTGACGGCCGTCCATACTCGACAGCCCCGAGCACCGCACCACTTCATGGCCGACGCTCCCCGGTGCGTCGGCGCTGCCGGAACAGGAAGGAGCGGATCATCCGCCGAGCGCCGTGCCCGCTTTCTCGCCGCCCCAGCCGTCCGGGGTGCCCCACAGGACATGGATGGTGAAAGGGTCGCGGACGGCATCTGCGGCCCAGTCCTCGCCCGGGGGTTCGCACAGGACGAGGTGGAGGCCGGTGGCTGAGGTGGGCAGTGTGTGGTCGATCTCTACGTGGTCCACCGCCTTCTGCTCGAGGGCGATGACTTCCTCATGTGTAGCGGTGCTCATGTGCGTCCTTCCCCGCGGCGCTCCCCAGCACCGCAACGGGCGCATCGCCCGTCCCCAGTGGAAACATTTATCAGAACTGCCCCGGTGACATGGCGCCAGCCCCTGAAATACCGAGTCTCGCGGAGCAGCTCAGTTACCCCGTTGGGCACCGGACCGGGGGCGGCCAGTACTGGGGCCGGACCATGCTGCTGGAACACGAGATGGCCGGCGCGTCGTCAGTCGCCGAGGATGCAGGTGAGCCCTCAGCACGGACGGCGTCCTCCGAATGGGTGGGGCCACCGCGGTGTGAGACCTCGACGGTGGGGGAACTTCGAGCCCGGCGTGATGCCGTCGACAGCGAACGGGAACTCGCAGCTCGCCTCGGCCTTCGATCAAGTCGGCCAAGGGAGCCGCCAACCCGGAGCTTGCGTCCGTGAGCTTCCGGTCCGGAAACACGGGGTCGATTTGAAGGCCCAGGACGGTAGTGGGCTGATCGCCGAGGACACGGGGGAAGGCGGACCGGTGTCAGTGAGGGCGGTGACGAGAGCGATCCCGAAGTCGGGCCGGGGGAAGGAGCCAAGATCCCCGGCGTCGGCGTGATGATGCACTCCGACAGCATGGTCCTCACCCCGTATGCCGCCCTGCTGAGGGGCGACGACAGGGCGTATCCGGTCTACATCGTCCCGGTGGCAGTGCGATCAGTTCCGCGACGAACTGGGACAACCAGCCGTCGCTCAGGGACGCCATCACCTCTCAGTCCCCGACGAAGCCCGACGGCTCCTGCACGAATCACAACCAGAACGTGCGATTCAACGTCACGAGCACGATGCAGAAGGCCGCCGACGACGGGTGGGACCACGACGTTCCGGCTCAAGGCCGACTCCGAGGACTCCTATGCGTACGGGTAGCGGTTCTGCGGCAACGCCCGTCTGGAGGAGAGGTACAACCGGCCCCCGTACCAGCCGAAGATGTTCGAGTTCGAGCGTCGACTGCAGCGCCGCCCCGACCTGGCCATTGAGGCGAGCAGGCAGATCGGGAGCACACTCGACACCGCGCGGACCGCGCACGACTGGCGAAGGTCGGCGCCGAGGACTTCGCCAGCCTCGTCAAGCGTCGGGCTGACTGCACCCTGCATCAGCAGTCACCGCATGCGCTGCGGTGGAGCGGTACGCCGCACTGCTCATGTCGCGCTCACCAGTCGGCGAAAGGTGGCAATGCCGCAACCTCCGGGCATGCCCGTTCCAGGGCGGCCTTGAACTCGCGCGCGAGGTTGGCCAGCAACTCCTCCGCTTCCCTGTGCGGCACCGTTTCGGTCGTCACGTCAGGGGAGTCTCCATTGTTGGTTGTGCAGGACACAACGACCGATTCTGCACGCGGGGTGAAGGTGACCAGTCGTTCGATCCCTTGCCCGTAGAAATCGATCTGCGCGGGCTCTCGCTCACGCAATGCTGTCAGTGCTTCCGGCAATTGCTCGATGACCGAGGAGAGGTCGCAGGAGACGTCAACCGGCCATCGGTCCTGTCCGAGACCCGAAACCTGAAACTCGCAATCCGTCCGTGACAGCAATTGGCAGGTGTCCATGACCAGGGAGTCGAAGTCTTCGTCGAAGCTGAAGTCTGTGGTCAGAACTGTTTGGGTGGAGGGTGGCGTCACGGACATTCGAAATTGCATGATCACTCATTTCACGACCGGGAAAGCCGTCTTATAGGTGCCGTGGGGTTTCGGTACGAGTCTGGCGAGAGTTGCTTCGACTATTTCACCGTTCGGCTTGATGACATGCCCCATGCCCTTGGGGATGGCCACCTCGCGAACTGCGCCATCGGGGCCGTGCTGCGCCTTGAGGAAATCAACCCCCTTGTCGTTGTCCAGCCATCGGCCCTGCGGCTTGCCGGTGCTGCGGGCACGGTCGATCAAGCTCTGAGTGTTCTTCGCACCCGCGCCGTGCTCGCTGAAGACAGGGCCGAAAGTCGGTCGACTCTTCGCGCTCCAGTTGAGCTCCTCTGTCGGTATCTTCTTGCAGGCCAGGCCGAGGGGGTCGACCCATGCGAACGGGTTGGGTACGTAAACATAGTGGTTCGGGTGAGGCTCCAGGCCGAGTGGGTCGGCGGAAATGAAGCCTGCGATTTCTGGATCGTCATAGCGGAAGTAGTTCTGGCTGAGCCCGGTTTCCGGATCGTGGTAGTGGCCCGCGAATCGGAGAGGGCAGTCGACGGATGCTGTGTCGGTGGGGGCCGGGAAGCATGCGCCCCAAAGGGTGGTGCGGCGCTGCCAAGCAATGGTCCCGCCGGCCGTGACGAGCTCGGTCGGGGTGCCGGCGGCGTCAGTGATCACCGCATGCCAGTGGGTGGTGCGGTCGCCTCCGGTATCTTCCGCCAGTGTGGCGAGCAGCGAAGTGCCCGGGGACCGCCGGACCAATGGCCTGTGAGTGGTCTGGGTGAGCGGGCGACGGGTGCCAGGCGCGCAGTCCCACGTGGTGACTGTGCCATCGGCGGCCGTACCTGCGCGGCGATCACACGCAGTTCACCGAAGCATTGGTCGACGCGCTGCGATGGCACAAGGCCTACTGGACGGGCGACGAGGACCGGTCCATGAGCAGTGAGGGCCTCGTCTCGCTCGGCCCGCTGGCCATTGCCTGTCTCGCCCGCGATGCCGGCTTCCCCATCGAGGTCGAGTCGGAGTACCTGCCCAAGGCACTCCTGGACTTCGCCTGGACGGGCGGCTCGACACCTGATGCCAAGGCACGATGATCGGGGGCTACGGGACCGGTGCCTGACCGGCGCCCTGGTGGGCTTCATACCCAGGGCCCGCTGAGCGGATGGGCTACCTGCGAGTCAGGCATGGCCGTATGCCCGTACACGTGCGTGGGGCATTGCTCCAACCAGCGCCTTGGGCACAGGAGACTCACCAAGCAAGTGCTGGTCGGGAGAGATCCCGGCCAGACTTTGTGTTGTGTGGGGTGGTGGGGGCCCAGCCTGTGACGAGCTGGGAACTGGGGACTGGTTGCGGTTCGTGTCGGTCCTTGTTCTTCGCCGTCCGGGCATCGACGGCCGGGACGGCTCGTCGCTGTGACGACTGTCCGCCCCACGCCCCTGATCACATAGCTGTTCGCGTGACCTCTAATATCGTTGCGCGTTCTCCGACGGATGCTGATGCCCGCCTGGTCGTGTCCGCCGTCCGACGCCCGACATGGCACGACGACGTTCATCGCACGGCGATGGGGTCGAGCACCGAGGAGAGGTACGTTCATGCGCGCCCGGAGCATAGCCGCAGCCACCGCGACAGCACTGGGGCTGGTGGCCGTCCGTGACCTTGTGCAGAAGAAGCACGCATTGCTCCGGAACTTCCCGGTGGTCGGGCATGCCCGCTACATGCTGGAGACGATCGGGCCGGAGCTGCGGCAGTACATCGTGGCCTCCAATGACGAGGAACGCCCGTTCAGCCGTGATCAGCGCACCTGGATCTACGCGTCGTCGAAGGGCCAGAACAACTACTTCGGCTTCGGGACCGACAATGACGTCGAGCACCTGCAGGGGCACGCCTACCTGAAGCAGCGCACGTTCGCCGGCCCGCTGCCCGACGTGCACGACCCGCAGGCGCCGTTGCCTTCGGCCAAGGTGCTGGGCGGGCCGCGCGGGCGCGCCAAGGCGTTCCGGCCGGCGAGCGTGGTGAACATCTCGGCGATGAGCTTCGGCTCGCTCTCCGGCGCGGCGATCACGGCGCTCAACAAGGGCGCGGCGCTGGCGGGCGCGATGCAGAACACGGGGGAGGGCGGCCTCTCGCCGTACCACCGCAACGGTGCCGACCTCGTCCTGCAGATCGGTACGGCGTACTTCGGCTGCCGCAACGAGGACGGCAGCTTCAACATCGACAAGCTCAAGGACGTGGTCGCCGGCGCCCCGGTCAAGGCGATCGAGATCAAGCTCTCCCAGGGCGCCAAGCCAGGGCTCGGCGGGATGCTGCCGGGCGCGAAGGTGACCCCGGAGATCGCCGACATCCGCGGCATCCCGCTCGGCGAGGACTGCGCCTCCCCGTCGCGGCACACCGCGTTCACCGACGTCGACTCGATGCTCGACTTCGTCGAACTGCTCGCGACCGAGACCGGTCTGCCGGTCGGCATCAAGAGCGCGGTGGGCGAGATGGACTTCTGGCGGGAGCTGGCCACGCTGATGGCGCGGGGTGACCGCGGGGTCGACTTCGTGACGATCGACGGTGGTGAGGGTGGCACCGGGGCGGCGCCGCTGACCTTCTCCGACTCGATGTCGCTGCCCTTCCGGATGGGCTTCTCGCGGGTCTACGGCGTCTTCGCCGAGCTGGGGCTGACCGACGACCTGACCTTCATCGCCTCCGGCAAGCTCGGTCTGCCCGAGAACGCCGCCGTCGCCTTCGCGCTGGGTGCCGACATGATCAACGTGGCGCGTGAGGCGATGCTGTCGATCGGCTGCATCCAGGCGCAGAAGTGCCATACCGACAAGTGCCCCACCGGCATCGCCACCCAGAACGCGCGGCTGGCCCGCGGCATCGACCCGACCTCGAAGGCCACCCGGGCCGCCGACTACCTGCGCACCCTGCGCAAGGAGCTGATGAAGATCTCGGCGGCCGTCGGCGTCGCCCACCCGGCACTCATCACGGCGACCGACATCGAGATCATGAACGGCGACTACGAAGCCCGCACTCTGGCCAGTGTCTACGGCTACAAGGACGACTGGGGCAGGCTCGGTAAGCAGCTCGCCGATGAGATCACTGCGCTGCTCACCACCGAGCCGTCGCCCGCGCAGAAGCCGGCCGTCTGACGCGCCGGCGGCGCCGAGTACGGCGTTGCCTGCTGCCTGCTGCCTGCTGCTGCGCCTGCTGCTTGCTCGCTGCTCGCTGTTCTTCCTGTCCCACCCAACAGTCCCCGCCTAGGTGATCACAACATGAGCGAAAAAGTGCGGTTCCAGAGCGTCGTCGGCCCTGAGCTGGCCGGAGCGATCGACTTGCCGGAAGGCGAGGTTCGAGGGTGGGGAATCTTCGTACACGGATTCACCCTCGGCAAGGACTCGCCGGCCGCCTCGCGTGTCAGTAAGCAGCTGGCGCGCGAGGGCATCGGAATGCTGCGCTACGACAACCTCGGGATCGGTGACTCCGACGGCGACTGGGGTGACGGTTCCTTCACCGTCAAGGTCCAGGACACGGTCCGTGCGGCAGCGCTGATGGCGGAGCGAGGGACCCCGGCAGACCTGCTGGTGGGGCACTCTTGGGGAGGTGCCGCGGCCCTCGCCGCGGCGGCAGAGGCAACCGGCGTGCGCGCGGTCGCCACGATCGGGGCGCCTGCCGACCCCAGCCACGTCGAGCGACAGTACGACGCGGTGGTCGATCGCGTCCTCGCTGAAGGGGCGCACGAGTGGTTCGTCGGCGGGCGGACGCTGGTCCTCAAGCGTGCGTTCGTCGAAGACGTCCGCCGCGCTCATCTGCGGGACCGCATACGCGAGTTGGATCTGCCGCTGCTCGTTCTGCATTCCCCGACCGACAACACCGTCGACATCGACAACGCCGGGGAGATCTTCAGCGAGGCACGGCACCCGCGAAGCTTCGTCTCGCTCGAAGGGGCCGACCATCTCCTGACCGCACGAGGACAAGCCCAGCGAGCCGCCCACATCATCAGCGCCTGGGCCGATCAGTACATCAACGGAGCACGGCCGGCAGGGAAGACGTCTTAGCCGGCAGGGAAGACGTCTTGGGCGGGAGGGAAGACGTCTTGGGCGGTGCGGCGGGTGTTGGGCGGGCGGACCCTCCAGCTTTTGTCCGGCCGGCGGCGGAGTGCGGAGTGCCGGTGCCGGCGGATTTCGGGCCGGTACGGGGGCGGGGTGGGCTACCGGCGAGGAACCTCATGTTTCGCGCAAATCTTGATCATGATCATTGCCGGAGCATGCGGCGTCCACCAGGGTTTCGGGAAACCCTCTCGCGCAATTCCTCGGAGGCTCCATGGGTGTCCGCCGTGCCGTCGTCGCAGCCGTGTCAGCGGCGACAGTGTTTTCCCTCCCGTTCGTCCTGCCGTCCAGCGCGGTGGGCGCAACGGCCCCTGCTGCGGGCGCAACCACACCCGCCGCGGACGCAACCGCACCTGCTGCGCTTACCGACACCGCCCCCGCTTCCTCGGGGCCGCAGCCGCCCGCTGAGCAGCCCGTCGCCGAAGGCAGTGGCGGCGCGGTGTCCAGCGTCAATCCGTACGCGTCCCAGGCCGGTATCGACGTCCTGAAGCACGGTGGCAACGCGGTGGACGCCGCGGTGGCCACGGCGGCCGCGCTCGGTGTCGTCGAGCCGTACTCCGCAGGGGTCGGCGGCGGTGGCTACATGGTCTATTACGACGCCGCGGCCCACCGGGTGCGCACCATCGACGGCCGGGAGACCGCACCGGCCCGTATGCGAGCGGACTCGTTCCTCGACCCGGCGACGAAGAAGCCCATACCGTTCGACGAGGCCGTCAACTCGGGCCTGTCCGTGGGGATTCCGGGCACCCCAGCGACCTGGCAGAAGGCGCTGGACGACTGGGGCACGGTCTCGCTCGCGCGGGCCCTGAAGCCCGCCACCCGGATTGCCGACGACGGCTTCGTCGTGGACCACCAGTTCCGCGCGCAGACCGAGATGAACGAGGACCGCTTCCGGCGGTTCCGCTCCACCCGCGACCTGTTCCTGCCGGGCGGCGAACTCCCCGTTGTCGGCTCGCGGTTCCGCAACCCGGGGCTGGCCCGTACGTACCGGGAACTGGCACGCGACGGCGTGGATGCGCTCTACCACGGCGACCTCGGGCGCGACGTCGTGCGTACGGTCCAGAAGCCGCCCATGGCCGACGGTGCGGAGCCCGTACGCCCCGGTCTGATGGACCAGGGCGACCTCGCGCGTTACGCGGCGCTGGGGCAAGCGCCCACCCGTACCGGCTACCGCGGGCTCGACGTCTACGGCATGGCGCCGTCCTCCTCCGGCGGCACCACCGTCGGCGAGGCCCTGAACATCCTGGAGAACTACCACCTGACCTCGTCCGACCGGGTCCAGGCGCTCCACCACTACCTGGAGGCCGGCCGGATCGCCTTCGCCGACCGCAACCGCTGGGTCGGTGACCCGGCGTACTCCGACGTGCCCACGAAGGAACTGCTCTCCAAGGACTTCGCCAAGGAGCGCTCCTGCCTGATCCGGCCGGACGCCACGCTCACCAGCCCGGTGGCCCCCGCCGACCCGCGCAAGCCCGGCTCCGGGTGCGTGAAGGGCACCGGCAGCAAGGAGGCGTACGAAGGGCCGTCGACCACCCACCTCGTGGCGTCCGACCGCTGGGGCAACGTGGTCTCCTACACCTTGACGATCGAGCAGACGGGCGGTTCGGCGATCACCGTGCCCGGCCGCGGCTTCCTGCTCAACAACGAGCTGACGGACTTCAACTTCACACCCGTCACGCCGGGTGTGCCGGACCCGAACCTGCCGGGCCCCGGCAAGCGGCCGCGCAGCAGCATGTCGCCGACGATCGTGCTCAAGGACGGCAAGCCGTTCATCGCGGTGGGCTCGCCGGGCGGCGCGACCATCATCACCACCGTGCTGCAGACCCTCGTCAACCGGATCGACCTGGGCATGACGCTGCCGCAAGCGGTGGCCGCACCGCGCATCTCACAGCGCAACTCGGCCAAGACCGAAGCCGAGCCGGCCTTCCTCGACTCGCCGGAACGCACGGCCCTGGAACGCCTCGGCCAGCACTTCGTCCTGGCCCCGTCGACGTTCACCCCGTCACCGGAGATCGGTGCGGTGGCGGCCCTGGAGTTCCGCCCCGGCGGCAGCACGCAGGCGGTCGCTGAACCGAAGCGCCGCGACGGGGGCTCGGCGATGGTGCTCCACCCGACGCGCTGAGGTCGGGGGACGCGCTCCTCCCGGCGTAACGAACGGCCCGTCCGGCCTGGTGCCCGGCGGCCGTTCGTTGGCTGGCCGGCACCAGGAGCGGGGCGAGACTTGCCGCCTCCACCGCGTACAGAACACCTACGGCGTGCAGCACACATACCGAGCTGCGGCCCCACCTATCGCGTGCAGGTGAACGCTGCGGTCGCCGACGCCGACTGTCAGTGGGGGGATTTACTGTGCGTCCATGAATGACAACGCAGAGAAGTTACTGGCGGCTCAGTGCTCAGCCCGGCCCGGGGCCGCACAGGATGCGGCCCCTTCTGAGGGACCGAAGGCCGACGCCGAGCCCAAGGGCATCGCGCTGTATCACGACATGCGGGTCGAAGAGGACTTCGCCAAGTGCGCCACCCGCATCTTCTCGATCCTCAAGAAGGCCGCGGCGGTGAACCCCGGCGCGCCGCGTTACCTCTACCTCGACATCCAGGGGCACCGCAACGCCGCCGGCGGCTACGACGCCGATGCCATGGAGATCGTCCAGGAGTTCCTGCTGGGACACCTCGGTCCGTACCTCACGGAGATCAGTACACCGCTCCTCCAGGTGCGGAACCCCCAGCCGCAACGTGAGGACGTCCCTGACGCCCTGTACATACGGGACCCCGACCGTG
Source organism: Streptomyces sp. Ru73 (assembly GCF_002920575.1). Taxonomy (GTDB): domain Bacteria; phylum Actinomycetota; class Actinomycetes; order Streptomycetales; family Streptomycetaceae; genus Streptomyces. The sequence goes on along the minus strand of NZ_PQSQ01000049.1, from coordinate 37,254 downwards.
AACACGCCTACGACCACCGCGAGCTGCGCGTTCGCAACCGGGACCGTCATCCCGACCGGCGCCGGTCCAGGCCTCCAGTGCGAGCCATCGCCGACTACCTCGGCCTCGATGAGCCGATCTGCCTGATCTGCTGGCAAGCGCCGGTGGAAAGGGCGCACGTGGTCCCGGAGGCGCTCGGCGGTTCCAACGACGTGCGCAACTTCGCCCTCCTCTGCCCGCGTCACCACCGTGAGGCGCCCGATGTCGCGGATGCCGAGGCCTTCTGGTCCTGGGTCGACTACGCCTGTGAACGCGACGGCCATATGAAGTGGCAGGGCATGGAGCCGGAACTGCTGGCGAAGGCGGAGCGCGTCGGCCTCCGCATCGACACGTCCGGACCGGTGCGGAAGAGCCTGCACCACTTCGACCGGGTCCGGGACGAACTCGTGCGTCACTACGGCTGGGCCCCGGAGGATTTCGCCGGCGGCGAGCACTGGGGAGCGCTGATGGCGGAGTTCCACACGGTGATGGACGCGGCGACCAGTACTCACTTCAACGTCGCCAAGAAGGCGTCCACCGAGGCGTGGGCCTTCGAAGTGGCTCGCAGACGCCTCAGGGACGGAGGCGCGCAACACGAGGACGGCGATGACCGCTCGACGGTGTCGATCCGTCCGTCGGTTGAACTGGCGGAGCGGACGGTGCGCAAGTCGCCCGACAGCGGTGGCGCGCGGAGCCTGGTCGACGCGGCGCGGCGAGCCGACATTGCGATCGAGGCGGCGGCACTCGTACGCGACGTCATCGCTTCGGCGGGGGTCACCACTGCCGAGGAGGTGCTGCGGGGCGTCAAAGAGGAGGTTGCGGACCGTACCGCGCAGTTCGAGCGCCTGGCTGATGAGTTGATGGGGCAGGCGGTCTGCCGGTACTGCGGCCATGCCATAGCCCGGATCGGGGACGCCGCATGGCGTCATAGCGCCGCGGCGCCCATGTCCCGCGGCTGCCGGGCCGCCAGTTTCGACCGGGACGGCACTTGGGACGATTCCCTCGATCGAGCGTGGAAGGCGAGCCCGCCGAAGACGTATCGGTGAGCTGTCGGCAGGTGTCGGTGGAACGCCGGGCGGGGCCCGGGCCCGGCGGTTCGTCGGCCGCGGCTGCTTCTGTTGCGGATGGTCAGTAATTGCTTCTGGAGCGGTCGCGAGTGCTCACGTGTGGGCGAAAAGATTCGGGTGGGGGCGGTAGTGGGCGTTATGCATACCGGCGCACCGGCTTCCTTCCTATCCTTCCGGGGGTGCTCCGTACGCTGTGTGGCGGGGACACGTGGCAATGGACGCGATGCGAGGCGGGGCATGGCCATGCGGTTCAATCAGAGCCGGTTCGGGCTGCCGGCGGAGGTCACCTCCTTCGTGGGGCGGGCCGCCGAACTCATGCGCGTACGCACCTTGTTGAAGGACGCGCGGCTCGTCACGCTGCTCGGGCCCGGCGGGGTCGGGAAGAGCCGGGTCGCACTGCGCTCCGCGAGTTGCCTCGCCGCCGAGTATCCCGACGGGGTCTGCCTGGCCGAGCTGTCCGGACTGCGCCAGGCGGACTTCCTGCCGCAGACCCTGGCGGAGCTGCTCGGCCTCTCCGACCTGGGCTCCGTCGATCCGCTCGAAGCCGTGGTGGACCACCTCGCCAACCGCCGGATGCTGATCGTGCTCGACACTTGCGAGCACCTGGTGGACGCCTGCGCGCTCCTCGCCGACCTGGTGCTCCGCGAGACCGCCGACGTCCAGCTGCTCGCCACCAGCCGTCAGCCGCTGGACGTCTCCGGCGAGCACACCGTCACCATCCCGCCGCTCGGCGTGGAGTCCGGTGACGCCGCGGCGCTGTTCACGCAGCGCGCCGCCGCGGTGGTGCCCGGGTTCCAGATCACCGACGAGAACCGGGACGACGTCCTCGCGCTGTGCCGCCGGCTGGACGGCATCCCGCTCGCCATCGAGCTGGCGACCGTACGGCTGCGGGCCATCCCGCTGGAGCAGCTCGCCGCCCGCCTCGACGACCGGTTCCGCGTCCTGACCGGCGGCCGCCGCACCGCGCTGCCCCGCCACCAGACGCTGCGTACCACCATCGGCTGGAGCCATGAACTCTGCTCGCCGGAAGAGCAGTTGGTGTGGTCACGGCTGTCCGTCTTCGCCGGCAGCTTCGACCTGGAGGCCGCCGAGCAGGTGGCCGCGGGCGGCGACATCCGGCCGGAGGAGGTCGTCGAGCACCTGATCAGCCTGATCGACAAGTCGATCGTGATGCGCATCGACCACCCCTCCGGCGCCGGTGCCCGCTACCGGCTGCTGGACACCATGCGCGAGTACGGGGCCGAGCGGCTCGAAGAGCTGGGCGAGGAGGACGCCACCCGCGACCGGCACCTCGCCCACTACGCCGGCCTGGCCGGGCTCTTCGCCCGCGCCGCCTACACCGACCGGCAGGTGGAGCTGGTACGCGGACTCGCCCGTGACTGGGCGAACATGCGTACCGCACTGGAGCGCGCCCACGGCAGCGGCCCGACGGAACCGCTCGAAGCGCTGCGCCTCACGCTGCACCTCGTCCCGTACTGGTTCTGCACCTCCCGTTTCAGCGAGGCCCGGCTGTGGCTGGAGCGCAGCCTGCAGCTCGTGACCTACCCGGTGCCGGAGCGCGCCGAGGCGCTGGCCCACCACGCCCACTTCTCGCTCGTCCAGGGCGACCGCGACGTGGGTGAGTCGGCGATGCGGCAGGCGCTGGACCTGGCCGAGCGGCTCGCGGACGACCGGCTGCGCGGCTATGCCCTGCAGGTCGCCGGCCTCGGCCACATGCTGGCCGACCAGGACACGGAGGCCGACGCCCACTACGCCAGGGCCCGCAAACTGCTGCTGGCCGGCGACTACCGGCTCGGCATCGGCTTCGTCCATATGCACGAGGCGATGCTGGCCGGGCTGACCGGCGATCCCGAGCGGGCGCTGGCCGCCGACCGCGCCTACCGGGAGGCGTTCGGCTCGACCGGCGAGGCGTTCTACCGCTCGTTCATCCAGGAGTTCATCGGCCTCGGCATGTGGGTGGCGGGCCGGTACGCGGAATGCGGCCCGGTGATCCGCCGGGCGATCCGGCTCAAGGCCGCGCAGGACGAGGCGGACGGCATCGCCACCTGCCTGGAGATCCTCGCCTGGGAGGCCGCTGCCGCGGGCCGTCCGGTGCGGGCGGCCTGGCTGCTGGGCGCGGCCGACACCTACTTCCGCGCCGGGGACGTCATCCTGATGTGGGGCCGGCCCAGCCTCGCCGAGGACCACCAGCGGATCGTCAGGGAGGTCGGCGACCAGCTCGGCCAGGCCCGGTTCAGTGAGCTTTTCCGTCAAGGGACCGAACTCTCCGAGGAGTTGGCGGTCTCCCTGGCCGCCGAGGACGCCGAGGAGCCGGTCCCCGACCAGCCGTGCCGCCAGCCGGCCGGCGTCGGCGTGAACGCACTGACCCGGCGGGAGCTGGAGGTCGCCGAGCTCGTGACCCAGGGGATGTCCAACCGCGAGATCGCCGAACGGCTGGTCATCTCCCGGCGTACCGCCGACTCGCATGTCGAGCACATCCTCGGCAAGCTCTCCTGCTCGCGCCGCAGCCAGATCGGCGCCGTGCTGCACGCGACCCCCACCGAGGGCTCCACTGCGGCCGAGGGCTCCGCCACCGCCGATGGCTCCGCCACCGCCGACGCCGGCCCGCGCGGCTCCGTCGCTGCCGGCGGCTCCGCCGATGGCGCACAGCTGCCCACGGTGCCCGTCCCGCGCCCGACCACCGCCGCGCCGGAGCAGATCCCGCCGTCCTGAGCCGGGCGGCGTACTCCTCACGGAAACGCGAGTGCGCTGGTCACCCCACCCCGTTGGCCCGCGCCCGCTCACGTACGGTGCCGGGCGCCAGGCCCAGTTGGTACTCGGTCGTCTCGATCACCAGGTCCGCGAGGTCGAGGTCGGCCGGGAGGGGGTCGGTGCCCTCGGCGTCCGTGTTGCTGTACGCGGCCATGCCGTCGATGGCGATGAGGATGTGCAGCGCGGCTCTGAGCACGTTGCCGTCGGCCGCGAGGCGGCCCTCCTCGATCAGTGCGACCAGTGCGCCGCGGGTCGCCGTCTCCTGCGCGCCGACCGCCCGGCGCAGCGGCTCCTTGAACCGGCTGAGGTGACGGGCGTTGAGCCACAGCCGGCTGAGGTCGGTGCAGTCGCCGCCGGTGAGCCGTACCAGGAAGAGCGCGAGCCGGTCGACCGGTGGCAGGTGCCGCTCCTCCTGGGGCAGCAGGGAGTCCCGCTCCGCCGCCGCGGCGTACGTGAACGCCTCGGCGACCAGATCGTCGGCCGCCGGGAAGTAGTGGCCGATCAGGGAGGGGCGCACTCCCAGCTCGTCCGCGACGCGGCGCAGTGTGATCAGTTCGAGGCCCTCCGCCAGGGCGACGCGGGCGGCGGTCCGGACGATCTCCGCGCGGCGCTCGTGCGGCGGCTTCCGGGTCTGCTTCGGCCGGGCGTTCCGCTCGGCCTGCCGTCCGTTCGCCCTCACGTCCTGCCCTGCGTCCTGCCGCCCGTCCGGCCGCCAGTTCTGCCGCCCGTTCTGCCGACCGTCCGGCAGCCCCTCCTGCCGTTCGTTCCGCCCTCCGTCCGGCCGGTCTTCCCGCCGTTCATCGTGCCGAGGTCTTGACGCCATGCGGGGAACTCTATTGGATTGGCGCCCAACAGCTAACTGGGCAGCCACCCAATAAGGTGGGGTCGCCTTCGTCCGAAAGGCCGCGATGACCACGCAGCAGACAGAACGTGCAGGTCAGCCAGAGACCCGGGGCATCGATCTCGTCACCGACGAGGAGCGCTCCGGGCGACCCCGCCAGCTCTTTGCCGTCTGGGCAGCGCCGAACGTCAGCTATCTGAGCTTCGCCATCGGCGCCTCGCTGGTCCTCATGGGGCTCTCCCTGGCCCAGGCGATCGGCGTGATCCTGGCCGGGAACCTCGTCTGGATCTGTACCGGCGTCGTGGCGGCGAGCGGCCCCGCGGCCGGGACGAGCGGCTCGGTGATCTCCCGGGCGTTCTACGGCGTGGTCGGCAACAAGCTCGTCCTGATCGTGACCGGCTGGCTGCTCGCCTCCGCCTATCTGGCCCTGAACTGGCTGGCCGCCTCGGTCGCCGGCATCGGCCTGGCCAGGCAGTGGGGGCTGCCGGACTCCTCGCTGCTGGACGCGCTGGTCGTCTGCGTGATCGCGGCCGTCACCCTGCTCGTCGCGATCTACGGTTACGCGACGATCGTCCGCCTCTACACCGCGCTGAGCATCCTGCTCACCCTCGTCTTCATCGTGGTGACCGGGTACGTGCTCGCCTCGGCGGGCTGGACGCACGCGCCGGCCGGATCGCTGCACGGTGCCGCCCTCGCCGCCGCGCTCGGCAGTGGCTTCACGATCATCGGCTCGACCGCGCTCTCGTACAGCAACAGCCCGGACCTGGCCCGCTACCTGCCGCGCAGCAGCTCACTCACCGCCGTCGCCGGGTGGACGGCGTTCGGTGCGTACCTGCCGAGCGTCGTCTTCACCTCGGTGGGGGCACTGGCCGCGACCGGCCTCGACATGTCCGACCCGCAGGCGGCGCTGGAGTCGGTCCTGCCCGGCTGGTTCGTACCGGTCTTCGTGATCGCCGTCGTCCTCAACGCGGTCGCGAACAACGGGATGACGGCGTACAGCGCCGGCCTCTCCATCCAGTCGGTGGGCGTACGGCTCGCCCGCATCCCGGCGGTCCTGGTGATCGGCGCCCTCGGCACGGCGATGACGCTCTACGCCATCCTCGTCTTCGACTTCCTCACCAGCGTCAACATGATGCTCCAGCTGGTCGTCGTGATCACCGGCCCGGCCATGGCGGTGGCCGTCACGGACCTGGCCCTGCGCCGCAACCGGTACCACGGCGAGGAACTGCTCAGGCAGGAACGCGGCGGCCCGTTCTGGTACCGCGGCGGCGTCCACTGGCCGGGCATCCTGGCGCTGCTCATCGGCGGTGCCGCCGCGCTGCTGTGGGCGCACACCACCTTCTGGACGGGCCCGCTCGCCACCGCGACGGCCGGCGTCGACCTGGCCATTCCGGCCGGCATGGGCAGCGCGGCCCTCGTCTACTGGGGTCTTGCCCGGGCCCTGGGCACCCTCCGCCCCCTCGACACCCGCACCGAAGGCAGGACCCCGTGCACGCTGACCTCCCCGTGACGGCCCGCCTCGCCCCCGAGGGCCAGGCCCGCAACCCCCGTCCTCGCCACCGTCGTCGGCGGCGACGTCCAGCTCCACTCCGCCAGGAAACACTGATGAGCAGGTGATGGCGTACGTGGGAGGGTGGGGCCATGGGGTCACGATTGCCGTTGGGGGAGAGGCTGCGGGCCGAGCTGGGGTCGCCGGGCCGGGCGCGCAGGCTGGAGAGCAGTCCGCGGTCGCGCGTGTGGCGGGCCGAGCTGTCCGGCGCGCCGGTGGTGGTCAAGCAGCTCATCGAGGGACCGGAGGCCGCCGACAGGTACGCCCGCGAGGTGGCCGCGTTGCGGCTCGCGTCCCGGGCCGACCCTCCCGTCGTACCGAGGCTGCTGGGTACCGACCCCGCCGAACGGGTCCTGGTCCTGGAGTACGTGGCCGCCGGGCCGCCGGCCGAGGACTGGGTGGTCGGCTACGCCGAGGCGCTGGCCCGGCTGCACGCCACGACCAGCACGGACGACGCCGCCACCGGTACGGAGGACGCAGCCGCCGGTACGGACGACGCGGCAACCGGTACGGAGGACGTGGGCCTGCTCCCCGCCTGGTCCGCTCCCACCCGGGACGACGTCGGCTCCTTCCTCGGGCTCGCGCAGGCGCTCGGCCGCACGGTGTCCTCCGCGGTGCGGGCCGAGCTGGACGGGCTGATGGACCGCTTGTCCCGGCCGTCCGGGCGCGCTCTGCTGCACGGCGATCCGTGCCCCGGTAACGACCTGCACACCGGCAACGGAGTCAGGTTCATCGACTTCGAACAGGCCGCGCTCGGCAACGGCCTCGTCGAACTGGCCTACCTGCGCATCGGCTTCCCGACGTGCTGGTGCGTCACGGCCCCGCCGCAGCCGTTGCTGGGCGCGGCGGAGGCCGCCTACCGCACGGCCTGGCGCCGGGCGACCGGCACCGATGCCGAGGGCGATCTCGCCGACGCGTGCGTGGGCTGGCTGCTGCGGGGCGATGCACTGGTGCAGCGGGCCCACCGGGGGACCACCGACCACCTGGCCAGGGTCCCCGACAAGGACTGGCGGTGGGGCACCGCGACGGCCCGGCAGCGGCTCGTGCACCGGCTGGGGGCCGTCGGCCGGATGACCACGGACGGCAGTGGGCTCGAACATCTGGGGCACCTCGCCACGGCCATGCGCGACACCATGCTCATCCGCTGGCCCGGGCTGCGACCACTTCCCTCGAAGCGGCCCTGAGGGGCTTGCCCGCCTCAGGAACCGTTCACAGATCCGGATGCTTCGTCGCCACGTGGTAGTACCCCGAGTGGAACACCAGCGGGGCGCCGCCGTCGGCCTCGTACTGTTCGACCTCGCCGAGGAAGATGATGTGGTCGCCGGCGTCGAGGCGCTGGACGGTACGGCACTGGAAGCGGGCGACCGCGCCCTCCAGGAGGGGCGTGCCGGCGATGCCGGGAGTGGTGGGGGTGCCGCGGAACTTGTCGTCGGCCGGGGTGGCGAACTGGCGGGAGAGGTGGTGCTGATCGGCGGCCAGTACGTGGACGGCGAAGTGCGAGGCGTCGGTGAAGTCCGGCAGGCTGGGCGCGTTCTTGCCGGGACACCACAGGACCAGCGGTGGGTCCAGGGAGACGGAGGTGAAGGAGTTCGCCGTCATGCCGACGTTGCGGCCGTCGGGCGCGCGGGCCGTCACCACGGTCACACCGGTGGCGTACTGGCCCAGCGCGCGGCGCAGTTCGCGGCCGTCGAAGCGGGCGGCGTGCTGGGCGCGCTTCTCGGTGAGGAAGCGGTGCGCCTCGGCCTCCTCGAACCACCAGCGGTAGAGGGTGCGCGGGTCGTCGAACCCGGCGGCGAGTGCGCCCGCGACCGAGGGAATCTCGGCCGCCGCCGTCACGACGTCGCGTTGGTGGGGGCTCAGACCCGCCAGGAGTGAGTTGGTCCAGCCGACGGCCCACTGGGCCCAGCCACGCCAGAAGCTGTCGAAGGTGCGCTGCATCCACTGCGGGGTGAATTCGGCTGCGCCGTGCCGGAGGATGCTGTCGAGGTAGTGGGCCGCGGCCTGGGCGGCGTTGTTGGACCCCTGGCCGGTGATGGGGTCGTTGAGGACGACGGCGTCGGCCATGCCGAGCACGTGCCGGCCGGAGGCGAGGCGGGCGACGGGGTGCCGGACGGTCGGGGTGATGCGTCCGCGCAACACCCCGCCCGCGTCCGTGAGTTGGGCGTTCCGGCAGCGCTCGTACTCGTCGGGGAAGAACCGGTGGAGGATGTCCAGGGAGCGGGCGAGATGGGCCTCGGGCGTGACGACGTCGTCCCAGCAGTCCATCGGGCCGCCGGGGACGCCCTCGAAGACCATGATGTCGCAGGGGCCGGTGGTGGTGAGGGCCGGAAAGGAGAAGTACTCACCGACGCCGGGGACCATGCGGTAGTGGACGGCGCCCTCACGGGCAGCGGCCGCACGGGAAGTGGTCTCACGGGAAGTGCCCTCACGGGCAGCGGCCCCGCCCTCCCGCGGTGCCGTTCCCGTGACGTACGTCAGGGCCAGCGCGCGGCGCGGCCGGTCGTACGGGGAGAGTTCGGCGTTGCGCGGGAAGAGCCGGCTCAGCTCGCCCTTGCCGGTGGAGACCACGACGAGATCGTGCGTACGGGCGTACCACTCCAGGTCGTTGACGCCCGCCTCGTGCAGCACGATCTCGCCGCGGCCGCCGTCCGCGAACTGCTCGATCCAGGCGGCACACTTGACCCGCTGGTCGACGGAGTGCGCCGGCCCCTCCAGCGGTGCGCGCCAGGAGACTTCCGGAGTGCCGTGCGGACCGATGAGGGAGAGCGCGATGCCGGTGATGTCCGGGGCCCGGTCCGCCCAGTGGTGCAGGCCGAGCTCGCGCTCGCTCTGCAGCGCGGTGTCGAACATGCACTGGCTGGACATGACCGGGCCCCGGCGTATCTCGTCGGGGCCGCGGTCGGTGACCAGGGTGACGTCGTAGCCGTGCTTCTGGAGTCCCAGGGCGAGTTGGGCTCCCGCCTGCCCGGCGCCGATCACCGCGATCCTTCTCATGGTCCTGCTGTCCTGCTCTCGTGACGTACGTACCGCGGCTGACGCATCGTCAGCGCAATCGGGCCGGCGGGGCGCTCAGACGCCGGCCTCGGCCAGGTAGTCCTTGGCGGCCGCCGGGTCCATGAACCAGTGGAAGAAGTCGCGCGGGTCGTCGAAGCCGTTGACGAAACGCGCGGCGACACGGGGGTTGGCGCTCGCCGCGCCGAAGAGCTCCAGGACGTGCTGCGGCGGGGCGCCCAGCATCGCGTTGGTCCAGGCGGTGGCGGACCGCGCGTTGTCCCAGAAGCGGCCGAAGGCCAGCTCCATGAACGCGGCGTCGTACGGGCGCTCGCCGTGGTCCAGGATGGTGGCGAGGTAGGACGCCGCGCACTTCGAGGCGTTGTTGGACCCCTGGCCGGTGACCGGGTCGTTGAGGACGACGACGTCGGCGAGGCCGAGCACCTGCGCGCCGGAGGGCAGCGTGGCGACGGGCTTGCGCACGGTCGGCGCGAAGCGGCCGGTGAGGGTGCCGTTCTGGTCGGTGAGCGCGACGTCGGTGCAGCGCTCGGCCTCCCACGGGACGTACGTCCGCAGCAGCTCCTGGAACGCCGCCAGCTGCTGGTCGGGGGTGAGCCCGTCGAAGCAGTCGAGCGGGCCGCCCGGGATGCCCTCGAAGAACATGATGTCGCAGGGGCCGCTGGTGGTGAGGCTGGGCATGGTGAAGTACTCGCCCGCACCGGGGATGACATTGAAGCTGACGCCGGGGCGGTCGGGCAGCGGCGCCATGCCGGTGACGTACGCCAGGGCCAGCGCGCGCTGCGGAGCGGCGTACGGGGAACGCTCGGCGTCGCGCTCGAACAGCCCGGCGATCTCGCCCTTGCCGGCGGCGACGATCACCAGGTCGGACTCGGCGGCGTAGCGCTCCAGGTCCTCGATGCCGGCCTCGCGGATGTCCAGCCGCCCGCCGCGGCGCGCGAACTCGCCCATCCAGAGCGGCATTTTGACGCGCTGGTCGACCGAGCGCGCGGTGGCGTCCAGGCGGGCGGCGAAGGAGAGCGCCCGGCCGCCCTGGCCGTCGGAGATGTTCACGCCGAGCCCGGCGATGGGCGGGCAGGCGTCGCCCCAGAAGTCGAGGCCGAGGCTGCGCTCGTGGGCCAGCGCGGTGCCGAACATGGCCTGGCTGGACATGACCCGGCCCGCGCGGATCTGGTCGCCGGTGCGGTTGGACACGAGCGTGACGTCGTAACCGCGGTCGAGCAGGCCGATGCCGAGCTGCAGTCCTGCCTGGCCTGCTCCGACGATGGTGATCTTGCGCATGAGGGGGGCCTCCGAGGGCGGGGGACGGGGGGCGCGGGAATGCGGCTGCCCGCCGGAGGGGGGACCGGCGGGCAGCCGCGGGAAGCCGGGTGACCCAGAGGACCGGGGGATGGGTCGCGGGGCACCCGGCGGGCTAGTGGGGCCCGGCCGACGCGGGGAGCGGGGACGGCCAGGGCAGGGGCGCCGCGACGTGCGGGGACACGGCCGTTGCGGCTCTCACCGCGCCGGACGCGCGGAGCGCGCGCAGCACGCGGGTGACGGGCTGTCCGCTGGGCGCGGCTCCGCCCATGACGAGCGCAGTCCGGCCCGGCACTCCCTGCATCGATGATTCCCTGGTTTCTTCTCGGGTCCGCGGCGGTCGGGGGTCAACCTTGGTATGGCAAGATCACCTTCGCTATCCGGATCACGCGGGTTGCTGTCCCGATCGCGCGTCTCAACGGTGGAGGTTCACGTGTCCGCTGACGAACTCCCCCTGGCAAACCACCAGCAGTTCCATACAGCGGACATTTGGGAGGCGCGAGCCGAGGTCGGCCGCGCGTTCTGCCCGCACGAGCTGCGCATCACACAGCGCGCCGCGACGCTCGACGCCCGGCTGCACGGTGCCCCCTTTGAGCGGACGGGCCTGTATTACCTCGATTACGGAACGGAAGTCCGGATCACACCGGGCGATCTGGAGAGCTTCTTCCTCGTCCAGATCCCGCTCGCCGGGCACGCGGAAATCACCTGCGGCCGCGAAGAGATCATTTCCACCCCCGAACTCGCTTCCGTCCCCTCGCCGACCGGAAAACTGGACATGCGCTGGGGCGGCGGCAACCCGCAGCTGATCGTGTGGTTCGACCGGGCATCCCTCGAATCGCACCTGGGCAGCCTGCTCGGCCGCACGGTGCGCCGGCCGATCCTCTTCTCGCTCGGCATGAACCTCACCACACCGGACTCCCGCTCCTGGCTCAACGTCGTGGACCTCATGCGCCGGGAGGCGGAGGGGCCCGGCGGCATGACCGACCGGCCGCTCGTGATGAAGCAGTTCGAGTCGCTGCTCATGACCCAGCTGCTGATGGCCCAGCCCAGCAACTACACGCCGGCACTGCTCGGCGAGCAGCCGCGCGTCGCACCGCCCACGGTCCGCCGCGCCATGGAGGTCATCGAGGGGCACGCCGCCGAGCCGCTCACGGTCGCCGAGATCGCGGAGTACGTCGGCGTCGGCGTACGGGCCCTCCAGGACGGCTTCCGCCGGCACCTCGACACCACACCGCTCGCCTACCTGCGCGAGGTCCGCCTGGACCGCGTACGCAAGGAACTCCTGGCCTCCCACCCCGGCGCCACGACCGTCACCACCGTCGCCTCCCGCTGGGGCTTCTTCCACCCGGGCCGCTTCTCGGTCGCCTACCGCCAGCGCTTCGGGGAGTCGCCGTCGGAGACGTTGCGGTCCTGAGAGGGCACCCCGCGTGAGCCGGATACGGCGAAGTGTTACCTGAAGATGCCGGTATGGCCGAGGGAATAGCGGCCCGGTTGCGGGTAGACGGCGAGGCCGTGGGGGCCGCGGCCGACGGGGATCTTGGCCAGTGTCCGTCCGTTCCGTGTGTCGATGGCGTACACCTCGGCGTCGTAACGTCCCGAGAGCCACAGCACCTTGCCGTCGGCCGAGATGCCGCCCATGTCGGGGCTGCCGCCGCCGCGGATGTGCCACTTGCCGACGAGCCGGCCGGTGCGGAAGTCCAGCAGGGAGATGGAGCCCTCCTCGCGGTTGGTGATGTACATCGTCCGGGAGTCCCGGCTCACGTACAGGCCGTGGGTCCCCTTGCCGGTGTGCAGGAGCCTGGGAGTGGTGAACCGGTCGCCGTTCAGTACCCACACACCGTCGGACGCCATGTCCGCCACGTACCAGGTGCGGCCGTCCGGGGAGATCTTCACGTCCTGCGGCATCGCGCCGTCACGGGGCAGCCGCTGCTTGGCGAGGATCCGCATCCGTTCCGTGTCGACCTTGAGGAGGTCACCGGAGAACTCGCACGAGACGATGAAGTACCGGCCGTCCGCCGAGAAGTCCGCGTGGTTGACCCCGGCGCAGTCGGCGGCGAGGGTCTTGCGCACCTTCATCGTCTTCGGGTCGCGGAAGACCAGCTGACGGTCCTTGGAGGCCATGACCACGGCGTACTTGCCGTTGGGAGTGAAGTAGAGGTTGTACGGGTCGTGCGTGTCGACCGTGCGGCCCTTCTTCCCGGTGGCCGGGTCGATGGCGGTCAGGGTGTTCCCCAGGTCGTTGTTGACCCACAGCGTTTTGAGGTCCCAGGACGGCACCACGTGCTGCGGCTGCCGCCCCACGGGGATCGTGTGCGTGACCTTGTACGTCTTGGGGTCGATCACACTGACCGTGTCCGACTCGGTGTTGGGCACGTACACCAGCGACGGGAAGTCCTTCACCACCGGAGAGAGCTTGTTCGGCCGGTCGGCGGCGTACAGGTCGCGCGGGTTCAGCACCGGCGGCATACCGGGGAGGGCGCGTGCGGCCGCGGCCTGGGTGGTGCCCGGTGAGGGGCTGTGCCCGTCGCCCTCGTGGTGCGGGGCCGGCCCGCCGCACCCCGCGGCGGGCAGCACGCCGGCCAGCACGGCGGCGGCCGCGAGGCGCCGCCGGCCCGCCGTCCGCCGCTGTGCTGTGCGGTGCGGCAGGGGGCCGTTCTGGCAGGCGGTACGGAACACTGCTGGCATCAGGTCATCAGCTCCGTCGCCCGCACCGCGTGCAGTCCACGCCGGTGCAGGCCGTCGAGGATCGAGGGAAGCGCGGCGCGGGTGCCGCTGTGCCCGAAGTGCAGGCTGACCACGGAACCGGCCCGTACCCGGTCGAGGACGGCCTCGCGTACCGCGTCCGGTCCCGGGTCCGTGAAGTCGTGCGAGTCCACGTCGTAGGAGAGGACGTGCGGGTAACCGGCGCGCTGGGCCAAGCGGGTGACGAGGCCGGTGGCGGTACGCGCCTGCGAGGGCCGGAACCAGCTGCCGATGCTTCCGGTGAGGCGGCGCAGCCGGGCCGCGCACTCGGTGATCTCGGCGTACGCGTCGGCGGCCGGCAGCGAGCAGACCGCACGGTGCCGCATGGTGTGATTGCCCAGCTCATGGCCGCCGTCCAGGACCCGGCGGGCCATCTCGGGGTGCTCGTCGAGCCAGGTCCCGACGGCCAGGACGGTGACCCGGGCCCCCGCCCTCTCGGCCTCCGACAACACCGCGCCGGCGAGCTTCGGATCCCCTTGCCCGTGGAAGGTGAGGGCCACCGCGTGCCCGTCCCGCGGCCCGTGCGCGAGCTGCGGCGGCATGCCCGGGAAACGCCGCGGGGCCGCACCGGGCCGGCCGGCCGGCGTGGCCCGCGCCGGGGACGTACCGGTGGCGGCGGGCGGCTTGGACGAGGAGGGGGCGGCGGTGTGCCCGCACGCCGTCGAGCACGCCGTGGCGGCCACCACGCCGCTCGCGGAGCGAAGGACGTCGCGCCGGGAGAACGGTGCCATACGGGTATTGATGCACGGCTGGGCTGCGCATTCAGCGTTTCACATCTGATTGGGTGGTTCTCGCCCCTGATCGGCCGGATGGGGTAGCGGTCCGTCTTGCCGACCCGCCCGGACGCCCGCTCTTCCATGGTTCGGCAATGTGCGGGGGCGAGGATTGCCGTACACCGTACATGCACAGCTGTTTCGGGCGATGTCAGGATCGGCTGTGTGACCGAAGCGTCTGAGATGACCTGCCGGCCCCTCATGCATCGCGCCGGCCGGTGGTGTGCCGGATCCGGGGCCGCGGTGGGGGTGTGGGGTGTACTGACGGTGCTGCTGCCCACGGGGAGTTGGGGCAAGTGGTGGGTGCTGTGGGGGACGCTCGGCGCGACGGTGGGTCTGGTGGCCGTGCTGTTGGGGTGCTGGGCCACCGCTCGGGTGCGCGCCGACGCGTACGGTGTGCACTCCCGGATGCTGCTGCGCCGCCGCAGCGTGCCGTGGGGCGACCTCGCGGACGTACGCGTACGAGTGCAGCGTGCGCGCCACAGCGACGTGCGCCGCGTTGAGCTGGCGCTGCGCAACGGACGTCACCTGCGCCTTCCCCTGCCGCAGACCGCCCGGCACGACGACCCGCCGTTCGACTCGGAGGTGGCGGCTCTCCGCGCGCTGCACCGGCGTTACGGCACCCCGGAGACGAAGCATCTGCCCGTCGTGTCGTACCGCACCGCCGCGCGCGGGCGGCGGTGGCTAGTCGTCCTGTGCGTGCTGCTGGCCGCCGGCGCGGGCCTCGCCGCGTGGTACGTGCCACGTGCCGACGCACAGAAGCGGGCGTGGCAGGCGGCCGTGCCCTGTGCAGCGGACACGCCTGCCGCGGCGCGCGGGGAGTGCCTGACCACCGTGCCGGCCGTGATCGCACGGTCCGAGCCGGAAGGGGGCAAGGGGGCCAGTTCGCTGTACTTCGTCGACGGGCGGCCGGTGCGGCGAGTCGACGTGTCCTACGAGGGCGCCCAGGGCTTCACGGCCGGCGACCGCGTCGAGGTGACGCTCTGGCGGGGCCGGATCAGGGTGGTCGCCGGGGAGGGGCACGTCTGGCGCGAGCACATGACGCCTGCGGGGGACGTCGCCGTCATCGCGGCCGGGCTGGCCCTCGCTGCGGCGTACCCGGCAGCACTGTTGCTGATGCGCCGGCGTGGGCGCCGACTGGCCCCTGACGACGTACTCCCGTCCGCGCTGCCGTTCGCCGGGGTGCTGGCCGCCACGGCCGTCTGGCTGCTGCCGTTGTGCTTTCTCCACCCCACCATCCTGTTCTCGTCGCGCACGACGATCGTGTGGTGGGTAGTGGGTTCGCTGGTCAGCCTGGGGCTGCTCGGCTGGGCGTGGGGAGCCACACGCATCCGGACGCCGGGGGAGCCGGGGCCGGACCGGGTGGCGCCCGTCCGGGGAGAGACGTTCCTGGCCGCCCGCTTCCTGGAACACACCGACTACAACCCGCACGGCTTCGGCACCCACGTCGTCCTCGGTGACGGGCCGCCCGCGGTGGTACCGCACGGCGGCCCCGGCCGGTTCATGGCGAAGCGGATACCGGCGGAGCGGCTCACCGTCGTGCACGTACGCCGCGCCCGGGGCGGCGAGGAGGCGGTCCGGCGGAGCTGGCACGTCGCCGACCTGGACGACGCGGGCACCCCGGTCCGCCTGACGGCGGCGCCGGCCGATCTCGTCCGCATCCTGCGGGAGTTGGGCCTCGCGTACGAGCCGGTGCTTCCCTCCGCCTCCGAGCCGACCGCCAACGAACCGCCCGCTACCGCGACGTGAGTGGGGCGGTGACGGGCCAGCGCGGCGGGGGTCAGCCGGTGCCCGACGCGTCCGGCGGGCCCAACAGCCGCACGGCCGCGACGACTTCGGGCGCGAGGCCCGCCGCGCCCTCGGCGACGTACCGTGACAGCCGGCTGCGCATCCGCGGGTCCCAGAATCTGCGGAGGTGCGCGGCGACGGCTTCGGCGGCCTGTTCCCGCGGCAGATGCCGGAACGCCTTGGCGATGTCGTTCGCCATCCGGCTCTCGGGCGGCACGGTGGTACGCATCAGTCCCTCACCGCCGGGCGGTGGTCCTCGTGTGCCCCGGTGGCGGCTTCCGCGCGGGCGGGGGCGAGCCCGACCTGTACCGCGGTCACCTTGTACTCCGGGCAGTTGGTCGCCCAGTCCGAGATCTCGGTGGTCACCACGTTGGCACCGGTCACCGGGTGGTGGAAGGTGGTGTACACGACACCGGGCGGCATCCGGTCGGACACGCGCGCACGCAGTGTCGTCTCACCGACGCGGCTGGCGAGCCTGACCATGTCGCCGTCGTCGATGCCGCGCACCTCGGCGTCGTGCGGGTGCACCTCCAGGACGTCCTCGGCGTGCCACGCCACGTTGCCGGTGCGCCGCGTCTGTGCGCCGACGTTGTACTGGCTGAGGATGCGCCCCGTCGTCAGTACCAGCGGGAAGCGCGCGGTGGTGCGTTCGTCCGTGGGGACGTAGTGGGTGACGACAAACCTGCCCTTGCCGCGCACGAAGGCATCGACGTGCATCGTCGGCGTGCCCTCCGGGGCCTCCTCGTTGCACGGCCACTGGACGCTGCCGAGCTTGTCCAGCAGCTCGTAGGAGACGCCCCGGAAGGTCGGTGTGACCTGCGCGATCTCCGCCATGATCCGGCTCGGGTGGTCGTACGCCATGGGGTAGCCCATGGCGGTGGCGATCTCGCAGATGATCTGCCACTCGTGCTTGCCGGTCTTCGGCGGCATCACCGCGCGCACCCGGTTGACCCGGCGTTCGGCGTTGGTGAAGGTACCGTCCTTCTCCAGGAAGGACGCGCCGGGCAGCAGGACGTGCGCGAACTTCGCCGTCTCGTTGAGGAACAGGTCCTGCACCACCACCAGTTCCATCGACGAGAGCGCCGCGGTGACGTGGTTCAGGTTCGGGTCGGACTGGGCGATGTCCTCGCCCTGGACGAACAGGCCCCGGAAGTCGCCGTCGATCGCGGCGTCGAACATGTTGGGGATGCGCAGCCCCGGTTCCGGGAGGAGCTCGCGGCCCCACAGGTTTTCGAAGACGGTGCGGACCGCGTCGTCGGAGACATGGCGGTACCCGCTGAACTCGTGCGGGAAGGAACCCATGTCGCACGAGCCCTGTACGTTGTTCTGGCCGCGCAGCGGGTTGACCCCGACGCCTTCGCGGCCGACGTTTCCGCAGGCCATCGCCAGGTTCGCCATCCCCATGACCATGGTGGAGCCCTGGCTGTGCTCGGTGACTCCGAGGCCGTAGTAGATGGCCCCGTTGGGTGCCTGCGCGTACAGCCGGGCCGCGGCCCGCAGCTCTCGGGCGGGCACACCGGTGACCGGCTCGGTGGCCTCCGGGCTGTTCTCCGGGCGGGAGACGAACTCCGCCCACTCCTCGAAGCCCTCGCACCGTTCAGCGGCGAAGGACTCGTCGGCCAGCCCCTCGGTGACCACCACGTGCGCCAGGGCGTTGATGACGGCGACGTTGGTGCTGGGCTTGAGCTGGAGGTGGTGCGCGGCCTCGATGTGCGGCGAGCGCACCAGGTCGATGCGGCGCGGGTCGATGACGATGAGGCCGGCGCCCTCGCGCAGCCGGCGCTTCATCCGGGAGGCGAACACGGGGTGTGCGTCGGTGGGGTTGGCCCCGATCACCATGATCACGTCGGCCTGGGCCACCGAGCGGAAGTCCTGGGTGCCGGCGGATTCGCCGAAGGTCTGCTTCAGCCCGTAGCCGGTGGGGGAGTGGCAGACCCGTGCGCAGGTGTCGACGTTGTTGTTGCCGAAGGCGGCGCGCACCATCTTCTGCAGGACGTAGACCTCTTCGTTGGTGCAGCGCGAGGAGCTGATGGCGCCGATCGAGCCGGGGCCGTACCGCTGCTGGATGTCCCGCAGCCTGGTGGCGACGGTGGCGATGGCCTCGTCCCATTCCACCTCGCGCCACGGGTCGGTGGTCTTCTCGCGCACCATGGGCCTGAGCACACGGTCGGGGTGGGTGGCGTAGCCGAAGGCGAACCGGCCCTTCACGCAGGAGTGGCCCTCGTTGGCCCCGCCGTCCTTGTACGGCACCATCCGGACCAGCTCGTCGCCGCGCAGCTCCGCCTTGAAGGAACAGCCGACACCGCAGTACGCGCAGGTGGTGACCACCGAACGGGTCGGCATGCCGAGGTCGACGACCGACCGTTCCTGGAGCGTTGAGGTCGGGCACGCCTGCACGCACGCGCCGCACGACACGCACTCGGAGTCCTGGAACAGCTCCCCGGCGCCCGGCGAGACCTTGGAGTCGAAGCCGCGGCCCTCGATGGTCAGCGCGAAGGTGCCCTGCACCTCGCCGCAGGCCCGTACGCAGCGCGAGCAGACGATGCACTTGGACGGGTCGAAGTCGAAGTAGGGGTTGCTCACGTCCTTCTCGGCGGCGAGGTGGTTCGCGCCCTCGTACCCGTACCTGACCTGGCGCAGCCCGACGGCGCCCGCCACGTCCTGCAGCTCGCAGTCGCCGTTGGCCGGGCAGGTGAGGCAGTCCAGCGGATGGTCGGAGAGGTACAGCTCCATGACGCCCTGGCGGAGCTTCGTAACCTTGGGCGTCTGGGTGCGTACGCGCATGCCCTCGGCGACCGGTGTGGTGCAGGAGGCCGGGGGTGCCCTTGCGGCCGTCGATCTCCACGACGCACAGCCGGCAGGAGCCGAACGGTTCGAGGCTGTCGGTGGCGCACAGCTTGGGTACCTCGACGCCGGCCAGCGCCGCCGCGCGCAGGACCGAGGTGCCCTGCGGCACCGTCACGGCCAGGCCGTCCACCTCCACCGAGACCGTTGCCTCCCCGGGGCGTTCCGGGGTGCCGAAGTCGGGTTCCTTGAGCAGGGTCATGCCGTGCCCTCCATCCTGGCACCGTCCGTCCGCGCGGGCCGGGGCGCGCCGCGGGTGCCGCGGGCGAGGAAGTCGTCGGAGAAATGCGTCATCGCGCTGCGTACCGGCATCGGCGTCAGGCCGCCCATGGCGCACAGCGATCCGTCGGTCATCGTCTCGCAGAGGTCTTCGAGCAGGGCGAGGTTGTCGTCGCGCCGCTCACCGGCCACGATCCGGTCGATCACCTCGACGCCGCGTACCGAGCCGATCCGGCACGGGGTGCACTTGCCGCAGGACTCCGCGGCGCAGAACTCCATCGCGAACCGGGCCTGCGCCGCCATGTCCACGGTGTCGTCGAAGACCACGATGCCGCCGTGGCCGAGCATCGCGCCGGCCGCGGCGAACGCCTCGTAGTCCAGGGGCAGGTCGAACATCGAGGTGGGCAGATAGGCGCCCAGCGGCCCGCCGACCTGCGCCGTACGGACCGGGCGCCCGGTGCGCGTGCCGCCGCCGTACTCCTCGATCAGCTCGCGCAGGGTGATGCCGAACGCGGTCTCCACGATGCCGCCGCGTGCGACGTTGCCGCCGAGCTGGAAGACCTGGGTGCCGCGCGAGCGTTCCACGCCGAGTTCCCGGTACGCCGCGGCGCCGCGGTCCAGGATCACCGGCACGGTGGCGAGGGTGAGGACGTTGTTGACCACGGTCGGCCTGCCGAAGAGGCCCTCCAGGGCCGGGATGGGCGGCTTCGAGCGGACCATGCCGCGCTTGCCCTCCAGGCTCTCCAGCATGGCGGTCTCCTCGCCGCAGATGTACGCGCCGGCGCCGACCCGCACGTGCAGATCGAAGGAGAGGTCGGAGCCGAGGATGCGGTCGCCGAGCCAGTTCTGCTCGCGCGCGATGTCGATGGCCGCGCGCATCGTGGCCACGGCGTCCGGATACTCCGAGCGGATGTAGAGGTAGCCCTCGCGCGCGCCGACCGCGTGTGCGGCGATCGTCATGCCCTCGATGAGCAGGAACGGGTCGCCCTCCATGACCATGCGGTCGGCGAAGGTGCCGCTGTCGCCCTCGTCGGCGTTGCAGCAGACGAACTTCAGCTCGTCGGCGCAGTCCAGCACGGTCTGCCACTTGATGCCGGCCGGGAATCCGGCACCGCCCCGGCCGCGGAGGCCGGACTCGGTGACCGCGGCGACCACGTCGGCCGGCGGGAGCCGCAGTGCCTTGCGCAGTCCTTCGAGGCCACCGTGGCGCAGGTAGTCCTCGGGCGAGAGGGGGTCGGTGACCCCGACCCTGGCGAAGGTGACCCGCGTCTGGCGGGCCAGCCAGGGCAGTTCGTCCACGACGCCGAGCCGGAGGCCGTGCGCGGCGCCGTCGAGCATGCCCGCGGCGAGGAGGCCCGGCACGTCCGAGGGGGCGACCGGTCCGTAGCCGATCCGGCCGTGCGGCGTCACCACCTCGACCAGCGGCTCCAGCCAGAGCATGCCGCGCGATCCGTTGCGTACCACGTGGACCTCTCGGCCCTGTTCGGCGGCGGCCCGGCGCACGGCCTCCGCGACCGCGTCGGCGCCGACGGACCTGGCCGCCGAGTCGCGGGGCACGTACACCGTCACGGGGGAGCCGGGCGCAACCGTCATGAGGAGACCGCCTCGTCGAGGAGGGTGTGCAGTCGGTCCGCGGTCATCCGGCCGTGCACCCGGCCGTCGATCTGGACGGCGGGGCCGAGGGCGCAGTTGCCGAGGCAGAAGACCTGCTCGACGGTGACCGAGCCGTCCGGCGTGGTGTCCGCGGTGGTGTCGCCCGGTGCGACGCCGAGCCGTTCGCGGACGCGGGCCACGAGCGCGTCGGCGCCGACGGCCTGGCAGGCCTCGGCGCGGCAGATGCGTACCGTCGTACGGCCGGCCGGCTCGCGGCGGAAGTCGTGGTAGAAGGAGACCACGCCGTGCACGTCGGCGCGGGAGAGGTTGAGTTCCCCGGCGAGCCGGCCGATGGCCTCTTCCGGTATGTGGCCGAGTTCTTCCTGAACGGCGTGCAGTATCGCCAGCAGTGGTCCGCGCCGGCCGTGATGGGCGGCCACGATGGCGCTGACCGTGGCCTCCGTCGACACGTCGCTCACGCTTGCCGTCATGATCGCTCCACCTCACCGTCGAGCGCGAGAGTCCCGCCGCCGTTGCCCACGTCCGGTTTCGCGCACACGAATCCCTCGACTTTCCCCGTGCGGAGGCGCAGGGGTGGCCGGCCAACGCAGGCGCACCGTCCGTGCGTTGGCGTCGCGCCTGCTCTTCGGCAGCGTATACACGTCGACTGTATACGGTCTACCGTGCGTGGCCTCCCGGTTTTCCGCCTGGCCTTCCTCCCGGTTTCCGGCTCGGCGGTCACAGCGCCGGCAGCCTGTCCCCGGCCGCCGGTACGGCCGCGCCGCCCCGGCCGCGGACGGCACCTGCCAGGTCCTCGGCCCGGCCCGCCACCGGCGTCGCGGCCAGCCACGGCAGGACCGAGCCCAGCACGATGTCGAGCCCGCCGCCGTTCGGCCCGAGCATCGCGCCCGCCGGAACCAGGACCGGGTCGGCGCAGACGGTGGAGGTCGCGCTGCCGCGCGGGCCCTCGCCGTCCGGCCGGGCCGGCACGAACAGGCCCGCGGCGTCGGCCGGTACGAGCCAGAGCGTCATGCCCTCGTGCCCGTCGACGGGCCGCGACGACCAGAGGTAGCTGTCCGCCTCGCCCGCGCCGACCACGTCGCGCTTCCGCGCGCTGAGCGCCACCACCTCTCCGGTGCGGGCCGCGGTCGAACGCGTCCCGGGAGCCGGTGCCCCCGCCGCGCCCTCACCGGCGTCGGTCAGCGCGAGGGTGCTCAGGTGCTCCCCGGCGGCGATCCGCCGGCGGAGCCAGGGGCTGCCGTAGGGGTCGAGGACGGCGACGGCCGCGTAGTGGGACCGGAGCACGGCCCCGGTGGCCGGGCAGGCACGGGAGACCTCGCGCACCACCTCGGCGGCCTCGGTAAGACCCCGGCCCCCGCCGCCGGCCTCGGCGGAGACGGTGAGCCCGAGCAGTCCCGCGTGTCCGAGCGCGCTCACCGCGGCCCGGGGGAACCTCGCCCGTCTGCCGGCCTGCTCGGCGCAGGGCCCGATGACGCTGCTCATGACGTGGGCGAGAGCGGTGCGGTACGACATGGGGCGCCCCCTGGAGTCGTGGCGGAGTGGTGTGCGGTGAGTGTCGGCGCGCGGTCCGGGCGGTGGTCCTCGGGCCACACGAAACGCTGATTGCATACAGTATTCCGTTGCGCGGCGGCGGTGAACCCCTCGTCGACGTCACGGAGGTGATGTCGCGTCACTCCGAAAACTTCCCGCACGGGGCCTGGACACCCGCGCATTGCATACAGTATTCGTTCTTAAGGTGAGCTCCGAGGTCGTACGGCCAGTCCGCCCGCCCGCCGGGTGGCCACGGCGAGGAGGTTCGTAGCGCTGTTCCCTCCGGTCACGCAGGCCGCCACTCCCCACATCCGGTGCGACCCGAGCGCCTGTGTCCCGGAACCGCGAACCAACCACGGACAAGTGAGGTGACCACAGTGACGACCAAGGCACTCGACGGCATACGTGTCCTCGACATGACGCACGTGCAGTCGGGCCTCTCCGCCACGCAGCTGCTGGCCTGGTTCGGCGCCGACGTGATCAAGGTGGAAGCGACGAGCGGTGACATCACCCGCCGTCAGCTGAGGGACATCCCGGACGTCGACTCCCTCTACTTCACGATGCTGAACTGCAACAAGCGCAGCATCACCCTCAACACCAAGACCGAACGCGGCAAGGAACTGCTCACCGAGCTGATCCGGCGCAGCGACGTGATGGTGGAGAACTTCGGCCCGGGCGCCGTCGACCGGATGGGGTTCACCTGGGACCGCATCAAGCAGATCAACCCGCGCCTGGTCTTCGCCTCCATCAAGGGCTTCGGCGAGGGCCCGTACACCACGTACAAGGCGTACGAGGTCGTCGCCCAGGCGATGGGCGGCTCCATGTCCACGACCGGCTTCGAGGACGGCCCGCCCACGGCCACCGGCGCGCAGATCGGCGACTCGGGCACCGGCGTGCACCTGGTGACCGGCATCCTCGCGGCGCTCCTCCAGCGCGAGCGGACCGGGCGCGGGCAGCGCGTGACGGTGGCCATGCAGCACTCGGTGCTGAACCTGTGCCGCGTGAAGCTGCGCGACCACCAGCGGCTGGCACACGGCCCGTTGAACGAGTACCCCAACGAGAACTTCGGCGAAGAGGTGCCGCGCTCCGGCAACGCCTCCGGCGGCGGCCAGCCCGGCTGGGCCGTCAAGTGCGCACCCGGCGGACCCAACGACTACGTCTACGTGATCGTGCAGCCGGTCGGCTGGGAGCCGCTGGCGAAGCTCATCGGCCGGCCCGAACTGGCCGACGACCCGGACTGGAACACCCCGGAGGCGAGGCTGCCCAAGCTGGACAAGATGTTCCAGCTCATCGAGGAGTGGTCCTCGACCCTGCCCAAGTGGGAGGTGCTGGGCGCGCTCAACGCCCACAACATCCCGTGCGGCCCGATCCTCTCCACCAAGGAGATCATCGAGGACGAGTCGCTGGCCGCCAACGGCATGATCGTGCAGGTCGAGCACCCCGAGCGCGGCACGTTCACCACCGTCGGCTCTCCCATGAAGCTCTCCGACTCCCCGGTGGAGATCACCTCTTCCCCGCTGCTCGGCCAGCACAACGAAGAGGTGTACGCGGGCGAACTCGGCCTCAGCGAAGACGAACTGGCGCTGCTCAAGGCGAACGGAGTGATCTGATCCATGTCGTTCGACAAGAACGCCGAGTTCGACACCGAGGGCGTGTCCGACACCAACGCCGGGTTCGACACCGCGGCCGTGCGTGAGGTGCTGGACGCGGCCCGCGCGGCGGGGCGTACGGCCCTGACCGCGCCCGAGGGCAAGCGGATCACCGACGCCTACGGCATCCCGACACCGGACGAGGGCCTGGCGACCACCGCCGACGAGGCGGTGGCGCTGGCGGACCGCATGGGCTTCCCGGTCGTCATGAAGATCGTCTCCCCGCAGATCCTGCACAAGACGGACGCGGGCGGGGTGCGCGTCGGCGTGGCCTCGGCGGAGGAGGCACGTACCGCCTTCACCGAGATCGTCGCCAACGCGAAGGCGTACGACCCGGCGGCCGGCATCACCGGTGTGCAGGTGCAGCAGATGGTGCCGGCCGGGCAGGAAGTGCTGGTCGGCTCGGTCACCGATGCCACCTTCGGCAAGGTCGTGGCCTTCGGGCTCGGCGGTGTGCTGGTGGAGGTGCTCAAGGACATCACCTTCCGGCTCGCCCCGGCAGGGCACGACGACGCCCTGTCGATGCTCGACTCGATCAAGGCGGCGGACGTGCTGAACGGTGTGCGCGGCGGGCAGGCCGTGGACCGCGACGCGCTCGCCGGACTCATCGTCAGGGTCTCCCGGCTGGCCGCCGACTTCCCCGAGATCGCCGAGGTGGACCTCAACCCGGTCTTCGCCACGGCGGACGGGGTCATGGCCGCCGACGTCCGCATCCTGCTCAGCGACGCACGACCCGCCGAGCGGCGCCGCTACACGCGCGAGGAGATCCTCGGCGCGATGCGGCGGCTGATGGAGCCGCGGTCCGTCACCGTCATCGGTGCCTCGAACGAACCGGGGAAGATCGGCAACTCGGTGATGCGCAACCTCATCGACGGCGGCTTCCCCGGCGAGATCCACCCGGTGAACCCCAAGGCCGACGACATCCTGGGCCGCAAGGCGTACAAGTCCGTGACCGACGTGCCGGGCGACGTCGACGTGGCGGTCTTCGCCATCCCGGCGAAGTTCGTCCCCGCGGCCCTGGAAGAAGTGGGCCGCAAGGGCATCCCCAACGCCGTACTCATCCCCTCCGGCTTCGCCGAGACCGGCGAGCACGAGCTGCAGCAGCGGATCGTGGACATCGCCGACGCGCACGGCGTCCGCCTGCTGGGACCCAACATCTACGGCTACTACTCGCCGTGGCAGGACCTGTGCGCCACCTTCTGCACGCCCTACGACGTGAAGGGCGGGGTGGCCCTCACCTCGCAGTCCGGCGGCATCGGCATGGCGATCCTGGGCTTCGCCCGCACCACGAAGACCGGCGTCTCGGCCATCGTCGGCCTCGGCAACAAGTCGGACGTGGACGAGGACGACCTGCTGACCTACTTCGGCGAGGACCCGCACACCCAGTGCATCGCGATGCATCTGGAGGATCTGAAGGACGGCCGCGCCTTCGTCGAGGCCGCCCGCGCCACCGTGCCGAAGAAGCCCGTCGTGGTGCTCAAGGCCGGCCGGACCAGCGCCGGAGCGAAGGCGGCCGGCTCGCACACCGGCGCGCTCGCCGGTGACGACGCCGTGTACGACGACGTACTGCGCCAGGCTGGCGTGATCCGCGCGCCCGGCCTGAACGAGATGCTGGAGTACGCCAGGGCGCTGCCCGTGCTGCCCACGCCCAAGGGCGACAACGTCGTGATCATCACCGGCGCCGGCGGCTCCGGCGTGCTGCTCTCGGACGCCATCGTCGACAACGGGCTCTCGCTGATGGAGATCCCGCCGGACCTCGACGAGGCGTTCCGCGGCTTCATCCCGCCCTTCGGCGCCGCCGGCAACCCGATCGACATCACCGGTGGCGAGCCGCCCTCCACCTACGAGTCGACGATCCGGCTGGGCCTCACGGACCCGCGGATCCACGCGCTGGTACTGGGCTACTGGCACACGATCGTCACCCCGCCGATGGTCTTCGCCGAGCTGACGGCGAAGGCCGTGGCCGAGGCGCGGGAGCAGGGGATCGAGAAGCCGGTGGTGGCATCGCTCGCGGGCGACGTGGAGGTCGAGGAGGCGTGCCAGTACCTCTTCGACCACGGTGTCGTCGCCTACCCGTACACCACGGAGAAGCCGGTGGCCGCGCTGGGCGCGAAGTACCGCTGGGCACGCGCGGCAGGACTGCTCTAGACCGTCGGTTCCGGGCGCGTGTGCACGGGGTCGGACCGGGACGCCGGTCCCGGGCGCACGCGCGGCGGCTGTCCCGTGACAGCCGCGCGAAGAAAGGGGTGAGACAGGCGCTGGTCAGGTACTTCTCGATGCCAAGGGGACAACATGACCTCAGAACGGCAGCAAGGCCCCGGTAGGCCGGCCACGGCGTACCGGGAGGTCACGGACAGCAGAGGACGCGTATACCGGATCGGCGAGACGGACCGGGACATCCTCGGTCACTCGCGCAAGCTGATGGTCTACCTTCCGTGGATCGCGATGATGGCCATCAGCGTGTCCGAGTACGCCTACGGATCGGCGGAGGACACGCTCGGGCACGCCCACGGCTGGACCCAGACGAACACCTTCTGGATCCTCAGCATCTGGGTCTTCGCCCAGGCGGGCATCGCCTTCCCGGCCGGCTGGATGCGGGAGCGGGGCATCCTGACCGCCCGGCGTGCCATGTTCATCGGCGCGGTGCTGAACCTCATCAGCTTCGCCAGCCTCTCGCACATCGACAGCGTGTGGCTCGCCATCCTGGGCTTCGGCGTGGTCGGCGGCATCGGCTCGGGCCTGGTGTACGCCACGTGCATCAACATGGTCGGCAAGTGGTTCCCGGAACGGCGCGGTGCGAAGACGGGGTTCGTGAACGGCGGCTTCGCCTATGGTGCGCTGCCCTTCATCTTCATCTTCAACTACGCCTTCGACACCAGCAACTACAACGAGGTGCTGGACCTCATCGGCGTGTACGTGCTGGTGATCGTGGCGGTCTGCGCGTGGTTCTTCAAGGACCCGCCGAAGAACTGGTGGCCGAGCGAGGTCGACCCGCTGACGTACGCCAGTGCGCCGAAGAACACCCGCAGCCTGCGGAAGAACCCGCCCGCCGTGCGGCAGTACACGCCCAGGGAAGCCATGAAGACCGGCCGGCTGCCGCTGATGTGGTTCAGCCTGGTGATGTGCGGCGGTGTGTCGATCTTCGGCATCTCCTTCCAGGTCGCCTTCGCCAAGGACGTCGGCTTCGGCCCACTGGTGGCGGCCTCTTCCATGGGTGTCATGTCCGTCGTCAACGGCGTGGGCCGCGCGATCACCGGCTGGCTGTCGGACATGCTGGGCCGCAAGCAGACCCTGGTGTACATCATCGTGATCCTGGGCCTCGCCCAGTTCGGTGTCATCTGGGCCGGCAAGACGCACAACGAGTGGCTCTTCCTGGCCTTCGCCTTCCTCTCCGGATTCGGCGGCGGCGCGTTCTTCCCGATGTTCGCGGCGCTCACGCCGGACTACTTCGGTGAGAACTACAACGCCACCAACTACGGCATCGTCTACAGCGGCAAGCTGGTCAGCGGCCTCTTCGGCGGCGGCATGGGCGCGATGGTGGTCGACGCCTGGGGCTACTACGGCGCGTACGCACTCGCCGGTGTGGTCTCCATGGCATCGGCGGCGGTGGCCCTCACGCTGAGCCAACCGGGCCGGCCGAAGACGAAAGGCATCACCCCCAACCCACAGCCCATCAGCCGCGAAGCCGTCTGAGGGGCAGGGCACGGCGGGACGTCCGACGGATGCGCGTGCGGCACGCTCCGTACCGCACGCGCACCCGCCCGCGTGCCCGCAGTACGAGGCTTCCCGAAAACCGGAACGGAAGGCCGGGTCAACAGCACAACTCCACGGCGAGCAGGGGGACTTCTTGTCCCCGTGGCAGTGTCGATGGGATACTGAATACAGCATCCCGCGTACGCGATCGCCGCCGTGCTCCGTGAGCCGGCACCGACGCGGGAACCATGCGCCGGCGTGACCCGGCTCCCTCGCCCGCAGTGCCGGAGGCGAGGCCGGCCGTCCAGACGAACGCTGTGCACGGCGCGGTGGGGACAGCTCCCGGACGGCCGGGCCCATGCAACGGAACGTACAAGGTCGTAGGACGCAGAGCGGGAACGTGCCAGGGAGGATCCTGATATGACCGACGCAGCCATTCCGGAGACGGCGGAGGAGGGCACCGGCGACGCCCCCACCCTCACCGACGGGATCCATCTGGTCGTCGACGCACTCAAACTCAACGGGGTGGAGAACCTCTACGGGGTCGTGGGCATCCCGATCACCGACCTGGCCCGCCTCGCGCAGCGGGAAGGACTCCGCTACATCGGCTTCCGCCACGAGAGCGACGCGGCACACGCGGCGGCCGCCGCCGGGTTCCTCACCAAGAAGCCGGGCATCTGCCTGACCGTGTCGGCACCGGGCTTCCTCAACGGGCTCGTGGGCCTCGCCAACGCCACCACCAACTGCTTCCCGATGGTCCAGATATCCGGCTCCAGCGAACGCCACCTGGTCGACCTCCAGCGGGGCGACTACGAGGAGATGGACCAGCTGGCCGCTGCCAGGCCCTTCGCCAAGGCGGCGTACCGCGTCCACCGTGCCGAGGACATCGGCCGCGGCATCGCCCGCGCGATCCGCACCGCCGTCTCCGGCCGCCCCGGCGGCGTCTACCTCGACATCCCCGCCGCCGTACTGGGCGAGGTCATCGACGCGGAGAAGGGCGCGGCCTCGCTCTGGCGGGTCGTCGACCCGGCCCCCCGCCAGCTGCCCGAGCCGGAAGCCGTCGACCGCGCGATCGACCTCCTCGCGCGCGCCGAACGCCCGCTGGTCGTCCTCGGCAAGGGCGCCGCCTACGCCCAGGCCGACGAGCACATACGGGAGTTCATCGAGACCACCGGCGTGCCCTACCTGCCGATGTCGATGGCCAAGGGCCTGCTGCCCGACGACCACCCGCAGTCCGCCGCCACGGCCCGCTCCCTCGCGCTGCGCCGCGCCGACGTCGTGATGCTCGTCGGCGCGCGGCTCAACTGGCTCCTCGGCCACGGCGACGCCCCGCAGTGGAGCCCCGACGCCACGTTCATCCAGGTCGACATCGCGGCGGCCGAGATGGACAGCAACCAGCCCATCGCGGCACCCCTCGTCGGTGACGTCGGGTCCGTCATGGCGGCGCTCACCGAGCGGAGCAAGCCGGGCCGGATCGCCGTACCGGGCGCGTGGCGGGAGGAACTGCGCACCCGCACGGAGCAGAACGTCGGCAAGATGGCCAAGCGCCTCGAAGCCGCCAGGAGCGCGAGCCCCATGAAGTTCCTGGGCGCGCTGCAGGCGATCCGCGACGTCCTCGCGGAGCACCCGCGGAGCTACCTCGTCAACGAGGGCGCCAACGCGCTCGACCTGGCCCGCAGCGCCATCGGCATGCAGTCCCCGCGCCGCCGGCTGGACAGCGGCACGTGGGGCGTCATGGGCATCGGCATGGGGTACGCGATCGCCGCCGCCGTGGAGACCGGCGAACCGGTCGTCGCCCTCGAGGGGGACAGCGCCTTCGGGTTCAGCGGCATGGAGGCGGAGACGATCTGCCGGTACGGCCTGCCGGTCGTCACCGTCGTCCTCAACAACGGCGGCGTCTACCGCGGCGACGGCGTGTCGCCGACCGACGACCCGGCGCCGACCGTCCTCAAGGCCCGGCACGACGTCATGTTCGAGGCTTTCGGCGGCAAGGGCTACCAGGCGACGACGCCGGATGAGGTGGCCGCCGCGCTGCGTGAGGCCCTGGCGGCCCGCAAGCCGGCACTCATCGACTGCGTGATCGACCCCTCGGACGGTACCGAGAGCGGCCGGATCGCCCACCTCAACCCGAAGGGCATCGGCGGCTGACCCCGCTCGTACCGCGTCCGCCCCCGCGCACCGCACGGGGGCGGACCACACGTCGCCCGGCTCCGCGCCGGACGCTCCGGCCTGTCGGTGGTGGAGGGTAATCTCTGCGTGACGGATGTGGCGGGGACGGGGAGCGTTGAGCGACGGTGGTCAACGAGCAGGCAGGGGACGGCCGGTCGTCCGGCAGCGGTGAGCCCCATGAGCCGGGGGAGCCGAGTATCCGGATGGGCGCGACTGCGCGCGATCAGGGCATCAACCACCAGGCGGGCCGCGACCAGACGGTCATCAACAACACCTACTACCACGTACCGCCGAAGCCCGAGCGGCCACCGGGCGCCCCGGCCGCCGACCGGAGCCGGCACAGGGTGATGCTCGCCGGAGTCGCGGCCGTCGTCGTGGTGATCGCGGGCGGCTTCGGCATCAAGGCGATGCTGGCGGGCGGCCATGACCAGCCCGGCCCCACGCCGGGCCCGACGCAGAGCACCCGTGGCGAGCCGGCCCCGGCCCCCACCGAAAGCTCCGGGGAGCCGTCCCCCGAGCCTCCGCCGACCCAGCCGCAGGACCGCGAAAAGCTGCTCGCCGCGCGGCCGTTCGCGCTGCGCGCCCCGTCGGAACCCAACGTCATCGGGGTGGACCTCGACACGCCGAAGGTCAAGCCCCCGAACGAGGTCACCTCCAGCGACGACGAGCTGCAGCTGAGCGAGATCAGCGACGGCGACTGGGAGTTCAGGACCACCACCGGCATCAGCGCGGGCAAGACCTTCGAACAGTGCCTGCAGGGCGTCCAGGGCAATGCACTGCCCTCCCGCATCGACGCCAAGGACCTGCGCAAGCAGCGCACGATCCGGGTGGGCACCGTCCTGTGCACCGAGACCAGCGAGGGCAACCTCGCCATGCTCGAAGTCACCAGCATCACCCCCAGCGCCGACAGCGACCTGCCGGACGTCCAGACGAAGCTGACGGTCTGGGAGAACGCCTGAGCCGCGCTACCGCGTCCGCTCCCGTGGTGTCGTCAGCGGGCGGTCGTGGCGGAGCTGGTCGAAGAGTCTGCGGGACTGGGGCTTGTCCCAGGTGATGACGCTGCCCTTGGAGGTGGGGATGCCGATGCCGGAGACGGGGACGTTGAGCCGCTTGCCCGTGCCGCCGGAGACGCTCCGGACTGCGCGGAACAGCTTCGTCAGGTCCTCCAGGCTCGTGTCCTTGTCGACGACGAGGGTGTCCAGGCCCGCGTTGACGGTGGGGTAGATCTCGGCCGGGTCGAGGACCGTACCGGGCCTGGCGGCCTGGTGGGCGAGGGCCGAGAGGAACTTCTGCTGGTTCTTGGTGCGGCCCAGGTCGCCCTCGGCTTCCTGGTGCCGCTGGCGGACGAAGGCCAGTGCCTGCTTGCCGTCCAGGGTCTGGCAGCCCTTCTTGAGGTCGGCGCCGGACTTCTTGTCCTTGATGCCCCGCTCCAGGCACATCCGCACGCCGCCGATGGCGTTGACGATGTTCACGAAGCCCGCGAAGCCGATCTCCGCGTAGTGGTCGATCCGCAGGCCGGTGTTGTACTCGATGGTGCGGGTGAGGAGTTCGGGACCGCCGTACGAGAAGGCGGCGTTCAGCTTGTCCCGGGTGGGCGGTGCGGTCTTGCCCGTCGCCGGGCTGGTGTGGCCGGGCAGGGTGACCCAGGAGTCGCGCGGGAGGCTGACCATGCTGGCGCCGTGCGCGCCGGTGTGCAGCACGATCATCGAGTCCGTGCGGCGGCCGCCGCCTCCGCCCGCGTGCAGGTTCTTCAGGTCACCCGCCGAGAGCCCGTCGCGGCTGTCGGAGCCGACGATCAGGTAGTTGGTGCCCTTGCCGTGCGGGGGACGGTGCCCGTAGGCGTCGAGGTCGACGTCGCGCCGGAGCTTGGTGTCGGCCCAGCCGTACGTGCCGACGGCGCCCACGAGGACGGCTGCGGTGAGGCCGAGCACGGCACGTCGCACCCGGTGCCGTCTCTTGGGCCGGCGCGCGTGGGCGCGGCGCGGTCCGTAGTGGGAGGAGGGGCGGTCGGCGTACCGCGCGGGCGCGGTGGCCGACAGGGTGCGGCTGCCTTGTGGGGCGTCGGTGTGCGGGGGCTGCCGCCGGGGACCGCCGTCGCCGTGCGGAGGCTGCTGTCGGAGTCCGACGTCGGCGTACGGGGGCTGCCGCCGAGGGTTGCCGCCGTCGGTGTACGTGTCCGGTGGCCACGGTCCGCCGCCGTCGGCGTACAGCGTTTCCGGGTCGACGTGGACGGTCTCCCCGGAGACGGGGGCGGGGCGTGCGCCCCAGGTGGCGGGGGGCCGCCCGGCGGTGGTGCCACCGGGCGGGCCCTGGTGGAGGACTTCCCCGGCCCACAGGTCGTGCGGGTCCTGCGGGTCCTTCATGGTCCGGCTCCCTCGTTCACTGCGGCCGACTGGGCCTGGTACTCGGTCATTTCGCCAGCAGACTCCGGTTCGGCGGCTCCGCCGGCAGGAATGGGTCGGCGGTGCCGGCGCGGGCCATGGTGTGCCACTTCAGCCGGGTGCCGAGCAGCGCGGTGATCACCGACTGGATGACCACCAGGTACAGCAGCTGCCGGTAGACGAAGAGCTGGAGCGGCAGCACCCACATCGTGCGCAGCTTCTCCCGGTCCAGCCGCAGCGCGTAGGCGGCGGTGACCATCTGTACGGCGAGGCAGCCGAGCCAGACGAGCACCGCCTCCGTCGGGTCCCGGAACAGCACGCCGTACAGCGCGAACACGTCCACCACCGGCGCGAACAGCGGCAGCGCGATCTGGAACAGGCAGAGGTAGGAGAGCGCCCGGCGGCCGAAGCGCCCGGCCGGGCCCATCTCGAACACCGAGTGCCGGTGCTTCCACATGGACTGGAGCGTGCCGTAGCACCACCGGTAGCGTTGCCGCCACAGCTGGCCGAGCGTGCCGGGCACCTCCGTCCAGGCGACGGCCGACTGCTCGTAGACGACGCGCCACCCGGCCCGCCACAGCGCCATCGTGAGGTCGGTGTCCTCGGCCAGCGTCTCGTCGCTGACGCCGCCGATGCCCATGAGCGCGTCCCTGCGGAAGGCACCGATGGCGCCGGGCACCGTCGGCATGCACTCCAGCACCTCGAACATCCGCCGGTCGAGGTTGAAGCCGATGACGTACTCCAGGTGCTGCCATCTGCCCAGCAGCCGGCGGCGGTTGCCGACCTTGGTGTTGCCGCTGACCGCGCCGACGGCCGGGTGGGCGAGCGGCTGGACGAGCCGCGTCAGCGCCTCGGGCTCGAACACGGTGTCCGCGTCGACCATCACGACGATGTCGTACCGGGTGTGCGCGAGCCCGGTGTTGAGGGCGCTGGGCTTGCCGCCGTTGGGCTGCCGCACCACCTGCACGCGGGGATCGTCGATGGCCTCGGCGATCGCTGCCGTGCTGTCCGTCGAGCCGTCGTCGATGACGACGATCTGCAGTTCCGGATGGGTGGAGGCCAGCAGCGAGTGCACGGTGGCGGCGATGCCCGCCTCCTCGTTGTACGCGGGTACCAGCACCGTCACCGGCTCGGTCACGGGCCGCAGCCGCGGCGTGCCGGGCCGGAACCGGTCCAGTCTGCGTACGTGAGCGCGGGCGAAGACGGCGAGCAGGACCAGCCGCAGCACGCTGAGCACGCCCGCGACGCCGAGGGCCCAGGCCATCGCGGTGGTGAACGCGTGCCCGAGGTACTGCGCCCACATCAGCCCCCGGCCCTCCAGCCGTTTGGTGAGGGGTGCCTGGGTGTTGTGGAACGGACGGCCGAGCCCGCCGGTCACGGTGGTGAAGCGTTTCACGGTCCTGTCACGCCGGTCGTCCGGGTCACGCCGGTCCCGCAGCAGCGCCTCCGCCTCCCGGTAACCGAGCTCGGTGTGGCTGTACTGCCGTACCACCCCCTGCCACGGCTCGCGCGACTTGTGGTCGGCGGCCACCAGCAGATAGCCCTGCGAGGCGGCGCGCTCGGCAGCCGCCCACTCGGCGCCGCAGAGGGTGTCGGCCGCGGTGGTGTGCGGCAGCCGCAGCAGCCGGGTGTTGACGCCTGCCGTGCCCGCCAGCGCGGTCTGGGTGAGGGCCAGCTCCATGCGGGCGCGCAGCGGCGAGGCCGCGCCGAGGTCGCCGCCGGTGTACGTGTACGAGCCGATCTCGTGCCCCTCGGCCACGATCCGCTTCATCAGCTCCGGGTGCCGGGCCGCGCGCGAGCCGTAGACGAAGAACGTGGCCTTCACGTGGTACTTGCGGAGCAGGTCCAGCACGCGCGGCGTCCACTCCGGGTCGGGCCCGCCGTCGAAGGTGAGCGCGGCGGTGCCGGGTGGCATGCCGGCCGTCTCGATCCGGTCGTCGCCGAGCCGGAGCACCGGGCTCCCGGTGTCCGCCGCGCGCGGGATGGGCCTGCTGCACGGCAGCTTGGCGCGCGCCGCGTCGACCTCGTGCGTGGTCCAGCCCTCGAAGGCGAGGGCGGTGATGACCACGGCGAGGACGAGCAGCAGCAGCGCCCAGTGCCCGCGCGGGGGGCGGCGTATCGCGTGCCGGCTCACCTCTCAGCGCCCCCGCGCGGGGCCCCGGCCTCGGCTCTGGAGGACGGTGCCGGACGGGGCTTGTCGACGACGGGCCGGCCGGGGCGCGGGCCGTGCTGTCCGGCGACCGGCCGGCCGGTGTGCGGGCTCGGCTTCCCGGCGGCCGGCAGGGGGCCCTTGGTACTGGGCGGCTGCGATCCGACGGGCTGCCACAGCCCGCCGACAAGTACGCCGACGAGCATCAGGTACCCGGCGCACGCGCACCCGACGGTGACCGCCAGGACGCGTGACAGCCTTCTGCGCCAGCCCGAATTGTCGATGAACACGGGGCGATGCCGTGGTGCTGCGCGGCGCGCCGGGTGTGTCATGGGACGACCGCGCCGCGCGGGGACACTGGGCCCGGCCCCGTCCATGCCTGCTTCCGCTGCCACGTGTGGATCCGCGTGCCCGTACGCGTTCGGGTCCGCTTCCCCATACGCGTGCGCATGCCCGATAGGGCGGAAGTCCTCGACTCCCGGCTTGTCCGATATCTGCGGAGTGCCTCGCACTCAGTACTCCTGATCTGCGGCCCCGTATACGGGGCCCATTTCTCGTGGGGATGCCGAGCCGCAAGCCCGATGTGCACTGGAACGCGATACGCCGGGATACCGGGAATGGCCGGAAAACTCGGGACTGCACGGCGTGAAGCCCCGGAATTCGGCATGCGCCAATGGCCTCTCCGGCAGGCCGGAAAGGCCACGTGAGTACGCGTCTCGGCGCAATCGGCAAGAATGCGCCGGAAATCCGCTCGCACCGCACGCGCGCACTGGGTCAGCTCCCAGTCGCTCCTGGTGACCGCGTCGGCGTCGACGTCCAGTGGTTATGCGCCGAGGATGCCGTCCTCCTCGCGTCTGGCGACGCGGGGACACTCGGCGCCGGGCGCGCACAGCGCGCTCCAGGCTTCGGCAATTGCCGCAGATCGGGAGGCGTGGGGGATACCTCGCACTGGGTGCTCCTCGTTCCCGGCCGTGGGGGAGGCCGTACGCGTGGGGGTCCCGGGCCAAACCGCACCCGGGTCGTACTGGAACGGGCATACGTCCGATGGAATTCGAACGCACACCTGCGCCAGACGGTGCCAGCAAAAGCCCTGCTGGGGAGGGGGAACACCAGAGTGTTACCGCAGCTTTACCTCGCCCGGGCCGAACTCCGCATATCACCCGCTCCATTTCCGCCAGGTGTCCGACAACGGCGGGGCGCGCCGGGTGCCCGCTCCCCCTCGAAGGCGCGCCGGCCTGCAGTGGCATCCTGGGCGACTGGTTCCGCTGCACGACACGAAAGGCTTCGCATGAGGGTGGATCGCGCCGCCGCCGCGCTCGACGACCCGGTGGGCGCATCGCTCCGCGGCCACCACGCCCACCTGGCCCGCCGGCTCGGCCGGGCCGCCACCTATCTGCCGGGCGTGGCGACCTTCGCCGCCGTCCCCGCCGACGCGGACGCGGCGGACTGGGCCGACCTCGCCGCACTCGTCGGGCAGGGTGAGCTGGCCGACATGTTCAGCTGTCCGGCCACGCCGCCGCCGGACTGGGAGCCGGTCTTCGCCCTCGCGGGCCGCCAGATGCTCTGGTCCGGCACCGGCACAGGCACCGGCAGCTCCGCCTGCGCCGCCGCCGGGGAAGGTGCCGGCGTGGTGGAGCTGGGCCCTGACGACGTACCCGAGATGCTCGACCTCGTCGCACGCACCCAGCCGGGCCCCTTCTGGCCGCGCACTCACGAACTGGGCACCTACCTCGGCATCCGCGACAACGGCACCCTGGTGGCGATGGCGGGCGAACGCCTCCGCCCGCCCGGCTGCACCGAGATCAGCGCCGTGTGCACCGCGCCGGAAGCCCGCGGCAACGGCCACGCCGCCCGCCTGATCAACGCGCTCGTCGCCCGCGTCCTGGCCCGCGGCGAACGCCCCTTCCTGCACGTCGTCGAGTCCAACGCCGGCGCCATCGCCCTCTACGAACGCCTCGGCTTCCGCACCCGCACCCAGGTGACCTTCCGCGGCTTCCGTACACCGTGAGGGTCTGCGCCCGCAGCGCGGACACGCCCGTGGTGTGACCGGGCGTCCGGTGAGGGGCGCGATGGCGTTGCCTGACGAGAACTTTATGTAGTCGATTGGCTACTGTTGGCGCTCGTGAGGATGGGGCCGGTGTTCTGCGGCAGCCGCTCCGCTTGGGCCGGGGCGGCGCTCGTGGTGCTTCTGACCGCCATGCTGCACCTGCTGGCCTGCGCCCACGGGCCCACTCCGACGACCGCGGGGCGCGTCGACACTCCCTTGGCGGTGACGTACGCGCCGGCCTGTGAGCAAGGCCGGGCGTCGTACGACAGAGCAGGCAGCAGCGCCGACGGCAACACCGACGGCAGCGCCGGCGGCAGTACCGGCGACTGGGCCGGGGAACGGGCCGCTCCCGGCTCGGGCGGTGAGGCACTGTGCGGGGGCGAGGACGAGCTCACGATGAAGCCGCCCCGGAGCGTCGCACCGGCCGCACCGGCCGTGCAGACCGCCCTCGCCGTCGAGTACGCCGTACCACCACCGTCCGGCCCCGTGCCGGCCGGTGCCTCTCCGAAGCCGTCGGCGAGTGCGCCTCCAAACGGGCAGGCGCGCGCCCGGCTGGGTGTGTGGCGGAACTGAGCGGTCCCTCCGAGGCTGCAACGGCCCCGGCGGCGCGCCGGGTTGAGCCGAGTCGAGCGACTCGAGCCGAGTCGAGCGTCTTCGAGCTGACGTGAGCTGCGCTTGCGTGGGGCCTCACCGCAGCCGTCGGTCAGTTCTGCCCCTGTCCCACCACTGAGCGGTCGGCACGCCGCGTAGCTGCCGACCGTGGGAGAAGCACGCCATGAACTGTGTGACCCACACGTCCCTTCCCACCGGTCCGGCCCAACTGCTCGCCGCCGCCAAACGCCCGACGCACACCCCCGCCGGCCTGGTCGGCGACACCCCGCTGCTGTGGATCGGGGAGCCCTTCGCCCCGGCCGGACGCGGCTTCTGGGCCAAGCTGGAGGGCCACAATCCCGGCGGCATCAAGGACCGCGCGGCCCTGCACATGGTGCGGGCCGGGCGCGAGCGGGGCCGGCTGCTGCCCGGCGCCCGGATCGTGGAATCCACCTCCGGCACCCTGGGCCTCGGCCTCGCGCTGGCCGGAGTCACCCTCGGCCATCCGGTCACGCTCGTCACCGACCCCGG
>NZ_PQSQ01000048.1 GCF_002920575.1 Streptomyces sp. Ru73 | reverse complement strand
TTGGCGAGGAGGTAATAGTCGGCGTTGCGCAGCACACCGAACGTGGCGGTGCCGCCGCCCAGCGAGCCGAGGGAACGCACCGCCCGGACGCCGCCGTCCGCGGCCCGCAGCGCCTCCTGCGCGTACGGCAGCAGTTCGCGCCCGGCCGCGGTGAGGGTGAGCCGGCGGCTGCCGCGGACGAACAGCTCGGCGTCCAGTTCCTCTTCGAGGCGGCGTACCAGCTCCGACACGGACGCCTGCGCGATCTCCATGGCGCCGGCCGCCGCGGTGAAGGAGCCGAGCCGCTCCGCCTCGGCGAAAGCGCGTAGCTGTGTGAGCGTCATGCTGCCGCCCGCCGGGTGCCGGGGAGTGCTGCGGCCGGGCCGGCCGGGGTGCGCGGAAGGCGGCGACCGCCTGGGGGAAGAGCAGCGCCGCAGGCGTTCGTCCTGGTCATGCGCGGCACTATAGGCCAGCCCCAGGGCGCGTCACGCGGCGGTGGGTGCGGTCCCGGGTGCGGCCCGGCGGTGACACGTACGACGCGCGACAGCGGGACGAAAAGGGTGAAACGGGCTGCTGAGGCGTTAGGTTTCTCAGGCCCGCGCAGGCTCGTCGACAGGGACGTCATGAGCAGTACCGACACCACGCACCGCCCGGCCTTCGGGGTCCACTCCGAGGTCGGCAGGCTCCGCAGGGTGCTGGTCTGCGCACCCGGTCTCGCGCACCACCGCCTCACCCCCACCAACTCCGGCGACCTGCTCTTCGACGACGTCATGTGGGTGCAGAACGCCCAGCGCGACCACGCGGACTTCGTCAGCAAGCTCCGGCAGGGCGGCGTGGAGGTCATCGAGCTGCACGACCTGCTCGCCGGGACCCTGGCCGTGCCCGGGGCCACTGAATGGCTGCTGGACCGGAAGATCACCGCGAACGAGGTCGGGCTCGGCCTCGTCGAGGACACCCGCGCCTTCCTGCTCACCCTGCCGGCCGCGCAGCTCGCCGCGTACCTGATCGGCGGGCTGGCCACAGCCGACCTGCCGGAGGAGTTCCGCTCCGGGTACCTGGCGCTGGCCCGCGAGGCGACCGGCGCGCGCGAGTACCTGATGCCCCCGCTGCCCAACACGCTCTACACCCGCGACACCACCTGCTGGCTCTACGGCGGCGTGACCCTCAATCCGCTGTACTGGCCCGCACGGCACGCCGAGACCCTGCTGATGAAGGCGGTGTACACCTTCCACCCGGACTTCAAGGACGCCACCGTGTGGTGGGGCGACCCCGAACGGGACTGGGGCCAGGCCAGCTTCGAGGGCGGCGACATCATGCCGGTGGGCAACGGCGTCGTCCTGATGGGGATGAGCGAGCGCACCTCGCGTCAGGCCATCACCCAGGTGGCCGCCGCGCTGTTCGAGCAGGGCGCGGCCCGGCACGTCATCGTCGCCGGCATGCCCAGGCTCCGCTCGGCGATGCACCTGGACACCGTCTTCACCTTCGCCGACCGGGACATCGTCACGCTCTACCCGAAGATCATGGACGCGGTGCACACCTTCTCGCTCCGGCCCGCCGACCGGGCACCCGGCTACGAGATCACCGACGAGGGCACCACCCCCTTCGTCGACGTGGTCGCCAAGGCGCTGGGGCTGGACGGACTGCGGGTGATCGAGACCGGTGGCGACGAGTACGCCTCCGAGCGGCAGCAGTGGGACAGCGGCAACAACGCCGTCGCGCTGGAACCCGGCGTCGTCTTCACCTACGACCGCAACACCACCACCAACTCCCTGCTGCGCAGGGCGGGTGTCGAGGTGATCACCATCGTGGGGGCCGAACTCGGCCGGGGCCGCGGCGGCGGGCACTGCATGACCTGCCCGCTCCTCCGCGACCCCGTCGCCTTCTGAGGGCCGGGTGACGCGGGTCAGGCACCGGCCTCCTCGGCTGCCGCACGTGGCCCGCCGGCCTGGATCAGATCGATGAACTCGCCGATGCGACGGGCGAATTCGGGATGCTCCGGCAGCTCGTCGCCGAGGAGCCCGTCGGCCAGCACGGCGGCCGCGAAGGACGGCCCGTCACCGGTACGGGCGCGCAGCGCGGCCAGCCGTTCGCGGGCCGGGTCCGCCATCGCGGCCGCGTGCTCGCCGGGGTCGAAGCCGGCCGCCGGGGCGAGGCAGCACAGGTACCCGGCGACGGTGAGCGCGAGGTGGTGCGGCATCCGCCCGGCCCGCAGGTGGAGCAGTGCGGGGTCCGGGACGCGCTGGCGCAGCTTCGCCGAACCGTCCGAGCCGACCTGGCGGGTGCGATGGCCGAGCGCCGAATTGGCCCAGCGGGTGAACAGCTGCTCCACGTACGCGTCCAGGTCGACGCCGTCGGGGACGGTGAGGCTCGGCAGGTACTCGTCCCGCAGCACCGCGCGGGCCGCCGCCGTGACGAACGGCTGCGCGGTGGACTGCGGGATGGTGTCGCAGCCGGCCAGGGCACCCAGGTAGGCGATGAGCGAGTGGGTGCCGTTGAGCAGCCGCACCTTGAGCAGTTCGTACGGCTCCACGTCGTCGGTGAAGAGCGCGCCGCCGGCCTCCCAGGCGGGACGTGAGGCGGCGAAGCGGTCCTCCAGCACCCACATGGTGAACGGCTCGGCGGGCACCGGGACGTCGTCGCGCAGCCCGAGCGCACCGGCGACCGCGGCGCGCTCCGCGTCCGTCGTCGCGGGCACGATCCGGTCGACCATGGTGTGGGGGAAGGCGACGTTCCCCGCGGCCATCCAGGCGCCGAGCTCGTCGCGCTCGCCGGCCGGCAGGTGGGCGACGAACTCCTCGACCAGGCGGCGCGTGTGATTGCCGTTGCCGACCAGGTTGTCGCAGCTCACCACGGTCACCGGGGCGCCATGAGTGGCCGCGCGCGCCTGGAGGGCACGCACGATGCGCCCGAGGGTGGACTGCGGCGCGGTGCGGTTGCCGCGCAGGTCGGCGCGGACCGCGGGGTGGTCCAGGTCGAGGCCGCCGGTACGGGGTGAGTAGGTGTAGCCGTGCTCGGTGACGGTCAGGGACACCACGCGGGTGCCGGGCGCCGCGAGCGCCTGCTGCACCTGCTCGGGCTCGTGGGCTGCGACGAGTACACCGGTGTGCACGGCCGGAATGGAGCAGCGCAGTCCATCGGGGGAGACCTCGGCGACGGTGTAGCGCAGGTCCTGGGCGCGCAGCGCGTCGGCCACGGCGGCGGACCGGCCGGCGACGCCGAGGATGCCCCACGGCCCCGCCTCGCGAGCCAGCGCCGCCGCGGTGTACACGGCCTGGTGGGCGCGGTGGAAGTTGCCGAGGCCGAGGTGGACGATGCCGGTGTCGGCGGGGGTGAGGGTGCGGTGGTGCGACAGCGCGCCGGCCGGTGCGGTGGCGGCGGTCAGGCGGGCGGTGCGGGCGGCGGTGGTCATGGGGGAGGGGTGTCCTTGCGTTCGTGCGGCGGGCGGTGGCGGCCGTGTCACCAGTCGGTCAGGGAACCGTCCCGGCGGCGGGCCACGGGCAGGTAGGCGGGCTGGTACGGATGACGGTCCGCCAGTTCCTCGTCCACCTCGACGCCCAGACCGGGCGCGTCACCCGGGTGCAGATGGCCGTCCTCGTACGACCAGGCGTGCCGGAACACCTCGTGCACCAGCGGGTCGTAGCCCATGTACTCCTGGATGGCGAAGTTCGGGGTGGCAAGGCCGACATGGAGGGAGGCGGCCAGCGCGACGGGGGAGACGTCCGAGGGGCCGTGCGGGCCGAGCCTGACCTGCCAGACGTCGGCGAGCGCCGCGATGCGGCGCAGATGGCTGATGCCGCCGGCGTGCGTGACGCAGCAGCGCACGTAGTCGATGAGCTGCTCGGTGATCAGGCTCTGGCACTCCCATACCGTGTTGAAGACCTCGCCGATGGCGAGCGGCACGGTGGTCCTGGCGCGGACGGTGCGCAGCACCTCCTGGTTCTCGGCCGGGGTGACGTCCTCCAGCCAGAACAGGCCCAGCTCCTCCAGTGAACGGCCCAGGCGCGCCGCCTCGTTGGGGGTGAGGCGGTGGTGCGCGTCGTGCAGCAGCGCGACCTCGGGGCCGAGGTGGGCGCGGGCCGCCGCCAGCGCCTCGGGGGCGTGCCGCAGATAGGCGTCGGTGTCCCAGACCTCCTCGGCGGGCAGGGCGCCGCGCCCCGCCGGCTCGTACGCGGCGCCGTCCCGCTCGACGCCGTAGACGACGTCGAGGCCCGGGACGCCGGTCTGGGCGCGTACGGCCCGGAAGCCCTCGGCAAGCCGGGCGTCGAGCGAGTCCAGCAGCCGGGGCACGTCCCAGCCGGTGGCGTGGGTGTAGCAGAGGACCCGGTCGCGTACCGCGCCGCCGAGCAGCTGGTACACCGGCAGGCCCGCCGCCTTGCCCTTGATGTCCCACAGGGCCAGGTCCACCGCGCCGATGGCGGTCATGGTGACCGGGCCGCGCCGCCAGTAGGCGCCGCGGTAGAGGTACTGCCAGGTGTCCTCGATGCGCGCGGGGTCGCGGCCGAGGAGGAGCGGGACGAGATGGTCGCGGAGGTAGGCGGCGACGGCCAGTTCGCGGCCGTTGAGGGTGGCGTCGCCCCAGCCGGTGAGCCCCTGCTCGGTGGTGACCTTGAGGGTGACGTAGTTGCGGGTCGGGCTGGTGACCAGGACGTCGACGGCGGCTATGCGGTCGGGCTTGCTCATCAGGGGCGCTCCGGGGTGGTGGGAGTGGCCTTCGGCGCGGGGCCGGTGGAGCCGCGGACGTGCAGCTGGGTGGCGAGCCGCAGGGTCTCCGGCGGGGTGCGGGGGCCGGCGAGGGCGGCGGAGATCCGCTCCACGGCGTTCGCGCCGGCCCGTGCCATGGGCACGGCGACGCTGGTCAGCGCCGGGTGCGAGGCGGCCGCGAAGGGGATGTCGTCGAAGCCGACGACGCTGAGGTCTTCGGGGACGCGCACGCCGAGGGGCCGGGCGCCGGCCAGGATGCCCAGGGCCACCAGGTCGTTGTGGGCCAGTACGGCGGTGGCGCCGGAGGCGAGCACGCTCGCCGCGGCCGCCGTGCCGCCTTCCATGGTCTCCGACTGCCGCCCCAGCACGTCCAGTTCGAGCCCGGCGGCCGCCGTCAGCTCACGGGCCAGCGCGACGCGGTGGGCGTTGGACCAGGAGTGGGCCGAGCCCTGGACGTAGGCGAGCCGGCGGTGGCCGAGCGCCGCCAGGTACTCCACGGTCTGGCGCAGCCCGTCGCGCGCGTCGGCGAGCACGCAGTCGGCCCGCTCGGTCTCCCGGTTGACCAGGACCACCGGGGTGCCGCCGCACAGGTCGGTCACCTCGTCGGCGGCCAGCCGCGGGGAACAGACGATCAGCCCGGCCGCGCGCTCGCTGAGGTACCCGATCAGCTCGCGCTCGCGTTCGGGCGCGAAGTCGGTGTCGGCCACGACGACCGCGGAGCGGCGGTGCCAGCCCTCGCGCTGCGCGCTCTTGACGAAGGACCCGAAGACGGGGTTCGCCACGTCCGGGACGATCACCGCGATGGTGTCCTGCTGGACGGCCCTGGCCCCGCCGCCGCCCGCGCGGCCCTGCGGTGCCCGGTACCCGATCTCCCGCGCCGCTTCGACAACCTTGCGCAAGGTTTCCGGGCCCAGCCGGTCCGGATCGCTGAACGCGCGGGACGCGGTGGACAGGGCGACGCCCGCGCGTGTGGCCACGTCCGTGAGGGTGGGGGCCACCTTGCCTCCTGAGGGGTGTCGTGCTGCCGCAGGGGCGCGGCGCGGTGCCGTGGATCGGCCCGCCTCATGCTCGGCAATGTTGCGCAAGCTTGTCAATGGTTTGCCGAGAAGTGGCGGGGCAGACGGGACGTACGCCTCGACCAAGGAGCCTTCATGATGATTCTCGGCATTGTCGCCGTATGTGTTGTTCTGGCAGTCCTGGCCTTCTTCGTGCCCCGGCTGTCCCGCCGCCCCCAGAGCGGCGCCCAGCGCACCCTCAACGCCGGATCGCGGGCCGGCGGCAAGGCGCCCGGACTGCTGGGCCGCCTCCTCAGCATGCCGTTCCGCAGCAGCTCCAAGGCGGTGGGGCGCAGCGGCTCCGCCGGCCGCCGGGCCCGCGGCCGGATGCCGTTCTGACGCCGGCCGGCCGCGGTCAGCCGGCCGCCGGGGCGCCGAGCCGCACGGCGCGGGCGGCGGCGGCCCGTAGCGCCGCCAGCCCCCGGGCGATGCTCTCCTGCTCCTCGCTCCCGCGGCGCACGCAGGTCAGTACGCGGCGCGACGGCCGCGGATCGCCGTGCACCGGCACGCGGACCACGCCCGGGTGGCCCGAGGTGGACACCAGGCGCGGTACGAGGCAGACCCCGAGGCCGTGCGCGACCAGCGACAGCACCGCCTGCCACTCGTCGGCGTGGTGCGTCATGCGGGGCGCGAAGCCGGCCGCGGTGCACAGCGCCCGGGTGAGCCGCTCCTGATCGTGGTGCGCGGAGATCCATTCCTCGGTCGCGGCGTCGAGCAGGGTGATCCCCGTGCGGCCGGCGAGACGGTGCCCGGCGGGCACCACCAGGTCCTGCAGCTCGTCGAGCAACGGCCGCTGCACGAACCGCGGATCGTCCAGCGCCGGACTGTCCGCCAGCGGTATCAGCACCGCGATGTCCAGCTGCCCGGGGAGCAGCTGCCGGAAGCTCTCGGCGGTGTCGGTCTCGCCGATGTGCGTCTCGACGGCCTCCTCCGCGGTGCGCAGCTCCGCGGCGACCGGCGCCAGCAGGGCGCCCACGCTGGACGCGAACCCGCCGATGCGCAGCGTGCGGTACGGGCTGCGGGCGTGCCGACCGAGGTCCGCCCTGACCCGTTCCCACTGCGC
Source organism: Streptomyces sp. Ru73 (assembly GCF_002920575.1). Classification (GTDB taxonomy): domain Bacteria; phylum Actinomycetota; class Actinomycetes; order Streptomycetales; family Streptomycetaceae; genus Streptomyces. The sequence goes on along the minus strand of NZ_PQSQ01000048.1, from coordinate 51,509 downwards.
GTACAGCTCATCGGCGTGGCCGAGCAGGACGTGCCCGGCGTCCGTGATGCGCACCTGCCGGCCCTCCCGCCGCAGGATCTCCACGCCCACCTCGCCGGCGAGCTGGCGGAGCTGCTGGGAGATGGCGGACGGTGAGAGGTGCAGCGCCTCGGCCGTGGCGGTCACCGTGCCCTGCGCATGCAGGACGCGCAGGGTCTGGAGGAGCCGCAGATCCATCATGCGGGCATTCAACCATGCAGCCGCACGGCACGATCCTGTGCGGAAACTTGCGATGGACCTGCACGATGTGGCGGCGGCACGCTGGCCTCATGGCCGGACCGAAGAACGCCCTGGTGACAGACGACGCCGCCCCGGTGGGCGAGGCCGCCGCCGGACGGGCCGTACGCCGGCGGCGCGGCCGGCGCGTCCCGGCACCCGCGCTCGTGCTGGGCAGTGTGTGCAGCGTCCAGGTCGGCCAGGCCCTCGGAAAGGGGCTGTTCGGCACCGTCGGGGGCCCGTGGGGAGCGGTGGCGCTGCGGCTGGGCCTCGCCGCGGTGCTGCTGCTCGCGGTGTGGCGGCCCCGGCTGCCGGAACGGCGCGGCGACCTCCTCGCCGTCCTCGCCCTCGGCACCGCGATAGCCGGCATGAACCTGGTGTACCCGGCGCTGCGCCACCTGCCCCTCGGTGCCGCGGTGACCATCCAGCTCACCGGGCCACTGGTGGTATCGCTGCTGGCCGTACGGCGACGGCGTGACGCGGCCTGGGGCCTGCTGGCCGTCGTCGGCCTCTTCCTCTTCACCGATCCCGGCTCGGCCCGTTCGCTGCCGCTCATCGGGGTAGCGTTCGCGGTGGCCTCCGCCGTCGCCATGGGCACGTACCTGCTGCTCAGCCGGCGCGTCGGGGCGCGGATGACCGGCGGCGGTCCGCTGGCGCTCGCCGTCGCCTGGGCCGCGCTGCTCTCCCTGCCGGCCGGCGTGGCCGACAGCGGCACACGGCTGCTGGCCCCCGCCGCCCTGGCCCTCGGGCTGCTGGTCGCCGTCCTCTCCGCCGCGGTGCCCTACTCCCTGGAGCTGACCGCGCTGCGCCGGCTCCCCGCCCGGACGGTCGGGGTGCTGCAGAGCCTGGAGCCCGTGGTGGCGGGGCTGGCCGGGACGGTGCTGCTGGACGAGACGCTGTCGGCGGCGCAGTGGGCGGCCACCGGCTGCATCGCCCTCGCCTCGGCGGGTGCCGTCTCCAGTACGGCCCGGCGGCCGGACGGGAGCGAGCAAATCGGTGCTTACCGGTGAAGGGCCGCTTGTTGGCGAAGAGTTCATCTTTTTTGGCTTGCTCGTACAACCTTTCGGTTACCTCGATGATCTTCCCCGTCGAGTCAACAGACTCCTCGAATCACGGGTCCACCGGAGCACCCGGCTCCAGGGCCCCTTCTCCACTTGGGGAAACACATGCGTAGACGCGCCACTGTCGCCGCCGTGAGCGGTGCTCTGGCCCTTTCCGCCCTCGTGATACCGGCCGCGCAGGCCGACGCCGGACCGACGGGTGACGCCGCTGCGGCCGCGAAGGCGGCACAGGAGGCGGCCGTGCAGCAGGCCGCCCCGGCGAAGCAGAAGGCCGTGCCGTCCGCCCTGCGGGCCGCCGAGGCCACCGACCCCACGATCTCCGACGTCGTCGTCAACGGCGGCAAGGACGTGGTGGTCGGCACCACCAACACCAAGACGGTGACGGTCACCTTCACCGCCACCGACGACTCGGGGATCTACTCGGCCACGGCCCTCCTGTGGCACGGCGGTTCCACCTTCGACGACATGGACACCGGCGTCGTCCCGAACGAGGACGAGGCCACCTGCACGGCCACCTCGGCCACCACGGCCAAGTGCGAGCAGACGTTCACGTTCGACCCGCAGTACCACCTGACCAACGCCGCGGCCGGCACCTGGAAGGTGTGGGCGCTCGCGCAGGGCAACGACTACGGCTACATCCAGAAGGACAACGTGAAGTCCTTCTCGGTGAAGCGCTACGCCAAGCTCACCACGAACGCCTCGCCCGAGCCGGTCACCAAGGGCAGGACCATCACCATCACCGGCTCGCTGACCCGGGCCAACTGGGACACGTCCAAGTACGCGGGCTACACCCAGCAGTCGGTGAAGCTCCAGTCGCGTCCCGCGAGCGGCTCCACGTACTCCACGCTCAAGACGTACACCTCCGGCAGTGGTTCGACCGCGGGCCAGGTGAAGACCACCCGCACGGCCACCACCGACACCTGCTGGCGGTACAACTTCGCGGGCACCTCCACCACCCCGGCGGTGGTCTCCACCGGCGACTGCGTCGACGTGCGCTGATCACGCCACCCTTCGCGGCCCGCTCCTCCGGGAGCGGGCCGTAACCTCCTCCGGCGGCGCCTCGTTGCCGATGATGTGACAAGTACGACCGCCGGAGCGCTGGCTCCGCCGGAGGTGACCGCGCCGGACGGCGCCTGTGCGGGGACGGGCTGGAGCGCCGTGGCGTCGGCGCCCGCCAATTCCCAGCTCGCCGGCGTCCTCGCGGGCTTCGTGTTCGCCGGGTTCGTCATGATCCTCACCGAACGCCGGACGAGCCCGCTCCGGACCGCCACGCTGCGATTATTCATCGCCGGGTTCATCGTCCTGGCGCTCGACAGCTATGCCTTCTCGCTGCTCACCGGGGACGTCGCGACAGGCGCGTGCGGCCGCGTGTGGACCGAGTCCCTCATCGCCAGCGGCATGCTGGTCGTCGGCGCCGTCGCCGTGATCAGCGGCATGGCCTGGCTGCTCGCCTCGTACGAGGAGCCGGCGGAGAGCCCGGCCGGCGGGACGGGCGCCGAGGGCATGCGAGCACTGGAGCGGCTGCTCCGGAGATCCGTGTACGGCATCGCGGTGCTGACCGTGCTGCTGCTCTCCACCGCCGCGCACGACTACGTCCACGTGGTCTACGACGGCCGCCGGGCCCCGTGGTGGGCGTCCTGGGTGTCGCCCCTCTACGTACTGCTGGTGGGCGCCGCGATGACCGTGACCGTGTGGCGGCGGCAGCGGGGGCAGACGCGCCGCATCGGGGACCAGGCGGTGCGGCGCAGCGAACTGCCGGTCGCGTTCGTCTGCGCGGTCTCCTACGCCGTCTTCGGCACGGCGGCCATAGGGGTCACCACCAGTACGCCGGTCAGCGCGTGGAACCCGGTCCCCGCCGCGGTGGCCGCGTGCACGGTCGGGATCGTGCTGATCATGCCCGTCCCGACCGTGCTGGCCCTCCTGTACGCCATGCCGCGCGCGGCCACCGGCCTGCCCGGTCAGCGCGCCCCTGACGCCGGGCCGGTCAGTGCCCCGGACCCCGGCGGCCCAGACGCAGCATGACCTTGCTGCTGCCGCTGGTGCGGTCGGCGGCGACGGCCAGCGCCCGGTCCGCCTCCGCCAGGCCGAAGCGGTGGGTGATGACCGGGGACACGTCGAGGCCCTCGTGCATGGCCTGCAGCGCGTCGTCGATCTCCTCGGCGAAGCGGAACGAGCCGATCCAGGTGATCTCCCGGCTGACCAGGTCGCCGAGGGCCGCCGGGGCCGCCGCGCCGGGGAGGTTGCCGACCTGGACGAGCGTGCCGCCGCGCGCGGTCGCCCGCAGCACCGGGCCGAGCGCGGCCGGGGCGCCCGACGCCTCGAAGACCAGCTCCACGTCGCCCGGAAGGGCTTCTCCCGCGCCGAGGTCCACCGTCTCGTCCGCGCCCATCGCCCGCGCCACCGCGAGGGACGCGGGGGCGAGGTCGGCGGCGATCACCGCGGCGGCCCCGCGGTGCCTGGCCGCGGCCACCACCAGCGAACCGATCGGCCCGGCCCCGTTGACCAGCACCGTCTTCCCGCGCACGTCCCCGGCACGGTGCACGGCGTGCATCGCCACGGCCAACGGCTCGGCGAGCGCGCCGTGTTCGGTGCTCACGTTCTCCGGCAGCGGCCGTACCTGCGCCGCGCGGACCACCCGGTACTCGCTGAACGCGCCGTCCGTGTGCGGATGGAGCGCGGCCGACCCGAAGTAGCGGACCCGCGGGTAGAGGTTGGTGCGGCCGGCCAGCCGCTCGGGCAGCGGCTCGTCGCCGACCGGCGTCGCCGGGTGGACGGTGACCGGCAGACCCTCCGGGAGGCCGGTGACGCCCTCGCCGAGGGCCGCGATCCGGCCCGCGACCTCGTGCCCGAGGACCAGCGGGTCCTTGAGCACGGCCGTGCCGGTGCCACCGTGCTTCCAGTAGCCGATGTCGGAGCCGCAGATGCCGCCCCACTCCATGGCCAGCAGGACTTCTCCCGGGCCCGGCACCGGGTCGGGACGCTCGTCGATCCGGACGTCACCGGGGCCGTGCACGACAACGGACTTCATATGGCGTCCTCCAGACGCACCAGGTCACGCCCGCGCGATTCGGGGGCGAGGACGATGGAGACGAGGGTGATGAGCGAGTAGCCGACGAGCATCGCGGCGACCGGCCACCAGCTGCCGGTGACGGCGGTGAGCGTGGCCGCGGCGACGGGGCCGATGGCGGTGGCGAGGATGCCGCCGATCTCCTTGGCGAGCGCGAGCTGGGTGAAGCGGGTCCGGGCGCCGAAGAGTTCGGCCATCGTCACGCTCTCCAGCGAGAACAGGCCCAGCACACCGACGTTGAGACCGACGATCATGCCCGCCATGATCCCGGCGGTGCTGCCGGAGGCGATGAGGAACATCACCGGGAACGCCAGCACGATGGTCAGCACGGTCAGCGCCATGTAGAGCGGACGGCGGCCGAAGCGGTCGCCGAGCAGGCCGATCAGCGGCACCGTGGCGAAGCCGATCAGCGAGCCGTACACGATCGCGTCGGTCGGCACGGACCGGTCGGCGCCCAGCGTGGTGGCGATGTAGCCGACCAGGAACGTCTGGACGAGGCCGGAGTTGCCCGCCTGCCCGAAGCGCAGGCCGAGGGAGAGGAAGAACGCCTTGCCCTTGCGCTGGCGCAGGCCCGCTTCCAGGACGCTCTCCCGGCGCTCCCCGACGGCGCCGCTCTCGACCGCCGAGGCGACCTCGGCGCGGGACATCGCCACGCCGTCCACCACGTCGGCCCGCTCCTCGAAGACCGGGCTCTCCTTGAGGTTGCGGCGCAGCCACACGGCGAAGAGCAGCAGGGCGAAGCTCAGCAGGAACGGCAGCCGCCAGCCCCAGGAGACCAGCTGGTCCTCGCTCAGCACGGCGAGCAGCACCGCCCACAGGCCGGAGGCGGCCAGCGTGCCGGAGTTGGTGCCGAGGGACACCAGGGACGAGATCAGGCCGCGGCGCTCGGCCGGCGCGTACTCGGCCAGCATGACCGTGGCCCCGGCGATCTCGGCGCCGGCCCCGAAGCCCTGGATGAGCCGCAGGGCGACCAGCAGGACCGGCGCGAAGATGCCGATCATGCTGTACGTGGGCAGTACGCCGATCAGCGTGGTGGAGGCGCCCATCAGCAGGATGGTGAGGAAGAGGACCTTCTTGCGGCCGATGCGGTCGCCCATCCGGCCGAAGTAGAGCGCGCCGGCGAGCCGGGCCACGTAGCCGACGCCGTACGTCGCCATGGCCGCGATCAGGCCGATCGCGGGGCTGACGTCGGGGAAGAAGACCTTGTTGAAGACGATGGCGGCCGCCAGCGAGTAGAGCTGGAAGTCCATGAACTCCATGGCGGTGCCGAGCCAGCCGGATACGGCTGCCCTGGTGAGGTCGCGGGTGGTTCTCCGCGCGGGGCCTGCGGCCTCCGTCTGTGTCGTGTCCGTCATGAGGAACTCCGTTGTTCTCTGGCCGTGCGGGAGCGGGCGGGGACGGGAGTGCGGGCTTTCCGGGCCGGTCGGCGGATCAGAGCTCGACGCGGCCGGCGCGCAGGGCGGGGAGCCGGGCCGCGACCGCGGTGACCAGGCCGGGATCGTCGGCCAGGTCGGCGGCGCCGAGCACCCGGAGCAGCCGCCGGACCGTGTCCTCGGCGTCCGTGCCCTCCGGCCAGCAGCGGCCGAGGGCCTCGGCGGCGGGGTCCGTCGTGCCGAAGAGCTGTCCGCCGCCGGGCGCCGGGCGGGTGGCGTTCGCCCAGGCGGCCAGCGCGAGTTCGAGCACGGGGGTGGCGGCGGAGGCGGCGCGGAGCGTGCGCAGCGCGTCCAGCCACCGCTCGGGGATCTTCAGCGAGCCGTCCGAGCCGATCTGCCGCAGCAGGTGCCGCACGCCGGGGTTGCGGAACCGCTCGACCAGGTCACCGGCGTAGGCCGCCGGGTCCGGGCCGCCCGCGGGCAGCGTCGGGGCGACCTCGGCGCACAGGCCGCGCACCAGCCGCTCGCCCCAGTCGGTGGCCAGGGTGTCGGCGATGGTCGCCAGGCCCGCTGCCGAGCCGAGGTGGGCCAGCGCGGAGTGCGACCCGTTGAGCAGCCGCAACTTGGTGAGCTGGTACGGCACCACGTCGGGCACGAAGAGGGCGCCGTCCAGCTGCCACGGGGGCCGCGGCCCGGCGAACGCGTCCTCCAGGACCCACTGCCGGTACGGCTCGCCGACGACGGGCAGCGCGTCGCGCACGCCCAGCGCGGCCTCGGCCGCCTGCCGGTCGGCGTCCGTGGCCGCCGGCACGATGCGGTCCACGATGGTCGAGGGGAAGGTGACCGAGCCGGCCATCCAGTCGAGTACGGCCTGCCGGTCGGGCCAGGGCGCCGCCGCGACGAAATCGCGGACGGCCCGGCCGAGCGCGGCACCGTTGGCCGCCATGTTGTCGCAGGACACGACGGAGACGGGGGCACCGCCGGCGCGCATCCGCGCGGCGAGGCCCGCGGCGATCCGGCCGATGACGGTGGTGAGCGCCGCCGTGCTGTCCGCCGCGAGGTCGGCGGCGACCGCCGGGGCCGAGGTGTCCAGCGCGCCGGTGTCCGGACGCCGGTGGTAGCCCTTCTCCGTGATCGTCAGGGTCAGCACCGAGACGTCCGGAGCGGTGAGCAGCGTGTCCAGCCGGGCGGCGTCGGGCCGCATGGCCAGCGCCTCGACCAGCGCGCCGGAGACCCGGGTGACGGTGTCCGCGGGGCGCAGCTCGGTCAGCGAGTACAGGCAGTCCTGGGCCCGCAGTCCGGCCGCGGTCCCGGCCGAGCGCGGGGCGACGGCGGCGATGCCCCACGGCTCGCCGGAGCGGTACGCGGCGTTCTCCGTGTAGCGGGCCTGGTGCGCCCGGTGGAAGGCGCCGAGGCCGAAATGGACGATGCGGGGCCGGAGTTCGCGGGGGTCGACGGGCGGCCGCAGGTGTGCCGGGATGCGGGGGAGTGCCGCGAGGTTCAGTGCGGGGGCGGGCATGGCGGTCACCAGTCGTGCACCGAGCCGTCGAGGCGGCGCGCGACGGGCAGGTAACGGGCCCGGTACGGGAAGCGCTCGGCGGCCTTCTCGTCGTACTCGACGCCGAGGCCGGGCTCCTCGGACACGTGCAGCATGCCGTCGTCGAAGGTCACCCCGCTGCGGAAGACCTCGCCCGTCTCGTCCGCGTGCTCCATGTACTCCTGGATGCCGAAGTTCGGGACCGCGGTGTCGAGGTGGACGGCGGCGGCGAGGGTGACCGGCGAGAGGTCGGTCGCGCCGTGCGAGCCGGTCCGCACCTGGTACAGCGCGGCCAGGTCGAAGATCCGGCGCAGATGGGTGATGCCGCCCGCGTGCACGACGCTGGTGCGGACGTAGTCGATCAGCTGCTCGGTGATCAGGTGCTGGACGTCCCACACCGAGTTCAGCACCTCGCCGACCGCGACCGGTGTGGTGGTGTGCTGCCGGATCAGGCGGAAGGACTCCTGGTTCTCGGCCGGCGTCGGGTCCTCCATCCAGAACAGCCGGCACTCCTCGATCTGTTTGCCGAAGCGGGCCGCCTCGATGGGGGTGAGCCGGTGGTGCACGTCGTGCAGCAGGTGGAAGCCGAAGCCGAAGCGCTCGCGGACCGCTTCCAGGTAGCCGGGCGCGAAGCGGAGGTACGCCTCGGTGTCCCAGGGCTGCTCCTCGGGGAGCGCGGAGGCGGCGGGCTCGTACACCTTGCCCTTGCGCACGCCGTAGGTGCCGCCCACGTCCGGGACGGCGGCCTGCGCGCGCACGGCCTTGTAGCCGAGGCCGAGGAAGCGGTCCACGTCGTCCAGCAGTGCCGCGGTGTCGGTGCCGCTGGCGTGCCCGTAGACCATGACGCCGTCGCGCGAGCGGCCGCCGAGCAGCTGGTACAGCGGCAGCCCCGCGACCTTGCCCTTGATGTCCCACAGGGCGGTGTCGACGGCCGCGACGGCGGTCATGGTGACCGGGCCGCGGCGCCAGTACGCGCCCTTGTACAGGTACTGCCAGATGTCCTCGATACGCGCCGGGTCTTTGCCGATCAGCAGCGGTACGACGTGGTCCCGCAGGTAGCTCGCCACGGCCAGCTCGCGGCCGTTCAGGGTGGCGTCGCCCAGGCCGGTCACGCCGTCCGACGTGGTGATGCGCAGGGTGACGAAGGTGCGCCCCGGTGAGGCGACGAACACCTCGGCACGCTCGATCTTGCTCACGGAAATCTTGCTCCTTCGGGATACGCGCCGCGTCGGCGGGCGGCGCACGCCGGCCAGGCCATACGCGCACGAACGCCCGGACGACTGATCGACCAGCACTGGTATACAAGCACTGGTCGTACAGGTGCGCAATACTTTCGAAACACCGATCGACCTGCGAGGGGGCGAGAGCCGCCCACCCCGATACGATGAGCCCATGGCCCGATCGAACCGGCAGCGCACCAGCCGCCGCGCCGTCTACGACACGCTGCGCCGCAAGGTGCTGACCCTTGAGCTCCCACCGGGCGCCGCGCTGTCCGAGAACGAGCTCGCCGCGTCCCTCGGCGTGAGCCGGACCCCGGTCAGGGAGAGCCTGATCCTCCTGTCCCAGGAGGGCCTGGTGCAGATCTTTCCGCAGGTCGGATCGTTCGTCTCGCGCGTGGACCCGGCCAAGGTGGCCGACGCGCAGTTCCTCCGGGAGGCGGTGGAGCTGGCCGCGCTCGACGACCTCCCGGCCGAGCTCGACGCCGACCTGGTCGAGGAGCTGCGCGGCAACCTCGCCGAGCAGCGGCGGCCGGGCCTCGGCCTGGAGGAGTTCTTCGAGCTGGACGAGGCGTTCCACCACGCCCTGCTGCGGCTGAGCGGCCACGGCAGCGCCTGGGCGACCGTCGTCTCGGCCAAGGGCCACCTGGACCGGGCGCGCCGGCTCGGCCTCTACGAGACGGCCTCGCCGGAGGGGTTCGCGGCGCAGCACGTCGAGATCTTCGACGCGGTGCTCGCGGGCGACGCCGAGCTGGTCCGCACCGCGATGCGCAGCCACCTCCGCGCGGTCTTCGACGACGTCGAGCGGGTACGCGCCCGTTCTCCCGAGCTGTTCGCGAAGGACACCGGCTCGGTGCCGGTGCGCCGCAACGTCGTCGTCTGGGAGTGACGCACAGCCCCTCAGCGGGCCCGCACGGGCAGTGGCAGCCGCGCGGCGCGTGACGCGAGCGTACGGCGGCAGACCTTGCCGGTAGGGCCGAGCGGCATCTCCCGTACGGGCAGCAGCAGTTCGGGCAGCTTGCGGCGTTCGAGACCGCGGTCCTCCAGGAAGGCGGTCAGCTCCGGCAGCGTCGGTGCGGGCGTGCCGGGCGCCGCGCGGACGCAGACGCACAGCCGCTCGCCCAGGTCCGGGTCCGGCACGGGCACGCAGACCGCCTCGGCGACACCGGGATGGGCCGCCACCTCCCGCTCCACCTCGGCGGGGCTGATGTTGTAGCCGCCGCGCACCACCAGCTGCCGGAGCCGGCCGAGCACGTGCAGCCGGCCCTCGGCGTCCAGCAGCCCCAGGTCGCCGGTGCGGACCCAGCCGGCCGCGGTGCGGTAGCGGGCGTCGAGGTCCGGGGCCGCGACGTAGCACAGCGGGGTCATCGGGCCCCGGGCGCGGATCTCGCCCGGCTGTCCGGCCGGCAGGACGGTGCCGTCGTCGGCGGTGACGCGGATCTCCGCCACCGCCGGATCGGGGCGGCCGGTGCCGGCCTCCGGCGTGAGGCCGGTCGTCGCGGTGTGGCAGTTCACGCCGTCCGAGGAGCCGTAGACGGCGATGACCGGGCGGCCGAAGCGCCGGCGGCAGGCCGCGGCGGTGGACGGCGGCAGCGCGGCGCCGCTGGCGACGAGGGCCCGCAGACCGGTGAAGTCCTCGCCCGGCAGCGGCGGATGGTCGGCGAGGCGGCGGAGCATGGTCGGCACGCCGAGGACATGCGTGGGACGGTGCTCGGTGATCATCCGGAGGGCGCCGGCCGGGTCGAAGGACTCCTGGACGAGCAGGGTCCCGCCGAGCGCGGCGACCGTGACGGGCGTACCGCACGAGCCGAACGACGAGGCCAGCGGCACGAGGACGAGGTGCCGGGGCGGCGTGTGGCCGGGGTGCAGTGCCCTGACGTACGCGGCCCGGCCGCCGGCCAGTGCGTTGTGCGAGTAGGCGACCATCTTCGGCTCGGCCTCGGAACCCGAGGAGACCAGGATGCGCGCGGGGGAGTCGGGATCGGGGGCGGCCGGCGGGCGGAACGGCGGCGGCAGCGGACCGGTGCGGTCGCCACCGGGGGAGGGGAGCGGACGGGCGCCGGGGCAGGCGTCACCGGTGGTGAACACCGCGCGCAAATACGGCAGGTGCTCGCGCAGCGCGACGTCCGCCGCGGCGGAGAAGACGGCGCCGCGGGCCCGGGAGCGGCCCAGCAGGCTGAGGGTGTCCCGGGTGCCGCGGCCGGCCGGGTACGGCAGGGACACCGCGCCGATCGCCGCGACCGCCAGCTCCGCCGCCACCGCGTCCCGGCCGTTCGGCAGGCGGAGCGCGACGATGTCCCGCTCGCCCAGCCCGGCCGCGGTGAACGCGGCGGCCACGCACCGCACCCGGGCCGCGAGCCCGGCGTAGTCCAGCACGCCCGCCGCGTCGATCACCGCGGCGCGGCCCGGATGCCGCCGCACGTGCTCGGCGAAGAGGCTGTACAGGTCGCGGTCCGGGCAGTGACCGCGCGCCGCCCAGGCACGCCGGTCCCGCGCCGGCACCAGGTCGCGCAGGACGATCCCGTCCCGCGAGGTCCACACGGCCGCGGGGGCCTCGGTCGTCGTCATGAGAACTCCCAGGGGGCACGCGGGAACACGTGCTCAGCGGTGGCGAGCGCTTCGCGGAAGGCCGGGGCGCGCGGCAGGTCACGCAGGTCGGTGCAGACCGGCGTCGCGGTCAGGCCCGCCTCGCGCAGCAGGGGCGACCAGTAGCCGGTCGGGTGGACGCGGAAGCGGAGGAGGGTCGCGGCGAGGTCCGCCGAGGCGCCGGGACCGGTGATCCGCGCGACCAGCTCCGGCCGGGCGCGGGCCTCCGGACCCAGCGCGAGATAGCCGTCAGCGGTCCGCAGCGGACGGTCCAGCGGCGACCACTCGACCCGTCTCCGGCGGCGCGGGATCACCGCGGCGGCGGACAGTAGCGAGGAGTCGACGCGCCCGCCGTGCCCCGTACGGATACGGGTGAGCAGTGCGGCCAGCACCCCCTGGGCGCACACCAGCCCGCCCAGCACGTCCGTGAGCGTCATCAGGGACGGCACGGGCGCCTCGTCGGCGGGGCGCAGCGCCGCGGCCAGGCCGCTGCGGGCCTGCACCAGGAAGTCGGTGCCCACCGGGGGCCGCGGCCCGAGCGCGTCGCCCCAGCCGGAGGCCCAGGCGTACACCAGCCCCGGCCGGGTACGGCGCAGGTCCTCGGCGTCCAGCCGCAGCTGCGCCGCCTTGCCCGGTGCCCAGTTGTGCAGGAAGACGTCGGCCCGCGCGACCAGGTCGTGCACCTCGCGCCGTCCGGCGTCGGTCGTGATGTCGACCTCCGCGACGGTCTTCTCCGCGTTGAGCGCGCTGAACCGCGCCGAGCAGGTGCCCGCCATCGGCGGGATGCCGCGCATGGGGTCGCCGCCCGGCGGCTCGATGCGCATCACCTGCGCGCCGAGCAGCCGGAGCACGTGCCCGGCGAGCGGGCCCTGCACGCGCCGCGTCGACTCCACGACCCGCAGCCCGTCGAGCGGCAGCGCCACCGCCGGCCGGGGCCGGGCGGCAGCGCGCTCCGGGAACGGCGTACGGCTCCACGGCCGGATGCCCATCGGCGGGAACGGGTCCTCGCGGACGGCCAGCACGCTGACGCCCGCCCGTCCCGCCGCGTGCCGCACGGCCCGGAACGGCACCCGCGCCACCGCCTCGTGCAGGGTGACGGGCAGCGGACAGGTGGCGGTCGCGAAGCGCTGCTGGAACGGGAGCCAGCCGCGGCTGACGTCGGCCGGGGGCGCGCCGAGCAGCCGCCAGAAGTCCTGCCAGCGGTGCGGGTCCAGGGTCTCGAACTCGAAGAGCACCCCGTCCGACGTGGCCCACGAGCAGTCGCCCGGTTCGAGGGACTCCGGCGCGTCGTCGGCGGTCGCGGCCGCGAGGTACTGCGTGACGGCCAGCAGTGCCGCCTGCGCGACCGAGGTACGGGCCCGGTCCAGCGCGAGGCCCCGGGACCGCGCGATCAGCACGGCCAGCGCGCCCTGCGCCGCCAGCACCCCGGCCACCGCCGACGCGTAGTCGACGGCCAGCGGCGCGGGCCGGCCGGCCGCACGGCCGTGCACGTGCATGATGCCGCAGGCCGCCTGGACGGACCGCTCGTCGGACAGCGGCAGACGGACCGGACCCGCCCAGTCGATCTCGTACGTGGCGCGCCCTGCGCGGGGCGCGTCCGCGAGGTCCAGGGCGCGCGCCGCGACGCGCCCCGCGACGGCGGCCCGGTCGTGGGGCGGGGGCCCGGTCATGCGCCCGCCCCCGTCGCCGGGCGGCGCCCCTGGGTCGAGTACAGGACGCTGGAGGCCGCACGGAAGGACGGGTCCCGCATCACCGCCCGCACCTCGGCGAGTTCACCCTCGGTCATCCCCGCGGCGAGCAGCTTGTCCCGCAGGTGGTAGGTGTGGTGCAGCTGGAGCCGGAGCCCGGCCGAGCGGGCGTGCCGCACCTCGATGAAGGGCTGCGGGTCGATGTCGACGAGCCCGGCGGCCCGCATGGCAGCGGGGACCTGGCGTCCCCAGTGCGGGTCGCCGCCGCCGGCCCGCATCGCCGCCGCCTTGGCCCGCAGGAAGGCGGCGTACAGCTCGGCGGAGCGCGCGTCCGGCGCGAGCAGCGGCGGTTCGTAGGAGGTGTCGAACTCGTCGATCTGCAGCACGCCGCCCGGCTTGAGGGCCCGTACCAGCTTGTCCAGCACGGCGCGCCGCTCCGGGAGGTGCTGGAGGACGAGCCGGGCCACGATGAGGTCGAAGGCCGCCTCGGGCAGCGGGTCGGCGGCCACGTCGTGCCGCACCACGGTCAGGTGCGGCGTCTCCGGGATGTGGTGCGGCTTGACGTCCGTCGCGGTCACCCGGCCGGACGGTGCGACGCGCGCCGCGAGCCAGCGCGCCACGCTGCCGCCGCCCGCGCCGACCTCCAGGCACCGCCAGCCGGCGCCGACGCCCGTCGCCGCCAGGCGGGCCAGCGTCACCGGGTCGTACGCGGCGGCCAGACAACGGTGCTGCTCCTGGCTGTGCGTGCTGTCGTTGTCGAAGACGTAACCGGGCAGGGCCTCCGGGGTCTGACGCACGGTCTTCGCCGCCTCTCCTGGGTGCGTCGGCATGGTGTGCACGTCCCTCCTCGCCGCCGGCCGCCCGGTCACGTCCACCGGCCGGAGCCGCAGGTGTCCGTACGGCCGGTGAGCCGGCGCCGCAGTGCCCCGCGGCGTACCTTGCCCGTGCCGGTACGCGGGACCTCGTCCCAGGTGAGGACGGTGGGCGGGCGGAGCGTGGGGAGGTCGCGCACCGCCTCCTGCCAGCGGGCCCGGTCCAGCGTGCCGTCCGCGGTGACCACCACGGGCAGCGGCGGTTCGCCGGGCGCCGCGAGCAGGACGCACTCCAGGACCTGCGGCAGCCGGTCCTCCACGGCGTCCTCCGTGGCCAGACAGCTCAGCTCGGGCGTGCGGTCGACCTCCCGGTCGAGCAGCCGGACGCTGCCGTCGCGCCGCAGGATGCCGACGTCCCCGGTGTTCCACCAGCCGCCGTGCTGCTTCGCCGTCCAGCGGCCGTCCTCGCCGACGTACGCGAGGCCGCGGGCCGCGGTCCTGGCCAGCACCAGGCCCGCCCGGCCGCGCGGCAGCGGCGCGAGCGTCTCGGGATCGACCACCCGCAGCCGGGTCTTGAAGGGCACGGGGCGGCCGAGGTTGCGGGCGTCCGCGCCGTCGCCGCCGTCCGCGACGGACCGGCGGGTGTGGAAGCGGAACGTCAACGGGCCGGTCTCGGTCTGTCCCCAGCCCTGCATCCACAGCGCCCCGCGATGGGCGCTGGCGCCCAAGTAGGCGCGGATGGTGGGCGGATGCACCGCGTCGTAGGTGCTGATGAAGAGCCGGACCTGCCGGAAGGGATTGTCCAGGCGGGCGGTGAGCGGCCGGAAGCGGACGAAGGAGGCGGGCAGCGCCTCCACGATCGTGGGCGGACAGGCCCGCAGCAGCGGGTCGGCGGCGTCCGGGTCCTGGCCGGTGACGACGCAGATCCGCCGCGGGGCCAGGCACAGCGCGCTCGCGGTCCAGCAGAACGTCCGGCCGTGGGCGAAGGAGTTGGCGTTCAGCAGGGTGTCGTCGCGCCGCACCCCGATCCTCGGGTAGCGCACGGTCTCGAAGCGGGCCAGCTTGCGGATGATCGTGCGGGTCGAGTGGACCACCAGCTTGGGCACGCCCGTGGTGCCGGAGGTGTGGTTGATGACCAGCGGCTCGTCGTCGTGCCGGCGGCGGGGGCCCGGTACGGGATGCCCCTGGAGGCTTTCGAGGCCGAGGGTGCCGGGTAACTCGCCGTCCAGCAGCACGCAGGCGTCCGCGGCCGGCAGCAGGTCGGTGCCGCCGGCCCGGCAGCGTTCCAGCACGCCCGAGGAGGTCACGAGCAGGGAGGGGCGCAGCCGTTCGAGGAGCAGCCGCAGGCTCTCCGCGGGCAGCTCCCCGGAGAGCTGCGCCGGCAGCGCGCCGATGCGGACGGCGGCGCAGGCCAGCAGGTCGTAGTCCCAGTGGTTGTCCTTCACGATCGCGACCCGGTCCCCGGGACGCGCCCCGGCGGCGGCCAGCCGCCCGGCCATGTCCTGGACCAGCGCGGCCAGCGCGGCGACGGAGTGTGCCGTACCGGCCTCCGGCGCGATGTCGAACGGCCGGTCCAGCAGGACCTCCGTCGCGTGGCCCCGCTCGGCGCACTCGTCGAACAGGACCCCCATGTCATGCGGTTTCACGCGTCGCCTTCCGGTCGGTCGGGGCAGGGGGACGGGGGCCGCGCAGCCGGCAGAGGACGCGCGAGGCGGCCAGCGCGCCCGCCCGCACGGCGCCCTCGGAGGACGGCCGCAGCATCACCCAGTCGCCGGCGTACTCCACGGGCCCGGTGGCGCGGGCCATGAAGCGCGCGCGGCGGCCCAGTGCCGCGGGGGTGGCCTCCGGCAGGCCGTGCCGGAAGGCGTGCACGAAGTGGCGTACGCCGGCCTCCGCCAGGCCCGGTACGTACCGCCGGGCCGCCGCGGTGAGGCGGGCGACCACCTCCCGGTGCGGCGCGGTGAGCAGCTCCGGGACGGTGCGGGCGTCCGCCATGAGGGTCAGCAGCCCCTTGCCCGCAGGGGCCCGCGCCGGGTGCTTGACGTGGTCCGCGATGACACCGGCGAGGGCGTCGTCCTCCGCGTCCGGTGTGAGCAGGAGGTACAGCGGCCGGCCCGCCGCCGGGCCGAGCGGCCGGTCCAGCAGGCAGCTGACCTTCAGGGCCGGGGTGAAGGTGCACGCCGACAGGAAGGCGGCCGCGTCCGGGGACGGGTTGGCGTGCAGCCGGGCCGCGACGGGCGCGGGCACGCACAGCACCGCCGCGCGTGCGGTCACGACCTCGCCGCCGATGCGCAGCCCCGCCGAGTCCTTGTCGGTGACGACCTCGTGCACCTCGCTCCCGGTCACCACGTCCAGCCCGGCGGCCAGTTCCTGGGCGAGCCGGTCCATGCCGTCCGCGTACGTACGCCAGTGCGCGGGCGGACCCACCTCCCGCAGCAGGCTCAGCATCGGGGCCGCCGCGGAACGCGCGGTGTCCCAGCCGAAGAAGCAGCCCGCGACCGGCTGGAGGAGGTAGTCGTGCAGATCGGGGTGGTAGCGCCCGGCCACCTCGCGGACGGTGGCGGTGCCCAGCGGGGTCCGCTCCGGATGGTCGGTGTCGAACTCCCCGGCGTGCCGCGTGAGGTGGCCGAGCAGCCGGGCCAGGTCGAGGCGGGCGCGCGGGCCGAGCCCGGCGCCGGTGAGCACGGCCGAGCGCTCCGCCAGTCCCGGCCGGGCCCGGCCGCCGCGCCACACGGCCAGCCGGCCGCCGAGCTGCGGCAGGTCACCGGGCGGCACGCCCAGGCGCCGGATCAGCTCCCAGGTGGCGCGGTAGCCGTGCCGGGAGATCTGCTCGGCGCCCTCGTCCACGGTGTAGCCGTCGTGCCGGAAGCTGTGCATCCGGCCGCCGACGTGCTGCTGCGCCTCGTACACCCGGACCGTGAGCCCGGCCCGGCGCAGCTCGTGCGCGGTGGTCAGACCGGCCATCCCGGCGCCGACCACGGCCACGTCCAGGTCGGGGCTCACCCGACGGCCCCCGTACCGACCAGGACGTTCGCTGCCACCAGGAGCACGACGCTCGTCCGGTGCACCGCGAACCCGGTCTTCCGGGCGCGCATGATGTCGCCGCGCACGAAGCCCGTGACGAACTGCTTCGTCCGCAGGGCCGTCGCCGGCAGCATCAGCAGCACGAACCACCACGGTGCGATGCCGGTGGCCGAGGCGACGGCGCCGAGCAGGAACTCGGCGGCCGACAGGCAGCCGATGAACACCGCGTTGCCGCGCTCGGACACCAGGGCCGCCACGGTCGGCCGGCCCACGGCACGGTCGCCCGCGACGTCGTTGGTGTTGGAGTACACCCCGAACATCAGCGGGCCGAACCCGAAGAGCACGCCCTGGACGAGGAGGAACCCCGAGAAGGTGCCCACGGCGAGGCCGTACGGCGCCAGCACCAGCACCACGCCCAGCCAGACGAGGAAGACCTCCTGGAAGCCGTGGTAGCTGAGCCGGACGCCGTAGGAGTACTGCAGGGACACCACGAACAGGGCCGCGGTGAGCAGCACCGCCCACAGCGGACGGTGCGGCGCGACGGCCACGGCGCCGGCCCACAACAGTGCGCCCGCCACCGCCGTCACCCAGGCGAACGTCATCGCCTGACGCTCCGTCAACGTCCCGGCCACCAGCGGCTTGCGCAGCTTGTTGCGCAAGGGGTTGTCCGGCCCGTAGTTGGCGGTGTCACTGCCGTCCCGGAAGCCGGTCACATCGTCCAGCGCGACCATCGCCATGATCACGAAGACCTGGCCCAGCAGGAACAGCACGAGCATCGCGGCGAGCGCCGGGCCCGGCCGCGGGCCCGGCAGCAGCACGGCGGCCAGCACCACCAGGATGCTCAAGTAGTAGTCGTAGACGTCGAGTTTGCCCAGCCGGGCGTAGCTCCGGAGCCGGGGCTCCGCCCGGCCGGCGGCGGCCGTACGCAGGCCGGCCCGGAAATCGTGAGAGGCCATCCGCTTCTGCTCCTTCGGCTCAGTGGGCGGCGAACGCGCACACGGCGTCGGCGACGTACTCGACGTCCGCGTCGGTCAGCCGGTGGTGCACGGGCAGGGAGAGGGCGCGCCGGGCGGCCCGTTCCGCGTGCGGCCAGCGGTCCCCGGGCGCGGCGAACACCGCGAACGCGGGGTGCTGCGGCAGTGGCAGGGGGTAGTACGCATGGCAGTCCACGCCCTGCTCCTGCAGGTGCGCGGCCAGCTCCCGCCGCCGGTCCGCGAGCACCGTGTAGACGTAGTAGCAGCGGCCGTCCGTACCGGCGGGCGGCGGGACGATCCCCCGCTCGGCCAGCGGCGCGAACCGCTCGGTGTAGTACGCGGCGATGGCGGCGCGCCGCTCCAGCCGCTGCGGCAGCCCGCCGAAGCGGTGCACCTGGAAGGCCGCCTGGATCTCGTCGAACCTGCTGTTCCGCCCGATGACGTGGTGCAGGAACCGGTTGCTGCCGTCCTGCCCGTGGTTGCGCAGCATCCGCACCCGCTCGCCGAGCGCGGCGTCCCGGGTGACCACCACACCGCCCTCGCCGGGCATCCCGAAGGACTTCACCTGGACGAACGAGAACACCCCGGCCTCGCCCCACAGTCCGGCGGGCGTGCCGTCGAGCACCGCGCCCTGCGCGACCGCCGAGTCCTCGACCAGCCGCACCCCGTGCCGCCGCGCGAGGCCGGCGAAGCGCGGCATGTCGGCCATGACGGAGAACATGTGGGCGGGCATCAGCGCCTTGGTGCGCCCGGTGATCCGCCGCTCCGCATCGCCGGGGTCGGCGACCATGGTGTGCGGATCGATGTCGGCGAAGACCGGGGTGGCGCCGAGCTGGACGACGGAGGACGCGAGCGGGGCGCAGCCGAAGGCCGGTACCACCACCTCGTCGCCCGGTCCCACGTCCACCGCGGTGAGCGCCAGGTCCAGCGCCGAGGTCCCGCTGGCGCACGCGACCACGTCGGCGGCGCCGAGCGCTTCCCGGAGCAGCCCCTCGAACCGGCGGGTGTGCTCGCCGAGGATGAAGCGCTGCTCCGGCGACAGGCCGAGCTCGAGGAGGAGGTCGAGCAGCACCGTCCGGTCGGCCTCGAACAGATCCGGCGGGAAGAACGGAATACGCTCCGTACGCGCCGGGGCAGTCATTGTGTCCTCCCGCTGTAGAAGGCGCGAATCGCCTCGCAGACCCGGTCCAGCTGCTGCTCGGAAAGGTCCGGGTGGAATGGCAGCGCCACCGCGTACCGGCTCGCGGCCTCCGCATTCGGGAAGTCCCCCGGGGAATGTCCCGAACCGGCGAAACAGGGCTGAAGGTGCAGTGGCGTCGGGTAATAGACTTCGGTACCGATGCCATGCAGGGCGAGATGCCGGACCAGTTCGTCCCGGCGCTCGGCCTCGACCAGGTAGACATAGAAGACGGCCGCCGAGCCGGGTCCGCGGTCGACCACTTCGGGCAGCCGGCGGATGCCGGGAATTTCCCGGAGCCTTTCACCGTAGGCCGCGGCCAGTTCCGCACGGCGGCGGATGCCGTCGTCCAGTACGGTCAGTTTGGCCCGCAGGACGGCCGCCTGGACGTCGTCCATCTTGCTGTTCACGCCCGGCAGTGCGCTCCGGGTGGAGATCGCGGAGAAGTCGCCGAGGGTGCGGCCGAGCCGGCCGTGGTGGCGCAGCCCGGAGACCAGCTCCGCCGTCCCGGGATCGTCGGTGAGCACGGCGCCGGCGTCGCCGAGGGCGCCGAGCGTCTTGCTCGGGAAGAACGACAGCACCCCGCCGGCGCCGTGCAGGCCCGCGTGCACCCCGCGCTGCCGCATGCCGATCGCCTCGGCGCTGTCCTCCACCAGCACCAGCCCGTGACGTGCGGCGACGGCGTTCAGCGCGGCCATGTCGGCCATCTGGTGAAAGAGGTGGGCGGGCATCACGAAGCGGCTGTCCGGCGTCACCGCGGCGGCCAGCGCCGCCGGGTCCATGGCGTAACTGACCGGATCGATGTCGACGAACTGCGGCCGGCCGCCCGCCAGGACGACGGAGGTGGCGGTGGCCGCGAAGGAGTACGCCGGGACCAGGACGCCGTCGCCGGGACGGAGGCCGCAGGCGCGCAGCAGGAGCACCAGCGCGTCCGTCCCGCTGTTCACTCCGATCACATGACGGGCCCCCGTGAACTCCGCCAACTCCTTTTCCAGCGCTGCCACCTGGTGGCCGTGGGAGAATTTCCCGTTGTCGAAGACCTCGTTCACGCGGCGTTCGATCAATGGCCACAGCCGGGCGAAAGTCGCCGCCTGTGAGAAGAATGGGACTGTATGACAATGCACTTGAGAGGTCGCCGCGTCGGCATGTGCCGTACCGTGGCGATCCATGTCGAGAGAAACCTCGACCACCCCCTGGGACGCATTCGGCGGTTTCCCGCGGGATGAGGCTCCCCAGTTCACTGCATCCGACACTTATCCCCTGGCATATTCACACTTTGCGGTAAGTCCTCTTCATATTTCTTGACTCGTCTTATGGCGGCACGCAGCATTCGCTTGTCCGATGAACGGCGCGCACGCCGCGCACCGCTTTTGGAGGAAGATGCTGCAGCCCCTCGTGATCGGGCTGGGCCGTTCCGGAGCCGGACTCCACGCGAAGGCCCTCGCCCGCCTGGCCGCCTTACCCGAAGGCCCGCTGTCCCTCGCCCCGTTGGTGGCCTGCGACCCGCGCGCCGGCACCGGCGACGGCCTGGCCGGGGTGACCGTCACCCGCTCGCTCGCCGAAGCCGCCCGGCTGGTCTCCCCGCCGGACACCGTCGTCCACGTCTGCACACCACCGGACGCACGCGCCCCCGTCCTCACCGAACTCACCGCACTCGGCTTCCGCCGCTTCCTCGTCGAGAAGCCGCTCGCGGCCGACCGCGCCGGGCTCGACGACATCGTCCGGCTGCGCGCCCACCACGACCTCGACCTGGTCGTCGTGAGCCACTGGCTGGCCGCAGAGCTCACCGGCCGGCTCCGCAGCCTCGTACGGGAACGCCCGCTCGGCGCCCTGCGCCACCTCGCCTTCGCGCAGCACAAGCCCCGCTTCCTGCGGTCGCTCACCGCGCCGGGCCATCCGACCGCCTTCGACGTCGAGCTGCCGCACTCCCTCGGCGTCGCCCTCGACCTGGCCGGGCCCGCGCACCTGGTCGACGCGCAACTCGACGACCTGCGCTGCGAGGACGGCGCACGCCCCTTCATGGGCCGCGCCCGGCTCACCCTCCGGCACCGCTCCGGCGTACGCACCGAGATCGACTCCGACCTCGCCTCGCCCGTACGGCAGCGCAGCGTCACCCTGCGCTTCGAGCGCGGCACCGTCACCGGCCACTACCCCCTCAGCGAGCACGACGACCACGCACAGCTCGTCCTCCCGGACGACCCCCACAGCCCCCGCGTCTTCCGCGACGACGCGCTCACGGCCTTCCTGCTCCGCACCTACCAGGACTTCGCAGCGGGCCGGCGGAACGACTCGACCGTGCCCTACGACGTGGTCCGCCTGCTGTGCGCGGCCAAGGAGCACTGCGGCGCCGCGCCGCGCACCCCAGCGGGAGAGATCCCGGACGCCCCGACCACGGAGGAGCAGCATGTGCGCTGAACCCCCCTTCCCCCCGCACCGGCTCGCCGGCATCGGCGACGAGGCGGCCCGCGGCCTCGACGGACAGCTCGCGGCCCTCAACCGGCTGGGCTGGGGCGCGCTGGAGCTGCGCACCGTCGACGGCGTGGCCGTGGCCGACCTCGACGCCGACGCGTTCCGCGCCGTCGCCGTCCGCATCCGCGACGCCGGGCTCGACGTGGTCTGCCTCGCCTCCCGGATCGGCAACTGGGCACGCCCCGTCACCGCGCCCTTCGGCACCGACCTCGCCGAACTCGACGCGCTGGCCCGGCAGTGCGAGGCGCTGGACTGCCGGTACGTACGGATCATGTCCTACCCCAACGACCACCTCACCGAGCCCGAGTGGGCCGCGCGCGCCATCGACCGCGTCGGCCGCCTCGCCGACCGGGCCGCCCGCGCCGGACTCACCCTGCTGCACGAGAACTGCGCGGGCTGGGCCGGCGACCGCGCCGACCGCATGCTGCGCCTGGTGCGGGAGGTCGACAGCCCCGCGCTGCGCCTCCTCTTCGACACGGGGAACGGCGTCCCGTACGGCTACGACGCCTTCGGCACGCTGGAGAAGGTGCTGCCGCACGTCGCCCACGTGCACGTCAAGGACGCCGTACGCACACCGGACGGCACGGTGGCATACACCCTGCCCGGCGACGGACGGGCCCGCGTCGCCGACTGCCTGCGGCTGCTGCTGGAGACCGGCTACACCGGCACCCTCTCCCTCGAACCGCACCTCGCCGTCCGGCCCCACGAAGGGCTGTCCGCCACGGACGACTCTGCCGACCTCTTCGTCGCCGCCGGGCGCCGCCTGGAACGCGTACTGGCCCGGCTGGCCCCGTACGCGAGACCGGCCGCCGTCCCCGAAGGAGCCCGCGAATGACCGGCCGCACCCTGCTCGGGCCCGCCGACCACGACCTGCTCCAGCGGCTGCTGCGCATCCCGACCGCCGGGCCGCTGGAGGCCGGGCCCGGCGACCCACCCGCACGGCTCTGGGAAGCGCAGCGCGCGTACGCGCGTGCAGCGCGGGAGCTGGGCATGCGGGCGGTGCACCACGCGGCGCCGCCAGCGGACTGCCTCGGCCGCCCGGACGTGCCCGCCGCCGTACGCCGGGCCGCGGCCCGCGACCCCGGCTTCCGCACCGCGCAGCCGAGCCTCGTCCTGCGGCTGGGGCCCGCGCTGCCGCCCGCGGCGACCGTGATGTGCAACGTCCACCTCGACACGGTCGCCGGACAGGAGCCGGTCACCTTCGACGGCCGCCGCTTCACCGGCCGCGGCGCCGTGGACGCCAAGGGCCCCGCGGTGGCCCTGCTGGCCGGCGTGCGCGCCGCCGCAGCGGCCGAGGCCGCGCTCGGCCGCGACACCGCCGTCCTCGTCCAGGCGGTCGCGGGGGAGGAGGGCGGCGCGCTGGGCACGTACGGCACCCGCCCCCTCATCGACGCCGGGTATTACGGCCGCCTCAACCTCTTCTGCGAACCGACCGGACTGCGGTACCTCCCACGGGCCACCGCCGCCATGACGGCACGGATCACCGTCGACGGCGACGGCGCGGTCGACGACCGCCCGGACGCCGGGCACAACGCCACGGTCCTCCTGGGCTTCCTGGCCCAGCACCTGGCCACGGCCCTCGACGGCGCACTGCCCGACGGCCGGGTCTGCGTCGCCGGACTGCACACCGGCGACCGGCACAACCGCGTCTACGGCAGCGGGCACCTGCTCCTCAACCTCTCCTACGCCCGCACCGCCGACGGCGCGGCGCTGGAGCGCGCGGTGGCCGAGGCCGTCGGCACCGGCCTCCGGGCCTTCGCCGAACGCTTCGGCGCCACCCGGGAGTTCGCCCGCACGGCCGCCGACGCGCCCCGGATCACCCGGCTGGACTGGGAGAAACGCGGCCTGCCGGGCCTGGACGACCACGACCCCTGGGCCGAAGCGCTCCTCGCGGACGCCGGCGTGCCCCGATGGCCCGCCGGGGAACCGGCCTTCACCTGCGACGCCCTCTGGATGGCCGGCCGGCCAGGCGCCGCCACCGTGGTCCTCGGCCCCGGCACCCTCGACGCCAACCACGCCCACGCACAGGGCGAGTTCATCGACCTCGCCGACCTCGAAGCGTTCGCCGCCACGGTGCGCGACGTGCTCACCGCCTTCGCCCGGCGCACCGCCCCGCCCGCCGGCCGCCCCACGGCCCAGCAAGGGAGCCCCGTATGACCCTGCCCCCACAGCCACACACCCAGCGGCCGCCGGTAACGGTCGGCCACGACGTCCTGCACTCCGCCGTCACCGCCTTCTTCGCCTCCTACGGCATCCCGCAGCCGCGCGCCCGCACCGCCGCCACCGCCCTCTGCCACGGCGACCTCACCGGGCTCGACTCCCACGGCGTCTTCAACCTCGGCCGGCTCTACCGCCCCCTCCTGGAGAGCGGCAGGGCCGACCCGAGCGCCGAGCCCGCCGCGGTCACCGACCTCGGCGCCTGCGTCGTCCTGGACTCCCGCCGCGCGCTCGGCCTGTGGGCCGCGGCCGAGGCCATGGACCTCGCCGTCGACCGGGCCCGCCTGTACGGCATCGGCCTGGTCTCCGTACGGGGCGCCACCCACTTCGGCTGCGCCGGCTTCCACACCGCACGCGCCGCCGACCGCGGCATGATCGGCGTACTCGCGGGCAACTGCGGCGGGCAGCGCATCGCCCGGCCGCCGGACGGCGCCCTCGCCATGCTCGGCACCAACCCGCTGAGCGTCGCCGCGCCCGCCCTCGACGGCCACCCCTTCGTCCTCGACATGAGCACCACGGTCGTGCCCACCGGCCGCATCCGCACCGCGGCCGGCCGCGGCACGCCCGTACCGGAGGGCTGGCTGGTGGACGCGGCCGGCGCACCCTGCACCGACCCCCGCGCCTTCGACCGGGGCGAGGCGTACCTGCGCTGGCTCGGCGGCGCGCCGGAGACCGGTGCGTACAAGGGCTTCGGACTCGGGCTGGTCGTGGAGGTGCTGTCGGCGCTGCTGCCCGGAGCGGCCGTCGGCCCGGCCCCCGAGGCGCTCCAGGGGGACGGCCGGCCGCACGGCAGCGACGACGACATCGGCTGCTTCGTCCTCGCCGTCGCGCCGGAAAAGCTGCGGCCCGACGGGGACTTCGCCGGTGCGGCCCGCGCGCTGTTCGGCACCCTGCTGGCCTGCCCGCCGCTGCACGAGGACCGCCCCGTGCGCTATCCGGGCTGGTGGGAGGCCGAACAGGCGTTGAGGCGGCGCCGCGAGGGCATTCCGCTCCCGGCCCCTCTGCACGACGAGCTGGTCGCCCTCGGCGTCCTCGCCCCGGTCGGCGGAGCGGTCCGGTGACGCCCCGCCGCGTCGGCGTGATCGGCCTCGGCGCCATCTCCCGGTACTACCTCGCCGCGATCGGCCGGCTGCCCGGCTGGGAACTGGCGGCGGTGTGCGACGCCCGGCAGGAAGCGCTGGCCCCGCACCGCGGCCGCGTGCCCTGCCACTCCGAGCACCGCGCCCTGCTGGCGCAGCCGGGGCTGGATGCCGTGGTCGTCGCCGTGCCGAACCACGCGCACGCCGCGATCTGCGGGGACGCGCTGGCGGCCGGCCTCCCGGTCTGCGTCGAGAAGCCGCTCGCCCTGCACCCCGCTGAGGGACGGGAGCTGACCGCGCTGGCCCGTGCCCGGGCGACCCCGCTCTTCACCGCGTTCCACCGGCGCTACAACGACGGCGTACGGCGGCTCCGGCACGACCTGGCCGCCGCCCGGGCGCCGGTCGCCGCCGTACGGGTCCGCTACCTCGAACGCATCGAGGAGCACATCGCGGGCGACACCTGGTACCTCGACCCGCGGCGCTGCGGCGGCGGCTGCGTCGCCGACAACGGCCCCAACGCCTTCGACCTCGTACGGCTGTTGCTCGGTGACGTCGAGGTCGGCGGTGCGGAGATCACCCGGGACGCGCGGGGCACCGACCGGCAGGCGGTCATCGGCCTGCGGGCCGCCGGCGGGGCCACCGCCACGGTCGAACTGGACTGGTCGTACCCCGGCGAGACCAAGGACATCGAGGTACGGCTGGCGGACGGCACCGTGCACCGCGCCGACATGCTGGCCGGGCACCCGGGCTTCAAGGCGTCGCTCTGGCACGAGTACGCGGGCATCCTCGACGCCTTCGCCGCGGCCCGGCCGGGGGAAGCGGGCACCGACGACGGGCTCGCCGCGCTGGACCTGGTGGCGGCGAGCTACCGCGCGGAACAGGCGGCGACGGCAGAGACGGAACAGGCAGCGACGGAACGGGCAGCGACGACAGAGGGGGGACGACGATGACCGGCCGCACACCGCAGAAGGACGGCGCCAAGCGCTCCGTACGCGGGGACCTGGTCAAGGTGCTGCTGCACCGCCGGACGGACCGCGGCATGACACTGGAACCGCACGCGAGCCGCTGCGTGCGCCGCGGCGAGGTGCACGAACTGGTCACCACCGACCAGCGGGACACCCTCCTCGGCTCCCGCATCGACCGGGTCGGCTTCCTCGGCTTCGCGGAGCTGGCCAATGCCGGGGTGATCGACCGCGGGGACGACTTCTGGGTCGACGGGCTGCGCATCGGCACGGTCGTCGGCTTCGACGCCTGCCACTTCCCCAACCACTACAACATCCTCATCGGCACCCGCCGGCTCGTCACCGGCGCCGACCTGGAGCTGTGCCCGGAACTCCCGGTGGCCTTCACCCGGGCAGGGACAGCGGAACCCTGACCGGCCCGGAGCACGCGGCGCGGCCGGCGGCCCCCTCGGGGACCGCCGGCCGCGCCCTTGCGGGTCGGTGTCCGGCGTCAGCCGAGCAGCTCGACGTCCAGCCGGCCGAAGTGGTACTCGCGCACCGCCGCCAGCAGTTCGTCGACCGACAGCTCGCCGTTGTCGTCGCTGTCGACCTTGCGGAACGCCTCCTGGGCGGCCGAGCGGTCCACGCCGATGCCGGCCAGCCATGCCTCGAACTCACCGGCGTTGATCTGTCCGTCGGCGTTCTTGTCGCAGAGGCCGACGATGCCCTTGACCACCGGGCCGAGCGCGCGGTTGAAGTCGGCCTCGCCGCCCTCGAAGATCAGGTTCTGAGTGACGCTCAGGAACTGGTCCCTGGAGAGCGGGCCGTTCGACGGCGCGCCGGCCGCCTGCGTGAGGTGGTCGAAGAGGTTGCGGAAGCCTTCGCGCAGCGCCTTCGCCTCCTTGGAGCGGGCGTCGGCCCCGAAGTTCTGCGCGATCTTCGCGGCCTCCTGCTCGAAGTCGCTCCATTCGAGGATTCCGTTGCCGTCCGAGTCCCACTTGTCGAAGCGCTTCTGCAGCCGGTCGTTCGCGACGGGAGCAGTCATGGTGTGTTCTTCCTTCCGTTGTTCTTCCTGGATTTCCACGGCACCCGGCCCGTTCGTCGGTGTGCCGTCCCGCTCGGCCCTCCTTCCCCGAAGGCCGGCAAGTTTTTCGAGAGCTCCGCGGAATGCGCCCGGTGGCCGGGCCGTATTCCGTTCAGAGCAGGGTGACCCGGGGCCCGGAGGCCTTTCCGCGGGTGTCCAGCAGAGCGCATTCCGCGCGGGTCACCGTCGTCGTGTCGTAACAGGAGTGGTCCTGGAGGAGAATTGCCAGGTCCGCCTTTGCCAGGGCGGCCGGCAGGGATTTCTCGCGAGGCAGCGGCACCCCGTCCACGGTGAATTCCGGGACGTGCGGATCGTGATAGCGGACCGTCGCCCCCCGGTCGCGGAGCCCGCTTGCCACCGGCCCGGCCGGCGATTCCCTGGCGTCCGCCACATCGGGTTTGTAGGCCACGCCGAGCAGGACCACGGTCGCCGTCTCCGGCGGCCTGCCCAGCTCGTCGAGGATGCCGACGGCCCGGCCGACGACGTGCTCCGGCATCCGCGCCACCACCTCGTGGGCGGCGGCCAGCATCCGGAACGAGAAGCCCTCGGCCTCGGCACGCGCCGCGAGGTAGCGCGGGTCGACGGGTATGCAGTGCCCGCCCACCCCCGCTCCGGGCCGGAACGGCGCGAACCCGAAGGGCTTGGTCCCGGCGCAGTGCAGCACGTCCCACACGTCGATGCCGGTGCGGTCGCAGTACAGCGCCACCTCGTCGACCAGCGCGATGTTGACGTACCGGTAGGCGTTCTCCAGCAGCTTGGCCATCTCGGCCTCCCGGGTGCCGCGCGACACCACCAGCGTCCGCACGAACCGGCCGTAGAAGGCCACCGCGTGCTTGGCGCACAGCGGAGTGCAGCCGCTGACCACCTTCGGGGTGTTGTGCAGCCCGAAGTGCCGGTTGCCCGGGTCGATGCGCTCGGGCGAGTACGCGAGGTGGAAGTCGGCCCCGGCGCGCAGCCCGCTGCCGCCCTCCAGGATCGGCCGGACGACCTCCTCCGTGGTGCCCGGATGGCTCGTGGACTCCAGGACCACGAGCATGCCGGGCCGCAGGCAGCGGGCCACGGTCCGGGACGCGTCGCGCACCGCTGAGAGGTCCGGGGTGCCGCCCGCGCCCAGGCCCGTGGGCACGCAGATCACGACCGTGTCGGCGCTGCCGGGCGCCGTCGCGTCGGACGTGGCGCGGAAGCCCGCGGCGCGCATGGCGGCGACGTCCCCGTCGCCGACCCCGCCGACGTGCGAGCGCCCCCTGTTGAGACCGGCCACCACGGCGTCCGAGACGTCGTACCCCACGGTGGTCAGCCCCGCGGCGCACGCCGCCCGCGCGAGCGGCAGCCCGACGTGCCCCAGCCCGATCACGGCGAGATCGGCAGTCATGCAGAACCCCCCTTCCTGTGGCGGTTCATGACGGGATCAGGCGGAGAAACTTCCGGTACCGGCCGCGAGATGGGAGCCGTGACCCGGCTGTACGGTGAAACTCGGCGTCATGCAGAACGGGTCCCCGTACACCTGCACGGGCCGGTCCAGCTGATTCACCAGCACATGGGAGCCGATCGGGAGTTTGTAGCAGCCCTGCGGATTCTCGTACGTGGTCAGCGGCTGGAGTTCGGTTTCGAAGACGATGACTTCACCACCATCGGCGGCGGCCGCCGGCACGGCGGTCACGGCCGACGTGAGGAATGCCGCGGCGAGGAGGGCGAAAACGGGACCGGTACGGCGCATATGACGTTCCTTTCTCGGAGTACAAGCACCGCACGAATGCTGCCCCTGGACCGGCCCGCTAAATATTCACCCGTCAAGGTGCACCCGAACCAGCGACAATATGCAGATCCGGTCACACGAGGCGATCGTATGACCGGAGTTCTGCCGGGCCGATATATTCGCGGTCATGGACGAACTGGCCCTGCTCGCACGCTCCGACGGACCGGTCACCCGCTCCCGCCTCCGCCACGACCTCACCGCGCTCGGCCTCGCCGACGGCGACGTCGTCATGTTCCACACCCGGCTGTCCGCCCTCGGTTACGTCGCGGGCGGCCCGGCCACGGTCATCGGCGCCCTGCAGGACGTGGTGGGGGAGCGCGGCACCCTCATGGTCACCTGCGGCTGGAACGACGCCCCGCCCTACGACTTCACCGGCTGGCCGCAGCCCTGGCAGGACGCGCTGCGCGCCGAACACCCCGCGTACGACCCGGACGTCAGCGAGGCGGACCACGCCAACGGCCGGCTGCCCGAGGCGCTGCGCCGGCTGCCGGGGGCCGTCCGCAGCCGGCATCCCGACGCCGGCTTCGCGGCCCTCGGCGCGGCCGCCGAGGAGCTGATGGCCGACCACCCGTGGGACGACCCGCACGGCCCCGGCAGTCCGCTGGCGCGGCTGGTCGCGCGGGGCGGCCGGGTCCTCCTCCTCGGCGCGCCGCTGGACTCCCTCACCCTGCTGCACCACGCCGAGGCGCTCGCCGACGCGCCGGGCAAGCGGTACGTGACGTACGAGCAGCCGGTCATGGCGGACGGCGAGCGGGTGTGGCGGCGCTTCCACGACATCGACTCGCAGGAGGGTGCCTTCGACTACTCGGGCGTGGTCCCCGAGGGGCAGTGGCCCTTCGAGGTCATCGCGCGGGACATGCTCGCCGCCGGCCTCGGCCGGCGCGGCACCGTCGGCGCGGCCGAGAGCCACCTCTTCGAGGCCGGCGAGGTGGTCCGCTTCGGTGTCGGCTGGATGGAGAAGAACCTGGGCGGCGCCGCACCGGCCCCCTGAGCGGGGCCCGCGCTCACCAGCCGTCGGCCGGCAGGCCCGCCAGGACGCCGAGCAGCGCGCACACGGAGAGCGCGGCCGCCACCGCCCCGCACACCAGGCGGTGCCGCAGCTCCCGGTACCGGGCTGTGTACTCCTCCCGGAGTTCGCCGCTCCGGTCGCGGACCCGCTCGAAGTAGCGGCGGGTGACGGCCACCCGGTCCGCCGTGTAGTGGCGGATCACTTCTTCGCGCTGGGCGGTGGTCAGCCAGGGCAGTCGGTCGGCGAACGCCACGGCGTCGGCACGGGCCCGCTCGGCCTCCGCCCAGCACAGCAGGTAGCCCTCCAGCCGGTCCAGGCCGGCCTCGGCCGCGGGGCCGTCCGGGCCGTGCTGCGGACTCATCAGCGCTCCCCGTCGCGGAGCGGGGTGCCGGCGTCCTCGTCGATCATGTCCCGGCGGCCGGTGGCCTCCGCCTGGTCGAGCGCGGCGACATGGGGATGGTGCAGGTCGAAGGCGGGGGACTCGGACCGGACCCGGGGCAGGGTGCAGAAGTTGTGCCGGGGCGGCGGGCAGGAGGTCGCCCACTCCAGCGAACGGCCGTAGCCCCAGGGGTCGTCGACCGTGATGCGCGGCGCGTACTTGGCGGTCTTCCAGACGTTGTAGAGGAACGGCAGCGTGGAGATGCCCAGCAGCAGCGCGCCGATGGAGGAGACGGTGTTGAGTGCGGTGAAGCCGTCGGCCGCGAGGTAGTCGGCGTAGCGGCGCGGCATGCCCTCGGCGCCCAGCCAGTGCTGCACGAGGAACGTGGTGTGGAAGCCCACGAAGAGCGTCCAGAAGTGGATCTTGCCGAGCCGTTCGTCCAGCATCGTGCCGGTGAACTTCGGCCACCAGTAGTGGAATCCGCCGAACATCGCGAAGACGACCGTGCCGAACACCACGTAGTGGAAGTGCGCGACCACGAAGTAGCTGTCGCTCACGTGGAAGTCCATCGGGGGAGAGGCGAGGATGACGCCGGTCAGCCCGCCGAAGAGGAACGTGACGAGGAAGCCCAGCGACCAGAGCATCGGCGTCTCGATGGACAGCGACCCGCGCCACATCGTGCCGATCCAGTTGAAGAACTTCACCCCGGTCGGCACCGCGATCAGGAACGACATGAACGAGAAGAACGGCAGCAGCACGGCCCCGGTGACGAACATGTGGTGCGCCCACACGGTGATCGACAGACCGGTGATGGAGATGGTCGCCGCGACCAGGCCGATGTACCCGAAGATGGGCTTGCGGGCGAAGACCGGGATGATCTCGCTGATCACGCCGAAGAACGGCAGCGCGATGATGTAGACCTCCGGGTGCCCGAAGAACCAGAACAGGTGCTGGTACAGCAGGGCGCCGCCGTTGGCCGGGTCGTAGATGTGCGCACCGAACTTCCGGTCGGCGGCCAGCGCGAGCAGCGTGGCGGCGAGCACGGGGAAGGCCATCAGCACGAGCACGCTGGTCAGCAGCACGTTCCAGGTGAAGATCGGCATCCGGAACATCGTCATGCCGGGCATCCGCATGCAGATGATCGTGGTGATGAAGTTGACGGCACCGAGGATGGTGCCGAAGCCGGAGAGCGCCAGGCCCATCACCCACATGTCCCCGCCGACCCCGGGCGTCCGGGTCGCGTCGGACAGCGGGGTGTAGGCGAACCAGCCGAAGTCGGCGGCCCCGTTGGGCGTCAGGAACGACCCGACGGCGACCAGGGACCCGAAGAGGAAGAGCCAGTAGGACAGCATGTTCAGCCGCGGGAAGGCGACGTCCGGCGAGCCGATCTGCAACGGCATGATGGCGTTGGCGAAGCCGGAGAAGAGCGGGGTGGCGAACATCAGCATCATGATGGTGCCGTGCATGGTGAACGCCTGGTTGAACTGCTCGTTGGAGAGGATCTGCAGCCCCGGGCGCGCCAGTTCCGCGCGCATCGAGAGCGCCAGCAGCCCACCGATCATGAAGAAGACGAACGCCGTCACCATGTAGAGCGAGCCGATCTTCTTGTGGTCCGTGGTGGTCAGCCACGTCACCATGACGGCCCCTCGCGTACGGCGGGGATGTTCCCGGACCATCACCCGGTCCGCCTGCTCCGTCCGCGCCACCACGACGCCACTCCCTTCCGCTGCCCGTTCGGTACAGGGCCGGTATAAGGCATCCGGCGGAGGCGGCCGGGCCATTGGGCCGTCCGTGGGAGAAGCGGCAGGCGCCCCGTCATGGCTCGGGCATCAGCGCCCGTTCGACCACGTCACGGGCCACGTCCCGCAGCCGCCGCCCGTGCCGGCGGGCGTGCCCGCGCATCGCCTCGAACGCCTCCTCCAGGCTCGACCCCGTGCGGTGGGCGAGGAAGCCCTTGGCCTGCTCGATGACGACGCGGCTCTGCAACGCGGTCCGCAGCTGGTCATTGATCCTGCGGTAGGCGTCCAGGGCGTCCTGCCGGCACAGCGTCACGGCCACCACACGGGCCATGGCCTGCCCCAGCCGTACCTCCGTCTCGGGCACCGGCACGGAACCGGCGCTCAGCAGCAGCACCGACCCGTCGGCCTGCCCCCGCCGCGCCAGCGGCACGGCGCCGGCGAAGCGGTACCCGGCGGCGCGGGCCTGCTCGGTGAAGCGGGGCCAGCGCACGGCGGTGCCCGTGAGGTCGACGGGGGCGACCGGCGCCGCGGTACGGTAGCTCTCCCGCGCCGGGCCCTCCAGCGGCGCCGCGTCCAGCAGCCCGGCGAGGGCCGGGTCGGCCTCGCTCGCGGCGACCGCCCGGAGCCGCTCGCCGGGCGGCGCGCACAGGACGACGGCGGCCGACACGTCCAGCAACTGGACGCAGCGGCCGGCGAACCGCTCCAGATACCCGTCGAGATCGAAGGACTTGCCTGGACAGAAGCCGGCGAGCTCGACGAAGACATCGGCCAGCAGCTGTTCGCGTCCCATGATCATCCTTACGGCCGTGAAGAGAAGAGGGGAACGGACGTCCGGCCGGCGGGACGGTGGGGTACGCGGTGAAGCCGCCTACGCCGCCTCCGGCAGTGCCGCGCACCGTGCGGACGCGCGGCACCCTGTCAGCATCGCGTACCCGTCCTCGGCCATGACTATGACTCGGACACGTACGCCGTCCCCGGCAGCGGTCCGCTCCCGGACCCGGACCAGCCGCATTGCCTCCGGAGCATGCCTCCGGTGCCATGCACACGTCGTATTCGACGGCCCGGCGGCCCGCGAAGATGGCTCGGACAGTCCTGGTGGCCCTTGCGGTCAGGACTCGAACTGCGTTCCCAGGAGTGCTTCATCTCCAACGGCCGCCGGGAACCGCCGGTGCTGCTCGGAGCCGCGGCAGCAATGGCGCGGACCCCGGAAACCCGACCAGCGACGCCGTCCAAGAGGCAGCATTTCCGCGGTCGGGGCCGCGTCGGGAACAACTGATCCGGTCGGCGCGGTTGCATCGACCGAGGGGCCGGCGCTGCACGGGCGGGGAACGCGGAGACCACTACGCAGTCCACCACACCAGAATCCGGGCCCCCGGGTCGCGGTACGCCCGCCGCGCACCCGGACAAAGACGACTTCTGCAGGAGGACTGTTCCGTGACTGACCGGCCTTTGACGCTCATGGCAGTGCACGCCCACCCCGACGACGAGGCCACCAGTACCGGAGGAATTCTCGCGCGGTACGCGGCGGAAGGCATCCGCACGGTTCTCGTGACGTGTACCGACGGCGGTTGCGGTGACGGACCGGGAGGCGTCAAGCCGGGCGACCCCGGCCACGATCCGGCAGCCGTCGCCTCGATGCGCCGCCAGGAACTTCAGGCCAGCTGTGAGGCCCTGAAGATCAGCGATCTGGAAATGCTGGACTACGCCGACTCCGGAATGATGGGCTGGCCGAGCAATGACGCCCCCGAATCCTTCTGGCAGACCCCCGTGGAGAAAGGCGCCGCCCGCCTCGCGGAACTCATGCGGCACTACCGGCCCGATGTGGTCGTCACCTACGACGAGAACGGCTTCTACGGCCACCCCGACCACATCCAGGCCCACCGCATCACGATGGCGGCGCTGGAGATGACCGAGCTGACGCCGAAGGTCTACTGGACGACGATGCCCCGCTCGGGAATGCAGCGGTTCGGCGAGATCCTGCGCGAGTTCCATCCCGACATGCCGGAGCCGGACCCCGCCGAGACCGCCGCGATGGCCGAGCTCGGCCTCCCCGACGACGAAATCACCACGTGGGTGGACACCACCGCATTCAGCGGCCAGAAATTCGATGCGCTGGCCGCACACGCCAGCCAGGGCGAGAACATCTTCTTCCTCAAGATGGGCAAGGAGCGGTTCGGTGAATTGATGGGTATGGAGACGTTCCTGCGCGTCAAGGACACCACCGGCGCGCCCGTCCCCGAGAACGACCTCTTCGCCGGACTGCGCTGACCCGCCCGGTCGGCAGGCGACCGCCGGGCCTTGAAGTGGGGCACCCCGTCACGTTCCCGCCGTGACGGGGTGCGTCGCGCAGCGGGCTCCTCTGCCCTCGCGCCCCCTGCAGAAAAGCGGCGCGCAATTTTCCGCATCGCGCAACCATGAGGGCCTCTCCGGCATCTTCTCCACAGCGCAATTCAATTCATGCAATCTTGAACTACATTCCTCCGGGTGTGCGCCGACGGTCGGCGCACACCCGTTTTGGATCATGCGAAGGATTGCGTTAACGTCTTCGCGTCGCCCGGCCTGACCTGCCGAAACGGGAGGGAAGGTGCTGGGGCGGAAGTAAGAAGACCAGGGGGAAGAAGAAAAAAGCGGGGGCCGTTCAGTTTCCACGCCAAGCGGCGCACCCGTATGCCTTCTTCCCCCTGCCCTGCAAGGAAAGTGTACGTGAAGCACAATCACCTCCGTATAGCCGCTGCCACCGCTCTGGCCGCCGTCGCCGTCGGCGTCGCCGCCCCCGCCGCGAGCGCCGTCGAGGCACACCGCGAGCGGGCGGTCGCGGGGCAGGCGGCAGAGGCGCTGCAGCCGACCGCCGAGGACGTCCGCGACCTCATCTCCCG
The DNA here is from genome assembly GCF_002920575.1 of Streptomyces sp. Ru73. GTDB lineage: Bacteria > Actinomycetota > Actinomycetes > Streptomycetales > Streptomycetaceae > Streptomyces. Next base: position 17,189 of record NZ_PQSQ01000048.1, on the reverse strand, counting down.
CATGCGCGCCGACGGCGCCGACGCCGATCGGATCAGGGAGTTCGAGCAGTACGCCCGGCAGCTGGAGAACCCCGCTGCTCACCAGCGCGTGAAGCGTGCCCTGGGCATGGGCACCATCGTGCGCAAGCTGATCGTCGCCGGCCTGCGCCACGGCGGCAGCTGGGCAGGCAAGATCGTCGGCAAGGTCAGTAAGAAGAGCGGCGCCTTCCTCTCCCGCAACGGCAACAAGATCGCCGACGCGATCGAGGATGTCGAGGGGTGGAGCGAGACCGCGCTGGCCGTTGCCATGGTCAAGGCGGGTGTCCCCACCGACGTCGCCCACGACATCGCCAAGGCGATCATGATGGTCGCCCTCTGAGGCACCGACCAGCGGGCGGCGCCCCGGCAATTCCCTCGGGGCGCCGCCCGCACCACCACGCCGGCGCAGCAAAGGAGGCACAGTGCAGGACCATCACAAGGACGAGGAAGAACCCACCTGGGCTTCCCTTTCCCCCCGCGACAAACTACTCGCCGCCTTCGGCATGACCGGCCTCGGGCTCGGCGTCGTGGCCCTGGTGGCCTTCGTCGTGCTGCTGGGCGTCTTCCTCGTCGCGCTGCTCTCCCGCAACCTCATCGAAGCCGAGGGGATCGCCCCGCTGTTCTGGGGCGCTCTGCTGTGCCTGCCCTGCGGACTCCTGGTCGGCGTCTTCGCCTACCCCCTGCGGCTCGCCGTGCGCCTCCTTCCGCTCTCTGCGGCGACCGGACGAGCCGCGGAGATGGGCTTGTCAGCGGCGACGACGTTCTTCGCCGTACTGCTCGTCGAGTCCGTCACGCCCGGTCTGCGCGTGCACCACCCCTGGCTCCCCGCCCTGCTGGCCACACTCGTGGTGGCCCTGGCCAACGTACTCATCAGGCGCCACGAACGCCGCAAGGAGCAACGGGGCGAGCCAACGTAGCCGGAACGTCGCCGCACGCGGCACCGGGCAAGCGAGCACCAGGCAAGCGAGCACCATGGCCCGCGTCGCAACCGGGCGGCCGTGCCGCGGGCGCGTAATGACCGGGGGCCCGTCCCGCCCCATGGGGAAAACGGCGCGTGCGGCCTATCTTGAGGCCCATGGACATCATCCCGCGCGAGACATCCGCCGAAGCGAACCCGCTGTGCCGTCTCACGCTCGACGAGCTGCGGCGCCGCACCAGCATGAAGTGGCGCACGTACCCGGAGGACGTCCTGCCGCTGTGGGTGGCGGAGATGGACGTGCCGCTGGCCGAACCGGTCGTGCGCGCCGTCACCGACGCGCTCGCGCGCGGCGACACCGGCTACCCGGTGGGCACCGCGTACGCCGAGGCGCTCGCCGGCTTCGCACACGAGCGGTGGGGGTGGGACGGGCTCGCCGTGGAGCGCACGTCGGTGGTGCCCGACGTGATGCTCGGCGTGGTGGAGATGCTGAAGCTGACCACGGGCCCGGGTGACGCGGTGGTGGTCAACTGCCCCGTGTACCCGCCCTTCTACCAGTTCGTGGGCAACGCGGACCGCAAGATCGTGGAGGCCTCGCTCGGCCCCGGCCACCGCATCGACCTCGCGGCGCTGGAGAACGCCTTCCGGTCCGCCGTCGCGGGCGGACGCCGCGCCGCCTACCTGCTGTGCAGCCCGCACAACCCGACCGGCACGCTGCACACGGCGGCGGAGCTGGCGGCCGTCGCCGAGCTGGCCGCCCGGTACGGCGTCCGGGTCGTCGCGGACGAGATTCATGCCCCCGTCGTGGCCACGGGCGCCGCCTTCGTGCCGTACCTGAGCGTGCCGGGCGCCGACGGCGGGCTGTCCCTGATGTCCGCCTCCAAGGGCTGGAACCTCGCCGGGCTCAAGGCCGCGCTCGCCATCGCGGGCCCGGCCGCCGCCGACGACCTCGCGCGCCTCCCCGAGGAGGTCGGCCACGGCCCCAGCCACCTGGGCGTACTGGCCCACACCGCGGCGCTCCGGGACGGCCGCGGCTGGCTGGACGCCCTGCTCGCCGGGCTGGACGAGAACCGCCGGCTGCTCGCCGACCTGCTGGCGGCGCACCTGCCGGAAGTGCGGTACACGCCGGCCGAGGCCACGTACCTGGCCTGGCTGGACTGCCGCGGCCTGGGCCTGGGCGACGACCCGGCAGCGGTCTTCCTGGAGCGCGGCCGGGTCGCCCTGAGCCCCGGCCCGGACTTCGGCACCGGCGGCGCGGGGCACGCCCGGCTCAACCTCGCCACCTCGCCCGAGGCACTGACGGAAGCGGTACGGAGAATGGCCGCCGCCGTGGGATGACCGCACAGTCCGCGCGCCGCCGGGCCGGACTCAGCCGCACTCCGGTGCGGCCTCCTCCGGGTCACGGTGGCCGCCGGTGGGCATGGCGGGGTGGCGGCCGAGGAGGAAGACGCCGGCCACCACCGCCGCCAGCCCGGCGAACTCGCCCGCCAGGGCCGCCGGCGTGACGCGGATGCGGTCCCCGAGGAAGCCGATGCCGCAGGCGATGCCGGCCAGCGGTTCGGCCGCGGTGAGCGCGGGCAGCGACATCCGCAACGGCCCCGCCTCGAAGGCGCTCTGCACGAGCATCAGCCCGGTCACGGCCAGCACCACGATCACGTACGGCTCCCAGCTCATCAGCATCCGGCCGATGCCGTGCTCCTCCGCGAGCGAACTGGACACCCGGGTCAGCGCGTCCTGGAGCCCGTACAGCACGCCCGCGGCGGCGGCCAGCAGCGGTGGCTCCTTCACCAGCCGGACATGACGGGCCGTCAGCACCAGGAGCACCGCGACGGCGAGGACGCCGCCGAAGACCAGCCAGTGCCGCAGCGACCCGGTGTCGTCCGGACCGCTGTGCGGGCTGCCCGCGATGATGAACGCCGCCACGCCGCCGCTCAGCAGCAGCACCCCCGCCCAGCCCGAGAGCCCCAGCCGCTCCCCGCTCAGCCACCGGGCCAGCACCATCGCGAAGAGCAGATTCGTGGCCAGCAGCGGCTCTACCCGGGACAGGTCGCCCTGGCTCAGCGCCAGCACGCTGAAGATCTGCCCGGCGACCATGCAGCCGATCCCGGAGAGCCACAGCGGCACCTTCACCAGGTCCAGCAGCAGCCGGAAGCTGAGCATGTCGGACAACGGCGCGCTCCGCGCCGCGTGCTGCTGCAGGACGAAGCCCAGTCCCAGCAGGCACGCGGCGAGCACGCCGTAGAGGTAGAGCATCCGTGTCTCCCTGTGTCCGGGGCCGGCTCACCGGGACGGCGGCGGGGGCCCGGCAGGTGCCATCCGGTCCGCTTCGATCAGTGCCTCTTCCCCCTTCAGCAGCGGAGAACGGGTCAGTACCACGGCGGAGAAGGCCATCAGCACGCCGCCGGCCACCGCGGGTACGACGTACCAGCCGCCGCGTACGGTCTCGGCGAAGGCGAAGGAGCCCCACAGAATGGCCACGATCGGGTCGGAGAGCGTCAGCCCCGGCTGCGCGGCCAGCAGATTGCCCGCGTGCAGCGCCGACTGGAGCAGGAACATCGCGAGGATGCCCGCCGCGACCATCGCGTAGAGCTGCCAGGTCGCGAACACCGCCCCGACGCCCTCCTCGCCGTGGCTCATCGCGCCCTTCATGAAGGCGGCCGTCAGCCCGAACTGGCAGCCGGCCGCCACGCCGAACGCCCCGGCCCTGCGGCTGCTCCCGCCGGGCACCCCGGGCGCCGCACGCCGGCCCCACTCCACGGCGGCGACCACGACCAGGAGGTTGGCGGCGACGCCCACCGTCCACGCCTTCCAGCCGGCCTCCTGGCCCGCCCCGGCCGCGGGCGCGAGGAAGTACAGCAGGGCAGCCAGCCCCACCGTCATGCCCACGATCGACAGCCACTCGCGGTGGTGCAGCCGGGCGTGGAACACCCACGACGCCAGCAGCAGCGTCACCGGCAGCTCCACGACCAGGATCGGCTGCACGACCGACAGGCTGCCGGTCGCCAGCGCGGCCGCCTGCAGCACGAAGCCCAGGATCACGCACAGGAATCCCGCGAACCACACCGGACGGCTCAGCAGGTGCAGGATCAGCCGCGGCCGCAGGCTGTCCTCGCTCGGCAGGTCCCGGCTCGCGCGCCGCTGCAGCACCGAGGCGGCCGCGTTGGCGCAGGCGGCGAGCACGGCCAGGAGGTAACTCAGCACGACGTCCTTCCTCGGTCGTCCTCCCCGGAGGACGCGGCGGTCGGTCCCTCAGGCGAAACGCGTGGCCAGCCGCCGGAACAAGGCGGGGGCGAGGCCCTTGAAGCGGGCGGGGAGCTGCAGCCAGCCGGGCACGAACACCTCGCTGCGCTCGTGCGCCACCGCGCCCCAGACGGCGTCGGCGACCCGCGCGGCGGCGATCGGCCGGGGCCGGGAGCGCTGGTAGGGCTGGCCTCTGCGGGCGAAGAAGGGGGTGTTCACCGCGCCGGGCACCACGACGGACACCTGTACGCGGGTACCGGCCAGTTCGTAGCGCAGGCTCTCGGCGAAGGCCGCGACCGCCGCCTTGGCCGCCGAGTACACCGCCTCCTCGCGCACGCCGACGGCGCCCGCGATCGACCCCACGAAGAGCAGGTGTCCGCGGTCCCGGCGCACTATGTGGGGGAGCAGCCGGCGGGTGAGGTGGACGACGGCGGCCAGGTCGACCGCCAGTACCTCGTCGATCGCGGCGGGCGGCATGGCGGTGAAGGGCCCGGCCCAGCCGACGCCGGCCCCCGCGACCAGTACGTCCACGCCGCCGGCGGCTGCCACGGCGGAGTCGGCGAGCTCTCCGCAGGCGGCGGGGTCGCTCAGGTCGTACGGCAGCGGTGTCGCGTCGCAGCGGGCCGCGACGCGGCCGAGCCGGTCCTCGTCACGGCCGTTCAGCAGCAGCCGCCAGCCGCCCTCGGCGGCGAACCGGGTGGCCACGGCGGCGCCGATGCCCGACGAGGCGCCGGTGATCAGCGCGACCGGTGCCCCGGCCGGATGCACCGGCCGTACGGGGCCGTGCGGGCCCGGCAGGCCCTCGGGGAGCACAGGGCTGTGCGGCAGTGGTCCCGTGGCTTCCACAGGAGACCTCCTCCGGGACGCTACTCACCCTCGGCACCGGTGTCCGTGCCCCGGGCCGGACGCGGACACGGGCTCCGACATCCTCACCAGCATGCCACGGATTTCGTGATGATCCGGGCAATTGCCCTCATTGGAGCCGTCGCACCGTGTCGTCGGTTCCGTGGTCGCGCAGCGGGCCCACGGTGAGGCCCTGCCGGCGGCAGTGCTGCACCAGCGCGGGCAGCGCGTGCAGCGTGGCGCGCCAGGAGCCGGGTGCCGAGGTGCGGTCGCTGTCGTGCAGCAGTACCGTCGCGCCGCCCTCCAGCCGGCGCTGCACGGTCCGCACGATCGTTTCCGCAGAGGCGCCCGCCGTCCAGTCCCGGCCCCACGCCGACCACAGCACGGTCCGCAGCCCCAGCCGGTGCGCCGCGGCCCAGCGGCCGCCGGTGAGGATGCCGTACGGCGGCCGGTACCACCGTGGCCGGGTCCCGCAGACGTCCGTGACCGCGCGGACGGCCCGGCGCAGCTCGCGCAGTTCGCGCACCGGCCCCGGCCACCACGGCCTGCGGTGGTCCCAGCCGTGCAGCCCCACCTCGTGCCCGCGCGCCACCAGTTCCCGCCCCAGCTCGGGCGCCTCGGTCAGCGCCGAGCCCAGCAGGAAGAAGGTCGCCCGTACGCCCAGGCCGTCCAGCGCCTCCAGGAAGCGCGGCGTGCTCGCGCGATCGGGCCCGTCGTCGAAGGTGAGGGCGACATGGCCCGGATGGCCCTGTCCGTCCAGGCCGGGGAAGAGCAGTCTGCGTACGGGCGGCAGCCAGGTCCCGGCCGGGCCGATGTGCAGCGCGGCCGCCGCTGTCGCGGCCGCTGCCGCCGCCTGCCACGCGGCGGGCCCGGTCGGAGGACGGTCGATGCGCATGCCGCCCAGTATGGTCGCGTACGGTGGGAAATGCTCGCGTTTTGCATCCGGACCGGGGGCGTGCACACATGGGCGGACGATTCGTCATCCTCAGCGCCGGCATGGGGGCCGGCCACCACGCGGTGGCGGGCGAGCTGGCCCACCGGCTGACCGGCCGCGGCCACCGCGTCGCCACCCTCGACGTCCTGGACCTGCTCCCCGCCGGCGCCGGCACCGCGCTGCGCGGCTTCTACGCCACTACGATCCGGTACGCGCCCGCGCTCTACGAGGCCATCTACCGCGCCTACTTCGTCCCCCGCCCGGCAGGCGGGCCCGGCGGACCGCAGCCGGGACCCGACACCTCGCCCGTCGTCGCGCCCGCCGCCCGGGAGCTGCGGCGGCGGCTGGCCGGCGAGCGGCCCGACGCCGTACTCGCCACCTTCCACCTGGCCGCACAGGTCACCGGCCGCCTCCGGGAGGCAGGCGCACTGCGCTGCCCCGGCATCGTGGTGGTCACCGACTTCGCCGTCCACCGCCAGTGGCTGCATCCCGCCAACGACGCGCACCTCTGCCCGACCCGGCAGACCGCCGAGGACGTCCGCCGGCTCGGCGGCCGGGGCGCCGAACCGGTCGGGCCCCTGGTGCCCGCCGCGTTCCGCGCCCCGCCGGACCCGGCGCGTACCGCCGCCTTCGCCCGCCGGTTCGCCGAACGGGCCCCGGGCCGCACCCCCGTCCTCCTGTCCAGCGGCGCCTGGGGCGTCGCCTCGCACCTGGCCCGCACGGCCGCGCTGCTCCGCGACGGCGGCTACCTCCCCGTCGTGATGTGCGGCCGCAGCCGCTCGCTGCGCCGCCGGATCGGCCGGGTGCCGGGGACGGTGGCGCTCGGCTGGGTGGCGGACGTACCGGCCCTGATGGCGGCGGCCGGGGCGCTGGTGGAGAACGCGGCGGGACAGACCGCGGCGCAGGCGCTGGCCGCCGGGCTGCCCGTGGTGAGCTACCGCCCGATCCCCGGGCACGGCGCGGCCGGCGCCGAACGGATGGCCGAAGCCGGCCTGTCGACCCTCGCCCACGGACCGGCGGACCTGCTGCGCGCCCTCGCCGACCTGACCCCCGAAGGCCCGCCCCGGCAGTCCCGCATCGCCGCCGGCCGGTCCCTGTTCCACACCGACGCGGCCGACGCGGTGCTGCGGACGGCGGGGTGCGCGGACGACGCGGCACAGTCGGAGCAGGAGCCCGACCGGGCCCAACACCCCACCCAGCACGGTCATTTCGGGCCGTAGCCGGGAATCGCCGGTCTAGCATCGCCCCATGACCACACGCGCCGCGTACACCACCGAGCAGCTGCTCGCGGCCATGCCGCTCGCCGTCACCCTGGGCGTCCGGATCGACGCCGCCGCACCGGACGCCGTCGAAGGGCACCTGGACCACTCGGCCGCGCTGACCACGCTCGGCGGCGCCCTGCACGGCGGCGCGCTGATGGCGCTCGCCGACTCCGTCGGCGCGGTCTGCGCCTTCCTCAACCTGCCGCCGGACACCACCACCACGACGCTGGAGTCCAAGACCAACTTCCTGCGCGCCGTGCGCGAGGGGGCGGTCCGGGCGACGGCGCGTCCGCTGCACACCGGCCGGACCAGCATCGTCGTCGAGACCGACCTGCACGACGACCGCGGCCGGCACATCGCCCGCACCACCCAGACCCAGGCGGTGCTCCCGGCCGGGCCCCCGGCCTGACGCCCCGTTCGCCGGCCGCCGGGCCGCCGCGCCCGGTGCCGGTCCGGCTCAGCCGCTCCGGTGCGCCAGCCGCACCCACGGGTCGGTCAGCGACTCGGTCAGCCAGTCCAGCGGGGCCCGGCCGGTGCGGACCGGATTGGCCAGCCGGCCCACGCCGTCGATGACGATCTCCACCACATCGCCCTCCCGCAGCGTGAAGTCCAGCTCCGGCACGATGCCCGTCCCCGTCGAGAGCACCGCGCCGTCCGGGAACGGCTGGCCGTGGAAGAGGTGGTGCACGAGGTCCTGCGGGGTGCGGTGGAAGGCGGCGGTGGAGGTCGCCGCCTCGTACGCGGCCACCCCGCCCCGCTGCACGGTCATGGCGATCTTCAGGGCCGTCGGATCGCCGATCTCCCACGCGGGCACGATGCCCGCGGAGAGCGCCGTGCTCCCCGCGTACACCTTGGCCTGCGGGAGGTACAGCGGGTTCTCGCCCTCGATGGAGCGCGAGCTGACGTCGTCGGCGACCAGGTAACCCACCGTCTCGGCATGCCGGTTCAGGACGAGCGCCAGCTCCGGCTCGGGCACGTTCAGCGCGGAGTCGTCCCGTACGGCGATCGGCTCGCCGTCCGTCACGACGCGCCACGGCACGGACTTGAAGAACAGCTCGGGACGTTCGGCGTCGTAGATCCGCTCGTACACCGACTGCTCGGTGCTCTCCGCGATCCGCGCCTCCCGCGAGCGCTCGTACGTCACGCCGGCCGCCCACACCTCCGTCAGTCCGTCCACCGGCGGCAGCAGGAGCACTTCGGTCTCGGTGGTGTCCGGCTCGCGCGCCGCCGTCTTCTCGGCCAGCGCCCGCAGTTCGGCCACGGTGCGGTGCAGGAGGTCGGCGAGGCGCGGGGTGCCGGGGAGGGCGCGGATCGCGCCGTCCGCGTCCGCGAGCCCGGTGCGGACGGTGCCCGTGGTGTCAGCGAAGCGCACGATGCGGGTCATCGGTGAGGTCCTCCTTGTCGGTCGGGTGGGACGCCGCGGGCGCGGCGCGCAGGCCGGCCCAGCGGAAGCCGGTGACGACCGCGGCACCGGCGGCGACGATCAGGGTGATGGCGTAGAGGCCGTTGGTACCGGAGCCGGTGGCCGACTCGGTGACGCCCATGACGTACGGGCCGAGGAAGCCGCCGAGGTTGCCGAAGCCCGAGATCAGGGCGATGGTGCCGGCCATCTGCACGCCGGTGAGGATCGTCGGCGGCACGGTCCAGAAGACCGGCTGGGCGCCGAGGAAGCCGAACGCGGCGACGCACAGGGCCGCAACGGCGGGCACCGGCGGCAGCAGCGCCCCGCCGACCAGGCCCGCCGCGGTCAGGATCAGGGCGAGGCGGAGCGGGCCGCGCCGGTTCCCGCTGCGGTCGGAGAACCAGGGCAGGACCAGCACGCCCAGCAGCGCGCACACCCAGGGCAGCGCGGAGACGAGGCCGATGCCGACGTCGTCCAGGCCGTTGATCCGGCCGACCAGCGCGGGCAGCCAGAAGGTCACCCCGTAGACCCCGATCTGGATCGCGAAGTACACGAACATCAGGCGCAGTACGCGGCTGTCGCCCACGATCTCCCGCACACGGCGCGGCGGATGCGCGTCCTCAGCCGGCCGGTCCGCCTCGATCCGCGCGGCCAGCAGCGCCTTCTCCTCGTCCGTCAGCCAGCGCGCGTCCTCGGGACGGTCGGTGAGCAGCCACGGCACGGCCAGCGCCAGCAGCACCGTCGGGGCGCCCTCCAGCACGAACATCCACTGCCAGCCGTCGAGTCCGGCCAGCCCGTGCAGGCCGATGAGGTAGCCGCCGACCGGATTGCCGATGATGCTGGAGACGGCCACGGCGGACTGGAACATGCCGGTCGCCTTCCCGCGGTCGGCGGCCGGGAACCAGTACGTGAGGTAGAGGATCACGCCGGGGAAGAAGCCGGCCTCGGCGGCGCCGAGCAGGAAGCGCAGCACGTAGAAGCCGGTCGGCCCCGAGGTCAGCGCCATCGCGCAGGACAGCAGGCCCCAGACGAACATCAGCGCGGCGAGCCAGCGGCGGGCGCCCCAGCGGTGCAGCACCAGGTTCGAGGGCACGCCGAGCAGCGCGTACCCGACGAAGAAGACGCCGGCGCCGAAGCCGTAAGCGGCGGCGCCGATGCCCGCGTCGACCTCGAGGTGGGTCTTGACGAGCGCCACGTTCGTCCGGTCCAGGAAGCTCAGGACGAACATCAGGAACAGGGGTGGGAGCAGGCGCCGTGCGACCTTCCGGCGCACGCGGTCCGCTGTGGTTGCCGCGTTCATCCGACCTCCTCGGGAGACATCTGACCGCTGGACCGTACGAGCCGTCGTCCACCCGAGCAATACCCCGAACACTGGGAATTTTTCTCGGTGAAACGTCTGGTCGCCGTCGAAGACATCTGACATCTTGGTCGCGCGCTGCCCCGCGACCCGGCTCACGGGACCAGCGCTCCGCACCGGCATACCCGTACAGGAGTGAGCGCCGATGACCGCCCGTATCGTCGATGCCGAGACGATCGATGTCCGCTTCCCCACCTCGCGGGACCTCGACGGCTCGGACGCCATGAACGAGGCCCCCGACTACTCGGCCGCCTACGTCGTCCTGAAGACCGACGGCGCCGACGTCCCCGACGGCCACGGCTTCACCTTCACCATCGGCCGCGGCAACGACCTCGCCGTCCACGCCGCGCGCGCGGTCGCCGAACGGGCCGTCGGCATGACCGTCGAGGAGATCACCGGCGACCTCGGCGGCTTCTCCCGCCATCTGCTCGGCGACAGCCAGCTGCGCTGGCTCGGCCCCGACAAGGGCGCCATCCACCTCGGCACCGCCGCCGTCGTCAACGCCGCCTGGGACCTCGCCGCCAAGCAGGCCGGCAAGCCCGTCTGGAAGCTGCTCGCCGACATGACGCCCCAACAGATCGTGGACCTGGTCGACTGGCGCTACCTCAAGGACGCGCTCACCCCCGAGGACGCGCTGGCCATGCTGGAGGAGAAGGCCGCCGGCCGGGCCGAACGCGAGGCGTACGTAAGGGAACACGGCTACCCCGCCTACACCACCAGCGCCGGCTGGCTCGGCTACGACGACGACAAGCTCGCCCGGCTCTGCCAGGAGGCCGTCGACGCGGGCTGGGACTCCGTCAAGCTCAAGGTCGGCGCCGACCTCCAGGACGACATCCGGCGCTGCCGCATCGCCCGCTCCATCATCGGCCCCGACCGCCGGCTCATGATCGACGCCAACCAGACCCTCGGCGTGGCGGAGGCGATCGACTGGGCCAAGGCGCTGGCGGAGTTCGACATCTGGTGGTTCGAGGAGCCCACCAGCCCCGACGACGTCCTCGGCCACGCCGCCATCGCCCGGCAGATCGGCCCCACCCACGTCGCCACCGGCGAACACGCCCACAACGCCGTGATGTTCAAGCAGTTCCTGCAGGCCGACGCCATCGGCATCTGCCAGATCGACGCCTGCCGGCTCGGCGGCGTCAACGAGGCCGTCGCCGCACTGCTGCTCGCCGCCGCACACGGCGTACCCGTCTGCCCGCACGCCGGCGGCGTCGGCCTGTGCGAACTGGTCCAGCACCTGTCGGTGTTCGACTACATCGCGGTCAGCGGCTCCATGGAGAACCGCGTCATCGAATACGTCGACCACCTCCACGAGCACTTCCACGACCCCGTCCGGACCCGCGGCTCCCGCTACCTCGTCCCCGAAGCGCCCGGCTACAGCGCGCGCATCCGCCGCGCGACGCTGGACGCCTACCGCTACCCGGACGGCCCCGTCTGGAGCGGCGGCGGACGAGTGGCATCCTGACGTCCATGCCCACCAAGAGAGAGCGGCCGGGCCGCGGCGACGGGAGCGGCGCCGGCGGCGGCAGCGTCGTCGACGAGGCCATCGGCCGGCTGCGCAAGCGCATCGAGAGCGGCGAGTTCGCGCCCGGCCACCGCCTCCCCCCGGAGGCGGTGCTCGCCGCCGAGCTGGAGCTGTCCCGCCCCTCGCTCCGCGAGGCGGTCCGCGCGCTGGCCATGGCGGGGGTGCTGGACGTACGCCGCGGGGACGGCACCTTCGTCACCGACCTGCACCCGGAGCGGCTGCTCAGCGCCCTCGGCAGCTTCCTGGACCTGGCCCAGGACACCGGCCTGGACGAGATGCTGGAGTGCCGCAAGGTCATGGAGCCCGGCGCCACCGCGCTGGCCGCCACCCGCATCGACGACGCCGCGCTGGACGGACTGCTGGAGCGGATCGAGCGGATGCGCACCCTCCAGGACCCCGAGGAGCTGGTCCGCGAGGACCTCGCCTTCCACGCGGACATCGTCGCCGCGGCCGGCAACCGCACCCTCTCGTCCCTGGTCTCCTCCGTCACCCAGCGCACCGCCAGGGCCCGCATCTGGCGTGCCCTGGTCAAGTCGGACGTCATCTCCTGGACCCACCAGCAGCACATGGACATCTACGCCGCGCTGCGCGCCCGCGACAGCCTGGCGGCCTTCACCGCCGCCAGCCGCCACGTCGGCGACGTGGAACTGTGGGTACGCGAACGCCTGGACCCGCTCCGCGCGCACACGGAACGGGCCGGGGAGAGCGACTGAGGAAGCGCGCCTGCGCCCGTACGGGCGCCCGGCTCACGCGTCCCGGGGCCAGTGATCCAGGTCGCCGCCCCGCCACTCGATGAGTGCGGGATCCGCCAGCGGGATCTCCTCGGCATCGGACAGCCCGGCCCGGCGCAGGAACTCCGCGACGTCCCCGCGCCCGTGGGCGAGCCCCACGATCTGGCCGTGAATGGCCACCCGCCGCCCGCCGCCGGTGGGCGGATACACGATCACCGGTGGATGTGTGGTCATACCCCCAGGCTGTCTCTCCGCCGCCCGCCGCGCATCCCGAAGCCCGTATTCCGGTCGTGAGGACGGCCGGCGGCCGGGCTCCGGTACGTGCTCCGGACGGCGCCACGCCCGGTCGAGCGGGTACCGGCCAACGGCTACCATCGGCGCATTCGTGGCTGTCGCCGGGAGGAAGAGGAAGAGATGGGCCTGTTCCGCCGCGGACCGAAGAGGGATCCGCGCGACACCCCGCGCGACGGGGAGTTCGGCTTCTTCTCCGAGCGGGAGGGCGGCATCTTCCGCAGCCAGGTGCGGTCGGCCTTCGCCGAGCAGGGCCTGGAGGTGACGGTCTACGCCGGCATGGTCACCGATTCGGGCGGCCGGCAGTTCGGGCTCGGCAACCTCGCCGCCGTCTGCCACCGCGACCGGCGCGGCGAGCGGGCCTGGCCCGCGCTCATCCGGGACCATGTCGGCAAGGTCCTCCGTACGATGGACGGCCCCCAGCCGCTGGAGACGCTGTCCGAGGACGAGCTGCGGGCCCGCCTCTTCCCGCGCGTCGTCGCCGAGGACTCGCTGCCCGCCGCCGAGTCCTTCCGGTACGCCCGCCCGCTCGCCCCCGGACTGCGCGAGGTGCTCGCGCTCGACCTGCCCGAGGCCGTGCAGATGCTCGGCGAGGACTCGCTGCTGGACATCGGGGACGTCGCCGAGCTGCGCATCCGGGCGCTGAACAACCTGCGGGCACTGCCGGTGGAGGGGCACGAGACGGTCCGCCGCGGCGACGGGTCGTCCTTCGAGGTGGTGCTCGGCGACTCCTTCTTCACCGCCAGCCGGGTACTGGTCCTGGACGAGCTGGCGGAACGGCTGACCGGCGCGCCGCTGACGCCGGACGGCGCGCTGGTCGCGCTGCCCTTCCGGCACCAGCTGGCCTTCCACCGCATCCACGACGCCCAGGTCATCCCGGCGCTCCAGGCGATGGCGCAGTTCGCCGCTGCCGGGCACGAGGACGCGGCGGGCGCGATCACACCGAACGTGTTCTGGTGGCGCCGGGGCACGATGACCCGGCTGAGTGAACCGGACGGGGACGGGCTGCGGGTGGTCGTGGACGAGGACTTCCAGACCATGCTGGAACGGCTGGTCCAGGACGAGGCGTAGCGGCGGGGCCGGTTCCGGCAGGGGCCGGCGGCATTGGTGAGGCCCCGCACACGGGGGATGATGCGGGGCCTCACTCTGTACAACGGCCGGACCCGGCCGGAGGTTCCGCCGTCCCCGAAGATTTCGCGAATAAATCCACGGGGTGGCCCAGCGGCCGGGCAGATGCGGACAGACCCGGAGATAATTCCTCATGGGGAGGCGGGAGACAGGTCGGACAGCAGGGAGCGACAGTGATCCGGGTCCTTCTCGTCGAGGAAGACGGGCTCATGCGCGGAGCGCTCGCCGCACTCCTGACCCGCGAGGCGGACATCGAGGTCGTCGCGCAGACCGCGGGAAACGGGCAGGTCCTCGCGCGGGCGCTGTCCTACCGCCCCGACGTGGTCGTCATCGACGTCGACGGGCACCAGGAGGAGACGCTCGCCACCGCGGGCACGTTGTGCGAGCGGCTCCCCGAGTGCCGGACGCTGCTGGTGGCGGGGGCACCGACGCTGGAGCGGCTGCGCAGCGTACTGGCCCTGCGGCCGCCGGGCCTCATCGGGAAGGACGCGCCCTCGGACCGGCTCGTCGAGGGCATCCGCAAGGTCGTCGGTGGCCAGCGGTACATCGACCCGGGCCTGGCGCTGCTGGTGCTCGACGCGGCGCAGGACCCGCTGACGCCCCGGGAGCGGGAAGTCCTGCGGCTCGCCGCGGCCGGCACCCCGGGCCGGGAGATCGCGGACCGGTTGTCGCTGTCCGTGGGCACGATCCGCAACCACCTCTCGGCCATCACCCGTAAAGTCGGGGCACGGAACCGGATCGATGCCATCCGGATCGCCCGGGAGTCGGGGTGGCTCTGAGCGCCGGGTCCCCGCCGCCCCCGTCCTCCCAGTGCCCCACCAGATCCCGGTAGAGGGCGGACCCCGCCAGCAGCTGCTCGTGCGTGCCGAGCACGGCCCGCGCGCCGTCCAGCACCATGATCCGGTCGGCCCGCAGCGCCGAGCTTATCCGGTGCGCGCACACGATCAGCGTGCCCGGGCGGCGGGCGAACGCCTCCTCCGCACGCGCCTCGGCGGCCGGATCGAGATGGCAGGTGGCCTCGTCCAGCAGGACCAGTTCCGCCGGCGGGAGGTAGGCCCGCACGAGCGCCACCAACTGCCGTTCCCCGGCCGACAACTCCTGCCGCGTCACGATCGCTCCGTACCCGCCCAGCCGTTCCACCAGCGGCCGGGCGCCGACCTCCGCCACCGCCGCGTCCACCGCCGCCACCGGCACGCCCGGCGCCAGATACGTGAGGTTCTCCCACAGCGACCCCGCGAACACGTACGCCTCCTGCGGGATCAGCACCCGGTGCCGGGCCGTCCCCCCGTCCAGGCTGCCGACCGGTACGCCGCCCAGCCGGACGTCACCGGACCGGGGCGTGAGCACTCCGGCCACCAGCGCGGTGAACGTCGACTTCCCGGCCCCGCTCGGCCCCACGACGGCCAGGTGCTCACCCGGCCGCACGGCGAGATCGAGCCCGTCGAGCACCGGCTCGGCCGCCCGTGCGTACCCGAACGTGACGCCGCGCAGCTCCAGCCCCGCGTCCCGCGGCACCGCGGGCGCCCGGCCGTCCCCGGACTCCGCCCGCGGTCCCTCGGCCGCCTCCGCGATCCGGCCGAGCGTGACCAGCAGCCACAGCCCGCTGTCGCCGACCCCCCGTACGAGATCCTGCAACGACGGCTGGAGGCCCTGCGACACGTACGTCACCGCACCCAGCACCGCACCCGCCGTCACCCCTCGCTGCACCAGCCACGGTGCGCCGGCCAGGACGAGGACGAGCGGCAGCCAGCCGCCGACGGCCAGCGAAGCGGTCCGCACGGCCGTCATGCGCGCCAGGGACCGGGTGGCCAGCGCCGACGCGTCGATGTCCCGGCCCGCGCGCTCCCGTACGACGTCCTCCGCACCGCACGCCACCACGTCCCGCAGCCCGCCGGTCACCTCGCTCGCGGTCCCCGCGACGCGTTCGTCGGCCAGCGCCACGTCCCGCTGGCGCGCGGCCAGCGCCCGCAGCGCCCCCGCGAACAGCCCCAGCCCCACGAGCAGCGGCGGCAGCACGAACAGCAGCAGGGCGGGGTCCAGGGCCGCCAGGCCGAGCAGCGCACCCACAGCGGACGCGGCGAACCCCTGCACGAACATCACCACGGCCCCGTACGCCTCCCGGGCGATCTCCACCTGCTCGGTCAGGCGCGCGACGCCGCCGGTGTCGGCCGGCCGGTCAGCGCGCGCCGACCGCCGCAGCGTGCCCGACGCCACCAGCGTGACCAGCTCGTCCCGGAGCGGCTCGACGACGGCCGCGAGCCCGAGCGTCGCGTGCCGCGTCGCCCAGGCCCCGACCCCGGCCGCCACCGCCAGCACCCCCAGCCAGGCGAAGCCCGCTCCGGCCCGGCCGGCGAGGAAGCCGTCGTCCACCGCGCGGGCGACCACCCACCCCGCGAGGAACGCCGGCACGGCCTGCACCAGCGACCACCCGGCCAGCCGCAGGAACTCCCCGCGCCGCCGGCGCAGCGACGACCGCAGCAGTCCGGCCGCGCCCGTCATGCCGCGCTCCCGGTCCGCGTGGCCGCGCCCGTTCCGGGGCCGGCGCCGGGCGGGTCCGGCCGGAAGGCGGCCCGGTACTCCGGCAGCGCCCACAGCTCGCGATGGGTGCCCTGCCCGCGGACGCCGCCGCCGTCCAGCCAGATCACGTGGTCGGCCCGCGCCGCGGTGGACGCACGGTGGGTGACGACGAGGCGGGTGCGTCCCGCCAGGGCGCCGGTGAGCACCTGGCTGATGTGGTGCTCGGTGACGGTGTCCAGGCTGGCGGCCACGTCGTCCAGCACCAGTACCCGGCCGGCCTGCACGAACGCCCGGGCCAGCCCCACCCGCTGCACCTCTCCGCCGGAGAGCGGGGCGTCCGCCGGACGGGTCCGGTACCCCTGGGGCAACCGTCTGAGGAAGGCGTCGGCCCGGGCCGCCACGGCCTGCCGCACCACCTCGTCGGCGCGGGCCGTCCGCTGCCCCATGCCGATCGCGTCGGCGAACGTCTCGCCGAGCAGCACCGGCCGCTCGAAGCCGTACGCGACGGCGCCGCGCAGCGCGGACCGGTCGAGATCCCGCAGCGGCACGCCGTCCAGCAGCACCTCGCCCTCGTCCGGGTCGGCGAGCCGCCCGGCCAGCGCCGCCAGCAGGGACTTCCCGGACCCGGACCGGCCCACGACCGCGACCAGCGCCCCGCCGGGGACGGTCAGCCACACGTCCGCCAGGACGGTGCCACCGGGGCTCCGCCCGTCACCGCCCGCTCCGCGCGCCGTGACGCCCCGGAACTCCAGCGCCCCCGGCCCCTCGGGAAGCCTGGTGCCGCCGTACGTCACCGGGGGTTCGGCGAGCACCTCGGCCACCCGGCCGGCGGTCGCGCGGGCCATGGCCAGCCGGCTCGCCGAGGACACCAGCGCGCTGATCCCGGTGGCGAGCACCACGTACTCGCCGGCCGCGAGCACCTGGCCCGGCGTGAGGCGGCCCCGGGTGAGCTCCAGACCGGCGACCGCGAGCACGGCGACCTCCAGCAGGGGGATGACCAGGGCCTCCCGCGCCGAGACCCGCGC